>NZ_AYWC01000025.1:0-45799 GCF_000502615.1 Mesorhizobium sp. LNJC405B00 | reverse complement strand
AGAACCTGGCCCATAGCGCATCCTTTGATTCGGACGAAAAGTATGCGCCATCAAAGCCTGGGATCAAACACCTAGCTCAGGCATGCATGACAGGCCGCTTTTGCGCCTCAGGTCTTTGAGCTGGCCCCAGCGGAATCCCAAAGGCAGAAATTCGAGCGTACAGGCAGACCGGCACGATCCACCCCAGAAAAGTACGCCCAGCAGTCATTAGCGATGAGTGCAATCTCCAGCCGCAGAGTCGGCGAGCTGGTGGGCATGGCGTCAAAGCAGCGGGGGTAAGGTGGTCGCGGAAGCGCTACCGCCTTTCCCCGACAGGTCGGCGGCTCGGCCCTCAACGGGATGAACGTCCGCCAAATCTTGTCGACCGGCCTGGCCGCACTGCCTGAAAACGCCAACGGCGTTTCCCTTCAATGCTTCGCATCCCTACGCCGGCGGCAATCTTGCGCAGATATGGTCGCAAACGTCACTGCGGAAGGAAGTGGCCGCGTACTTGCTACCCGCCTGTACAACATGACCAACGATCCCGGCATGAAGGACATCGTGTCCTTCCTTATTGCGCGCGACACCATGGACCCACAGCAGTGGCTCACGGCCATTGAAGACATGGGCGGACTTAACGCGTTTCTGCCGGTCCCAACTCCTTCCCGTGTGTATCAGGACGTATCCTATGCCTTCATCAATTGCTTCGTCGAAGGTATCGAACCAGCGCGGGGCCGTTGGAGGATGGACCGTCGATGGACGGCAAGGGAGAGTTCTCCCTGGTCGCCGGTACGCCGAGGCGGGGCCGCCGAATAGGCAAAGATTGCAATACAGGAGGCAGCCGGCACTCGGCTCCTGCCCACGAGGGACAGGGCAACTCACTGGTGACTGGGTGCGTGCCTGACGAAGCTCTTCGTTTCGGCTGAGATAAATGCTCTCACTTACGGAACATCGCAGGTTCGTCGAAGTTGGAAAGCCACGGAGGACGTGCACATGAACAGTGTCATCTATCTTATCGGCCTTATCGTCGTCGTGCTCGCGGTCCTCTCCTTCCTCGGTTTTCACTAGGTGGCCTCATGCAGCATGAGAAGGATCAGGGCGGACAGCCCACCGAATTCGACAAGGCGAAAAGCGACGTCTCCGAAAGACTTCGCCAGGAAAATGAGCGTGCCAGCGAGTTGCTTCACGACGCGCGGGACGAGGTGACCCGTAAGGCTGGCGACTATGCATCTGAAGCCACGCAGGTCATCTCCGACAAGGCGGAGGAGGCGCAGCGCGACATCGGATCGAGCTTGGCGGCGTTGGGTGGTGCACTGCGAGCGGCCAGCGATCACCTTGCCAGCAACGATGAAAGGAACGCATCGAAGTTCGCTTTGGATGCTGCCAGTGGCCTTGAGCGGCTTTCATCGTCCTTGAAACAGAAGCCCTTTAGCCAAGTCCTTGATGACGTGCAGTCCTTCGGCCGGCAAAATCCCGGTGTCCTGCTTGCGGGATCGGTGTTGGCCGGATTGGCTCTCGGGCGGTTCATCAAGGCTTCTCCGCCGGCAACGCCCGATTCTGAGGCCGCTCCGGGAGGCCTCAGATCACACACCGATCAGCCANATCAAGGCTTCTCCGCCGGCAACGCCCGATTCTGAGGCCGCTCCGGGAGGCCTCAGATCACACACCGATCAGCCAAAGGGTTGGTCCGCTGATCGTCCACAAGATTTCGGCGTGGTCGGCGATGATGGGGCCACGCAGATCGCGGAGCAGGACAGATGAACAACCAGGACAATCCCAGCCTTGCCGGGCTAGTCACCGATTTGGCCCAGAATGTCACCACTCTGGTGCAAACCGAGGCGAGGCTGTTTCGGGCCGAACTCTCTGAAAAGCTTACCAAAACCGGAGCAGGTGCCGCGGAAGTGCTGGGCGGCGCGATTTGCCTGCTCGCCGCGCTCTTGGTGTTGCTGCAGGCGCTCATTATCGCGCTGACGCGGGCAGGGCTTGGCGCGGGGTGGTCTTCCCTGCTGGTCGGTGTGGTCGTGGCGGTCCTCGGCGTCATCCTGCTGCGGACCGGGACGGCCAGCATGGCGCCTTCGGAACTTACCCCCGACCGGACCCAGGGACAGCTCAAGCGCGACGCGAGCGCGATTAAGGAACAGGTGAGATGAACGAGAAATCCGCAGCCGAACTTGAACGCGAGGCCGAGGCTGCTCGCGCTCGGGTGATGGAGACCGCCGAATCCATTCGAGGCAAGATGACGCCTGGACAATTGCTGGATGAGTTCACCGGGCTGTTCTCGGGAGGGGAGAGCGCGGCCATGCTCAGCAATCTCAGAACGCAGGTCCGAGACAATCCTTTGCCGGTCACCATGGTGGGCGCAGGTCTGGCCTGGCTGATGTTCGGCAGCGGTACCTCAAACACCGCCCACCGTTCGGCTGGNGGACGACATGATGTAGCAGGGGAGCGCGGCGGCTTGGGCGGCACGCTCTCCGACGCCGCGGAATCGCTCTCCTCGAGCGCTGCCAGCGTCGGCGACACCATATCGAGCACCGCAAGAGCCGCTGCGGCGGGTCTGACGGGAAGCGCTGCCAATGCAAGCTCGACGACTGGGGACATGGCGGCGAAAGCCAGCCGCTCCGCGCAAGATCTGTTGGAGGATCAACCCTTGGCCGTAGCGGCCGTCGGTCTCGCCATCGGCGCCGCTATAGGTGCAATGCTGCCCCATACCGCAACGGAGGACGAGCAACTAGGCGCCTATGGCGACAAGCTTCGCGATTCCGCCGAAACTTTGCTCGACAGGGGCCTCGATGAGGCCAAGCAGGTCGCCGCCGACGCCTATGAGACCATCAAGCAGGAAGCTGGCCGGCAAGATATGGAAGCAGACACGATAGCCGATCAGCTCGGCGAGATCGTGAAGTCCACAGCAGACAAGACCGAGCATGCCGTGCGCGAACGAATTTCCGATACGTCTCAGCGCCAAACCTAGCTTGACGATCCTGGATCAGCGATGGTCGGTCCCTTCCAGAAAGCGTGATAATGGTCGCGCTGATCGCTGCGTTTCGAAGGCCCAGACCGCCTTCAGCCAATTGACGTGACGTGCCCGGCAATTCCCAGGATGCGCCGGAACTGCAGAGCGCTCAAATAGGACCCTCGCTAACGGAGAGCCGTCCAAACACGGCTCACAAGCTGTCGAGCAGCAGTGCGCCCAATTGTCGCCGTTTGGCGCGGCTGACCGTCCCGGCCTTCAGGGCCACGTGGCCTCGTCCCAAACCCACTTATGGAGCACGGCGATACGAGGGTCGGTCCAGCACTCGTAACCGCAATTCGTCATCGCTCACCGGGTTGACAATCGCTGCTCAGGCGCCATGCTGCAGTGCAACATGGCTAGCTACGAAACCAGCATCATCAAGTCGTCGCGCATCGAATGCCTGGACGGGCTTCGCGCGCTTGCGGCGATCTGGGTGCTGGTCGGGCACTGCATGCTTTTGACCGGCTGGCAAATTCCGATCGTCGGCGAGCCGGATCTCGGCGTCGACCTGTTCATCATGCTGTCCGGCTTCCTGATGGTGTTCCACTATCAGCTGCGCCAGGAAAAGGAGCCTTGGCAAAGACCGGAAACCTGGCTGAAATTCTGGACGCGCCGCTATTTCAGGATCGCGCCGCTGTTCTATGTCATGCTTTTCCTGGCGCTGGCGCTTGGCCCCTATCTCTACGATTGCAGGATCATCATCGACGATTTCCTCTCCAGATCGCACCAGGCGCCGGAACGCTACCTCGACGGCAGCCTGAAAAACATCGTCGCTCATCTCACGTTCCTGTTTGGGCTGGTGCCGAACCTCGCCTATCGCACGCCGCTGCCTGACTGGAGCCTGGGGCTGGAGATGCAGTTCTATGCCGTGTTCCCGGCCGTCATGCTGCTGGTTCGCAGGCTGGACTGGATCAGGAGCGCCCTTGTGGTCGCGGCGATCGGCTGCGTCATCGTGTTTGCGATGCGGCTGTTGTCGATCCATTTTCCGATGCCGTCCTTTCTGCCGCTGAAGATGCAGATATTCCTGTGCGGGATGCTGCTGGCCGGAGTCGTGCATCAAACCCGACCGAGGCCGTTCCGCTATCTGGCATTGGCCATGCTTTTGGCGGCGCTGCCCTTTGGCGGCGGCCAGGGGCTGGGCAAGCTTCTGGTGCGCGAAGCGCTGGTGGCGGGCTTCTTTGCGCTGGTTCTCTACCGCATGCTGCCTGGAAGGGCGGGAACGCTGGCGCGAGCGATCGCCGTGACGCTCAGCAACCGGTTCTTCCACCTGATGGGCGAGCTTTCCTTCAGCATCTACCTGATCCATCTGCTGGTGCTGCAGCCCGTCGCGGCGTTCGTCATCAGTGAGTTCGACCACCAACTGTCGGCGCCGCTGCGCTTCGCCATCGTCGTTGCCGTTGTGCTGCCGACGGTGACGTTGCTGTCCTGGATCACCTACACTCTGATCGAGGTCCCCGGCCAGAAGGCGGGCCGCTTCGTCGTCCAGCGCTTTGGCCGGAAAACTGCGCCGGTGCTCGAGAAGACCCCGGCGGAGTAGGGCGCCAAGCGCGGCGCATAACCACTGACGTTGCCTGCTCTCCCTGAGGGCGTTAGTAGCCCGCAACCGGAACATCACGTGTGCTGGTGCATTGCTAGTGAACGCCAATTCGACTGGGGCGAAAAATGCATCGCGGGATCACAAATGCATGGGCAATGGTGCGAGAAGCCGTCGTTGGGTTCGTCAACGACAATGCTCTCAGCCATGGCGCGGCAATCGCTTTTTATGCCACAACATCGTTGGCGCCAATTCTGCTCATCGTGATTGCAATTGCGGGTCTCGCATTCTGTCACGAGGCAGCCCAAGCGGCATTGTCCGCTCAAATCACAGGGATGATGGGTACAGAAAGCGCAAATATCCTGCAAACCGCACTGAAGAGCGCATCCGAAAAGCCATCCCGCGGCACCTGGGCGGCGGTGATTGGCATCATCACCTTGCTTGTGAGCGCTTCCGGGGTCTTCGGCGAAATACAGCAGTCCTTGAACATGATATGGAAGGTCGAAGCGCAGGGCAGTTCGTTGTCGCGCCTGGTGCGCGCACGTGCGGTAAGTCTGGGACTGGTCACCGCACTTGGCTTCATGTTGCTCGTCTCTCTAGTCGCGAGCGCGGCGATTTCGGCCCTAGGCAACCTCATCAACGCACAGTTGCCGTTCGGGACACTTGTCCTGGCCGTTATCAACGCGGTCGTTTCTTTTGTCCTCCTCGCTGCCATTTTGGCCGCTATCTTCAAGGTCTTGCCTGATCGAACCCTGGAATGGCGGGATGTCTGGATTGGCGCTGTTGTGACCGCTGCCCTGTTCACCCTCGGCAAATCGCTTATCGGTTGGTATATAGGCTCCAGCGCCGTCGCGGCCTCATATGGGGCCGCCGGTGGGCTCCTCGTCATCCTGTTGTGGGCTTACTACTCGGCGGAAATTTTTCTTTTTGGTGCGGAAATCACTCGCGCCTATTCCATTCGACACGGCAGCAGGTCCGATCTGGATGCTGTGCTTCACAGTGCTTGACTTGCAACACACGCCACTAACGACGAAATCGACTAGGCGCGCGGCGCGCCGGCTGGCTGCCTTCGCGACGCCACCCGCATCATTACCCGTCGGCGCCGACCGCATCACCGAGCAGGGCACGCGAGCTGGATACGGTCGACGCCATATGATGAGTGCACGGGGCGCTGGTGGGCCAAACCATCGCGGTCACAGTTTGAGTTGGTTGGGAAGACGCGGTTCAGCGGCGACGCGGACGGCGCTTGCGTATCGGCTTTGATCTCGCGCGCCTGCCGTCCGACGCCTTCTTGGCGGCAGCGGAGCGGTACAGGTTCATGAGGTCAATCAGGAGCCGAACAATGGCAATTGCAGTTGCAGCATCGAGCCAGCCCGCAATGCTGTTGAGCATCGGGATTGTTCTCCAAGCTTACGACGTTAAAGCGGTCGAAGGACCTTGGCGGCAGTGCTACTCTTCGCCTAGGCAGGGACTGCCACCTAATCGTTGTGGCACTCAGTTGCCAGCCACCATGACATGAAAAAGGCCTCCGAAGGAGGCCTTTGGATGGTGTGAGCGAGAATCTCCACCCAACAAATTATCCCACATTTTGTGCATGCAGCGCAAGCCGTTCGCTTGGCCAAGGCGCGCTTGGCGCCTTGATGCTTGGCAGCGTGACCGTCACCCCGTTCTTCAGGTGGTCGCTGTCGGCACTTTCAGCAGCCGCAATGCGATGTGATTGTTGGCGCCAAAAACCACCGCTTCACGTCGCTTCCGCGAAATGGATACTTGCAAGCACCAAGCGCAAGCTCATGAGGCAGAGGGTGTCGGACCGAGCGGGGTCTCATATTGTGAAACGCCGAACGGATCCCGGGTCCCTGGAAGGGCGGCAGCAAAGGTTAGAGAGCCGCACTTCCAGGGAGGCTGGATCAATAGTCGTTGTTGTAATAGCGATCATCACAAGGCGCCGTGTAGATCCGGCCGCGACGGTCCTGGTAACGGCAAAGCTGTTCGCCGCGGCGCTGCGGCGTGGTCGACTGGCCGATGACAGCGCCGAGCAAGGCACCGCCGGCGGCACCCACGACCGTGCTTTCGGTGTTGCCGCCCAGTGCCTGGCCGGCGAGGGCGCCGACACCGCCGCCAATGAGTGCGCCTGTGGTTGCCCTCTGCTGCTGTTCGGTCTGAGTCGCGCAGCCTGCAAGTGCTGCAGTCATGAGCACGGCGCCAATAGTTTGTCTGATCATCATCTTGGAACTCCTTTGGAGCCCCAAACGCGGATCGGGGCGAATGGTTGCCAGTTGCTGGCGCAATGCGGCCAAACGGCGGCACGCCCTCTCACGAAATGAGACGTGGTTTCTCGGGCCTTGAAGACAATGGTTGCCAAAGCGGAAACGGCCTGCGCGAACAGGTCGGTAGCGCCTCGGTTTGAATCCGTTGAGGAGCAGCTAGGCTGGCTCGTCGCGTATCGCCTTTTTCGCGGCGGCGGTCAGGAATCCGGACCGGCTATAGCCATGGCGTTCCGCATATCGATCTATCTGGTCGAGGACATCTTCGGGAATGGTGACGTTGACGCGCACCACCTTTGTGGTCTCGGCTTTGAGCGCTACCAGGACGGCGACCCGGCTGAGATTGTCATTGTTCGACATGACATCTTCCAGGGATGATGGCTCGGGAATGGCTTCGCCATCCTCGACAAGGCCTTCGAGATGGAAGGCCAGGGCCTCTTCAGCCATGGCGCGGGCGTCGTCCAGGCTGGTGCCGGCGGTGACCACGCCCGGAAAATCGGGAAAGGATACGCCGAAGTCGCTGTCCGCTTGCTTGTGGATCAGTCCGATATAGTGACGCACGGGTCGGTTCCCCCAAGGAGCGGCTTCGAGGCTCGATCAGACATCGAGCCATTCGACACAAACTGTCGAGGTATTCCTAATGGGACCGTAGGAAGCTGCCTAGTAGGTTGGGCATGCCCCAGGCAGAGATTGCCTGGGCAACGGTCGAGAGTGTGGGGAAAGTGCCAAAGATAGATGGCGGGAACCAGACTGTGCCTAGAGTTCGCGCCGCGCAGTACGTGCGCATGTCGACGGAACACCAGACCTACTCGATCGACAACCAAGCGGATGCCATTCGCGACTATGCCGATATCATGGCTTACGACATTGTCGCCACTTACGAGGACCTCGGTCGCAGCGGTTTAAACCTTGGAGGGCGCCCCGGTCTTCAGAAGCTGTTGGCCGATGTCGAAAGTGGGCGAGCCGATTTTGAGACGGTTGTGGTCTATGATGTAAGCCGTTGGGGGCGTTTTCAGAACATTGATGAAAGCGCAGCCTACGAATACCGATGCCAGATGGCCGGCGTGCGTATCGAATTTTGCGCCGAGCAATTCGCAAATGACGGCAGCATCGGCTCAGACGTCCTCAAAGCAATCAAACGGAGCATGGCTGCCGAGCAGAGCAGAATGCTCTCGCAAAAAGTCTTCATCGGCCAGGCGAGGTTGATCCGGCTGGGCTTCCGGCAGGGCGGGAAGGCCGGCTTTGGCCTGCGGCGCTTGCTTGTCGATCAACACGGCCGCTCAAAAGGCATCCTTTCATCCTACGAATACAAGAGCCAGCAGGCGGATAGAATAGTTCTGGTGCTCGGCCCGCCTGACGAGATTGCGACAGTGAAGTGGATCTTCAGTCACTTTGTCAGAACACGCAAGACAGAGCTGGAGATGGCAAGACTGCTCAACAAGCGCGGCGTGCTCAGCGATTTGGGGCGACCATGGACGCGGGAATCCGTGCACTCGGTGCTGACCAACGAAAATTACATTGGCAACAGCGTCTGGAACAAGCATTCGGCCCGGCTGAGAAGCCATCAAGTCCGCAATCCCCCCGAACAGTGGGTGCGGGTGGAAAACGTCCTGGAGCCGATCGTCGACAGCAAACTGTTCGATCGGGCGCAGATCGTGCTCAAGACCATCTATCGCCACATGACCAACGACGAGATGCTGGCCGCCCTAAGGGCGCTTCTGGCTCGCCGTGGCGCCTTGTCGTTGGCCATGATCGACGCGGATCCCGGGTGCCCGCCGGCCCAACGCTACCAGTGGCGTTTTGGAACCATTGTCAAAGCATATGAACTGATCGGATACGAGCCATCCAAGAACTACCGCTTCATCGGCGTGAACCGGCACCTGGAATCAATGAGGCTGCAGATTATCCGGGATCTTGTGGGCGCGATTGATAAGCAGGGCGGGGTTGCTGCCCATGACATGGCGATGGACCTCCTGCGGATAAACGAGGAGATCACGGTGGCGATTACAATGGGCCGATGCAGGGTTTCCGGCTTCGGCTATCCTCGCTGGTTTTCCAAGGCCGATAAACGGCCACTACCCGACATTTTCGTCCTGATCCGTATGAATCCCGGCGACCTGACCATTCGGGACTATTTGATTGCGCCTGCCCACGAGATCGCGGGTAAATCGGAACTGCATGCCATCAATGGGATACCGCTGGACAGCTATATTTTTCCCACGCTCGACCCCATTATCAGGTTGGCAGAGCGAGAGCCTGTCGGAGGCGTGGCTTGGTAGTCAAGCGCTTAGCCAAGGACGCCGCCTACCGTGCGTTGGAAAACGGTGGCGACAGACATGCGAGCAATATTGTTGCTGGCGCATTAGGGTCCAAGAAGAGGCTTCGTTCACACGAATTTTTGGCGACCTACGATACGGAATGCAAACGCATGCGCGATTTCGTAACGCAAGCGGCAAAGTCTGAACAGAGCCTGGACCGGATAGTAGCGGCGCTCCACCTGATGATGCGCGACAAGCAATTCTGCGCCACGCTGGTGTCCGAGGGCTTCAGGACAATGCCAAGCCTACTGGCACATAGGTTGCGTGGCGCGACCCGCGAGCCGCAAATGTTCTGCTCTCCCGGAAAACCCGCTTCCGAGACAGGCGAGAACCGGAAAGCCGTTAACGGAATTTGCCCTGATGTCCTCGACCTGCTTCGGGACGCGCCGGTAAAAACAAAAATCTTCGGGTTGCTCCAGAAGGTGCTGCCAGCCAGGCAATTGGAGATTGCCCGGCTGATGGTGGCGATGGACCGGGTCAGGATCACCTACGCGAGACTACTCGTCGCTCTGACACCGCAAGCCCTGCTGGTCGAGGGTTTTAATCTCTCAACGATCACCACACAGGCGGAAGACCAGCGCGGCGCGATGGTGCTCGATGTCGGCGCGGTAAGCCTTGCGGTTCTCAGCGCCGCGGAACGTCATGGCCAGGTGGGCCTGGAGCTTGTCGCAGCCAACCGCTTTTTCGACCGGTTGATGGATAATTCCAGAGTGGTGCGGTATCTCGCCCGGACCTTTCCGGGGCATTTTGAAGAGTTTCACAGCTTCTCGATGCCATGCCTCGAACAGGGGCGCTAGATGGTCGGACGTCAACTCCTATAGAAACCGATAGCCGTCGCCGGGACGCAAACAACAGAACCAATGTGACTTCTGTCTATGCCTCGAAAAGCCAAACCCGCCGAGCTTGCCGCAGCCAGAATGCTCGCAAAGCGATTTTCGATCGGCTCTCGGCCGCGCGGAATCGCTGTCATGTCTTCGGCAAGCCGGCCCGGTTCGTTGCTCATAGCGGGTTGATCGGCCCAACGAGGCCGGGATGGTCGTTGGGCAACTTGTTGACGGCGCTGGTGTTCACCTCACGCCCAACGCGATTGAACTGCAGCTGACCGTCGATGTCGTGGCTGAGAATGTCCTTGAGGCTGTCCTTGGGCGTCGCCGGGTCCAGCCAGGCGTCATAGTAGGCCGGGTCGAGAATGAGAGGCTGCCGATCATGCAACTGCTTCATCGGTTCTGCGGCAGGCTCGGTGATGATGGTGCAGCTGGTTATGTCGAGATTGGAATTGTAAGCCCAAAGCCCGGCGAACGAGAAAGGCGCGTGGCCTGGCTGGTAGATGTGCCAAGGGTCTTTCTTGCCGTCGGCTGGCGATATCGTCCACTCGTAGAAGCCATCGGCAGGGATCAGGCAGCGCTTGGACTTGTAGGCGCGTCGCGGAAGGCGGGCGCTGCATCGATGCCCTCAATCCTCGCATTGAACATAGCCGCCTTGGGCATTTCCTTTGCCCAGAAAGGGACCAGCCACCAGCGCCCTTCACGGAGCCTGTGGTGCCATCCTCACCGGCAGTGACGAATGGGACATCCTGAGTCGGCGCAATGTTGTACCGGGGCTCGTCGTTGCGGCCCGTCTCCGCCGGCGCAGTCAGGCGGTAGAGCCGGTGGATTTCCGACCACGACAGATATTTGGTGTAACGTCCGCACATCGCTCTGCCTCAGTTGCGCAGGAGTTCAGGCACGCTGAGCGGGCCAAGGTCGGAATTCTCCTATACTCGTCGCTGCGGCGCCAGACGCCGCGTATCTTGGCGGCGGTGACCGATTGATTGCCTTCGCCAGTAGCCTTGCGGAAGGCTCTGGGCGACCACAGAGTTCCCCTTGGTCTGCGCCGTGGAGGCAAAAAGGGCAAAGTCGACGACGATCATGCCATGTCCCTCTCACTGCGGACTTAGCAAAGGCTCTCGCAAGGAATGCCGTCCTTGTCGCGGTCAAGCTTGCCGCCCCAAGAGCAGTTGGCCAAATACCAGTTCGCCTCGTTGCATGAGCTGATCTGGGGACAGGTTCGCCGTGGCTGACAAGAATAGCTCTGCGCCACCTGCCCATTACGCATGATACCGAGTGGTTGTTTTGCTGACGGCCTGGTGGTGCCGTTCGCATGCTCTGCGCGCCAATCCCATGGCGCCTGAAACGCTCCAGCCCACAGACCGACCTTCGCCGCCTGGGCCTTCGCCTGCTGTCTTGCGTAGGCTCCGTGGCTGTAGCGCGGCCAATCTAGTGCCAAGCCCCGCTCGACAAGCCAGCTCTGGACGTTGCGACCGTCGGCGCGATCGCAATCCCCAACAAGCCGGCCGTACCGGTCTCGGTTAACAAAGCTGCAATGCAACGGACGCAATGCAGCCAGGAACTCGTCCAAGGCTTGGGCAGCATGGCGCCCGCAGGCGTATTCGAAGCCCTTAGCGTCTTCGCAATATTGCTTACTCTCGGGCGCATCGATGCCGTTGAAGCGGATGCGCTGTCCGTGGATCTCGATCGTGTCGCCGTCGATCACAGACGCGACACCGGCGATCGGCGCCGGCTTCGAGCCGAACCAATTCGATGCATTGATCTCTGGCAAACTTTCGCTGTGCTGGATGGCGGTTTGCGCGACCAGAGCGCCAGCCGCTACCGCAGTCACCAAAATCAGGCGCCGCGGCACATTCGCCCATCGGTGCGCACGGCTATGCTTGGCACCGGTTCGCTTTCGCCAGCGATCAGATCGATTGTCGTATCGGTATTTGTCCACGCCCTCATCCCCGCAGAGAGGATGCGACTGTTTCAACGAAGAGTCCAGAAGACGAGACGCGCGGAATGCTAGCCCCGAAGCCGATGCGTGCCGACGCCCCTCGACTTCGATCTCGGTTAAGGGGGTTCGATGACCTGTTGGGGTGCATTCGGCTGTCGGGCCTGACCGGCGCGCTCCCGAAGGTGCGTTCACGCGGGAAAACCGGCCTTTCTGAAGCCTGACGTGAAAAGCTCGAGGTCGACTTGGTGGGCGAACGGGAGACGTGAAATCAGCCGGATAGTCAGGTCGTGTTTCCTTATCAGTGCTTCCTGAACTTCAGCACGCGCCTTCTGCGTCTCGCCCAAATGAGCGTACGCCGCTGCGAGAAAGGGATGAATGAAGAATTGGTCGCCGGCCTTCTGATACGAACCGACGGCCTCCGAGTACCTTCTTAGCAGAAAGAGGGAGCTGCCCTTCACCTCCCAGAACCATATTGGAGGTGTCGAGAGCTTGTCGGTTAACGGTGAAAAAAGCGGTCAAGGGAACCATCACCAGCGCCGGCAGTATTGCCATCGCCACAACCGCCGCCGCTTGGCGTTCTTGCGCCAGCGGTCGGCCTGGTTAGCCCCTCCATGACGCTGGACTTTGCCCACGCCCTCTCTCCCCCCGTGCAAAGAACGCGTCCATTCCACGCTCGAGTCCATACATCAGGAGCCGCTAAACTTCGGGTGTTGTTCACGATCCGGGCTAGGCCATGAAAATACTTCGACCGAGATCCAAGCCTAAGAAGGCTTACCCGAACATCGATAGGTTCGGTGACGACGGGCGGCGAATTTACAGCGCATACGCGGGTGCGGACGGGAAGAAGCCTGCCAATCGGCGCAAACAGCACCGCCGCCATGCTCATAGCCGGGGCATCAGTCGCTGCGGTTCTTAGCGCATTGTTTTACCTGATCGGGGCCGGCTAACCCGAGATCGCCATTCCGAAGCCAACACCCAGGCCTATGGCAGGCCAAGGAACAGCTTGTCGGCAAGATCAAGGGCCGAAGGCGCGGACAGGGCGCCAAGCATCCTGGCGGGGCTCTCTGAGGGCGTTGGCGATGTCATCGAAGATGGTTTCCATCGGTCGAGTCTAGATCGGAACGCCTCTGTGTATCCCCGGTTTGTTCGTCAAAGTCTAAGGATCGGGGAAGCGCCATGGAAAGCACGTGCAGTAACGGTTGATTCAACCATTGCTGGTAAATTGCGGAATGTGGGTGGCGGCTCCGACAGTTCGGGGTGGAACTCGATGCCAGAGCCGCCTGCGCAGCCAAGGTTGGGGTTGACCGCGCCGTCCTATTCTGGGACAGCGCTGTCAACGATTCGTTAAAACGCTCCGGAACTAATTAAGCACGCGCTAATTGACTCGCGGTCTCGGGAGTCAGTGCATGCGTGAAGTTCATTCCTCCGATNGGAACTAATTAAGCACGCGCTAATTGACTCGCGGTCTCGGGAGTCAGTGCATGCGTGAAGTTCATTCCTCCGATCATGGAGCCGATTTTGGCGGGACAAGCCTCCCGAGGGCATTGGACAGCGTCACTTACCGGCCGCCGTTTTCGTCTTCCCTCTTCCTAGAGGTCCGCCATTCGTTAGGCGAGTGGGTTGTTCGCATCATAGGGAGGAACGGTGAAACGTATTCCCGAGCATTCGAAAATGAGGCAGATGCCGTCGCTTTCGCGAGCGATCAGTCTTCTCGTCTAGGATTGGAAGCTCCCCCAAGGCGAGCAACTTGACCGCCCTTCGCTGAACATCGAAAGCGCGGATCTGTGAATCCCCCTTGGAATATCGTCGCCTCGAAACACTTCGGGCGGTCGCACTGTTCCCATATCAGCGTCTCCCAAAACTGCCCACTACCTCAACGGCTGGTGGGCTTTTTTGTACGTTAGCGGAACCTGAAATTTGGGGGCTTGTTGATAGAACGGCAGCGAGTGGGTGTTCGCTGCTGGTCGAGGTCCCGCAAGACTCGGCCGGGCTCGCATCACCTGCCCCGGTCGGTGCGAGCCCACCGTNGTTCGCTGCTGGTCGAGGTCCCGCAAGACTCGGCCGGGCTCGCATCACCTGCCCCGGTCGGTGCGAGCCCACCGTCGCGCGACCAAGCGAGACTCCCCTGTGTCGGTCCCTATTTGATACTGGGGGACGGCGGTTAATCATCACGATGGTTTATGGCACGTTGTGTCGAACATGCCGAGCGCCGGGCTCGGGCTGCAGCAGGTGCTGGTCGATAGCGGCGGCCTTGAACGCCGCAAATGCTACGGCCGGACTGCAGCTTCCATCCTTGGCCTCCGCGATCAATCGGCACGCATCCCTATAGGCCGCCGCACCCTTATTTGGCCACTGCCCCTGGAGCGCTTCCTCGGCCTCACAGATAGAGGAAACCGTCATTGATTTACGGTCTACCAGCTTAACGAACAGCGGTAAAAAGGTGCCCATGGCACAACCTCCCGACCTTTTAGTGCGCCGAACGCAACAAGAGCTTTTTGGTTTCCATGCCTATTTGATCTTGGACCCATTTCAGCACGAGCCAATTGAATCGGCGGTTGGACCCATAGCAATGGCCGGTGCAGCCCCGCCACGTTTCGCCAAAACATGGATTAAAACTCAATTCAGCAGTCGAGCTTTTTGCGTCCTACGCGTCCAGTTCGAGCGGCTCGTGCTGCGGATCGGCATGATAGGTGACCTGGCGAAAATCGCGCATATCGATCTGTTGCCCGCAAACAGGGCAAGGGAGGAAATGCGCGAGTTCGCTCGCGGGCGGGCCTTCATGTCGGTGCCCGATCAGTGGTCTGCCGAGATCAGATAGCCTGGTCATTGTTTCCGCAGCGCCTTGGCTTCCCGCTCCAACGTCTCGCGTTGGTTGCCGTGCTTCGCAATCAACTCTTTGACCTGCTGGGGTGTGATGCCGGTCTTTGTTGCGAAATATTCAACTTCATAATCCTCGTCGGCTGAGATACGGTCCCGATCGCGGAAATCCCGCTTGCTCTTGTCATCGGCCATATCTCGATTCCTCCTGCGAATATCGAGCAACGTTCATTTAGCGTGTTTGTTGCACCAAAAGCCGGTTTTCCGGTTTCGGAACCATTTCAGCACAAGCTAATTGAATCGCCGGGTGTGGGTGAGTTCATGCGTCTAAAGTTCGTCGAGCCTTTGCTGCCGACCTTGGTCGAGAAGCCTCCCGAAGGCGACGAATGGATTCACGAAGTCAAGTTCGACGGCTACCGCAGCCAAATCATCATCGATCATGACGTGCGCATCTTCACGCGCAACGGCCACAATTGGACGGCAAAATACAGGGATCTGGCCGGTGCCGCAAAACGCCTTGGCGTTGAGAATGCCATCATAGACGGCGAAATAGTCGTACTCAACGAAGCCGGCCTTTCGGACTATCAGGCGCTGCGCAAAGCCATCACCAGCCGCCAGCATGACCTCTACTTCGTCGCCTTCGATCTCCTCCACTTGAACGGTCACGATCTGCGGGACATGGATATCGAAGACAGACGCGAAATCCTGGAAGGCCTCATCTTGCCTGATGACCGCATCCAGTTCAGCCAAGCGCTGCCCGGAGACGCTAAAGCCATATTCCACCTGATCGATGAAGCCGGCCTTGAGGGTATGGTATCGAAGCGACGTGACAGCAAATACCGCAGCGGCCGGTCGTCCGCCTGGCTGAAGGTGAAAAGCTACATGGTGGAAGAATACGATTTGCTTGGCGTCGAGCGTGAACCCGGCAAGCCGGCCTTTGCGCTGATGGCCGACCGGAAGACCGGCCAGTATGTAGGCTCAGCGTTCATCAACTCCAGCCGCCCTATTCGCGAACGGCTATGGAAGCGCGTCCAGGAGCACGCTGGGCCGGCACCGAAGGGGATGAGGCGGCCGGCGACACAGTGGGTTAACGCCGATCACGTACCGGTCGTGAAGCTCTTCAAAGATCGGAAGAGCACACGTCTGANGGTCTCGCCGGTCTCGGATATCCCGAGCAGGGCAGTTTCTCGCTCTTCGAGATGACGTCGGTCGGGCTGCCTATCCGCGTGGGTATCGAGCGCGATATCCTCTTTACCACCGACCTACCGATTTCGGTCTGGGCAGAGGCCGCCCGCCGGGCCGGAAAGCCTTCGCGACGCGGAACGCATCCTCTACCACGCCGCCCAGTCTGGCCGAGACGGCGCGTGAGATCTCAGCTTGAAATCCCCAATGCCAGATGCGCAAAGTCGTGTCTGCGGCCCTGTCGCCCTCCGGATTTTCGGTGTGCCGCGCAGTCCTCAGAGTGAGAGGGCTGCGCCCGTTTCTTTTGACGGGTTTGGAGGTCGAGAGAGTCTCGGCCGCCCGTCGCGGAGACAGTCCACATGGCTACGCCCAAGCAGAAGATCACCCTCAACGCTTCACGTGACATCCCCTTCAACAAGCTGGTGCTGAGCCAGGCCAATGTCCGGCGCATCAAGCGCGGGGAAACGATAGAGGACCTCGCCGCCTCGATCGCACGACGCGGCCTCTTGCAGAGTCTCAACGTCCGGCCAGTGCTGGATGGCGAGGGCAATGAGACCGGCATGTTTGAGGTGCCGGCTGGTGGGCGCCGCTATCGCGCGCTGGAACTGCTGGTCAAGCAGAAGCGCATGATCAAGACCGAGCCGGTTCCCTGCGTCGTCAGCGACGCCCACAGCGCGATCCCGATCGAGGAGGACTCGCTGGCCGAGAATTTTCAGCGCGAAGATTTACATCCCCTGGATATGTTCCGGGCCTTCCAGACCCTGCACGATCAGGGCGCCAGCCATGAGGAGATTGCGGCACGCTTCTTCGTGTCCGCTACCTTTGTCCAGCAGCGCCTGCGGCTCGCAAAAGTTTCGCCCAAGCTGCACGAGGTCTACGAGCAGGAGGGAATGCAACTCGAGCATCTCATGGCCTTTACCGTGACCGACGATCACGCCCGTCAGGAGCAGGTCTGGGAGGCGCTCGAGAACTCCTGGTCGAAGGAGCCGCAGCAGATCCGGCGCCTTTTGACGGAAACCACTGTGCGGGCAAGCGATCGCCGGGCGCTGTTCGTCGGTGTCGACGCGTATGTCGCTGCCGGCGGCATGGTGCTGCGCGACCTGTTCGAGGCCGAGAATGGCGGCTGGCTTCAGGACCCCGCTCTGCTCGACCGCTTGGTCCGCGACAAGCTGAAGTCGATCGCCGACGAAATCGCGACGGAGGGCTGGAAGTGGATCGTGGTCGATGTCGATCTGCCTTATGGCCATAATCACGGTCTGCGGGCACTGGCCGGCACCCCCGTCGATCTGACCGACGCGGAGCGGGCGGAACGCGAAGCCCTGCGCGCGGAGTACGAACGGCTGGAAGCCGAGTATGGTGAATCCGACGAACTCCCCGACGCGGTCGATCAACGTCTCGGCGAGATCGAGTCTGTGCTGGAGGCGTTCGAGAGCCGCCCGATGAACTACGATCCCGCCGATATCGGCCGCGCCGGTGCCTTCATCAGCATCAACCGTGACGGTGACCTGGTCGTCGATCGCGGATATGTGCGCCCCGAGGACGAAGCGCTGGAAGCGGTCGACGGCGACGCCGCCGAGCCCGGCGGTGTGACCGGGAGCGAGGAGGGAAGCGACGATCCTTCGGTTCGCCGCGCCACCATCACCATCGGCGCGCAAACGTCCGAGCCCGATGAGGATGACGGCGACGCCATCAAGCCGCTGCCCGAACGCCTGGTGATCGAGCTCACCGCGTATCGCACGTTGGCGCTGCGCAATGCCGTGGCCGAGAACCAGCATGTGGCCATCACGGCGCTGTTGCATCGGCTCGTCCTCGACACCTTCGGTCATCGCTCCGCGACTGGCTGCCTCGAGGCGTTCGTCCGACATGTCCACTTGCCGACGCAAGACGCCGAGCTGAAAGACAGCCCCGCGGCCAAGGCGATCGACGAACGCCATGAGGCGTGGAAGGGCGACATTCCGCTCGGTGACGATCAGACTCTGTGGGCTTGGCTCGACAGTCTCGATGAAGCCAGTCAGCACGCACTGCTGGCGCATTGCGTCAGCTATGGGATCAACGCGCTGTTCGAGCGACCTAACCCCTATGGCAGCGGCGTTTCCCAGCACGGGCTGGAGCAGCGCTTGCGCGAAGCCGACCGGCTCTCCCACGCCACCGGGCTCGACATGGTGGATGCGGGCTGGCGGCCGACGGTCGATAATTATCTCGGCCGGGTCACCAAGTCCCGCATCCTCGAAGCCGTGCGCGAAGGTGCCAGCGAGCAGGCGGCTCAACTCATCGACCACCTCAAGAAGGGCGACATGGCCAAGGAGGCCGAACGCCTCCTTGCCGATAGTGGCTGGCTACCCGAACCGCTCCGTCTGATCGATCATGACGCACGGCCCGCGCAGCCGGGCGAGGGCGAGGAACCTGACCTGCCCGAATTCCTCGCCGGCGATGACGAAGACGACTCGGCGGCAGCCGATGAGGTCATCGCACACGCTGTCGCTGCCGAATAGCACCCATCGACGGGGCGACTCCGGTCGCCCCGTTCCCCTTCACCTCACCCTCATGGCCCGACGCCCTGTCGGGCCTTTTCGTTTCAGGAGACATCCATGTCCGCCCACATCGTCTATGACAACGCCCCGCTAGGCTCGCTGATCCAGTACTCGGACGGCACCCCCAAACCGCCGGCGCGCTTTACCCGCAAGCTCGCCGACTGGGGCCGTCGCAACGCCTCGGCCGTCTGGTCCGCAAGGCATCGCCGCGCGACCGTCCGACCTACAGCGCACCGGCCTCGATCACGCTCAATGAAGGTAACTTCTCCTCCGGCGGCGTCATCCTCGTGACGGTCATGCGAACCTACTCGGTCGACAGCGACCTCAGCTTCAAGATCGTCGAGCAGCCCGGTATCGGCATGGTCCGGGTCCTGCAGCAGATCGGCGACGACGAAGAGTTGCTGTACCTCGCCGAGAGCCGGGAGGCGGCCGCACTCTGGTTGGCCAAGACCGGGTACCGCAATGCGCGTCTTGAAGACGTCACCGCTGACGAAGTCGGCGCCGACGTCGTCGAGGGGCGGGCGGCGGCGTAACACCTGCACGCATGGACATCAACCTCGACCCGCCGGCCGGGGCTCGGAGACGAACGCCGGGCCGCCCTTTTTCAGGAGCAGCAAATGCCGCAATTCACCATCGAGACGACGTACCACCTACCAGTGTTCCGGCATTCAACCTATTTGGCTGAGACACCCGACGTCGCGTGCCGATTTGCCATCGAGGACACTGACTGTTCGGGTCAGCGGGAGGATTGCGAGTCCTCGGGCGAAGCCCATGTCACCGGCATATGGGAGGGCGCCGGTGCCGCGTATCGTGGACAGGCCATTCCGGTTCATGCACATTTTGGGGAAGCGGTGCAGCGCAAGGCCGCACAATTCGAACTCATGCTGGCTTGCTCAAGATCATTGTCGGCGATGCTAAGGGCCCGCCGACCGACGCCGCCGGGGTGGCTCGGCAAGGCCGAATGGGCGATCGCGCGCGGCGAAGCGATCCTCGCGGGCCGCCCGCGATCCAGTTGAACCCGGAGATGCGAAGGACTTGCCATGAGCATTCCCGACCATGCCCGCAGCAACTTCCAGACGCTGCTTCGTGCCGCCAGCGACGGCAACCTCGCGTTGATGGAATGCGCCGACGCGGCGACCGGGCAGCGGCGTTATGTAATCTGCGCGGTCGGGCGGGAGGGCGCGGACTACGTGTTCACCCCGTTCGGTCATCTTGCCGACGGCAATCCCTATGATGCCTACCTGCCGCCCGATCCCGACGACGCCAAAGGTTTGCTACAGAAGTCGGAGCCTGACGGCGGAATATGATCGAGATCGGTTGATACCGGCAAGCGCTCAACCTCATGGCGGGGCGCTTGTTTCATTTTAGCTTCGGCGGGACCTGAGAGGGAGAGGCGGGCCGGGATGGGTTTGGAAACCGTGCGGTCCAGAGAGAGCGCCGCGCGGCTCGGTCCTGTCCCCGCTCTCCCGAGGTTCACACCATGTACATGATCTCGCCCGCCGCGGCGGTTCCAACCGCCGCGCCGCTCCCGCTCGCCCAAACCCGTGCTGCCGGCGCTATCTTCGCCGCCGCCGGCCTGCTGCTTCCCCGTCTCGAACGCGGCGAGTGCATCGACGCGACAAAGCTCCGCTCGGCGATGGAAGCCGCATTCGGCGCCTCCGACGCCGCCGGCGCCTGGGACTGGAAGCAGGCCTACGATGCCTGCGAGGCCGCAACGGTCCTTTTCCTCCGCAAGTACGGAAAGGCGCTCTCCCGCAAAGCCGAATCTCCGGCTGCACGGCTGTCCGCTTTGTCGAAGATCGCAGGGCTGATGCCGACGCATACGCGCCGGTCCGAAGAAGCACAGACCTTCCAGCAGTTCTCGACGCCGATTCCGCTCGGCCTGGTCGCCGCAACGGCCGCCGCCATCACGCCCGGCGACCGTGTGCTGGAGCCTTCCGCCGGCACCGGGCTGCTCGCCATCCTGGCCGAGATAGCCGGCGCCTCGCTCATCCTCAACGAGCTTGCCGAGACGCGCGCGGCACTTCTCTCGTGTCTCTTTCCGGGCGTCTCCGCCAGCCGCTTCGACGCCGCCCAAATCGACGACCATCTCGATCCCGGCGCCGTGCCGAGCGTGGTGCTGATGAACCCGCCCTTTTCGGTCATGGCCAATGTCGAGGGCCGCATGGCCGACGCGGCCTGGCGGCACATCGCCTCGGCGCTGTCGCGCCTTGCGCCCGGCGGGCGGCTGGTGACGATCACCGGTGCGAACTTCGCGCCCGACCATCCGACCTGGACCGCCGCCTTCACTCGCCTGCAGGAGCGTGGTCGCATGGTCTTCTCCGCCGCCATCGATGGCTCGGTCTATGCCAAGCACGGCACGACCTTCCCGACGCGCCTCACCGTCATCGACAGGGTGCCGGCGGACGATCCCTCGCTCTTCCCGGATGCTCCCGGCATCGCTCCGGATGCGGCAACGCTCCTCACGTGGATTGAGGAGCGCCTTCCCGCGCGGCCGCCGGTCGTGATGGCCGCCCTTCCCAGCGCGACATCGGCGGTCGCCGCGGCCCGCAAAGTGCACGGCTATCTCACACGCTCGGCGAGTACCACGCCACGCATGTCGATCGCCGAACCGGAAGCTATCGACCTCGCCTATGAGGCTGTCGACTGGCAGGCCGCCGAGAACGGCAAGATCAGCGACGCCATCTATGAGGCCTACGGGCTTCAGGCGATCCGCATTCCCGGCTCGCGGGCTCACCCCACCAAGCTCGTTCAATCGGCGGCCATGGCCTCGGTAGCGCCACCCAAGCCGGGCTACCGGCCGCGCCTACCGAAGAACGTCCTTGACCTGCTCTCGGACGCGCAGCTCGAGACCGTCATCTATGCGGGCGAGGCTCACGCCGAGTATCTCGCCGGCGCCTGGACGCTCGACGAGGCCTTTGACATGGTTAGCGCCGCGGCCGATGACGCGGCGGGGGCCGTGCGCTTCCGGCAAGGCTTCATGATCGGCGACGGCACTGGGGTGGGCAAAGGCCGGGAATCCGCCGCCGTAATCCTAGACAATTGGATGCAGGGCCGTCGTAAGGCGGTCTGGATCTCCAAGTCCGACAAGCTGATCGAGGATGCGCGGCGCGACTGGTCCGCGCTCGGCATGGAGCGCTTGCTGGTCACCCCGCTCTCCCGCTTCCCGCAGGGCAGGCCGGTCACGCTGGCGGAAGGCATCCTGTTCACCACCTATGCCACGCTACGCTCCGACGATCGCGGCGAGAAGGTTTCGCGGGTCAAACAAATCGTCGAATGGTTGGGTCCGGATTTCGATGGGGTCATCATTTTCGACGAGGCGCACGCCATGCAAAACGCCGGTGGCGGCAAGGGCGAACGCGGCGACGCCGCTCCCTCCCATCAAGGCCGTGCCGGCCTGAGGCTACAGCACGCCCTGCCGAACGCCCGCATCGTCTATGTATCGGCGACTGGCGCGACCACCGTCCACAATCTCGCTTATGCCCAGCGGCTCGGCCTCTGGGGCGGCGAGCATTTTCCATTCTCGACCCGCGCCGAGTTCGTCGAGGCGATCGAGGCCGGCGGCGTGGCGGCGATGGAAGTGCTGGCACGCGACCTCAGGGCACTCGGCCTCTACACCGCCCGCTCCCTCTCTTTCAACGGCGTCGAATACGAACTGCTCGAGCATGAGCTGACGCCCGAACAGGTCCGCATCTATGACGCGTACGCTGGGGCCTTCGGCGTCATCCATAACAATCTCGATGCGGCGATGCAGGCGGCCAACATCACCGGCAGCACCGGTACGCTCAATGCCCAGGCCAAGTCGGCCGCGCGCAGCGCCTTTGAAAGCGCCAAGCAGCGCTTCTTCGGTCATTTGTTGACCAGCATGAAGACACCGACCCTGGTCCGCTCCATCACCCACGATCTGGAGGAGGGCCATGCGGCCGTTGTCCAGATCGTCTCGACGGGCGAGGCGCTCATGGAACGGCGGCTGGCCGAACTCCCGACCGAGGAATGGAACGACGTTCGCGTCGACATCACGCCCCGCGAATATGTCCTTGACTACCTAGCCCATTCCTTCCCCGTGCAGCTCTACGAGCCGTACACCGACAGCGAGGGCAATCTGTCGTCGCGCCCGGTCTACCGCGATGGCCAGCCCGTCGAGAGCCGCGAGGCGGTCGCCCGGCGCGACGAGTTGATCGCCAAACTCGCCAGCTTGACGCCTGTCCCCGGCGCGCTCGACCAGATCGTCCAGCATTTCGGGGTGGACATCGTGGCCGAGGTCACCGGTCGCTCGCGCCGCATTGTCCGGAAGGGCGAGCGCCTTGTCGTTGAAAACCGTGCCGGGTCAGCCAACCTCGCCGAGACGCAGGCCTTCATGGATGACCAGAAGCGCGTTCTGGTTTTTTCGGACGCGGGCGGAACGGGGAGGAGCTACCACGCCGAACTGTCGGCCCGGAACACGCGGCTGCGTGTGCATTATCTGCTCGAAGCCGGCTGGAAAGCCGACACCGCCATTCAGGGCCTGGGCCGCACGCATCGCACCAATCAGGCGCAGCCGCCGCTCTTCCGGCCGATCTCGACCAATGTGAAGGCGGAAAAGCGCTTCCTCTCGACGATCGCGCGAAGGCTCGATACGCTAGGCGCAATCACGCGCGGCCAGCGCCAGACCGGCGGCCAGGGCCTGTTCCGGCCAGAGGACAATCTGGAAAGCCACCATGCCCGCGATGCGCTACGGCAACTCTATCTGCTGATCGTACGCGGCAAGGTCGAGGGCTGCTCGCTCGACCGTTTCGAGGCGGCGACGGGTCTCAAGCTGATGGATGCCAATGGCATCAAGGACGAGTTGCCGCCGATCACCACCTTCCTCAATCGCCTGCTCGCACTGACCATTGCGCTGCAGGGCGTGCTGTTCGGTGCCTTCGAGCAACTGCTGGCGGCGCGCATCGAGGGCGCGATCGCGTCAGGCACCTACGACGCCGGGCTGGAGACGCTGCAGGCCGAAAACTTCGTCGTCACCGATCGGCAGGTGATCTACACCCATCCGCGCACTGGCGCCGAAAGCCGCCTGCTCACGATCACCGAACGCAAGCGCAATCGGCCCGTCACGCTCAATGCGGCGCTCGTTCATCTCCGCGATCCGCGTGCCTTACTGCTCATCAACGAGCAATCGGGCCGCGCCGCCGTGCAGATCCCGACCCCCAGCGTCATGCTCGACGATGGCGAGGTCGAGCGACGTGTCCGCCTGATCCGGCCGATGGAAGGCCAGAACATGCCGCTCAAGGCTATGGGCGAAACACGCTGGATCGAGGCCGACCGCGAGGCGTTCATATCTGCCTGGACGGCCGAAATCGCCGGGGTGCCGGAGTTTTCGGACTCGGTCTTGCACATGGTCACCGGCCTGCTGCTACCGATCTGGAAGCGCCTGCCCAACGAGTCGACCCGCGTTTGTCGACTTCAGACCGACGAGGGCGAGCGCCTCATCGGCCGCCGCGTCTCGCCGGCATGGGCCGCCAAGGCCTCTGCGACGAACGTGGTGCTGCTGTCGCCGGAGCAGGCGTTTGCGGTTCTGATGGACGGCCGGACCATCCTCGATCTTGCCGAGGATCTCCAGCTTCGCCGCAGCCGCGTCATGGGCGCATGGCGCATCGAATTGTCCGGCTTCACCGACGCGATGCGCGAGCGCCTCACCGCGTACGGTCTCTTCCACGAGATCATTTCGTGGAAGCTCAGGATGTTCGTGCCGATCGACGCCAACGGGCTCGCCGTGCTGGAGCGCGTGCTCGACCACTTCCCAATCGATCGGGTCAGTGAGCGGGAGGCTGCATGAGTCCGCGTCACGCTGCATGCGACCTGGCACACCGCCTCGGCGCATATGCCGAGGCGGTGTGCCGCCACTACCTCTCCAATGGCCGTCGCCAGGGCAACTATTGGACTGTCGGCGACGTCCGCAATGCGCCGGGCCGCTCGATGTTCGTGCGTCTGCAGCCATCCCCGAAGGGACCTCCAGGCAAATGGACCGACGCCGCTACCGGCGAGCATGGCGACCTGCTTGATGTCATCCGCGAATCCCTCGGACTGGTCAATTTCCGGGACGTCGCCGACGAGGCGCGCGTGTTTCTCGCTATGCCAGATGCCATGCCACCCCGACCGGCCGAGCCGATCACGCAGGTCCCCATTGGCTCTCCGGAAGCGGCTCGCCGACTGGTCGCCATGTCGAAGCCCATTATCGGCACCCTCGTGGAAACGTATTTGCGTGGACGTAGCATTACGACTTTGCACGGAACCACAGCCTTGCAGTTCCATCCACACTGCTACTACCGGCCAGACGATCATGGACCGACCAGGACCTTGCCGGCGATGATCGCTGCTGTCACCGATCTCGATGGACATCTGACCGGCGCGCACCGCACCTGGCTCGCACCGGACGGCGCCGGCAAGGCACTCGTCGACACGCCGCGTCGGGCAATGGGTAACCTCCTCGGTCACGCCGTCCGCTTCGGCGTACCTGGCAGCGTCATGGCGGCAGGCGAAGGCATCGAGACGACGCTGTCGCTCAGATGCGCCTTGCCCGACATGGCGATGGCGGCGGCTCTCTCGGCGGCTCATCTCGCCGCCATCCTGTTCCCGCCGAACCTGCAGCGGCTCTATGTCATCCGCGACAAAGATCCGGCCGGTGACGGTGCCCGCGACAGCCTGCTCGAGCGCGCGATCGACGCCGGGATCGAGGCGATCGTTCTTTCGCCGTTCATGGAGGATTTTAACGAAGATCTCCGCCATTTCGGACTTGCCACCTTCCGCGCCTCGATTGCGGACCAGCTCATGCGCAGGGATCGCATCCGCTATCTGACACGGGCGGCGTGAGGCGGGAAGGGAAGCGCGCGGCGCACGGTGTGGCCGCATCGCATGGATGGGAGCCCGCCGGTAGGGAACCGCGACCCGGCCTTCGAGAGGGCGATCGGCCCACAATCGGGCCGGCCAGGCAATGGCGGCGGCCGACTATTTTCCGCGGCGCGCGACTGCTCGCGAATGGCAGCGATTGGTCGCGACGCCTTTCCATCGCGAGGCAAAATAGCCGGCCGCCGCCATCCTCCGCTACGCTCCGGCCCTCCGCTACGCTGCGGGTGTCGGACCGTCCCGCCCGTGGGCTCTCGTCGCCATGAAGGCCGCGAGGGTCGCGGTCAAACCGACGGGAGCATCCCCATGAGCGAGCACGACGACACCGAACCGCACCACGCCGCTTCTCCGACCGATCACATCCTCACCGAACTCCAGCTCTATGGCTGGCGCCCATTTGCCGACGAGCCCGATCCGCGACCGCTCCCTGGTGGCGACCACGCGGCCGGAGCCGTCGCCGACATCTTTGACGCCCTCATCGCCACCCTGAGCGACACGCGCCTCGAACCCGACCTCGATGACCTCCTCTGGTCCGTCACCAATGTCTTCCACCGAGCTGTACAACGGATCGAGCGGCAACTGGACGACAACGAGCAGGCCCAGCGCCGCCTGCAGCGCGAACAGGACGGCAGCGAGATCAAGGCGGTTGAACTCGAGACACTCACCGCCCAGGGCCAGACCATGATCGAACGGCGCGACGCCTTCGAGCTCATGCGTGACCAGGCCGCCGATCACTACGATCAGCACACCGGCTCGGCCTGGCGACCGCGCACGGGGTCGATGGTCAACCACCACCATCTCACCGCCGCATTGATCGATAGCCGCGACTTCCTCACTGCCAAGCGGCGCGCGGAAACCGAAATCATGTTACCCGCCGGCCCCAAGATCGCCTTCTCCGGCGGCGATACGGCCGATCACGAGCTGATCTGGGCAAAGCTCGACCAAATCCGCGCCAAGCACCCCGACATGGTGCTGATGCACGGCGGATCACCGAAAGGCGCCGAAAAGATCGCCGCCCGCTGGGCCGATCATCGCAAGGTGCAGCAGGTCGCCTTCAAGCCCGACTGGAGCAAACATGCCAAGGCCGCTCCCTTCAAGCGCAACGACCAGATGTTGGCGGTCATGCCGATCGGCGTCATCGTCTTTCCGGGCACCGGCATTCAGGAGAACCTGGCGGACAAGGCTCGCAAGCTCGGTATCCCGGTCTATCGGCTAGGCAACGGCGGCGCATAAGCGCCGCCGCATCAATGCGGTCCTTCACGCCATCGCCATCGCCATTGAATTGCTCCTGAAGTCTACATCTTCTCAGAGTTGCGACCGGCGATCCTTGGAACCGCCGCCATTTCGGGCACGATCTCGGCAAAGCGGCTCTTTACGCCGAACGAGCTGGATTGGGCCTGCCACCGCGAGTGCACAGCGTCATCGCCCAGCTTCATCCTCATTTTCAGCGTGGCGGCTTCCAACGGGACCCATCGCGATCATGGCCGCCCGGTTTCTCGCTCGACGCCCGCCACATCGCGCGACAGCTTGCTCAGGCTCTCCTGTAGCACGGGCGTCGCGCCAACAACGCCCGCTGCTCCTGACTTGAAGATGACCACACCCGCGATCCATTGCGCTGATCCTTGGTCCGGCCGACGGCCTGACGCCATCAACCCGCAAGGGGTCGGACTACGCGAAGCGTGCCGCCGCTCCGGCTTCACCTTCGCGGTGATTGCGGCCATCGGCCGAACACATCGGGCGCCTGTCAGCGGGGGAGGGTCCTCCGCTTCAAACAGGAGCCGGATCGATGTCCTTCGCCGACGCACATGCCTTCGCCTTCAGCCTCGCCGCCACTCTCATGGTCACCATCGTCATCTTTCGTGCTGGCGACGGCACTCTCTCGGTCGTCCCGGCTAACGAGTATGACGGCGACGACACAGCCATCATCGGCGAAATTGACCCATTCACCCCATGACGGGGCGGACATCGCGCTTGGCGATGCAAGAACACCGGCGGGTTTCGCCCGCGCTTTTCCCTTGCTATGCTGTGCACTGCGCCAGGTGGTGGTGGAAGGCGCAATCACCAGAGTCATTCTCTCGGAGACACCACCATGATCATCCTCGGCATTCTCCTTTGCATCGCGGCCATCGGCATCTTGTGCTGGTTGCTCTTCACGCTTGCTATCGTCGCCCTCCCTTTGGTCGTCGGCGTCAACGCAAGTACATGGGCATTCAACACCGGTACCGGCTGGCTTGGCGCGATCCTTGTCGGCATCCTCGCAGCCGGGTTGACACTCGGCGTCGGCCAAATCCTCCTCTGCGTTATCAGGCCAATGTGGGCAAAGCTGGCGATCGCGATGGTCTTCGTCGCTCCCGCGATCGTTGCCGGATACCATACCACTCATGGCATCGCGAATCACATGATGCCTTCGGAAGTCTGGCAGGTCGTCTTTTCCGTCATTGGCGCGATCGCCGTCGGCGTCACGGCATATCTGCGGGTCGCGGGCATGGCCGCCGCCGACCAATCCGGTAGGGACATGGTTCGAGCTTAAACCCGCGCGAGCGAGGCGGGTGGACCAGAGCGATGAAGGCTTGGCCTCCTTGTCCTCGGTGGTTGGAGCACTCGGGATGCATGCCATGGATCGAGCAACGGCCACGTGCCGGCGCGGCCCCGTCTGTGGACTTGGACATTTTTCGGTCGATGCCGCATGGCAGGCCGACCAATCGGTGGCAGGACGGCAGCGCGGCCGGTGACTGCCGCGCTGGAGGTGCGTGGGGTTCCCGGCGTTTGGAATGCGTGGACGACGCCAGTGAACTCGCAACGATCTGCTGGAGGCTCGTTGTTCGCCAACGTCGCCGTTGCCAATCTGTCCCAAGAGCGCTCCAAACCGCCTCTTCAATGGGCTGATCTGGCCGAAGGACGGCTGAAGCCTCGACCGCCTAGGCCGCAACGGCGCGTCTCTACTTTCTTCCCCTGCCGGCTCCCACCCCATGCCGCAAGGGCATGGGGACCCCGAGCACCGCCATTCCTCGCGAGACAAGAAAGTCGTTCCTGCGCCGTCCTCCGCGTTGCTCCGGTCGCAAGCGATGCGTCGTCGCTCGCCTCCGGCCAAGTGATCGCCATCGAGGCCGCATGGTGCGGGCTCGGGATCAGAAAATGGAGACTTACAATGGCTACCATCGGCACCTTCAAGAAGTCCGCCTCGAACGAGTTCACCGGTGAAATCGTCACCCTCAGCGTCCAGGCCAAGAACGTGCGCATCGTCCCAGACACACGCGCCACTGGCGAGAACGCTCCCAGCCACCGGGTGCTGGTCGGCCGCGCCGAGATCGGTGCCGCATGGTCGAAGACCTCCAACGAGGGCCGCGACTACCTGGGTCTCAAGCTCGACGATCCGAGCTTCAACGCCCCGATCTACGCCAACCTCTTCGACGACGAGGAAGGTGAGGGTTTCTCGCTCATCTGGTCCCGCCCGAACGCACGGCGGGGTGACTAAGGACCCGCGCAGGCCCCGGCCGGAAGGCCGGGGCCTTCTTCCGCGGACGTCCGGTTCGGTTCTCCCAAGCTGAGAGCGATGCCGAAACCGCATCGCCCGATGCTGATCAACCATCCTCCGCTGGCAAAATTGCTTCTATAAAATGCAGGCTCACTCTGTGAAGAGGAGGCAAGCGATGATCGAGCCGTTTGACGAAACCGCGCCGACCAGTGACGAACTCACCGAATACGATCGGGACCACGTCAAGCTCTATATGCGCCTGCTTGACGCCGCCGACGACGGTGCGGACTGGCGCGAGGTGGTCGAAATCCTCTTCGGCATTGATCTGACGAAGGAGCCACAACGCGCCCGGCGCATCCACGACAGCCATCTGGCGCGAGCGCGCTGGATGGCGCGTGCAGGCTACCGTCATCTCTTGCGTCGACCCGGCAGCTAGCACCACAGCACCTGTGGTTCGCGGGTGATGCCGAAGCGGCATCACCCGATGCCCAGCAAGAGTCTTCCGCCAATCGCTACAACACGGAATCGTTCGGAGGCGGGGTTTACGCGTTGTTTGCGAGGAGCTCTTGGATGAGGCCGGATACGTCGCATTGGCGAGACAATGACAGTTACGACTATTTCGATACATTACCCATCGAGGGGCTCGCCTGGGAGTGTCTGCGGCGTCACGAACCCTATCAACGGCACTACCAAGCGCTCCTGACCACAAGAGCCGAAAAAGCACCGTTCCCCCCTGAGGCACAGCGGCAGTGGGGGTTACGATTTCCCGGCCAGGCCGGATTTGTCCGCCTTGGCGCAAGACGTTTTCTGGTCGCCTGACGTCGATCCAGCTGTGGTTTCTCTCGTGCCGGCGCCGGAATTTCTGTCTTCCTTGCGATCGACGCCGTTGACCGGCCCGGGCGTGCTCCACGACAGCCCGGAAGGACGTCACACTGTCCATAGTGCAGGTGTCGCCACTCAACTTTTGCTTCTGCCCGGTAGTGAGCCGCACGGTCCTTTGGCGGCGCTGATCCCCCTGGATGCAGAGACGTTGGGACGGATCGAAGCACTCGCCCGTTTCTGGCGTTCCTTGCAGGGGCGCCCCCCACCTTCGGACACGCGGATGACCCCGCAGCAGCGCCGCCGCTTTCGACTGATGATGCAGGCCGCTGACGGCCACTCGAATGGCGCGAGCTACCGCGACATTGCGATCGCGCTTTACGGGTCTAAGCGCGTCGCCGCCGATCCCTGGAAGACCTCCGCGCTGCGCGATGCGGTGATCGGCCTGGTCGAAGGCGCCACCGCCATGATCGGCGGCGGCTATTTGCAAATCCTGCGTCATCGCCGTCGATCCTAGCGGGTCTGGCCGCGCAAAGGGGGTGGAGTTTTAGCCCCCCTCAACTTCCCCATCCCTTGCGAAGCCCATTCTCCGCCACCGTGGTCTCCGCCCACCGCTGAACGCCAGCGGTTGCCCAAAACCCCACGGAGGTTCGACCCATGCGACCCGATATCGCCGTTTTGCCGCCGCGCTTCCTGCGCACCAAGGAAGCCGCGGATTTCCTCAGCCTGTCCGCCCGCACGCTCGAAAAGCACCGTACCTATGGCACTGGCCCTTCCTACCGCAAGCTCGGCGGCCGTGTCGTCTATGCCGTCGACGATCTTCAGGCTTGGGCCGAACGCGGCGCTGTCACCTCAACATCCGACCCTCGTGGGTCGGTCCTGCCGGCCAAGCGTCACATGCCGACGCCGCAGACGCACGGCGGACGATACACACGCTGATCGCGCGCGGATTCCAAATGGCGACGCGAAACCAATCCCTTTCGGAGCGCGGGCAGCTTGACCTGTTCAGGGCGCTGCCTGGCGACTTCGCCCCACGAGATGCGCAGGATCTCATGGCCTATCCGTTCTTCTCCCTCTCCAAGACCCATCGCGTCGCGCCAATCGACTTCACGGCCGGCAACGTCACGATCCGGGTCGAAGCCGTACCCGATCATGGCATGGCGACCATCTGGGACGCCGACATCCTGATCTGGGCCGCAAGCCAGATCGTCGAGGCGCGCGACGCGGGCCTTCGCACCTCGCGTCTGATGGCCGCCACGCCCTATGAGATTCTGACCTTCGTTGGCCGCGGCAAGAGCCTGCGCGACTATCAGCGCCTGAAGGCGGGGCTTGACCGGCTGCAGTCGACCACCGTCTCGACGACGATTCGTCAGCCCGCCGAAGGCCGGCGTCACCGCTTCTCATGGATCAATGAGTGGCAGGAGCGCATCGATCGCCATGGCAAACCCGCGGGGATCGAGTTGATCGTCCCCGACTGGTTCTACCAGGCAGTCCTCGATGACGCGCTCGTGCTGACGATCGATCGCGCCTATTTCGACCTCACTGGCGGGCTGGAGCGCTGGCTCTATCGGCTGGTGCGCAAGCATGGCGGACGCCAGCCCGACGGCTGGCGCTTCGACTTCCGTCACCTGCACCAGAAATCCGGCAGCCTGTCACCCCACAAGCGCTTTGCCTTCGAGCTACGCGACATCATCCGCCGCCAGCCGCTGCCCGGCTACACGCTCTTCCTCGAAGTGGAGATGGGCGGCCGGACGCTGCTCGCTTTCGAGCGGATCGGCTTCTGTGGAAAGCCTGTGGGCGGCATCGTGCTATCCGGAACCGGAACTATCGTGCCATCGGGAACCGCAGGCTCGTGCTATCAGGAACCCAAACGGGGCCTAACCCTTAGAAAGCAAAGCCGAAATCGCGCCCTTAACTTAGACTCTAACCCCGACTCTAACTCTGAAGAGCGCGCGCGCGATGTGCAGAGGCTCGTCCGGCGAGCCAGCCACGCACTCAGCGTAACCACCAACAACACCCCCCAAACGTCGACGGTTTCTGGCGGTCGCAACACGGCAACCAGCGTCTCTGACGCCCCGAATCCGCCTCTTGATCCGCGCTCGAAAGCCACCCGACGATCGCCGCACTCCGCAATCAAAAGAGCCGTGTCGGCAAGGCAACTTTGACGCTGCTTCTCGCCGGTGAATTGACCTGCAAGGGAAATCAGTTCGCGACCTTCGTCGTGCGCCCGACCACCGACATGACGACTCAGGAGCGCGCACGCATCGCCGCTTTCGAGCACGACCTCCTCGTCGCCAACACGCTGCCCGCGAGGCTCGCGCGCGCATTTCCCACTGCATCAGGAGAACCGAAATGACTGGCACCGCGGCTCCCCGCATGCGCGGCGCATTCCCGGCCACGGACCACGCTGCCGATAATCTCGTCCATGTCGAACTGACCTGGGTCGAGAAGAGGATCGAGAACTGGATACGGTTCGGCACGCCCGCCCACGAACAGATTGTTGATCGTCGCCGGCGCATCCTGTCCTATCGTCCCGGCGCGGTCTTCGCCTTCGTGCGGTGGGCCGCGAACGACTTCGGAACGATCATCTCACGCATCGATATCGTGCGTGCGGTATCACGTGGCGAAGCCTATCAGACACTGCCCTTCGTGCGGCCTGGCGGCGACATCCTTCTGAAGGTCGAGAGCTGGCCCAAGGTCGAACGCGTGCTGCAGGCGATCGACGCCATCCAGCGCCTCGACATCGAGCCTGAGTTGGTGTCGCCCGATCATTGGCGGCACATCCACAACCGGATAACCGCAGGCCACGAGCCGCGCAGCTACACACTCGACCAACATCGCGCCTTCCTGCTGCGCAAGAGGACCGAGCCGTGACGCGCGCCGGGATCATCCTCGCCAGCGTTGTCGCAACCATGGGCGTCGGCTATCCCGGCCTCACTTCGACGCCCACGAAGCTCATCTGGAATGCGTCAGCCAGCGCACCGATCGGCTTCTATACGATCGACTTTCACGGACCGTTCGAGGTCACCGATCTTGTCGCCGTCGACGCCCCCGAGCCACTCGCGGCGTTCCTCGCCGATCGCGGCTATCTGCCGAGGGGCGTGCCACTCTTGAAGCGCATCCTTGGCGTTTCCGGGCAACGAGTCTGTCGCTCGAACCTCACCATCACCGTCGACGGTATCGAGGCGGGCGCGGCGCTCGAGCGTGATCGGGCCGGCCGTGACCTGCCGGTCTGGCAGGGCTGCCGCCGCATCGCGAGCGGCGAAGTCTTCCTGATGAACTGGCAGGTCCGCGACAGTCTCGATGGNACGCTACTTCGGCCTCCTCGCCACCAGCCAGATCATCGGCCGCGCCGTCCCACTGTGGACGGACGAGGGCGGCAACGGCCGCTTCGAAGGCGCGCGCCAATGCGGTGAGCGCGCGACCGGCGGCGCGTGTCGGGCCGCCAGCCCACCACCGCACAACTGAAAACAGGAGCCTGACATGCAGCAGATCGGAGAATTCACGCGCCAGAAGACTGGCTATAACGGGCGCATCCACACGCTCAGCCTCAACCTGGATATCGCCATTGTGGCGGCAGAGGCGAGCGAAACGGAGAATGCGCCTGACTACCGCATTCACGCCGGAAACGAGGACGGCCCCGAGATTGGTGCCGGCTGGAAACGCTCCAGCGAAAAGGCCGGAGACTATGTCTCGATCCAGCTCGACGACCCGACCTTCGCGCAGCCGATACGCGCGAACCTCTTTCGCAATGGCGACGACAAAACGTCCTGGTCGCTGCACTGGGCGCGCCCGCGCGACCGCAGCGGGAAGGATTGAACGATGCGCGCTCGCCGTCCGTCGACGAGCCATCGCGGTGCGCCCGGGCCGCTTCGCGCTGCCCGGCGCATGGCTCTGCTCCTCCTTTGCGGCCTGTCCGTTGCGACCGTCATGCCGGCGGCGACCTTGGCGCAGGAAACACCTCTCACACGATCGTCGCAGCGCGATCCTTTCGGCACGCAAATCAGCGAAGCCTCGCACCGCTTCGGCGTTCCGACCGCGTTGATACGCGCCATCATGCGCAAGGAGAGTGCGGGCGATGTGCGCGCCGTCTCCAGCGCGGGTGCCCGCGGCTTGATGCAGATCATGCCGGGTACATGGGATTACCTGCGCGCCCGCTGGTCGCTCGGCCGCGATCCGTTCGATCCTCGCGACAATATCATGGCAGGAACGGCGTACCTGCGCGAACTGCACGATCGCTTCGGCTCACCGGGGTTTCTGGCCGCCTACAATGCGGGACCTGCACGCTACGAAGCCTACCTTACCGGACGGCCGTTACCGGCCGAGACCCGCGCCTATGTCGCAGCACTTGCCCCCCTGATGGGTGAAAGCGAGGGTATGCGCCCTTTCGCAGTCACGTCTGTCGAGGCCATTCCGTGGAAGCACGGCTCGCTCTTCGTCGGTCAGCCGGATCGCATACAGGCTGTCGCTCTCGTGCCGGCCGAGCGACCACCAAATGACGCGAGCTCTGCACCCACCGTGCGCGATATCTCCGCCATCGTGCGCGATATCTCCGCCATCGTGCCGCTGTCCGAAGACCTCTTCGTGGCGCGAGCCGGCGACAGGATCCAGCCATGAGCGCGCATGGGCGTTTTCGCGCAACCGCATGCTCCCGCGCACCGTGGCGTGGATGGAGGCGGAAGGTGGGCAGAACAACCGGAAGATGGCGAGATAAAAGGCCGCGAGGTGCGGCGTCGGTCGGTTGTGTTGTTTCAATAGGTTATGCAGCATTTCCGCGAGGTGCGAAGGTTTCGCGCACCTCGGCGGAACACCCATTTACCTGTGATTTCCGTGTTTTGACACGATGTGCGGATCTTCGTCATGAACGGTGAGGATGGATTCCGAATCCGGCCCGGCCGCATCCGCTCATCGGGCACCCAGCGCGCCAGGCCCTTCATCGCGCAGGCGCTTGCCGCCGCCCAGAAGGCGGGCGCCCGTATCTCTCGCTCCGGCCGGATCCGTCCGGGTAATCGCTCGACCTTCGGGCGTGGCCGCTCGGCGAGCGTGCGCGCCAATCGTCTCCTCACCGGCCGCTCGCGCACCGTGATCATCAAGACACGGCTGGTGCGACATCACGCGCGCGCCGCGCCGCTTGCCGCCCATCTCAGCTATCTGCGCCGCGAGGGCGTCACCCGTGACGGGGAGAAGGCAAGGCTGTTCGGGCCGAAAGTCGGGGAGGTGGATGACGGTGCTTTTGCCGAGCGGTGCAGCGATGGTCGGCACCACTTCCGCTTCATCGTCTCGCCGGAAGATGCCGTCGAAATGGCGGATCTCAAATCCTTCGCCCGCGATCTGATGGGCCAAATGGAAAAGGACCTCGGCACGAAGCTCGATTGGGCCGGCGTCGATCACTGGAACACCGACAATCCGCACCTTCATATCATTTTGCGCGGCCAGACTGATGATGGGCAGGATCTTGTGATCTCCCGCGATTACATCAAGGAGGGGATGCGCGCCCGCGCCGCCGACCTTGTTACGCAGGAGCTCGGCCCGCGCACCGATGTCGACATCCATCGCAATCTGGAGCGCCAGGTCGAAGCCGAACGCTGGACCCAACTTGATCGGCAGCTTGTTCGCGATGGCCGCGACACAGGCGTTGTCAATCTTGCGTCCCCGGCGAACGCTCAGCCCGATGAGTATCACGTGCTGAAGGTCGGGCGGGTGCGCAAGCTCGAAACCCTTGGCCTTGCCGAACAGGTCGGCCCAGGCCAATGGATGATCGGCGAAAAGGCCGAGGAGACGCTGCGCGAGCTTGGTGAGCGCGGCGACATCATCAAGCGTATGCATCGCGCCTTGACAGAACAGGGCATCGAGCGCGGCGCGGCGAACTATGTGCTGGCGGCGGAGCGCCTTGACTCGCCTATCGTCGGTCGGCTGGTCGACCGCGGCCTTGATGATGAGCTGAAGGGCAGCGCCTACGCCGTGGTCGATGGCACCGACGGCCGCACACATCACATCAAGCTGTCCGATCTCGATGCCGCCGGCGACAGCGCTCCGGGTTCGATCGTCGAGCTGCGCAAGTTCAGTGACGCGCAGGGACATGGTCGCGTGGCGCTCGCTGTCCGTTCCGATCTCGATATTGAGCGGCAGGTTACCGCCGCCGGCGCCACCTGGCTCGATCGCCAGAACACCGCCTGCGAACCGATTGCGTTGTCGGAAGGCGGCTTCGGCGCCGAGGTGCGGCAGGCGATGCAGCTCCGTGCCGACCACCTCGTCCAACAGGGCCTCGGCGAGCGGCATGGCCAACGCACAACCTTCACCCGCAACCTAATAGACACGCTGCGTCGCCGCGAGTTGGAGGCGCTCGGCGAAAAGCTCTCGGCCGAAACCGGCCAGCCGTTCAACCGCGTTCGCAGTGGTGAGTTTGTGGCCGGTTCCTACCGGCACCGTTTCACGCTCGCCTCCGGCCGCTTCGCCATGATGGATGACGGCCTCGGTTTCCAACTGGTGCCCTGGACGCCGTCTCTCGAAAAGCATCTTGGCCGCCACGTCTCGGGCGTCGCTCGCGATGACGGCGGCATCGACTGGAGCTTCGCCCGCAAGCGGAGCCTCGGTCTCTAACCTCGTTGTGAAGAAAGGACCGCTTCTATGTCCGCCACCAAGATACTCTGGGGCCAGATCCTCGCGGTCTTGATGATCGTTCTGATCACTACCTGGAGCGCGACGCAATGGGTAGCCTGGCGCCTGGCATTCCAGCCCGAGCTCGGCAGGCCATGGTTCCGTGTCCTGGGCTTTCCGTTTTACCTTCCGCCGTCATTCTTCTGGTGGTGGTATGGCTTCGATGCCTACGCGCCGTCGATCTTCGTAGAGGGAGCCTTTATCGCGGCTTTCGGCGGTTTCGCCTGCGTCGCCGTCGCCATCGGCATGTCGGTCTGGCGGGCTCGAGAGGCCAAGAAGGTCGAGACCTACGGCTCCGCCCGCTGGGCCGACAAGCAGGAGGTCAAGGCAACGGGCCTTCTCGGCCCCGATGGTGTGGTGCTTGGACGATATGACAGCGCCTATCTGCGCCACGATGGGCCGGAGCATGTGCTGTGCTTCGCGCCCACACGTTCGGGCAAGGGTGTCGGCCTCGTCGTCCCGTCGCTGCTGACCTGGCCGAGCTCCGCCGTCGTTCACGACATCAAGGGCGAAAACTGGCAACTCACCGCGGGTTTTCGCGCCAGGCATGGCCGGGTCCTGCTGTTTGATCCGACCAATCCGAAATCCTCATCCTACAACCCGCTGCTCGAGGTGCGCCGCGGCGAATGGGAAGTCCGCGACGTTCAAAACATCGCTGACATCCTGGTCGATCCCGAAGGCTCGCTCGAGCGGCGAAACCATTGGGAGAAAACCAGCCACGCCCTTCTGGTCGGCGCAATCTTGCACGTCCTCTACGCCGAGAAGGACAAGACGCTTGCCGGCGTTGCCGGTTTCCTCTCCGATCCGAAGCGTCCGATCGAATCGACGCTGTCCGCGATGATGAAAACAGCCCATCTGGGTGAGGGCGGTCCGCACCCGGTCATCGCCAACGCCGCGCGGGAACTCTTGAACAAATCAGACAACGAACGCTCCGGCGTGCTGTCCACCGCCATGTCGTTTCTTGGCCTCTATCGCGATCCTGTCGTGGCAGAGGTCACGCGCCGCTGCGACTGGCGCATCAGCGACCTTATCGACGACGAGCATCCGACGACGCTCTACCTCGTCGTGCCGCCGTCCGACATCAGCCGGACCAAGCCGCTCATTCGCCTGATCCTCAACCAGATCGGCCGCCGCTTGACTGAAGATCTGCAGGTGAGGGCGAAAGGGCACCGGCTGCTCCTGATGCTCGACGAGTTCCCGGCGCTTGGCCGCCTCGACTTCTTCGAGTCGGCGCTCGCCTTCATGGCCGGCTACGGGCTGAAAAGCTTCCTCATCGCTCAATCCCTCAATCAGATCGAGAGGGCGTACGGCGCCAACAATTCAATCCTCGACAACTGCCATGTCCGGGTGAGCTTTGCCACTAACGATGAGCGCACCGCCAAGCGGGTGTCCGACGCGCTGGGAACAGCGACCGAGATGAGGGCCATGAGGAACTATGCCGGCCACCGGCTGTCGCCGTGGCTCGGTCATCTCATGGTCTCCCGCTCCGAGACGGCTCGGCCGCTGCTCACGCCTGGAGAAGTGATGCAACTGCCGTCCACCGACGAGATCGTCATGGTTTCGGGTGCGCCGCCTATCCGCGCCAAAAAGGCGCGCTATCATGAGGATGCTCGCTTCCAGGAACGTATCCTGCCGCCGCCGGTGCTGACGGCGGCGGCGGAGGAGGGGAGGCCCGACGACTGGACGAAACTGCCTCTGCCTTCCCGTCCGCAGATTGCTGAAGCCACGTCGGCGCCGTCGGCCACGGATGACGACACAACTGATTCCGAGCGTCTTCGGCAACCCGAGCTCAGTCGTGTCGAGCAGGTCGTGAAGCCTTCGACCGAGAACGAATTCGAGATCGATCGCATAGACGACGTGGAGGACGAGGTTGCCCGCAACCGTCGGCTGACGCGTCTGATGCAAGGCATTGCGCGACAGGTGTCGCTCGACCCCGGCGACGGCGTGGATATGTGAGGCTCCCATGGTAAAGCCACCCCGCAAACAACGCCTGTCCGTCTATCTCGATCCGAAGGTCATGAGCAGGCTGGCCGAACATGCGGCGCGTCGAGATTTTTCACGGTCGCTCGTCGCCGAGGCGGCCATCGAGTCGTTCCTCTCACCCGATGCCGCCGAGCGACAGGAGGCGGCGATCACCAAGCGGCTCGACCAGCTCGATCGCCGCATGGCACGCCAGGAGCGCGATGTTGGAATTGCGGTGGAGACGCTCGCCGTTTTCGTCCGCTTCTGGCTGGCGACAACACCAGCGTTGCCCGAGCCCGCGGGGCAGGCTGCCCATGCCAAGGCGGGCGAGCGCTATGATGCCTTTGTCACCGCGCTCGGCCGGCGCCTGGCAAAAGGTCCAAAGCTTCGCCAGGAGATCTCCGAGGACATCGATGGCGGCCTGGACACCCACCAGCCCGGCAGGCCCGTGGGCTAAATGGACGGGAGGACTGAGATTTTGCAAGCCTCGATCAGGATTCTTGGTTGAAAATTATAGTCTGTATGCTATAAGGCAGGCGAATGAAAAACCAAAAGCCCACGGTGTGGATGGGATCCTCGAAGGGCGACCTGCGCGAGTTTCCGGTCGATGTTCGCCGGTTGATGGGTGTCGCAATCAACGACGCCCAGAATGGTGAGGAGCACCCGGCTGTCAAAGCCCTGAAAGGGTTTGGGGGCCGCAGCATCCTCGAGGTGATCGACGACTTCGACGGAGATACCTACCGGGCCGTCTATGCGGTGCGCTTTGCCGGGGTGATCTACGTGCTTCATTGCTTCCAGAAGAAGTCGAAGAAGGGCAGGGAGACACCCAAGCACGAAATCGATCTCGTGACAGTGCGATTGAAGGCGGCCGAGGCGCACTACCGCGAAAACTATGGGAAAGGAACAAAGTCATGACAGAAGACATCACCGCCGAAGTGAGCAGCGGCAACGTGTTTGCGGACCTTGGCTTTGACAATCCCGAAGAGGAATTGCTCAAGGCCAAGCTGGCCCGCGAGATCCGCGCCATTATCAAGCGCCGGCGCCTGACCCAGGCGAAGTCGGCTGAACTGCTCGGGATGAAACAGCCGGATGTCTCCGCCATCGTCACCGGGCGAACGGGCAAGTTCTCGATAGATCGCCTCGTGCGTTGCCTCGATCGGCTCGATTACAAGGTGGATGTTGTGGTGCGCCATAAGCCTCGACGGTCAACTCGTGCTGAGGCCGCTTGACCAGACGGCTTTGCCGACGAGCGCACAATTGACGGCGAGCGCCGCCCTTGCCTGAAGATCGTCAGCCTTTGATTGCCGGTCGGCACCGCCAATCTCCTGTATTTGCACGCTACGCCACTACGCCTCGACATAGGTGTTGAAACCACTCGAGATGTGGCTCTCTTAATCATCCCCGTCCAGGGGGCGCCCATGTCCCCCGGATCGAAACGGGGACAGGATGGCGGCTTCGCATCACAATTCAGAAGGTCTGGCGCGCGGCGCACGTATGTTGCGCACAGCGCTCGGACCCGCGATCGCGAGCTATCTCGACGACGCGGGCGTCGTTGAAGTGATGCTCAACCCCGATGGGCGTTTGTGGATCGATCGCCTGTCCGAGGGCTTATCCGACACCGGAGAGCGTTTGTCGGCGGCGGACGGCGAACGCATCGTTCGCCTCGTTGCTCATCATGTCGGTGCCGAAGTCCATGCCGGCTCCCCACGTGTCTCGGCCGAGCTGCCGGAGACGGGGGAGAGGTTCGAGGGGCTTCTTCCTCCCGTCGTCGCGGCGCCCGCCTTCGCGATCCGCAAGCCCGCCGTCGCCATCTTCACCCTCGAAGACTATGTCGCGGCCGGGATCATGTCGCCGTGCCAGGCGGACACACTTCGGTTGGGCGTTGCCAACCGCGCGAACATCCTCGTTGCAGGCGGCACATCCACGGGCAAGACCACGCTGATCAACGCGCTGCTCGCTGAAGTGGCAAAGACCGCCGATCGCGTCATCATCATTGAGGATACGCGGGAACTGCAATGCGCCGCGCCAAATCTCGTGGCGATGCGCACGAAAGACGGTGCCGCGTCTCTATCTGATCTTGTTCGCTCATCGCTGCGCCTGCGGCCCGACCGCATTCCGGTCGGCGAGGTGCGCGGGGCCGAGGCTCTCGAGCTGCTCAAAGCCTGGGGGACCGGCCACCCCGGCGGCCTCGGGACGATCCACGCCGGCAGCGCCATTGGCGCGCTCCACCGCATGGAACAGCTCATCCAGGAAGCCGTCGTCACGGTCCCGCGGGCGCTGATCGCCGAAACAATCGATCTGGTGGCCGTCCTTTCCGGCCGCGGCTCCGCGCGCCGGCTGTCCGAACTCGCTTGTGTCGATGGGCTGCGCCCGGACGGTGATTACCGGGTCGCGCCAGCTGTCCTTGAGGGCGACGACAGCACAACCTTGGTCATCCAAAGCCCTGAAGGAGAAAATCCGTGATCCAACGCCTGCGCCTCGGGCGCCATCGTCTTGCCATGACTGTTTCCGTTGGCACGCTCTTCCTGGTGATGGCCGCGCCCGCTTATGCCTCCGGCTCGTCGATGCCGTGGGAACAGCCGCTGCAACAGATCCTCCAGTCGATCGAAGGCCCGGTCGCCAAGATCATGGCGGTGATCATCATCATCGTCACCGGCCTGACGCTCGCCTTCGGCGACACGTCGGGCGGCTTCCGCCGGCTCATCCAGATCGTGTTCGGCCTGTCCATCGCTTTCGCGGCGTCGAGCTTCTTCCTGTCGTTCTTCTCGTTCGGCGGCGGAGCGCTGGTCTGATGGTGGGCGCTGTCGAACAGGGCGGCCCAATGCCGGATTATACAGTACCGGGTTATACGGTCCTCGTGCACCGCGCGCTGACCGAGCCGATCCTGCTCGGCGGCGCCCCGCGCGCCATCGCCATCATGAACGGGACGCTCGCGGGCGCCGTGGGGCTGGGGCTGCGTCTGTGGCTCGTCGGTATCGCCATCTGGGCGATCGGCCATGTTGCCGCCCTCTGGGCCGCCAAGCGCGATCCGCTTTTCGTCGACGTAGTTCGCCGGCATCTGCGCATCCCGGCGCATCTCACGGTCTGAGGGGGGCCATCGGATGATGAATCTTGCCGAATATCGCAATCGTAGCAGCCGGCTCGCTGACTTCCTGCCCTGGGTGGCATTGGTCGGCGCCGGAATCATCCTCAACAAGGACGGCAGCTTCCAGCGGACCGCGCGCTTTCGCGGTCCCGATCTCGACAGCGCCGTCCCCGCCGAACTTGTCGCTGTCGCCGGCCGGCTCAACAATGCCCTTCGCCGCCTCGGCTCCGGCTGGGCGATCTTCGTGGAGGCGCAGCGCCATGCCTCGACCGGCTATCCCGACAGCCGCTTTCCAGATGCGGCCTCCACGCTGGTCGATGCGGAGCGAAAGGCGGGCTTCGAGGAGGCCGGCGCGCATTTCGAGTCCAGCTACTTCCTGACTCTCACCTATCTTGCGCCCGCCGAAGACACCGCCCGCGCGGAAAGCTGGCTTTACGAAGGGCGCGAGCGGAAGGGCCTGGACCCTAATGCGGTGCTGACCGGCTTCGCTGACCGCAGCGACCGCGTCCTGCGCCTTGTCGAAGCCTTCATGCCGGAGTGCCAGTGGCTCGATGACGCCGAGACGCTGACCTATCTGCATGGCTGCGTCTCGACCAATCGCCACCGTGTCCGCGTTCCCGAAACGCCGATGTATCTCGATGCCATGCTGGCCGACCAGCCGCTGACAGGCGGGCTTGAGCCGCGGCTTGGCGCGTCGAATCTTCGCATTCTCACGCTCACGGGTTTCCCGACCGCGACCACGCCGGGTCTGCTCGACGAACTGAACCGGCTGGCCTTCCCGTATCGCTGGTCGACACGCGCGATCCTGCTCGACAAGACCGATGCCACCAGGCTGCTGACAAAGATCCGGCGTCAATGGTTCGCCAAGCGCAAGTCGGTCGCCGCGATCCTCAAGGAAGTGATGACCAACGAAGCGTCCGTCCTCGTGGACACCGACGCCGCAAACAAGGCCGCTGATGCCGACATGGCGCTGCAGGAGCTCGGCGCCGACTATGCGGGCATGGCTTATGTCACCGCGACGGTGACTGTTTGGGACGATGATCCTGGCATCGCCGACGAAAAACTGCGCCTGGTCGAAAAGGTCATCCAGGGCCGCGATTTCACGGCGATCATCGAAACCATCAATGCCGTCGACGCCTTGCTCGGCAGCCTGCCGGGTCATGTCTACGCCAACGTCCGACAGCCTCCCATCTCCACGCTCAATCTCGCCCACATCATACCGCTTTCAGCGGTGTGGGCGGGCGCTGTGCGGGACGAGCATTTTGCGGCGCCCCCTCTGCTCTTCGGCAAGACCGAAGGCTCGACCCCGTTCCGGCTTTCGCTTCACGTCGGTGACGTCGGCCATACGCTGATCGTCGGCCCGACCGGCGCGGGCAAGTCCGTGCTCTTGGCACTGATGGCGCTGCAATTCCGCCGGTATGAAGGCTCGCAGGTTTTCGCCTTCGATTTCGGCGGTTCGATCCGCGCGGCGGCACTCGCCATGGGCGGCGACTGGCATGATCTCGGCGGCGATCTCAGCGATGGAGCGTCCGATAGCGTCAGTCTTCAGCCGTTCGCGCGCATTCACGATGTCCCCGAGCGCGCCTGGGCCGCCGACTGGATCGTGGCGATCCTGACGCGTGAGAATGTAACGATCACGCCTGAGATCAAGGAGCATATCTGGACGGCGTTGAGTTCTCTGGCGTCCGCGCCTGTCGAGGAGCGCACCATCACCGGCCTGGTCGTGCTGCTGCAATCAAACGATCTCAAGCAGGCATTGCGCCCCTATTGCGTCGGAGGTCCCTATGGCCGCCTGCTCGATGCCGAGCACGAGCATATCGGNATATCGGATCGGCGTCGGTCCAGGCATTCGAAACCGAGGGGCTGATCGGAACAGGTGCCGCGCCCGCCGTCCTGTCCTATCTCTTCCATCGCATCGAGGACCGGCTCGATGGCTCGCCAACCCTTCTCATCATCGACGAAGGCTGGCTTGTGCTGGACGACGAGGGCTTTGCCGGCCAGCTCCGCGAATGGCTAAAGACGCTGCGCAAGAAGAACGCCAGCGTCATCTTCGCCACGCAGTCGCTCAGCGACATTGACGGCTCGGCAATCGCGCCCGCGATCATCGAGAGCTGCCAGACCCGGCTTCTGCTGCCAAACGAGCGCGCAATCGAGCCGCAGATCACGGCGATCTATCGTCGATTCGGCCTCAACGATCGGCAGATCGAGATCATCGCGCGGGCGATGCCAAAGCGCGACTATTACTGCCAGTCCCGACGCGGCAACCGGCTGTTCGAGCTCGGTCTGTCCGATGTGGCGCTCGCGCTCTGCGCTGTGTCCTCGAAGACCGACCAGGCCGCGATCGCCCGCATCTTCGCCGAGCACGGCCGCGACGGATTCCTCGCAGCCTGGCTTAGCCACCGTGGCGTCGGCTGGGCCGCTGAACTCGTTCCCGCCATAACCAGCCCCGCCCTAACCAGCCCCGCCCTCACCAACAAGGAGAAGTCCCCATGAAACAACGCCGTTCCCTTGGCATGCGGTTCGCCGCCGCACTGCTTGTCGCTCCTGCCGCGCTCTCGCCTTTCCTGACGACACCGGCACAGGCCTTGATCGTTTTCGATCCCTCGAACTATTCGCAAAACGTCCTGACGGCAGCGCGCTCGCTCGAACAGATCACCAACCAGATCACCTCGCTCCAGAACCAGGCGCAGATGCTCATCAACCAGGCGCGCAATCTCGCAAGCCTGCCGTTCTCCTCGCTGGAACAGCTTCAGCAGTCCGTGCAGCGTACGCAGCAACTGCTCAGTCAGGCGCAGAACGTTGCCTATGACGTGCGGCAGATCGATCAGGCCTTCCAGCAGAAATACGGCAACGTCTCGCTATCGGCTTCGGATCAGCAACTCGTCGCCGACGCGCGCTCGCGCTGGGGCAACACGGTTGGTGGCCTTCAGGATGCCATGCGTGTGCAGGCGGGCGTCGTCGGCAACATTGACACCAATCGCAGTGAGATGTCGGCACTGGTCGGCCAAAGCCAGGGTGCGACGGGCGCGCTTCAGGCAACACAGGCCGGCAACCAGCTCCTCGGGCTTCAGGCGCAGCAGCTTGCCGATCTCACCGCTGTCGTCGCCGCGAATGGTCGGGCGCAAGCGTTGCAATCGGCCGAGCAGGCCACCGCCGCCGACCAGGGCCGGGAGCAGCGCCGCCGCTTCCTGACGCAGGGCTCGGGCTACCAACCCGGCAGTGCGCAGATGTTCTATGGCAAGAACTGAGGCCGGAGCGATGGATGGCAAGATCCTCGCTCGTGTCAGTGCGGTCGTCTTCATCGCGGTCGCTTTGACAGTGACCGCGATCGAGATGAGCAGCAAGGACGATGAGCCTGACGCCCTTGGGACACGGGACCGTTCCACCGCGTCACAAGACCTGCTCGCGTTCGAATTGCGCCGCTGTTCCGGGATCGGCGAGGCCGGTCCTCGCGATCCCGGTTGTCTGAAAGCCTGGGCAGAGAGCCGGCGCCGGTTTCTCCGTCAACGTGACTCGGCAACCGCGCCTGCGCCGGTAGCGCCGACAACGCTGTTTCCGAATGTGCCCGCGTCAGGCGACCGGCAAGAAGGGGAGGGGACGGATGTGACCGCTCCCGCGATGCAGGTCGAGCCGCCTCGGCCGGAGCCGCGCTGACATGGGTGGCATGGGCGTCATCGACCATTTCCTCGAAGTCTTCACACGCTACATCGACAGCGGCTTCGGCCTGCTCGGCGGCGAGGTGGGCTTCATCGCCACAACTCTGATCGTCATCGACGTGACGCTGGCGGCGCTCTTCTGGTCCTGGGGTGCCGACGAGGACATCATGGCGCGCCTCGTCAAGAAGACGCTCTTCGTCGGCGTCTTCGCCTACCTCATTTCCAACTGGAACAATCTCGCCCGCATCGTCTTCGAAAGCTTCGCCGGGCTTGGCCTGAAGGCCTCGGGTACGGGTTTTACCGTCAACGATCTCATGCGCCCGGGCAAGGTGGCGCAGACCGGGCTCGATGCCGGCCGGCCGTTGCTGGACTCGATCTCGAACATGATGGGCTATTGGTCCTTCTTCGAGAACTTCATCCAGATCGCCTGCATGTTCTTCGCCTGGGCGCTGGTGCTGCTGGCCTTCTTCATCCTGGCGATCCAGCTCTTCGTCACCCTGATCGAGTTCAAGCTGACGACGCTCGCCGGTTTCGTGCTGATACCCTTCGGTCTGTTCGGCAAATCCGCGTTCATGGCCGAGCGGGTGCTTGGCAACGTCATCTCGTCCGGCATCAAGGTGCTCGTGCTCGCCGTCATCATCGGCATCGGCTCAACCCTTTTCTCCGAGTTCACTTCCGGATTCGGCGGGACCACGCCGTCGATCGACGACGCCATGGCGATCGTGCTGGCCGCGCTGTCGCTGCTCGGCCTTGGCATATTTGGACCTGGTATCGCCAACGGTCTCGTCTCCGGCGGCCCGCAGCTCGGCGCGGGTGCGGCGGTCGGCACCGGGCTCGCCGCCGGCGGCATGGCAGCAGTGGGCACAGC
>NZ_AYWC01000024.1:0-53537 GCF_000502615.1 Mesorhizobium sp. LNJC405B00 | reverse complement strand
GAACCACCACGAAAGCGCAAGTTTCAGTCCATGCCAAAGCTATCTTAGCGCCTATGCCGTGAACGGGGAGAAGGAAGATCAGGCCGAAGCGCGCGCCTCAGCCAGCGCCTTCAGGTCGGCGGGCTTCAGTTCGACGGATTCGCCGCAGCCGCAGGCGGAACTCTGGTTCGGGTTGTGGAAGGTGAAGCCGGTGCGCAGCGTGGTCTGCTCGAAATCCATCTCGGTGCCGAACAGGAAAAGGGCAGCCTCGGGCGCGACATAGACATGCGCGCCGTCGCGTTCGATATGGTCGTCCTTGGTATTGGGCTCGGTCACCAGGTCGACCGTGTATTCCATGCCGGCGCAGCCGCCCTTTTTGATGCCGAGGCGAATGCCATGCGCATTGTCGCGCGTGGCGACGATCTCGCGCACCCGGTCGGCGGCCTTTTCGGTCATCATGATGACGGCGAAGCGTCCCATTCTTTTTCCTCTTCCATTCCATGCAGGTTCAAGGCCTGCCGAATGATTCCTCACCTAAAATGGTGAAGTTTTACCACTGGTGCAAGTGCACCAACCTCAGTCAACCTAGTACCAGCCCACCGCCACCTGCGCCTCTTCCGACATGCGGTCGGGCGACCAGGGCGGGTCGAAGGTCATGTTGACCTCGACGCCGGAGACGCCTTCGACGGCGCCGACGGCGTTTTCCACCCAGCCGGGCATTTCGCCGGCCACCGGACAGCCGGGCGCGGTCAGCGTCATGTCGATCTTGACCGCGCGGTTGTCCTCGATGTCGATCTTGTAGATGAGGCCGAGCTCATAGATGTCGGCCGGTATTTCCGGGTCATAGACCGTCTTCAGCGCCGAGACGATGTCGTCGGTCAGCCGCGCCAGCTCGTCGGCGGGAATTGCCGAGGCGGAAACCACCGGATTGACGGCCGCTTCCGGCGCGGTGGTGTGGCTCGCATCATCCATGGTCGTCATCCAAAGAACCTGTCACCCGAAGAACTTGCGCGCTTTTTCCAGCGCATCGGCCAAAGCGTCGACTTCGGCCCTGTTATTATACATGCCGAACGATGCCCTGCATGTGGAGGTTACGCCAAAGCGTTTCAACAGCGGCTGGGCGCAATGGGTGCCCGCGCGGACGGCAACACCCTGCCTGTCTATCACCATCGACACGTCATGGGCATGAATGCCCTGCAATTCGAAAGAAATGATGGCGCCCTTGTCCGGCGCGTCGCCGAAGATGCGCAGCGAGTTGATGGCGCGCAGCCGTTCATGCGCATAGGTCTTGAGATCGGCCTCATGGGCGGCAATGCGCTCGCGGCCAACCTTTTCCATGTATTCCAATGCTGCACCCAAGCCAATCGCCTGCACGATCGGCGGCGTGCCGGCCTCGAAGCGGTGCGGCGGCTCGTTGTAGGTGACGACGTCTTCCGTCACTTCCTCGATCATCTCGCCGCCGCCCATGAAAGGGCGCATGGCCGAGAGAATATCCTTCTTGCCGTAAAGCACGCCGATGCCGGACGGCCCGTAAACCTTGTGACCGGTGAAGACGAAGAAATCGCAGTCGAGGTCCTGGACGTCGATCGGCATGTGCACGGCGCTCTGGCTGCCATCGACAAGTACGGGAATGCCACGCGAATGCGCGATGCGCACGATTTCCTTGATCGGCGTCACCGTGCCCAGCGCGTTCGACATATGCGTGATGGCGACGAGCTTTGTCTTGTCGGTCAGGCGCTTTTCGAATTCCTCGATGTGGAAGATGCCGAGATCGTCGACCGGCACCCAGACCAGCTTGGCGCCCTGCCGCTCCCGGATGAAATGCCACGGCACGATGTTGGAGTGGTGCTCCATGATCGACAGCACGATCTCGTCGCCCGCGCCGATATTGGGCATGCCATAGCCGTAAGCCACGGTGTTGATGGCGGCGGTCGTGTTGGAGGTGAAGACGATGTTGTCGGTGCTTGGCGCATTGAGGAAACGGCGCACCGTCTCGCGTGCCTTCTCATAAGCGTCGGTTGCGGCATTCGACAGGAAATGCAGGCCGCGATGCACGTTGGCGTATTCCTGGGAATAGGCGTGCTGGATCGTATCCAGCACCACCTGCGGCTTCTGCGCCGAGGCGCCATTGTCGAGATAGACCAGCGGTTTGCCGTAGACTTCGCGCGACAGGATCGGGAAGTCGCGGCGGATCGCCTCGACGTCGTATGGGGTTGTTTCGATCTTCTGGTCCATTACAAGCTCTCTTGAGGCACCGCCTCACTTCGTCACGCACCCCTCATCCGACCGAGCTTCGCTCGGCCACCGCCCGGGGCGAGTCACTTGCCTCGCCCGTCCTTCGGACCCACAAGGGGAGAAGGGGAGGCGCTACCCATGCGCCACGAACCAGTCGTCCAGCCTTGTTTCCAGGGCCTCGACGATGGTTTCGTCGTCCAGTTCCTCGATCACTTCGGCGACGAACGCCTTGACCAGCAGGCCACGGGCGCTCTTCTCGTCGATGCCGCGAGCCATCAGGTAGAACAGATGGTTGTGGTCGATCTCGGTGACGGTCGCGCCATGGCCACAGATGACGTCGTCGGCGAAGATTTCGAGCTCCGGCTTGGTCGAGAACTCGCCATCATCCGACAAAAGCAGCGTGTTGCAGGCCATCTTGGCGTTGGTCTTCTGCGCGTATTGGTGGACGTTGATGCGGCCCTGGAAGACGCCGCGCGCCTTGCCGGTCACGACATTGCGGATCACTTCCGTCGATGTCGTATGCGGCACGGCATGGTCGAGCACCATGGTCACGTCGGTGTGGGTGTCGCCGGCGAGCAGGTTGATGCCGCGCAGTTTGAAGTCGGCGCCTTCGCCCGTGGTCTTCACCACGATCTCCTGGCGCACAAGCTTGCCGCCGGCATTCATGAAGAACACGGTCAGCTTCGAATTCTTGCCGAGATGCGCCTTGAACTGGGCAAGATGCGTGGCCGTTTCCGGCTGCTCCTGCACGATCAGCCAGGTAACGTCCGCACCCTCGCCCAGAACGAGCTGGCTGACCGAGCTGCCCAGTGCCGCGCCCTCGCCGGCCTGACGCTCGACGAGAGCAGCTTTTGCGCCGGCGCCGACACGCACGGGAAAGCGCACATGCACCTGGCCACCGGCCTGCAAATTCTGCAATTCGATCGGCTTTTCCAGTGCTGTGCCATCCGCAATGTCGACGAAATAGCCGTCAGCGACAAAGGCGGTGTTCAGCGCACCGATGGCGTCATCGCTGCCATAGGGATCGAGGCCCGGTGCGATCGAGCCGTCAGTCAGCTTTTCCGACAGGCGCTGGACGGTCACGCCTTCGATGGCAGGGAATTTCGCACTCGAGACGCCGTTCAGAACTGCCAGAACGGCGGAACCTTCGACGATGGGCGCCAGCCCCTTGGCGGCGGCCGTCGGATCGAACGCCGGCACCGCAGTCAACAGCCGGCGCAGGTCAGTGTAATGCCAGGATTCGATGCGCCGCGTCGGCAGCCCGTGCTTGATTGCCTCAATGGCGTCGTCGCGCTTCAGCATCACCGCGCCGTCGCCCGGCAGCAGCGACAACCGCTCGCCGAAAGCGTCGATCAACGCCGTTTCGGCCTGTGTGCGCTGGGGATGTGTATGCATATTCATCAGTTTTGCCCCGCCTTTCAGCATAAAATGGCCTTCTGGCATCTCACGCGGCTTCGCCGATCACGCCGGCATAGCCATTGGCTTCGAGATCGAGCGCCAGCGACTTGTCGCCGGACTTGATCACCTGGCCCTTGTATAGGACGTGCACGCTATCGGGCACGATGTGCTCGAGCAGGCGCTGGTAGTGGGTGATGACGATGATGGCACGGTCGGCCGAACGCAGCGCGTTGACGCCGTCCGAGACGATCTTCAGCGCATCGATGTCGAGGCCGGAATCGGTCTCGTCGAGCACGCAGAGCTTTGGCTCCAGCAGCTTCATCTGCAGGATCTCGGCCCGCTTCTTCTCGCCGCCGGAAAAGCCGACATTGAGCGGCCGCTTGAGCATCGCCATCTCCATCGAGAGCGAGGCTGCCGCCTCTTTCACCCGCTTCAAAAATTCCGGGATCTTCAGCGGCTCCTCGCCGCGCGCCTTGCGCTGCTCGTTCATCGCCACTTTCAGGAATTCCATGGTCGCGACGCCAGGTATCTCCATCGGATACTGGAAGGCGAGGAAGATGCCCGCGGTGGCGCGCTCGGCCGGATCCATTTCGAGGATCGACTGGCCGTTATAGAGGATGTCGCCTTCGGTGACCTCATAGTCCTCACGGCCGGCGAGGATGTAGGACAGCGTCGATTTGCCCGAGCCGTTCGGACCCATGATGGCAGCGACCTCGCCGTTTTTCACCGTCAGGTTCAGGCCGCGGATGATCTCGGTGCCGTCATCGACGATGCGGGCATGCAGGTTCTTGATCTCAAGCATTTTTTCTTTCCTGGATATATTGTCCGGTCAGCCGACCGAGCCCTCGAGGCTGATGCCGATAAGCTTCTGCGCTTCGACCGCGAACTCCATCGGCAGCTGCTGGATGACATCCTTGACGAAGCCGTTGACGATCAGCGCGATCGCCTCCTCTTCCGGGATGCCGCGCTGCATGACGTAGAACTTCTGGTCCTCGGAAATCTTTGACGTCGTCGCCTCATGCTCGAACTGCGCCGTCGAGTTCTTGGCTTCCATGTAGGGCACGGTGTGCGCGCCGCACTGGTCGCCGATCAGGAGACTATCGCAATTGGTGAAGTTGCGGGCGTTGGTCGCCTTGCGGTGCGCCGAGACCTGGCCGCGATAGGTGTTCTGCGAGAAGCCGGCGGCAATGCCCTTGGAGATGATGCGGCTCGACGTGTTCTTGCCGAGATGGATCATCTTGGTGCCGCTATCGACCTGCTGGTAGCCGTTCGACACAGCGATCGAATAGAACTCGCCGGAGGAATCGTCGCCGCGCAGGATGCAGCTGGGATATTTCCAGGTGATCGCCGAACCGGTCTCGACCTGCGTCCACGAGATCTTCGAACGGTGGCCGCGGCAGTCGCCGCGCTTGGTGACGAAATTGTAGATGCCGCCCTTGCCCTCGGCATCGCCGGGGTACCAGTTCTGCACCGTCGAATATTTGATCTCGGCATCGTCGAGCGCCACCAGTTCGACGACGGCGGCATGCAGCTGGTTCTCGTCGCGCTGCGGCGCCGTGCAGCCTTCGAGATAGGAGACGTAAGCCCCCTCCTCGGCGATGATCAGCGTGCGCTCGAACTGGCCGGTGTTCTTCTCGTTCATGCGGAAATAGGTCGACAGCTCCATCGGGCAGCGCACGCCCTTGGGCACGAAGACGAACGAGCCGTCGGTGAAGACAGCCGAATTCAGCGTGGCGTAGAAATTGTCGGATGTCGGCACGACCGAGCCGAGATATTTCTGCACCAGCTCCGGATGCTCGCGGATGGCTTCCGAGATCGAGCAGAAGATGACGCCGGCCTGCGCCAGTTCCTTCTTGAACGTGGTGACGACGGAAACGGAATCAAACACCGCGTCGACGGCGACACGGCCCGATTTGTAGACGTTGTCGCTGGGCTCCTCGAGATCGGAGACGTCGGTTTTCTGCACGCCGGCGAGGATTTCTTGTTCCCGCAGCGGAATGCCGAGCTTCTCGTAGACCTTCAACAGCTCGGGATCGACGTCGCTCAGCGAGGTCGGGCCGGGCGTGCTCTTGGGCGCCGCGTAGTAATAGAGGTCCTGAAAGTCGATCTTCGGATAATGGACGCGCGCCCAGGTCGGCTCTTCCAGGGTCAACCAGCGCCGATAGGCTTCCAGACGCCATTCCAGCATCCAGGACGGTTCATCCTTCTTGGCCGAGATGAAGCGAATAATGTCTTCGCTCAGGCCCTTGGGGGCCTTGTCCATCGCGATCTCTGTCTGGAATCCGTATTTGTACTGGTCGACGTCGATCTTTCGGACCCGATCGATCGTGTCCTGCACAGCAGGCATAAGCGTTCTCCATCCACGCCGGGGTCAAGGCCCGACAGTTTTCAAACTATGGCATCGCCGAGGGCTGCCCATGAGGCGCCGAAGGCGGCGTAAGTTTCATATAGTGCGTCTCGGCCGGGAATTCACCCGGCCACTTGCAAACGCACGGCTCTACCAGGCCGCGAGGCCTGAATTCTTTGTCGCCGCCTCAGGCGGCTTGTTCCCTGCCCGCCCGGCGCTGGGCAATACCGGCCAGCGCAGCACGGAACAGTTCGATATCCCCGGCACTCGTTGCGTGGCCGATGGACACGCGCAAAGCGCCCAGGCTGTCGCCATGACCCATGGCTTTCAGCACATGGCTCGGCCCGACCTTGCCCGACGAACAGGCCGATCCCGCCGACAGCGCAACGCCAGCCAGATCGAACGCGATCTGCGCCGTCTCGGCCTTGATGCCGGGAATAGCGAAGAATGTCGTATTGGCAAGCCTTGGCGCGCCGGTTCCGAAGATTTCTGCGTCCGGCACCAGCGTTTTGAGTGTTTTCTCGACCTCGCCGCGGCGTTGCGCGATCGCTTCGACGTCTTTCAGTCCAGCCAAAGCCTGCCGCGCCGCGGCGCCAAAGCCGGCGATGGCCGCCAGGTTTTCGGTGCCGCCGCGATGGCCCTTTTCCTGGCCGCCGCCATTGATCAGCGGCTTCGGCATCATCAGATCGGCTGCCGCAACGACGGCGCCGACACCCTTGGGGCCGCCGATCTTGTGCGAAGACAGAATCAAATAGTCGGCGTAAGCCGCTGACATATCGATGGGAACACGGCCCGCAGCCTGCACCGCGTCGACCACCAGAATGCCGCCCGCCGCATTGACGATCGCGGCGATGCGATCAATCGGCTGGATGACGCCGGTCTCGTTGTTGGCTGCATGGATCGCGACCAACGGCAGGCCTTCGGCCTTGTCATGCGCGGCCAGAGCGGCTGTCAGCTGAGCGAGGTCAGCGATGCCATCGGCGTCGACGCCGATCCGCGAAACCTGTGTTGCCGGGAAGCGGCCGCCGTTCAACAGGCAAGGGTGGTCGGCCTCGCAGACATAGAGCCGGCTCATGCGCACCGTGCCACGGCCCATCCGCCAATCCGGTGTCAGCAGCGTCGATGCGGCTTCCGTCGCGCCGGAGGTGAAGACGACATGCTCGGCCTTGGCGCCGACAAGTGCTGCCACATCGCGCCGGGCAGTGTCGATCAGGCGCCGCGCCGCGCGCCCCTCGGCATGCACCGACGACGGATTGGCGACGAGATCGAGCGCGGCAATCATCGCCTCGCGCGCCTCGGCAATGAGCGGCGCGCTGGCATTGTAGTCGAGATAGGCGCGTGCTGCGGCCATTTTCACCCAATCGATCCCGTCAAGACCCTTTCCGCAAGGATAGCGCGTTATTTCCTTGAAATTGCAAGGCAAGACGTCCTATTTACGCGGCTTGCGGCGAGGATGGCCGGGCCGTCACGGCTGGCTATCCAGTTTTGAACAATTCTAAACTAGCTTCTAAGAAGACGCTTGCCCTGCGTCAAGGCCCGGAAGGGCTGGGGCTAGAGTAAAGAGTTGTTCCGGGCGCCGCGCATTCGTATGCCATTTGGAGTAGTTCATGCCTGAGGTCATTTTCACCGGTCCGGCCGGCCGCCTGGAGGGCCGCTACCAGCCTTCCAAGGAGAAGAGCGCGCCGATTGCCATCGTGTTGCATCCGCATCCGCAATTCGGCGGCACCATGAACAACAAGATCGTCTATGACCTCTTCTACATGTTCCAGAAGCGCGATTTCACCACGCTTCGCTTCAACTTCCGCGGCATCGGCCGCAGCCAGGGCGAATTCGACCACGGCACCGGCGAATTGTCGGATGCCGCCGCAGCGCTCGACTGGGTGCAGTCGCTGCATCCGGATTCCAAGAGCTGCTGGGTGGCCGGTTATTCCTTCGGCTCCTGGATCGGCATGCAGCTTCTGATGCGCCGGCCCGAGATCGAGGGCTTCATCTCGATCGCGCCGCAGCCCAACACCTATGATTTCTCGTTCCTGGCGCCCTGCCCGTCATCGGGTCTGATCATCCATGGCGATGCCGACAAGGTGGCGCCGCCCAAGGATGTGCAGGGCCTGGTCGACAAGCTGCACACGCAAAAGGGCATCACCATCACGCAGAAGACCTTGCCAGGCGCCAACCACTTCTTCGCCAACGACGCCGATCTGCTGCTCGAGGAATGCGCCGACTATCTCGACCGACGGCTGGCCGGCGAATTGTCCGATCCGCGGCCGAAGCGGCTGCGCTAAGAGCAATTCCAGGAAAAGTGTAAACGGGTTTTCCGTCCGGAATTGCGTCAAAACAAAAACTCCCGGTCCGATGCCGTCACAGTCGTGCCCATCATGGGCGCGAAAATGCCATTTCGGCTGATCCAAACGGTGAAGCCAGCCTGACATGTGGCGCGGCTCGGCTGAACGGTGCACAATGCCGGTTCAGCCAGCGCAAGAAGGCATGACCGATCATGNCCGATCATGTACCAGCCTCCCCATTTCCAGGAAACGCGGCCGGACGTCCTGCACGGGCTGATCCGGACGCATCCGCTGGGGTTGCTGATCTCCAACGGCACCGATGGCCCGGTCGCCAATGCCATTCCCTTCCTGCTTGATGCAGAGGTTGGGCCGAATGGCCGGCTGCGCGCCCATCTGGCCAGGGCCAACCCGCAATGGCGTCAGCTGGCCGACAATCCGACATCGCCGGTGCTGGTCGTCTTCCAGGGCGCCGACGCCTACGTGACGCCGTCCTGGTACGAGACCAAGCGCGAGACCGGCAAGGTCGTGCCGACCTGGAACTACGCCATTGTCCAGGTGCGAGGAACCGTCAGAGTGATCGAGGATTCCGCCTGGATCGCACAGCAGATCACCGAGCTGACGCTGTCGCAGGAAGGCGCCCGCGAGGCACCCTGGGCGGTGACCGATGCGCCGCCGACCTTCATCCAGTCGCAAATCAAGGGCATTGTCGGGCTTGAGATCGAGATCGCCGAAATCAGCGGCAAGTGGAAAGTCAGCCAGAACCGGCCTGTCGCCGACCGCGTCGGTGTCGCCGAAGGGCTGGAGAAGGACGCCGCCGGCGCGCCCGACATGGCTCGGCTGGTGCGGAGCTGGGGTGGCATCGACAGCTAGCTGGGGTGGTCTTAGATGGTTCCAAAGGCGTCAGCAATTCAGTTGCCTGCCGGCGCTGCTCCAATGCGGAAATTCGTCTGTCTCGGCGCATCGTTTTGGTTTGGTTTGCGAGCCCGACGGAATAGGCGGAACGTAGTTTTTGCCACCGGCAACCCCGACGCCGTGTAGCGGAAGATACATCCCAGCCGGCCAAGCACCATCGCGCAGACGATGGCAACAGCACAGCCAAGGCCGAATCCGGCGACAGTGTCGCTCGGATAGTGCGCGCCGATAAAGATTCGGGTCGATGCGACCGACAAGGTTGCAGCCAGCAGCACCCATCTGCGCTGGGGCAACAACAGCAGCGCAATGCCGAAAATGACACCCATGGTCGTGGCATGGCCGGATGGGAAGCTGGCAAAGCGCGCCTCCATGGAAAAAGGATGCAGCGACAGATCGCCGAGCTTGTCGAAATTCATTGGCCTGGCTCTGCCCACGCCATATTTCAGCACGTTGACGACCATGGCCGAGAGTACGATCGAACCCAGCACCATGAAAGCAAAGCAGGTCCAGTTGTAGAAGGTCATCCGCGCGCGCCGGGAAAGGCTGCGCCAATCCGTCAGATTCGCAGCAATCAGCACCAGTACCGACGGGACAAGATACCAGCCGCCTAGGCCGAAGAAGGTAAAAAACTCGGCGATGCGGAAGACATTGGTCGAGCCTAAAGCCCACTGCCTCGCCATGGTGCCCGCAAGATGGTCGAAACGGAGCGACACCGCGATCGTCAGCAAAAGCCAGGCCACGACCCAGACCGACCACAGGATTTTCGGGTAGCGCGCCGGGCGCGTCGCCAGGCGATGCCGTACAATCCCGAAAGTATCGCGGAAATTATCGACAGACTGCCGGAGCATGGCAGGCATAGCGGCACGCGCCGGTGATGGCGACTTCGTCAACATGCGGAGCTCGAAGCGATCATCGAAGAGATATCAGTTCGCCACACGGTACAGGCCGAGCGACAATTTATCACCTGACGAATAGTTGATGCCGTCGATCTCGGCGACGCGGCTGGCCTTCTTGCCTTGCCCTGCCAGCAGGTCATCCAGCCGTTTTTCATCGCCGACCGGCGCCAGGCCCAAAGCGCAGGCCGGATCGCCAAGCAGATGTTGCGCAACCCCATCGACATCGGTCAGTACCGTCTTTGTGCCCACCAGAAATACCAGGCTCGGTTCGTGATATTGCGCGGAGGCGAGCACGCTCATCTCACAGGGACGATCGGCGCGAACCGCCGCCTCGATTTCCCGGCTCATCCAAATCGGTTTCAGTGACGGCACGATGACACCGAACAGCAGGGCGTAGGTTATACCGGCGCAAACCGCAGCCCCGCCGATGCGGACCAGCGGCACCAGCTTCTGGCGCGAAACAGCGAGGTAGCCGGCGCCCAATGCTGCCGCGGCGGCCGGAACGCTCCACCATAAAAATGTCTTCATGAGATAGATCGGCGCACCGACGCAAAGCACGGCGAGACCGACTGTCACCAGGACGGTGCCGAATGCGGTCGCCCACCACAGCCATGTCTGCCAGCGCCTGAGCGGCGCATTTGCCTCTTGCGGTGTCAGCGTCACAAGCCAGCCGATGAGCAGGGCCATGCCGGGATAGGCCGGCAGCACATAATGCGGCAGTTTCGTCGGGATCAATTCGAAGACCAGCCAGAACGGAATGTACCAGGCGAGGCAGAAACGCAGGCGCGGATCGTCGCGCAATCGGTTGAGCGCCTGCAGTCCGGCGCCGAGCGCCACAAGGCCGAACGGCCACATGAACAGGCAATAGGTCAGCACGTAGAAGCCCGGCGGAACGCCGTGCGACTCCTCGCCTTGCGCGACCTTGCCGAGCATATCCTTGCCGACGGCCTGCTGCAGGAAGGCGCCGTTGCTCTTCCAGGTGATGAGGGCGAGCCAAGGCAGCACGATGGACAGCACCAGAATCAGCCCACGCCCGGCTTTCAGCCTCGCCAGCCAGCGCCAGTCGCGCTCGAAAGCAACCAGCGTGAGCACCGTCAGCGCCGACAGCAGCGGTGTAATCGGCCCCTTGATGAGGATCGCCGCGCCCTGCGCAGCCCAGAAAATCCACGGCAGATGGCCGGCGACAGGCTCGTTGCGGCGCGATGCCAGATAAATCTGCGCCAGCGCGCCTTGCGCCAGAACGCAGCAGGCAAGCAGCATCGCGTCGGTCTTGGCGTCGCGGCCTTCGAAGGCGGTGGCGAAAATCGCCGCCATGACCAGCCCGGCGGCAAGACCGGCGTTGGCGCCGAACAGATTGGCCCCGGTCCAGGCGATTGCTACGACGGCGATGGCGATGCCCAGCGCCGAGATCAGCCGGTAAATCCAGATCGGCGCCTGTGCCCCCTCGCCGCTCAGCGTCACCGCCGCCGATTGCAGCCAGTAGATGCCGATCGGCTTTTGGTAGCGCGACGCGTCCTGGAAGCGGATGTCGACATAGTCGCCGGTCTCCGTCATCTGCTTGGTCGCCTGGACGAAGCGCGGCTCGTCGCGGTCGAGCGGCGGCAAAGAGGCCAGTCCCGACGCCGTCATCACCAGGCTGAACAGGAAGAGAAAGATGTAGTTCCTGCTCATTTCGACACCGGACAGACTGAATTTGGCGGGACTGGTGGCTCAGTCGACCTTGGTCATCGCCGCCTTGCGCTCATTGGCGATGAGCCATAAATTTCTGACATAGATCACCATGCCCATGGCCTGGCCGGCGATGAACACCGGATCCTCACGCTGGATGGCGTAGACCAGCAGCAGCCCGCCGCCGAACAGCGAGAAGAACCAGAAAGCGATCGGCACGACGCTGCGCTTGGCCTTTTCCGAAGCGATCCACTGCACCAGGAAGCGCATGGTGAAGAAGAACTGGGCAACGAAGCCGAGCAGAACCCAGGCGTCGAACTGCTTGACGAAAACCTGGTGCAGCCAGGTCGCCAATTCCTGAAACACGTTAGCCATGCGTGATTTCCTCTACCTTTGGCATTCTGCGGCGCCGGCGCCGAAGCCACCAGACGCCGGCGAGATCGAGCGCGCCCTGCAGGCCGCGATCGAAGATGCCGTAATTCGACTTGCCGTGGCGGCGGGAGCGGTCGACGACGTCGCAATGGACGACGCGGTAGCCTTCCTGGATGACAAGCGCCGGAACGAAACGATGCGTACCGTCGAAAAACGGCAGTTTGCGCAAGATATCGGTGTGGATCGCCTTCAGGCCGCAACCGGTGTCGCGGGTGTCGTCATGCAGGATCGCGCCGCGCAGCCAGTTGGCGAAACGCGATGCCAATTGCTTGATCTTGCTGTCGCGGCGCTTCAACCGCTGCCCCTGCGCGGCGCCGAAATCGGGCCCTGCCCGACGCAGCGCATCGACCAGCACGGGGATATATTGCGGGTCGTTCTGGCCGTCGCCGTCGATGGTGGCGATTATCGAGCCGCGCGCCGCCCAGGCGCCCGAGCGCACCGAAAGCGACTGGCCGGCGGATTTTTCGTGCCGAAGCTGCCGAAGCGGAAACGGACGTGTGGCGGCTTCAGCGGCAAGCACCGAAGCGGTGTCGTCAGTCGAACCGTCATTGACAACGATGATTTCGAAGTCGCGCCCGGTCATCGCGGCCTCGATCTCGTCGATCAGCAGCGGCAGGTTCGCCGCCTCGTTGCGGCAGGGAATGACGATGGATATCAATGCGTCCGGCATATCGCGTCGGGCTCTGTCACAAGATATGGCATTCGGTGGATGCCGTGCGGTGCCGTTCCAGCGGATCGAACCCGTTGGCGCGGCGCCTCATTACGCCAGCCGACAGGATGAAGCAAGCATGCGCGGCAGTGCAGAATAGGCTGTCCATGCCGGCGCAAAATCGGAAACCACTTTTGCTTGACGCGCTTGAATGCTAAACGCCCGCGTTCAGGCCATGCCGGGCCGTTCGGACCCGGCGCTTTCAGGAAGAAACAATGCCCGCCTTCAAGTCCGATTTCCTGCGCGTTATGAGCGAGCGCGGCTTCATCCACCAGATTTCGGATGAGACCGGGCTGGATCAACTTTTCGCGACGGAAACGGTGACTGCCTATGTCGGCTACGACGCCACTGCGACCAGCCTGCACATCGGCAATCTGATATCGGCGACCATGCTCTACTGGATGCAAGAGACCGGCCACCGGCCGATCGCGCTGATGGGCGGCGGCACCTCGATGATCGGCGACCCGTCCTTCCGCGACGACCAGCGCAGCCTTTTGACCCCCGAGGCGATCGCCACCAACATCGAAGGCATCAAGCGCATTTTTGGCCGCATCCTGCGCTTCGGCGACACTGGCAATGACGCCATCATGGTCAACAATGCCGACTGGCTGATGAAGCTCAACTATGTCGAGTTCCTGCGCGATGTCGGCCGCCACTTTTCGGTCAACCGGATGCTGACCTTCGACAGCGTCAGGCTGCGGCTCGAGCGCGAACAGTCGCTGTCCTTCCTCGAATTCAACTACATGATCCTGCAGGGCTATGATTTCGTCGAGCTCAGCCGCCGCCACGACTGCCGGCTGCAGATGGGCGGTTCGGACCAGTGGGGCAACATCATCAACGGCGTCGATCTCGGCCACCGCATGGGCAGGCCGCAGCTTTATGCGCTGACCACGCCGCTGCTGACGACATCGTCGGGCGCCAAGATGGGCAAATCGGCCAAGGGCGCGGTGTGGCTGAACGGCGACCTCTTCTCGCCCTATGATTTCTGGCAGTACTGGCGCAACACCGAGGATGCCGACGTCGAGCGCTTCCTGAAGATCTTCACCCGGCTGCCGCTGTCGGAGATCGCGCGGCTGGCCGCCCTTGGCGGCTCGGAGATCAACGAGGCCAAGAAGGTGCTGGCCACCGAAACCACGGCCATCGTGCACGGCCGCGAGGCGGCGCTCGCGGCCGAGGAAACTGCGCGCAAGACATTCGAGGAAGGCGTGACGGCCGAAACGCTGCCGACCGTGGAAGTGGACGACGCCGCGCTGGAAGCCGGCATCGGCATCCTGTCGCTGCTGGTCAGCGCGGGCCTTGCCGGGTCAAACGGCGAGGCAAGGCGTCACATACAGGGTGGCGCCGTGCGCCTCAACGACCAGCCGGTGGCGGACGACCGGCGGATGGTGACGCCTCAGGATTTGAGTCCGGAAAACGTCGCAAAGCTTTCAGTGGGCAAGAAAAAACACGTTCTGGTGCGGCCGGTCTGACCCGTCTTCTGGGATCCTCAGCGATATTCGAAGATCGAGCGGAAAATGCCCGGCGCGATTACCGATAGCGGGTTGATGTCCAGCACCGGCTTGTTGGCGTTGCCCTTAAGCCGGTAGGTGACGCCGATCAGCCCGCGGTCGCGGCCATTGCCGAGCAGCGCGCCGACCAGCGGCAGTTCGCCAAAGATGCGGTTGAGGCCATAGGCCGGCATGAAGGTTCCGGTCATGTCCATATTGTTGTTCTGGTCGTAGAGCGTGCCTTGGAAGGTGGTGCCGATGCGCGGGCCGCGCAGCACGCCATTCGCCAATTTCAAATAGCCCGACCCCTTGTCGATCTCGGTAAAGCCGCGCTCGAACTTTACCCGCGAAGTGTCGATCTTGCCCTTGACCGCTTCGTTCAGGCTGCGGCTGTCGCCGGTTGGCGTGGTCGAGACGATCGAGGCGAGCTTCGGTTCATTGACGATGAAGAAGTTGCTCGAATCGACCTGTCCACGCATCGGGCCGTCGGCTGCGCCGCTGAGCGCCAGCGTGATCGATCCGCCTTCCATATGCTCGTAGATGTTGAGGAAGCGCAATATGGCGCCTGCGTCGGCCGACTTCATGGTGAGCGCGCGAGCACCATTGCCTGCCGTATTGCTGATGGTGATGGCGGCGCCGGAACTTGCCGCGGCGCTGACCTTGAGCCTGTTCACCCTGGAGCCGGCGGCATTGTAGTCGAGCTTCAAATTGGACAGGACCTCGTCATGGAACCCGGTTAGCGAATTGACGTCGGCGCTGACCGAAACCGCGTCCGTGCCGGTGGTTTTGGTGGCGGTATCGACATCGGAGGTGAACTGCTTGATCAGCGAGCGGGCATCGAGCGCGTTGCCGCTGACATCGACTGCGAAGCCCTTGCCCGACCGCTTCACCGTCACGGCGACATCGTCGCCACGGTTCAAGGCGACCTTGCTGAAGCGGGCCGAAGACAGCGCGCCCTTGACCAGGACGACATCGCCTTCGACCGAAAAGCTCTTTCCGTCGAGGTCGAAGTCGGACAGCGTCGTGGTATCGCCGGACTTGCTCATGGTAAAAGTGGCATTGGCGGGAATGCCCGGCCCCTTGCTCCAGCCTGCCCAGGGAATGTCCAGCCTGGCGCTCGTCAGGTCAACGTCGACGTTCTGGCTGCCGCCTTCGCCGCTCTTGTCGATTGCCACCTTGATGGTGCCGGAAATCAGCGGCGACAGGCCAGGCATGGCGATGGCGCGCGTCTTGTCGTCGAGCACAAGCGCCACCTTGCGGCTGCGCGGCGGGCCGCCATCCCTGAGCGGCTCGACCAGATCGAGCTCNGTCGTCGAGCACAAGCGCCACCTTGCGGCTGCGCGGCGGGCCGCCATCCCTGAGCGGCTCGACCAGATCGAGCTCGGCTGGAATGCCGTTCAGCCGCGCCTTGGCAGAGATCACCGCCTTGTCAGGCCCGACTTCGATCGAACCGTCGGCATCGGTCACCATCTGGCCTTCGAATGGCTTGCCGAGCGACAGGTCCTTGTAGTCGAGCGATACCAGCCAATCGAGCTTCGACGTATCGACGCCGGATTGCAACGGAATGTCGGCCTTGACGTGGCCGGTCACCGTGCCCGACAGGTCGTCCGGCAAGATGCCGACATGGCGCATGGCGTTGATCGGTTCGTAGGAGGCAAGTTCGGCGATGGCCGGCGCCTCACCGGCGACGTCGATGTCGAGCGCGCCGATCACCGGCGGGTGGTTTGCCGCCTTTACCGACAGTGTGCCATTGCTTGCCGCCACGGTGCGGCCGCTTGGCATATAGACGCTGCCCGAGGACAGCGCGACGTCGACATCGTTGCCGTGGAAGGAAACGACGCCGACGGCATCGCGTATCGGCGGGATGCGGCCGGCGGTGTCGAAACGCGAGCCCTCGACCTGGAAGCGGCCGAACACCTCGTCGGCCGAAAGCGGCACGCCGTTGCCGAGACGTCCTGGCACGACCTGGAACTGCAGGCTGGCATCGACGACGCGGCCGCCAAACAGGTTCTGCAGCACCCACAGCCGCGCGTTCTTGGCGGAGAACCAGGGCCACAATTGCTTGACGTGCGAGACCGCCATGTCGTGGACGTTGAGCGACACCGAGATACCCGGCGGTCCGTTGTCGATGAAGGAAACCGCAGCGGTTCCCAGCACTTCGCTCCCCGATCCCGACCTGATGCCGATCTGGTCGGCGACAAGCTTGCGGCTCTTGATCTGATAGACGCCGGCGATGCGGGCGAAGAAATTCAGCGCCGGCTCGGGCGATTCCGAAGGCGCCAGCGTCGAGCCGTCGCTGGTCAGGTCGTAACGATAGGAAGGCTCCTCGCCGGCCGCGCCGGTCGACGGCTTTGGCCCGATCGAGCCGGCGAAATTGAACGCCGAGCGCCCGGTCTTTAGAACCAGCCTGCCGACATCGATCTTGTTGGAGCCGGAGACAAGGGCGGCGTCGACATCGACATCGGCCGGCAACAGCCCGCGTGTGCCGAGGTCGAGCACCGAGCCGGTTAGCGACAGCGAGCCCGTCAGCCGCGAATCGGTCTCGCCCGAGCCTTCGGATCCGGTGAGCTTCAAAGCAATCGCGCCGGTTCGCCCGCCGGCCGCCGGCGTTGTCTCCGCGACATCCGCCATGTCGATGGCGGCGTTCAAGGCGGTGACGCGCATCGAGCTCGTATCGCGGGTGGCGGTGGCCGTGACGGTGAGCGCGCGGCCATCGACATCCGCCTCGGACGAGAACTCCACGCTGCCGGGGCCCGACTGCAGCACCGTCGCGTTGGCGATCATGACCAGCTTGACCGATCCGGCCTCGGGCAGCTCGAATGCGACATTTTTGAGATCGATGCGGCGCATCGAATCCTCGCGCACGGCATCGAGTGCACGATTGACGTCACTGAAGACGGCGGCGGCCAGTTTTTCCGGATCGATGAGACCGTCTTGATTGCGCAGGCGCGCTGTCCAGTCACCACCCGACGGCATTGCCGCGGTGACGATATGGGCGTCGGAAATCCTGGCGCTGGTCAGCCGAACCTCGCCCGAAAGCAGCGGGATCAGCCGGATGCCGAAGCGGACGCGCCCGGCATCGGCCATCGGCTTGCCGTCGGCCGTCTCGACGCTGACATCCTTGACCTGCAGCGCAATGAAGCTCGATCCGTCAAGTGTCAGGCTGGCAGGACCGACGGCGACTTTGACGTCGAAACCGGCCAGTTTCTCGATCGCCGTTTCGGCTTCCAACCGCAGCCGTTCGTTGCCGATGCCGGTGGCGCCGATGACGTAGACGGCGGCCGCTGCCAGCAGCACAAGGGCTCCAATGCCGGCAAACAGCCGGGCAAGGATGCGAAAGCCGCGGCCGATCCGTGCCTTGCCGAGCGGCGGCACGCGGCAAGCGGACGGGAAAGCCCCCAGGTCGGTGATCTCGTCACGCCTGAACCGGATTTTCTCGTGCTGCGGTTCTTCCTGATCCACGCAATTTTCCGTTGTGCGAATTCGATCGTGGACGAATCCCCGCCCGACACTATAACGACGCAGGCTAGAGCATGATGCCGAAAAGTGTGAGGCGGTTTTCTCGGACAAACGGTTTCCGTTTGTCCAGGCATCATGCTCTATCTCTTTGATTTAGGGCCGCGTAACCTCAAACAAGGGCATCGATATGGCTGATCTCGACATTGGCGACGTTGCGCCGCAATTCGAACTTCCGCGCGACGGCGGCGGCTCACTCAGCCTTGCCTCGATGCGGGGGAAGCCTGTTGTACTTTATTTCTATCCGCAGGACGACACCACAAGTTGTACCAATGAGGCGATCAGCTTTTCGCAGCTGAAGCCGGAGTTCGAAAAGGCCGGCGCCGTGGTGATCGGCCTGTCGCCGGACAGCGTGAAGAAGCACGACAAGTTCAAAACCAAATACGACCTCACCGTCGACCTGGTTGCCGACGAGGAGCGCAAGGTGATCGAGGCCTACAATCTGTGGGTCGAGAAGACGATGTATGGCCGCAACTATATGGGCGTCGAGCGGGCGACGTTCCTGATCGGCAAGGACGGGCGGATCGCCGGGATCTGGCGCAAGGTCCGGGTGAAAGGCCATGCCGAAGCAGTGCTGGAGGCGGTCCGCGCGCTCTGAGGCGCCACCGATCTGGCCAACGCCGCGCAGTGCATTAGGGGCATAAGACATATATGCGGTTGGCTGACACCGTTGGTCACTAGCGCGCCCGCGACGGCAAAACTTTGTTAACCCTAATAATGTGTAATCGGGCTTCGTTGGTGTCGTAACGAAAGCTTGGTCCCGTGAACCTAACCGGTCAGTCAGCGGTCTTCGGCAGGCGCAAGGAGCCGCATACGGTCATCATTGCGCGGGGCAATGAAATACGGCATTTCACCATCCGGCCGTGGCTCGTCGCCTTTCTCGGCTCGGCACTGGCGGCGATCGCCATCGGCTATCTCTTGGCGACCTCCTATCTCGTACTGCGCGACGATCTGATCGGCGCCACCACGGCCCGGCAGGCGCGCATGCAGCAGGCCTATGAAGATCGCATTTCCGCATTGCGCGCGCAGGTCGACCGCATCACCAGCCGCCAGCTTCTCGACCAAAAACTGATGGAAACCAAGGTCAGCGAATTGATCGAGCGGCAGAGCCAGCTCAGCCAGCGCCATGGCCGCCTCGGCCCGATTCTCGAGCGGGCCGAAAACGAAGTCGGGACGCTGCCAACCGCTGATGCCGCAGCGACAACAAAACCCGACGAACATGCCGAACTGACTGGCGGCGAGCCACTCGCCTATTCGGTCGCCAGCCTTGGTTCGGGCGACACCAGGCCATTCTCGCTGTGGTCGACACGTTCCGATCCGCTGCCCAGCGAAACGGCTGCGGACCGCGCCGACAAATTGTTCGTCTCGATCAATGATTCACTGAAGGCTATCGAGAGCCAGCAACTCACCCGCATCGAAACCCTGGCCGACAACGCCTACAAGAACGCCGATGCCATCACCCAGGCGCTGGAAGCGGCCGGTCTGCCGGTCGACAGCGATTTCGGCAAAAACGAAAGCGATGTCGGCGGACCGCTGATCCCGCTTGACAGCTCGATGATGTTCGACAGCAAGGTCAAGGAACTGGACGAGGCGCTGGATACGCTCGACCAGTTGAAGAAAGAGGCGCGGCGGCTGCCGCTCGCCAACCCGGCGCCGGGCCACTCCGTCACCAGCCCGTTCGGCGTGCGCACCGACCCCATCCTCCGCACCGCTGCCCTGCACTCGGGCATGGATTTCCGCGCGCCGGTCGGCATGGCAGCCAAGGTCACGGCGGCCGGAATCGTTACCAAGGCCGGCTGGAACGGCGGCTATGGCCGCATGGTCGAGGTCGATCACGGCAACGGCTTTGCCACGCGCTACGGCCATCTGAGCGAGATCGACGTTGCCGTCGGCCAAAAACTCGCAGCCGGCGACATCATTGGCAAAACCGGCAGCAGCGGCCGTTCGACCGGCCCGCACCTGCACTACGAAGTCCGCCACAATGGCGAGGCCATCGACCCGCTGCGCTTCCTGACCGTCGGCAAGAAGGTCGAGCAGTATCTGTAGGGTCAAGCCAGGCGGCTGGTTGCACGCCCCCGCCTCCTTCACCCGTTGTACCATCCTGTTGTTTGGCAATCCGACATCGCGTGCTCCGGCGTCACGTTCTGGAGCCTGCGGCTGCCGCGCGCTTTGCCGATGCTGTTCTCATCGCTGAGGATTGCCTCGGCCACCGCCGTGATCGGCGCCATTGTCGGCGAATGGATCGGCTCCGACCAAGGACTTGGCGCGCTGATCATCCAGGCGTCCTTCAACTACCAGTCGGACCGCCTCTACGCGGCGATCGTGCTGTCATCGGGCCTGTCGATCGTCCTGTTTTATCTTGTGGTGCTGATCGAGCGCCGGACGATCCAATATTGAGCAGATGCGTCAGGCGGGTCGCGGTGGCGTCCGTCGTGGCTGACCGGTCAGGATTTGACATGGATGTCTCGCGGGAATTTGGTCAGCGTCTCATGGCCGGTCTCGGTCACCAGAATGGTCTCGCTGATCTCGATGCCCCAGCCATCCATCCACATGCCAAGAATGGAGTGCAGGACGTTGCCGGGTTGCAGCGCGGTCTTGTCGCCGGGCCGCAGGCTGATCGTGTGCTCGCCCCAATCCGGGGGATAAGCGACGCCGATGGAGTAGCCGATGCGCGATTCCTTCTTCAGCCCGTAGCGCTGGATAACCTTGCGCCATGCGGCCTCGACCGCTTCGGCTGTGGTCCCTGGCCTGACCGCGTCGAGCACCGCATCCATGCCTTCGATCACCGCCTTTGCCGTGTCGGCGACACGGGCCGGCGTCTTGCCGAGCTGCATCGTTCGGGCGAGGCCTGCGGCATAGCGGCGGCAGACACCGGCAAGTTCGAGCGCAATCGTTTCGTCCTTGCCGAACCTCCGGTCGCTCCACATGATGTGCGGAGCCGATGCATTCTCGCCCCCGAGGATCGTCGGCGGAAGTGCCGTGATGTCGCCGGCGAAGTCTGGACTGCCGGCAATCTGCGCCGCCTGGATCGCGGCAATCGCATCGCATTCGCGTACGCCTGGCGCGATGACTTCGAAGGCCCGCGCGACAGCTGCTTCAGCCAAGGTCGACGCCTTGCGCAGGTAGGCGATTTCCGGCGCGGATTTCACGGCGCGGATCCAGTTCACCAGCAGATCGGCGTCGTGCCATTTCGCATTGGGCAGGCCAGCGATCAGCCGGGCATGCGCCTTCGGCGAGAAATAATAGGCTTCGAGCTCGACGCCGATATGTCTCGCGCCCCAGCCCTTGGCGACGATCCAGGCCCCTATCCAGTCCATCGGATGGCGATCGGCGCGCTGGACATGGTCCTCGGGAAAACCAACAACATTCTCCGGCTTCATCCAGGCCGTCAGCAAGCCGCCTGCCGCATCCATGGCGCGGCCGATCCAGACCGGCTCGGCCTCGTCTTCGATCGGGACCAGCACGACCTGCGGCGTGTAGAACGACCAGCCGTCATAGCCGGTGATGTAATGCTGGTTGGCGACATCGTTGACGACCAGCAGTTCGAGCCCACGCGCCGCCATCTCGGCGCGGATCTTCTTGAGCCGCCGCTGGTACTCATCGCGCGCAAAAGGCAATTCGATCATCGGTTTTCCTGCTGGATTGTTGGCCGGCGAGCCCCACGCCCATTCACCATTGCGGTGGTTTCAGCCCGGCTGCAATCGGCCAGCGCGGCGCATGGGACAGGTCCTGCACCGCGTCTGGGAACCATTCCGAATTATTTTTGAATTCCATTTGACTGAATAAATTGCCTGTGCAAGTCTTGGCCTTCCTAAAGGGCGCGGGACATGGCACTGCGGGGAACCAATCAGGAGTTCGGGCGGCCTTACAACCGGCGCATCGTGCTGGAGTCCATCCGCCTTCACGGTCCCATAGCTCGCGGCGACATTGCCGGCCGCGTTGGCCTCACCGTCCAGACCGTATCGACCATCGTTCGCGAACTCGAAGAGCATGGCTATGTGCTGTCGCTGCGCGAAGAGCCGCGCGGACGCGGGTTGCCGCCGGCGACGCTCAGGATCAACCCCGAGGGCGGCTATGCCGTCGGCGTCCACCTCACCCCGCTGGGGATCGACGCGGCGCTCATCAATCTCAGCGGCGATGTCATCGAGAGCATGCATCGCGAGGCGCCGCATGCGACGCCCGACCATGCCTTCGAGCTGATCGGCGCGATGGTGCCCGAGCTGACCGCGCTGCGGCCCGGCGGACGCGTGCTCGGCATCGGCATGGCGCTGCCTGGACCGTTCGGCGTGGAGTCGATGAGCTTCGTCGGCCCGACGACCATGGCCGGCTGGAAGGATGTCGCGCTGCCGGAACGGCTGGCGGCGTCGACCGGGCTGCCGGCCTTCTTCGAAACCGACATGGCGGCGGCGGCCATGGGCGAACGGCTTTATGGTCTCGGCTCCGGTTATTCCGAATACTACTACCTCTATTTCGGCGTCGGCCTCGGCGGCGTCATCGTGCATGACGGCGCGGTGATGCGCGGCGCCTGGGGCAATGCCGGCGAAATCGGACACATCCCTGCCGTTCCCGGTGGCGAGCCTTGCCCATGCGGTAACAGCGGCTGCCTCGAACGGTATCTCTCGCTCGAAGCACGTCGCCGCCGCAACATCAGCGACGCCGCCTGGGTGGCCGAGATCGCGCCGATCTTCCGCAACGCCATCGTCACCATCGAGAATGTGTTCGACCCGGAAACCGTCATCCTCGGCGGGCTTGCGCCCACCGACCTGCTCGAAAAGCTGGTCGGCGCGGCGGGACAGCTTCCCAATTCGGTCTCGGCGCGGCGCGACCGCAAGACACCGCGCGTGACGGTGGCGACCGGCGGCAAGCATTCGGTGCTGCGCGGCGCTGCCGCATTAGCCGTTTCGGGCGTGCTGTCGCCGCGCTTCGGCCAGATGTTCATTGCCGAGCGCGAGCGCCGGTCCGACCTCATGCACAGCAAGGGAGTGGCGGCATGACCGAACCGCTGCTGGTACTCGAAAACGTCACCAAGAATTACGGCGCCATTCATGCGCTGAGGGGCATCAGCTTCTCGATCGGCAAGGGCGAAGTCGTGGCGCTGCTCGGCGACAACGGCGCCGGCAAGTCGACACTGGTCAAGATCATCGCCGGCGGCCTCGAGCCGAGCTCCGGCCGCATGCTGTTCGAGGGCAAGGAATTCCTGGCGAAAACGCCGGCCGAGGCCAAGGCTGCCGGCATCGAGACCGTCTACCAGGACCTGTCGCTCTGCACCAATGTCGACGTCGTCGCCAATTTCTTCATGGGCCGCGAAATCACCCGCAAGGTTCTCGGTGTCCCCATCCTCGACGAGCGCGCCATGGAGGCCGTGGTCGGCAAGGCGCTGGCAAGTGCCGGCACCCGCATCCCGTCGCTGCGCACCAATGTCGAGCATCTCTCGGGCGGCCAACGCCAGGCCATCGAGCTCAACCGCTTCGTGCACTGGGGCGGCAAGCTGGTGCTGCTTGACGAGCCGTTCGCGGCACTCGGCGTCGAGCAGACCAGGCGCGGTCTCGAGATGATCCGCCAGGTGGCCAGCCAGGGCATCGGCGTCGTCATCATCACCCACATCATGCAACAGGCTTTCCAGGTCGCCGACCGGATCGTGGTGATCCGGCAAGGCGTCGTGGCCGGCGATGTCGCACGCAACAAAACAAGTCCCGATGCGGTGATCAACATGATCACCGGTGAGACGCTTGCCGGTGCCGGACCGGCAGGTTGAGGGACAAAAGAGGGGTCCGGTATAAAAGAGGAGCGAACGACATGAAGCGAATACTGGTTCTTGTCTTCGGTATCCTGGCACTGGCTCTTGCCTCGCTCACGCCGGCAATGTCCCAGACCAAGGGCACCGTCTATTATATGGTCCCGACCCTGCTCGATGAATTCCAGACCGGCTCGGTGAGCGCGCTGGAGCTGTTCCTCAAGCAGGTCGGCTATGAGGTGAAAACACTCAACGCCGACAACAAGACCGACGCGCAGCAATCGCAGATGAACGACGTCATTGCGCTGAAGCCGGCGGCGATCATCCTGGCCGCCGTCGATTTCAACGCGCTGAAGCCGTCCATCGAAGCGGCGCGTGCGGCCGGCATCCCGGTGGTCGAGTTCGACCGCCAGATCACCTCGACCCCGTCCGATTTCACGTCGGTCGCGGGCACGGTCGAGATCGGCTACGTCGCCGCCGAGCAGGCGCAAAAACTTCTGACCGCCAAGAACGGTTCGGTGAAGGGCAAGATCCTGCAGGTGCTCGGCGATCCCGGCGATCCCTACACGCTCGACATCCAGAAGGGTTTCGAGGAGAAGTTGAAGGCGTTTCCTGATGTCAAGATCATCTCGCTGCCGGCCATGCAATGGGAAGCCAGCAATGCCGGCACGATCGTTGCCGACCAGATGCTCGCCAACCCCGACATCGACCTGATCTTCAGCCATGCCGCGCATCTGTCGGTCGCTGCCGTCGCCTCGCTCGAGGCCGCCGGCAAGAAGCCGGGCGACGTCATGCTGATGAGCTCGAACGGCGCTCCGGTCGGTCTCGACCTGATCCGCAAGGGCTGGCTCAATGTCGAAGTCGAGCAACCGCTCTACGCGCAGGCCGCAGCCGTCGCCATGTTCATGGACAAGATCGCCGGCAAGCAGGAAATCAAGCCTGGCGAGTATGACGTGCTCGGCTTGAAGTCGACCGTGACCAAGGAGAGCTGGGGCCCCAACATCAAGATCCCGGGCGCCGCCATCACCAAGGAAAACGTCGACAATCCGGCCTTCTGGGGCAACCAGAAGCCGCCGACGGACACGATCAAGTCTGTCGAATAGTCGCCTAGCGAAGCGCTCCGGGCCATTGCGGCCCGGAGCCTGCCCATTCACGACGCCGCGACCCAGGACGCCGTGGCGAACCTAAACCCGCGCCTGAACCCGACGAAATCGAGTTGATTTCTCAGCCTGATTTTCTCGGGGGCGCCAACCGGATCAGCCCATGAACCCGCGCAGCCGCAAAGCCCTGGAGTTCGTCCTCGACAACCTCGTCTGGTTCATGCTGATCTTTGTGCTGGTTGTCTTTTCCATCTTCGTCCCCAACTACTTCCAGCTCGGCATCTTCGCCAACATCATCGAGGCCTCGAGCGTTCTCGGCGTGATGTCGATCGGCCTGTCGCTGGTCATCATTGCCGGCCATATGGACCTGTCGGTAGAATCGGTGGCCGCACTCAGCGCCATGACCGTCGGCATCCTGTTCTGCTCGTCGGGCATCGGTATGGGCATACAGCTCAATCCGCAGTGGCTGATGGTTCCGGTTTCGCTGCTGGTTGCGCTCGCCGTCGGCGGCCTCATCGGCGCCTTCAACGGCTATCTGGTGGTCAAGGTGAAGATGAGCGCCTTTATCATTACGCTGGCGTCCTACATCTGGGTGCGCGGCCTGGTGCTGGTGATTTCCGGCGGCCGCTCGGCACAGGATCTGGCGCCGGCCATCCGCTGGTTCGGCATCCAGCGGCTGGCGGGCCTGCCGCTGACCGCCTGGATCGCCGTCGCCTGTTTCGTCCTGTTCTCGCTGATCATGGCCAAGACGCCGTTCGGCCGCCACCTCGTAATGATCGGCGGCAATGAGACAGCGACCTTCCGCGCCGGCATCCGCGTCAACCGCAACCTGATCATCGCCTTCGTGCTGGCTGGCGCCATCGCCGGCCTCGCCGGCTGGCTGCTCGCCATCCGCACCTCGGGCGCCACCGCCAATCTCGGGACCGGGCTGTTGTTCAACGCCTTTGCCGCCGTCGTCATCGGCGGCGTCAGCCTGAAAGGCGGCGTCGGCACCTTGCCCGGGGTCTATGCCGGCGTGCTTTTGCTCTCCTCCATCAACACGGCAATCAACCTGATGGGCCTGCCGGCCAATTTCACCCAGGTGATCCATGGCCTGCTGGTGCTCGCCGCCGTGCTGCTCGACGCCTTCAAGCAAACCATTCGCCAAAGACTGGCATAGGAGACGGCTGGCATGACAGGACGGCTTGAGAACAAGGTCGCGCTTATCGTCGGCAGCGCACGCGGCATCGGCAAGGGCATTGCGCTGCGCTTTGCCGAGGAAGGCGCAAGGCTGGTCCTGGCCGACAGCGAGGCCGAAGCCGGCCAGGCGACCGCGGACGAGCTCGGCGCGGATTTCATTCGCACCGACATCTCGCAAATGGCCGATGCAGAAGCTGCGGTGGCGCTGGCGCTGAGCCGCCATGGCCGCCTCGACATCGTCGTGCAGAATGCCGGCATCTATCCCTGGCAGCTGATCGAAAACACCAGCCCGGACGACTGGGACCGGGTGATGGCGGTCAATCTGCGCGGCACGTTCAACGCCACGCTGGCGGCGCTGGCGCCGATGAAGGTGCAAGGTTACGGGCGCATGCTCTACACCTCGTCGATCACCGGTCCGCACGTCACCAGCCCCGGCCACGGCCACTATGCCGCCAGCAAGGCCGGCATCAACGGCTTCATCCGCTCGGCGGCGCTGGAATTTTCGGGCTACGGCATCACCGTCAACGGCGTCGAGCCCGGCAACATCCTGACCGAAGCGATCGAGCTGCATCGCGGCGCCGCCTACATCAAGAACATGGAGGATTCGATCCCGCTCGGACGCCTCGGCAGTCCGCGCGACGTCGCCAACGCCTTCCTGTTCCTCGCCTCCGACGATGCCAGCTACATCACCGGCACCACCATCGTCGTCGACGGCGGCCAGTTGCTCCCCGAAGGCAAGGATTTCCGGCTGCTGCCGCCGTGATCAGCCGGATTTCTTGTACAGCAGCAACTCAGGCCGGTACTCGAAGTGCATGGTGTCGTAGTGATACCAGCGCCCGCCCCAGATGAAGCCGTTTTTCTCGAACAATTCCACGATCTCCAGCGGAATCCGGTTCTTGAAGGGAATGTGGGCCTTCGGGTTGGTTTTGTTCCTGTTGTTGTACCAATAGTCGGAGAAGCCGACATTGATGTCGAAGGCCGCCCCGAACGAGTGGACGCTCAACCGGTCCGTGCCGGCGATGGGCCGCCAGACAAAGCCGCCGCCTGGCTTGAGCCCATAACGGCTCAGCTCCGCGGGCACCGCCTCGAGCGCAGCGGAGACCTTGCCCAGCCGGTCGTTGATGCCAAACACCTTGGTCACCTGCACGGTTTTCTTGCCGAGCTTCGGCAACCATTTGACGTTGGCGATGTGCTTGCCCACCTCGGCGGCACTTGCCCCGTAGAGCTTCTCGAAGAAAGGTTCATTGCGGATACGGCCGGGATCGAAATCCTCCGCCGGGACCAGCGCGCCCTCGGCTGCTCTGGGATAGACGTAGCGAAACATGTCTTCGATGTCGGGGCTCTCAAGCAGCGCGTCGGCGTCGCGCGCCTTGCCGTCGTCCCACATCATCGTGGTGCCGTCGGTCCAGGACAGCACATTGCCCGAGATGGTGAAAAGTCCGGGATAGGCCTTGAGCAAGGCGGCCTTGGCGGCCGGCTGGTCGACGCCGTCGCCCGCATTCCCTGCATAGGCGAAGCGTCCAGTGCCGACGATTGCCAATGCGAACAGCAACCGCAGCATCAGGCGCCCTGGATGATCCATCATTGTCCTGCCTTCCCGGAGGGCTTTCGTTCATCGTGTATTTAACAAGGCTGCTGTACCATGCTGGTCGAATCGAACGGGAGACAAATCGTGTCAAAAACCTTCAATGCTTTGATCCGGATGACGTTTACATTCATCTGCCTGGTCGGCCTGGCCTCGTCCGTCTCTATTCTTTTTCCAGCCACCGCATCCGCCCAGCGGATGCAGCGATGCGCCGACGAAGGCGAAATCTGCCGCCTGCCCTACCCCTCGGAAGTGGTCTACGGCGCGCGCGGGCAGACCACTTCGCGCTTCATCGATCGTCGTGCCGTGCCGTGTACGAATCGCGTCTTTGGCGACCCGGCGCCTGGCCGCGACAAGGCCTGCTACATCGTGAGGCGCGGGGGCGGTAACGACTATGGCGACAATGATGACGACGACGACAATTACGGCGATGACGACTACGGCCAGGGCGGCGGCAGATGGGTGGCCTGCGCCTCGGAGGGGCGGTTCTGCGAGTTCCGTGGCCGCAAATTGGTGAGATACGGGGCGCGTGGCCAGTACGTCCAGGGCGTATTCAGGAACGGCGTGCGCTGCGGCAACGATGCCTTTGACGAAGATCCCGCTCCCCGTGCGAAGAAGACCTGCTACATCAGGAAGTAGACTGGTGCCGGCATGAAAGGGGGTGCGGCTCTTTGAGGCCGCGCCCGGAATCCGGGATCTTGGTGGGCGATGACGGGCTCGAACCGCCGACATCTTCGGTGTAAACTTTCTAACCCCTTCTGAAAGCCGCAGCGCGCTGGGAATAGAGCCCTTCGTAAACGGGTGTTTTCGGCGCCACGTTCATCCTGTGTTCTTCATTGCAGGTTCAGGCGTGCCAGAGGGAACTTCGTAAATTCCCAATTCCAAAGCACTGGCGGCCTTGCGCAGGTGCATTGGGCTGTACCTCGCATACACGCGATAGGTGATTGCGATGTTGCTGTGCCCGAGATACTGGCTGATCTCAGGGATAGGAACGCCCGCCTCAGCCATCCAAACAGCGGCGGTGTGACGGAAGACATGCGGTGAGACATCCTGCAGTCCGGCCTTCTTTACCGACTTGATGCGGTCGCCGGCCCATTCCACCACATGGTCACTCAGGGCGCCCTTGCTCGCCTCCTGTAGCGCGACAAGAAGCGTGTTGTTGATTGGCGGGTTTGCTCGCCCTTTCTGGTTCTGTGTGTTGTCCGGATCGGTCAAGTAGATGACGCGCCGCTGGAGATCGACACGATCCCAAGTCAATTCGAGAAGGGCCGATATTCGCGCCGCCGTGCCGAGCATGAGATGAATGACCAGTTTGACATGTGGCAGCGTGGCAGCGGCCAATATCCGCTTTGCCTCATCTCGAGTCAGATACCTGTCCTTAGGCGCCGGCTTCTTTGGGCGTTCGATCTCGGGCGCAAAGCCGATGAGCCGCTTCTTGAGGGCCCACACGAGCACCGTCCGCAGGTGGCCCAACTCGGTGTGTATGGCACCATCAGAACGGCCTAGCTTGCGCCGTGCAGCGGTGTAGGCGTCGCATTCGGCCTTGGTGATGTCCTCGCCGTCCCTATGCCCGAAGTGCGGCAGGACGGCTTTGCCGGTAAAGCTCATCGTCGTGGCGATGGACTTCCCCGCCTTGTCAAGACGGTAGGCCTCCCAAAGGTCAGCGACCTTGCGGCCTTGCGGCCTGGTTAGCTCCGCAAAGACCGATGGCGCAAGGCGTTGAGCCTCGCGCGGATCACTGGTTCCGAGTGAATGGCGGTGACGTTTTCCGTCCCTGTAGAATGCGAGTGCGAGACCGCCTCTAAGCCGTGTGATGCTCCATTCCGACATTCGTAAGCCTCCACATCCTCACCTCTGATTCGCAACAACTTACCTCCCAATTTGAAAGATGGTAAATCGCCCGCGGCGATCAGGTTGCGAACATGGCGCTCAGAGCAAAACCAGAGATCGGCAACCATCTTCGGGGTCATAGCGCGAGGAAGGGTCATGCTGCGCTGCCTCCCGGCCTTGAGCTCGGCCGCTGCTTTGTTATCTCAGCCCGGACGGCGTTCCAGAATTCCTCCGATAGGCGTTTCCTCTCGAGCGGAAGAATCCCGAGTAGGCTGAAGCGCTCCTGAATCTCATCATCGACTTGAATGGCGTAAGCATCGGCCTGCCTCGAACTACGATGGCCAAGCCATTTTGCAGCCACTTGGCGAATTATTCCGACCTGCTTTCCAGGCGGAAAGGTGATCAGCCGGCAGGCGGGGGTCCACTCGAAGAGAGGAAGGTTTTTGTACCGGTCGATCATCTAACAACCCTCCTTTTTTCGATCGCAAAATCATCCGTCTCAAGATCGCTACTATCCAAGGGCGGTCTTCGACCGGAGGGAGAAGATTCTTTGGCCTCGCAGAGGCCCCCGCCCGTAGCGCCGACCGTAGCGACTAGCGAAGCGAAGTCGCTCCTCTTTTCCTCTACTGCTCTAGACTCTGAACTCTGGTATGCAATTGCATCAACCTCAGTATGATTTTGCTCGCTTTTTCCCCAGCGTTGTTCAGCATTTTTGCTGCGCTTATCGCTCACATTTTTGCGGTGATCGATTTCGGATTGAACGAGGTCCGACCACAGGCCCCCGTCGTCGCTCCGGATGATTCGACCGTCATTTAGGAAGATGCCAATCGTCCGCGCGAAGGTGCGCGCGTTACATCCACAAAGGCGCGCCAGGCGCGAATGATCTTCAGCTATTGGCTCGCCGCGCTGGTGCATGTGAGCAATGAGATTGATGAGGATTCCGGATTCCGTAGCCTTAAGGTCGCGCGTCCATGCGATCCAATCGGCAACAAAAAATCGCAACCAAGGTGCCGACCGACGCGCGATCATGCGGTGCGCGCCGTCCGCGCATGCGCGTTAAGCAGCCGTTCGGCCGTCTCTGCCATCTCGCGGGCTCGGTCGATCTCGGAAGGCTTAGGGGACAGCCCCCGTCCTTCCTGTGCGGCTTCGCGCTGGCTCAGAAGAGCGTCAAGTCGGCTTCTGGCTCCCTCGGCTTGGACAAGCAGCCGTATGAGCTCGTGGTCGGCGCCGGTCATCGCGCAACGGCCTTCGGATCGGTCACGCCGCTTTCGATGAACTCGTCAAGATCACATTGCCGGTAGAATATCCGGCCGCCGCGGTTGATGTACTTCGGCCCCTTGCCTTTCGTCCGCCACCACTGCAGCGTATTCGGAGGTACGGGATGGCCATCAGGCCCAAGATATTTACCAGCATCGACTGGCAACAAGAGTATGTTCAATGGAAACCCCATCGTTATTGTTCATTCTACGATGAGATGTGGCCTGTTGGGTTGGAAAACCAAGGGTTAGCCCCGAAAGTTTCAGTTAACAGTATTTCTGGTACACATCGAAACCTCAATGTTTCCAAGCATTCTCGCCAGATATGAAAAAGCCGCCCGGTCGTCTGTCAGTTTAACTATTCCTGTTTATTCCGGTGGCGGGGGGAGTCCCACTGGCTGTCAACTCGTGGCATCGTTGGAGTTCGAGTCGGGGGCGAGTTATGAAGTGTCCACACTGCTCTATTCATTTTTTCGAAACGTGGAACGAGAGTCAGGTCACGGTTCTCGGCAAGCCGCCTCATCGGTCGATCCAAACAACCGTATGCCCAAAATGCAGTGGAGTTACGGCGGTCTACGCCATTCCGACGCCAGACGGTGATCAAAATGCCACTCTGATCGAGCCAATGGCAGGAGCAAACAGAGGTCCAGTTCCGAAGGAAGTCCCACGCAACATCGCAACTGACTATATCGAATCTTGTAGGGTGCTGACCATAAGTCCAAAGGCTTCGGCGGCGCTCGCCAGACGGTGCCTCCAGGCCGTGCTCAGGGCCCACGGCTACGTGGCAAAGGATCTTGCGAGAGAGATCGATATGCTCCTCTCCGAGACCGACACGACGAAGGCAATTCCGATCACTCTTCGCACGGTGGTCGACGGAATACGCAATTTCGGAAATTTCTCGGCGCATCCAATCACCGACGTCACAACTCTTCAGATCATAGACGTTGAGCCGGCAGAGGCCGAGTGGTGCCTCGAGGTCTTAGAGGAATGCTTCGAACATTTTTATGTCCGACCTGCACATGCTGCTGCGCGCAAGGCCGCATTGGACGCGAAGCTTGCAGCGGCCGGCAAACCGTCCTCCAAGGGCTAAGAGGCGAGGCTTCCGGCTACCAATTTCCTCTGGGGGCAAATAGTGATGGTTTCTCAGGCTGCATATCTGGCGAATCTCAAAAGCTACGCGAAACGTCGATTTGACGGCGAGGATGACGAAGACTCAAGGCGAGCGGTTCGCGATCTCGACAACGAAAGCGACCGAGGAGCTATTATCCTGGCAGCAACGAACGTCGAGGATATGCTCGAATTGAGAATTTTAGAGAAGTTGCCGGCGCTTCGGGTTGACGAGACGGCGCGCAAGTCGGTGTTCGAACAGGACGGCCCTGTCTCCACGTTCTCACGCAAAATCCTAATGGCATATTCAATGGGAATTATTGATAAGCCCTACCGCAAACTGATCGATCTAGTCCGTGAAATCCGCAACGCATGCGCGCATTCTCGACAACCAATTTCCTTGGAAGTGCCAGAGTTGCAGGAGGCCTGCAAAGTCGTCATTTCGGACATCTGGCCGGATATTAAGGACCACGATCCCAAAACGATCAGAATGGCGTTCGTTATGAAATGCACATTCATCCAGCACTACGTCCTTCACGGCGAGAAGCTGGAAGGCAAGGAAGCGCATCTTGCGCACTGGGAACAGCTGAAGCGTGGCGAGTGATCGATTCGGACGACCCGGCGGCCAATTGGGCGCTGACGTCAGAAAACTCCAATTGAAATATTTTTCGACGCGAGGAGGTACCACCGGTCTAGAGCCGAGTAGTAAAAGTGCAGACCCTCCCCGCCCTAGTCATCGACAGTGCTTTGAATGCGCACGTTTCACTGGCCACGACCGAGATCTCTTCCTTTGGTTACTTGCGATCGATTGGAGTTATTTCTTGGAAGGACTTGCGGTCAGCGCTCTATTGGTGCATGATCGCGCATCGATTGAGACGGCAATCTCAATCGATGCGCTGACACCAAAGCTGAAAGGAAGCTTCAGATGTCTACTATGACCAATAACACGAATTTGCACCGCCGTGCAGTGTTGACCGGCCTGGCGGCCTTCTCGACCGCCGCCGGCACCGTCACCTTGGCGGCGCCTATGCAAGACCCGCTCGAGTATCATCTAGCCGAGGCCGCCAAGCTGCTACGTGAGAGGAATCCAGCCTTTCCGGTGTGGAACGTCGAACATTTCAAGGGCTCGGGCCGTATGCAAGCCGTCACGCTTATGGCGTGGCGTGATCGCTGAGTACGGAAGGTAAGACAGACGCAATGCCAATTGTGGCGCGCGACGGTCTGAAATAGCTGGCTGCCAATAGTGGCGAGATGGCCAAGCCGTCCCCTTAAACAGGGGGCGGCTTTTTCTTTGCCTTGATGTATGCTTGGGCGCTGCTGCAAAGAATAAATGCGAAATGCATTTCACATATTTAATATACAGGGCAAACCTGCCATAGTCGGACTTCTCAGGGGAGAAACTCCCATGCTCGAATATGGTTCGATGATCTTGCTCGCACTGATCGCCATTGCGGTGGTGATCGGCCTTATCCCTGAGAGCGCCGAAGACGCTGCGCTCAAGTTCCGGCAACGGTGCCGAGCCGGCGGCATGGACTTCCGCGAGACCGAGACGGCGATCGCCACCCGCATGGCCTTTGTCCGCCTTCGAAGGATCGCCTCCGACCAATGCATCGCCCAGGGTGGCAAGATGGGCCGCGACGAGATCAACCAGATCGCCGGCCAGATTGCCATCGGCCTAGCCGCCTCACGCGGCACCGATGTCGGGCAGAAGTTCATCGCATGGATTGACGACTGTCCGGACGAGGAAATCCTCTACGATGACGCGCGCGCCGCGCGGCATAGCAAGACCGTTGAGGCGTTGCGCGCCAAGGGCCTTTATCCGCCGAAGAATCTTGCAATGGGCGAGGACTTCAAGAGCGCATTCCGTGTCGTTAAGTAGGCTTCGAGATGACGTTTCGGAGTCAACTCGACAACCTCCCGCTCTTCGCAAGCGATATGGAGATAGCGATAGCGATCGTAGGAAAGAAGCGCGCTAAGAAATGGAAGGAAACCCGCCTCCCGACATTGGAGGGAAAGGCCGGATTTCCTCCGATCGATCCGTTTCACGAAGGCCGCCCGGTGCCGTTGGTGAAGCGCTTCTATGAAAGTTATCTTGGTCTTTCCGCTCGCGGCGGGCTTCGACCTGATGGCGCCGAGAACCCGGAGGTCTGGAAAAACCGGCGGAGGGAAAGGCACAGCCAATGAGATTCGAACAACGACCGAAGGCGACGGTGAATCCTAGCCTGATCAATGCTGCGGCCTTCTGCATCGTCCTTTCGACGGTCTATCTCGCGGCAAAGGAGGTTTGGTTCTTTGCTGAGTACCGGCAGGAACAGGCCCAACTCCAAGACGAGCGGACAAAAGCCGCTCTTCGCGATGTGCTTGGGAATGCCCCCTAGGAACTAAAGCGTAAAAAAGAGGCGCCTGCCTTCAGATAAAGGCCAGCGCGATCGAGATAACGGTCACTATGACACCGACGATCGTATAGATCGTGGAATATTTGTTAAGGTGGAGTCCTAGGCGTCCTCCGAATGGCAACGGGACTTCCGGCGCATTTTTTGCGATCTCCTTCGCGAGCGCTTGATTGTCACGGCGACGGCGTTCTGCGGTGGTCAGCTCAAGCTCGCCTCGGAAAAACTCCAGTGACTTGGCCGTGAGGTCTCGCCACTCGAACTCCTGCTCACCGATGATGCGAATGAAGTCGCTTTTGAGGTTCGGATGGCGATGCCAGTGTCGCTGCAACTCCGGGAATGCAATTTTGCCGGAATCCAGCGCCTGTTGGAGCGTGGAAATCAGGCCGTTGTCGCACTCCCAGAAGATGAAATTCCTGGTTTCTGGCGAGCGCCAGGTGAGATCCATCAGCTTTTCAACGTCTTCCGCAGTCGCCATGTCGCTTTGGTAAATGTAGCGGAATGACGTCTTCCGAATGCTGGACACCAACTCCATTGGGAAAACCGGTAGACCGTCCTCGCCTTGTGACATGGTATTGACACCTTGTTTCGGTTCGGCGAACGCAAAGGGAGCAAAAACCTTGTGGGTAAAGGCACCCACAGCAGGCGTAGGAGTCAGGTTGCCTGTAGATTGGGATTGCTGGCTAGGGTTTGCGGTGTCCCCTGACAAGAGACGCGTTCCGCAAACCCCGCATACCAGTAGGCGCAACACCCGCCGGCGGGAGATGGCTAGCACCCATCTCCCGTTGGGGCTGCGAGGCAACATTGGCGTGAAAAACAACTTAGCGCAATGTTCTCTGCCTACAAATGTTGTGGACGCTATGCGCTCAGCGCCGGCAGATCGGCCGGGATCTTCGCCGGGTACAGCGTGATTGAGCGGATGTAGATATCATCCAGCGAATTGCCGGTGCCCGCGCCGTCATGGCCGAACAGGATGGTATCGACGCTGGCGAGATGCGTCAGATAATTCACGGTCTGCGTCGTGGCTGCGGCGCCATCATTGGACCATGCGTATTCATAATCGCCGCCGCCGACATCGCGTTGCAGCGTCATGGCCATTTTATGGAGGCCCGAGCCCGCAATGGGAGCGCTGAGCGATAGATCCCAATAGTCGGCGACAAAACCGTCTGCACTGGCGATTATGGCCTCGTCGGCCACATCGTAGTTTGCACCATCGCCGATGAACATCAGAAAGCCGGCGGGATCGATCGCCGAATTGATGTCGAACAGGATCGTGCAGCCCGCAGCAAGGCCTGCAGCCAGATCGGATAACCAGTCTCCGATTGCCTTGGGTTGGTTGCCGTTTGAGGGCGTGATGCGCATCCCGGATCCGGAGATCGCCCCACTATCGAATCCTCCACCAAGCAAGGAGGCGATGGCCTGCGTGCTGCCTCCCGCATAGTAATAGGCGTTGACGAAATCCAGATAGGCGGTCGACCCGGCCGGTCGCAATCCACCGCCGCCGCCAGACCCCGTTAAGAATGAGTTGAGCAGGAAGCCCATTTTGTCGATCCTTTTTCTTTGCGCTCAGCGGTCGAAAGACATTGGCGTGATGGTGGTTGTGACGCTCGCTACCCTCTCGTCCTCAGGCCATCGGCTCGTTTTCGTCGACCCTTCAGGCAGGCCAAAGAAGCAACCATCGGGGACTTTGATCGCGTAGATTTTGTGCATAGCCAGGATGTTGCTGCGTCTGACCGTAACGGTTGTCGGCGGGTTTAATTGGCTGAGACAGACGGTGTCATCTGACATTTCCGAAAGGATGCAGTGCTTTATTCTACCGTCACGAAAAATGCCTTCTCTGAAGTAGGCGCAGACGTGGTCGCCTATGCTGGGCGGGACGTCTTGCGTCATGTAGGCCGTACCTCCTTCTGGGAAGAAGGGCTCCATACAATTGCCTGTTACTGGCAACTGATACTGACGGTCCTGAATCGTTGACGGATCCATGAATCCACTCATGTTGAAAGCCCTTCAAGAACGTCGGTGATATGTCTCTGGAGCGAAATTTGGCCCGGCGTCGTGCCTGGCAACGTGTATTTCTTCCAAACTGTTTCGCCATATGCCGCGAAGTAGGACAGGCGAGCCTGATCGTAGAGCCCGTTTCTGGCGTCATTGCCTGTTTCTGCTTGAACATCATCAAGCAGCGTCGCCGTGTGACTGCTGATGTCGATGGACCAAAGCCCTTCGGACCCAGAGCCAGAGGTGAACAGCGCGAAGCCAGGTTTTGGAAACGCTCTGAGGCCGGTTGTGGAAAAGCAAAGTTGGAATAGGCGGGTGGAAATGGTGAAGGCATCGGCTAGCGCGCCAGTGTCTGGCGTCACCAGCTGCACATTGTGCGTGCCGGAGGGAATTTCCTCGAGCACCACCAGATATTCCGTCAACGGGTCGTAGTGAATGCCCTGAACGATTCCGACAGAGGTGTAGGCGATCGCGGTTGACCACGTCTCGCCATTGTAGGCGACCTCAGTCGCCGTTGATCCGCCCTGCACGAAGAAAGACGTTGATCCATTGGCGATGCGACCGAGCGAAAACAAGGTTGATCCAAGCGCTACGGCGTTGCGCGTAACCTCAAACGTGCCCAGAGCGATATCAACAACCGCCATCAACGTGCCGCCGCCGCCGCTGGAGTCGAGATCCGATCCCAAGAGCAGCCACTTGTCTTCGAAAGGCTGGCTCATCATCCAGTTGATATTCTCGTCGGCATCTTCCCGCCACTCCGCTACAATATGTCCCGTCGCAGCGTTGTAGATCCGCGTCGGGGATGACGGGTCGGAATTGCCAACGCGGATGACGACATACCCAGACCCGCGAAGGGGCAAGATAAAGCCTCTGTTGCCGGCATATAGCGCCGTATCCTCTAGAGGGACTCGGTAGAGTTCGGTTTCACTGTCGACGTCCAGAACCGAGAGATTCAGGCACGTCTGCGACGGCACCTCATCGGTCGTCAAAACCTGGTATATCCGTCCGTCCACCGGGTCATAGGCATTTATTAGAACGTCATTGAGATTGACGGGCTCTTCGCCGGTCCACTCGATCACCGCCACGCCGCCAACGTCAGTCGCGGCATTGGAAATCACCGCGGTGATGGTCGGCGCCTGTGACGCCGGAAAGTCGGGAAGGAAGATCAGAACGTCGCCTGTATGCGCGCCGGCGTCGGAGCCAACAACCTCGATAGTGATTGGATCAACGGCGGTCTGAAGCCCATTGTAGAAGCGAAATGCACACCTCGGAATGGCGCCGTTCTCAGCGTCGAACATGACCGCGCCATCGGCCTCGAAACGGATCAACTTATAGCCGCGCCGGAAGTAATCCTTGCACAGCAGATAGCCGACATTGATCGTCACCACCGTAGTCGACTCAGGCAGTGCTTCATTTAATGCAGGACTTCCAGCAGACGGCGTGCTCCTGAAAATTCCCTGCATGCCATACGGCGAGGTATAATTGGTGACTACGGTCTTCGTCAGACCATAAACCGGAATGCCATCTACCCTACCGGTTCCGATAACGGCCGGCTTGGGGCGACCCAGAGCAATTGGCGCGACCAGTCCAGCCCGCCGCGTTTGAGAATTGGCGTGCGGTGGGTAAGGTATGCCAATGAGGCCTATATAAAAACTCATGAGCCAAGACCGCCGTAGAGTTCACCGGGTGTTAGGGCCATCAGACGCCTCCGAGAAACATGAGTTTGCCGTCGCCGCGGCCGGTGATCTGCTCCAGCGTCAACGGTCCGGTCGATTCACCGACGGAGGCGCGACCCACTGCCATTGCGGCGGCAACAGCCCCGTCAATGCGGTCCCGGCTTTTGCCCTTGTGCATGCTTTTGTTGCCGGCCTTGTCGACTTCAACAGAGACGTTCTCCATGCACCAACGAAGGACCGGATTGCCGCCATGGCGAAAGCGTCGGGCGATGATTGCGCGCTCAAGTTCCTTGATTGCCGGCGCCATCGTGATCCAGCCCTGACGCATGGTGACGACGGGAAAGCCATCCTCCAGCAGCGGCGCCATTACTGCTTGAGCGTAAGCCGGATCGAACGCGATCTCCTGAACGTCAAACATTTCGCGCAACATCCGAAGGTGCGCTTCGATCGCCCGGTAATCCGTCACGTTGCCCGGCGTCGGGATGATGTGGCCGTCTGCGGCCCACTGGAGGTACGGAACCTTGTCCTTCTCCGACTTGTCGCGAAGACCCTCTTCGGCACAAAAGAACATCGCGGCGACGTCATAGCCTTCGTCATCATCCGGCCATGCCACCACAACGGCAGCGAGATCATGAATGAGCCCGAGATCGACCGCGACCCAACAAGGTTTCTCCTTCAGCGCTTCTACGTTGACCGGCGCCGCGCCTTCGTCGTAGACCGCCATGTCGACAAACGGTGACAGCGAACGGTCAAGCCAGAAGTTGAGATTGTACTGCCGGAAGTCGTCCTGCTCTGTCGGCTTCTCCCGTGCCTCCAGCGCGGCCTGGCGAAGCTCCTCCAGCACTGGGAAGCCTTCCGACAGTCCGGGGTTGACGCGATGCCACAGCGCTTCGTCCTGCCAGTCTGCGCCGTCCTCCGGTTCGAATATGATCGGGAGATAACCGGGGTTGACGATCTCGCCTATCGCGATCCGACGGGCGTAGGAATACTCCTCCCATGCGAGGCCTGATTGACCACGTCCGGCCGTTGTCGTGATGCAGAGAAGCGCGCCCGGTGATTTCACCATGCCGGTTTTCAGTGCCCGCCATAGCTTTCGGTTTTTGAGAATATGAAGCTCATCTAGGAACACGGCGGCCGGAGTCGTTCCGTGGGCAAGATCACCTTCACCGGACAGCACGCGGAGGTGAGACTTCGCGATTGGATGCTCAAGGTAGTCGCCGCGAACTTTGACCAGATCGTGGAGCGCCGGCGTTGCCCGAACCATTCCAGTTGCTTCTGCGAAGGCGAGCTCCGCTTGGTCCTGTGAACCAGCACCAAGGAACACCTGGCCCGATGGCACCTTCTCGTGACCGATTGAATGGAGCAGTCCTAGCCCGCCGCCGATCGTCGTGGTTTTGCGGGCGCCGCGCGGGATCATGCAAAACACGGTGCGGACGATGCGCCGGCCGTCCGGATGCCTTGGGCCGTAGATGCGCCGCACGATACGTTCCCAGAACTTGGGAAGCTCAAACCGACGATCGGTCGCGCTCGATTGCGGATGACGCAAGGCGCTGAAGAAACGCACGGCCCTTTCCCCATGGCCAAGCGGGTCATCGATTGGAGAGTCATCAAAGACCCAGGTCGGCAGCGTCGTTGCCACGACTCTCCTCCTTGCCTGAGAGGCCTTTGCGGGAGCGTGACGATGGGGTTATGCCGAGCTCGATTGCATACCGGCGCGCGATCTCGAGGTACTGAGTCTGCATTCGAACGGCGGGGTTTGACTTCGGTCCGGCCGGCGTGTCGATCAGCAGCCCGTGCTTTGCGATCGACTTGTCCGCCTCCCGCGCTTGGGCGCTCGCCATGCAGTAGTGCGCCAAGGTCGTAAGTGACGTCTCATTGAGGATCTGACGCTTCACCAAATCCGGCGCGACTCGATTCCATTCGTCTTGCGCCACTTCGGACAGGTGATCGGGTGCGCGGGGCACACCGGACAAGCCGCCTTCGATTGGCCGCAACTCTGGCTTCCGTCCCTTCACAGCGTGCATGCCCTCGCAAGGGACGCCGACGCAACAGCCATTGGCCCGGATGCATTCTCAGGTCGGACGAAGGACGTTTGGTCATGCCGGATCGGGTCGGACGAGATGTGACTGCAGCATGCCGCCACGGCCCGCCGTCCTATCTCTGTCGCTTCGTCAAGTGTCCGACCCCAACACAGGACATTGACCAGCGTTTCGCGGCGCCCGTCGATAAAGCGGAGTTGCGGGCGCCCGATCGTGACGAAGGGCCAACGTGCGGGATCCGGTATGTTTTCTTCGAACCAGATTCGAACGCCTGCAATCTCACGAAGCGCTGGATTGTCTTCGAGGAGCGTGAGCATCAAATTCCGGGTGCTGTCGCCAAGGGAGGTCACGAGCCAAACCCCCAAAGCCGATAGGGCGCGATCAGATCGTCAAACCCATACGGTGTCACGTCGACGGAGAATGCCGTTCGATCCTCGACTATGGTCGTTTCTCTGTTTTCAAACAGGTGGCCGACATGGAGCAAAATGGCCGCTCGCAACGGCTCCGGCACGCTCTCTTCGTCGTCACCATATCCAGCGGTAAAAGACACGGTGACGGCTTCGGGAAAATCCCTCGTAGCAGGCCACGACTTTCCGTAAGCCGGAACGATTCGGGCGCGCCTTGATCCTCCGATACCGAGAACGGCGTATTGATTGGTTGCCAGGGTTTGCTCTTCGCCGGCGGCATCAAGATAAATGATCTCGTCCACCGACTGCAGAGGAGGCAGTGGAACGGAGATCTCTGCCGGAAAGGAATCCAAGGTCAGAGTCCACTCTTGCGTGACCAGGGCCCGACCTAGTAACCCACGCTCCCCGTCCAGCTTCGCCGTCACGGCCGCTATAAGGCGGTTGATCATGTCGTCGTGCACGGTGGTGACCGTGATTCCGAGTTGCGCCTTCGCCTCAGCGAGCAAGACCGGGAAGTCGTCCGGCGGAGTGACGATCGTCAGCATTTTTCCGCTCTCATTTCCCGGCGTTCTTCGGATTGAATTGTCGAGTTGTGGTGGTGAGCACAGGCAGATTCCCAGTTGGACCGCGACCACATAAGGCGCTTGTCGCCCTTGTGCGGAATGCGGTGGTTGACGACTGTCGCCTTGACACGTCGACCGGCCGCCAGGCAGCGCTCGCAAAGGGGATGCCGGCCGAGATGCTCCAGCCGTGCAGTCTGCCACTTCCCGCCATAGCCGCGCTCGGCTGCGCTTGGGCGCTTAGCGTCGTACTTGGCCTTGCGCTCCGCATCGGCCTTCGCCCGGCAAGCGCAGCGGACGCCGGACGGGACCGGGCGCCCGCATTGGCAAATTGATGGAGCGCGCGTCGGCATCAGTCTTCCAGCGTATAAACAGTCGCCGTCGTTCCGGCGGCCATCACACGCCGAACCTGATAGGGGATGACATAGCCTGCAGGGACACCGATGAATGGAACCGGTGCATCGTCAGCGTTTGCAACCGGAACCACGTTAACATTGCCATTGGTGGCACAGACGATGGCTTTCGCGACAACCGGAAGATCTTCGGTGTCCGACGGAACGACAAGACGTCCTGAGCGCCCTAGAGAGCTTGGACCTGGCGAATTATCTTCGTATGGATCATTCATGTTCTCAGCCTTTCCGAGATTTTTGTTGGCGGACAGCCACGCGCCGTGACCGTCCGCCTTAAGTTTCGATCTTGCTGACCTTGACCCCTACAATGCACGCACTAGGACTGGGGACACCGGGGAGGTCTGCTACCGTTTGCGGCCCGATCGCGGGGCCTCTAAGGAGTGGTGCCCTCGTCCTATTCCGTTGGCCGTTTGCTGGCGTGGCCAAGAATGACGTCGACGCCGATGAATGCGCCGGTTGCCGTCCCGCTGATCGTGACCTTTGGGCGGACGTATTGGCGGTCGCCGATGTAGCCGATCAGAGCGTTTTCATTCTCGTATGTCGGGCCGTTTGGCGAATTGCCATCATCGCCCACGGTCAAGCCGAAAACCTGAGTTGCCCCGGCGATCCCCGCGGACGCGCCGACAAGATCGTCTTCAAGGACTCCATCGAAGTCCGAATTGTCGTCGGAGTGTTCGAAGTGGACGACGTGTTGGCCGTCGGTCCAGTCGCCGACATGAATTGCGAAAGTCAACGATTCGAAGCCGACTCGATCAATCGCCGTCCCGGTCGCCGTGACAGTGCGTAGTGCCGGCGCCAGCGATTGGTGGGACGCGAGATGTGATTTCAGTTCACGCATTTTCTTTGTTTCCTTGTTCCTTCGACGCCGCTTACGAGGTCGCCATTTTGAGCTTGCGGAAGCGTGCGGCCTGGGTGACAGCACCGCCGACGCGGCGGCGTGCATGGAAGCGCACAAGGCCGCTCTTTGCCTGTGTGAACGGATCACGCAGAACGCTGAGGCCGACGCGGTCGTAGATCCGATACCCGCCGGCAAAGTCGCCGTAGAGGATGGGGAAAGTGCCGCTTGCGATGTCGGGCATGTCGACGGCTTCGACGACGGGGCGGCCAAGGATGGTTTCCGGCTCACCGGCCTGAAATGACGGCTGCCAGAGATAGTTGTTTTGGCCGTCCTTCAGCTTCCGAATGGTCGCCAAGGTCGTTCCGTTCATCATCCAGGCGCCGCGCGACCGGTAGGCTTTCGGGAGCGCGTAAAGCAGGGTGATCAGAGGATCGGCCGCGAGAATGGTCGCATGCCCGTTCACCGTATAGGCGATATCGGCATTCTGCATGACGCCTTCAGGCTGCTTCACTCCCGTGCCGTTGACGAAAGAAATGCCCTCCTTTTGGCCAAAGTCTTCAGCGAAGGCCATGTTGAGTTCGGATTCGATGTTGACCGCCGAATCTTCCAACAGCTTGTTGCTGACATCGGTGTAGGTCCGCATCTCGTGAACGAAGATTTCCTGCTGGCCGAACGCCGGTTCCGACTCTTCCGAGTCCTCCGTCTCGCCCTCCCAGAGCGCCGTCGTGATGGCAGTGCGCTTGGGGAAAATGACCGAGCCGCGGGCAGTCGTGCCGACGCGTGCCGCCTCGCGGATGGGCGAGTATTGGACAAGCTCGCGCTGCATTTCGGTCTGGAATTCCGGAGGGGCGAGGAAGCCGCCGGCCGTGTCGTCGCCGACGCGTAGGGCGCGGGTCTCTTCGGCGCTCAGTGCCTCCCGGCCGCTTCGAACGTAGCCGACGAATGCGCGCCGTTCGACAGTCGGCTCTTCGGTTCTTTCTTGAGTGCCGGGGCGCGCGGCGCGCGTCTCAAGTTCGTCCAGTCGCGTAGTCAGTTCATCGAGGCCGGCCATGCGGGCATCGAAGGCAGAGCGCATTTCGGCGACTGCCAGCGTTGCCGCTTCAATCGGATCCGGCGGATCGCGCGTTTCCAGCCGCACGGCAGAGCGGGTTTCAATTCTCGAATGTTTCATTTTGATTTTCCTTCTGCGAAAGCGCGGGTGGCCGCATTTATTGCGGTGACGAATGCGGCCGCCGCACTCTCTCGGCCGTGTCTGATGTCGGTGACCTTGGCGCCCGGCACTGCGGCGATGGCGACAAGTGAAATCTCGTGGATTATGGCTTTGGTGATGTGGCGAACGCCGCCGGCGCGGGACTCGGAAGTCACGGTTTCAAAGCCGATTGAGATTCCGTCGATGTCGCCTTGGGTGAGCATGGCCCTGACTTCGCGAGCGCGCTCCACCTCGAGGTTGAGGCGGCCTTTCACTCGCAAGCCATCGTCAGCAACCGTGATCGAGGACCATGAGCCGACGACTTGGGCGGGATCGTGAGACCACAGCATAGGCAGGCGCTTGGCAACGGAGGCGAAGGCGCGCCGGTCGAACGTCGTCCGATAGGAATCCAACGTATCGAACTTGACCGCGATTCCTTCGACCGTTCCGTCATCGGCCGGCGGGCTGAGTCGCAGTTCAAGGATGTCGACGGTCTCACGCATTGGCGAGCTCCTCAGTTGTGGTTGCCGGAGCGGGCGCGCCTTGCGGAAGATTCAGCTTATTGCCGCCGTCTGTTGCCGGCAGGTTTTCAGCGGCGCGGGCTTCGTTCGGAAGCAGGAAGGGGCCGCCGACCGCGCGGGCATAGGATTCGAAGCGGGCCTTTAGATCGGCTTTGACCAAGGCTTTTGTTTCAAATTCAATGTAGTGGTCGCGGCGCTCTTGTTCCGTGAGCATCGATCGGCTGATTGCGCCCTTCCAGGCGGTGATCCAGGGATTGAGCACGAAGGCGAGGAACTGACTGCCGAGCGTTTCCGAGTTGGTGAATGTCGCGCCCTCGAGCGTGCCAATCATCGTCGGAGGAACGCCGAAGAACCGGCCAATTTCGGTCGCCTGATATTTTCTGTTTTCGAGATACTGGCTGTCAGTGCTTGTGAAATCGATTGGCGTGTACGTGACATCAGAACCGAGAGGAACAACGCCGCCGCGCTTGCCGCCGTCGGTCGCCTCATGCCAGGCATCCGCGATCTCGTTTGCCACACCGGGGCCGAGCGCAGTCTTAAAGCTCAGAATTCCGGACGGTCTGCCGCCGTTCTTAAAGAACCGGGCGCCATGGCTTTCCAAAATGAGGCTGAGTGCAATGGCTTCTCGCGCAAGTTTCGCCGGCGCCTCGCCGCCAAGTGCGGCCACGTCAAGGATATCGCGCCAAGAAAGGTCGTCACTCCCGCCGCCTTTCCTTGGGGTCACATACTTCGGTTCGCCCGAGTACTCGTCGGCTTTGATGGTGACGCCGCAGATCGGCTGCAACTCCCTAATTTCTTTGCGGACGCGAATGACCTTGGCCAGGCCGCGACCCTCCAGCAACGCGGCCAGCGTCACTTCGCGGCGGAACTGAGGGCCAGGCGTCCAAGGATTCGCAAAATTGTTGAGAAGCGTTTCGACCGGATGATCCCTCACGCGATCGCGGGAATCGTCTTTACCCCGCCGGAATAGGTGAACGGGCAGTTCGCCCGAGAGCTCGGAAATCAATCGAATGCTGGCGAAAGCTGGAGAGCACTTCAGCGGCGTCCGTGTCCCGACTGAGACACCAGCGGCCGTCGGCTGTGCGCCGAAGAGCGCAAGCAATTCTTCGCTTGGATGGGAAAGCGACCGGGCGCCTTCCGGGCCGATGATGAAAACGTGCGTCTCGGGCTCTATCGCCCGAACGTCTTCAGTCGTTGATTTTCCGAACCATCCAAACATGGTCCGAATTTGTGGAAGTGCTCCTGATTTGGATATCCGGCTGGAGGCGGCTCAAAAGGGCTGAAGGGCGCTATCGAGGGCCGGCGTCGGAGACCCATGCGACAAGATCAGACCTCAAAGCGCAAAACCGGCCGGCTTTCTTCCTGACTGGTGCCGTCGGATCTTCACAAAGGGTTTCGACAAAATCAGGGGAACAATCCAGAAATCGGGCGATGCTTTTTGCTCCCCACAAGACGTCGCCTCGCAGTGTCTCAGGGATGGCACTGACGGCCGGCACGGTCGCGACCCTCATTGGAACGCCCGCGCAAAGGCGCGAACCGTCGCAAGGTCAATGGACCTCTCGCTGACAATCGCCGTCATCCTCAGAGACTTCGGCTGCGTCGCTTCGATCGCGGCGAGGTCGCTGAGTTGGTCGCCTTCGTCATCGTAGTCGGGTGATCGAGCGAACCGACCCTCAAATGCTGCCCAATGCTTGCTGATCTTGTCGGGTTGCCACCGGGTTGCCGATAGTCCTATGCGAACCGTCGGCAGCGGGACCGTAAGACGGATCTCGCAATTGCCGAGGCCTACGTCCTTGTCCGCCCTGCCGGCCATGAAGTCCGCCACCAGGGCGGTGCACCAATCCAGCAAAGTGCCTGTGGTCATGGCACGACATTCTGTCCAATGGAAGGGAGCGCCGTCGATCTTTCCGGGCATGTCATGCACCGCGCTCACGACCGCTACCGCTTCGTCAAGGTAATCGGCCGACAGTCTCGCCAGAAGAAACGCCGCGATCTCCCGCGGCTCCAGTTGGTCGTATGATCGGCCAGGCCGCTTCCGGGCAACCAGGCCGATAGCAGCCAGGCGTGTGTAAAGCTTCTGGTCGAACTGAGCGACATTCGGGAACAGCCGGGCGGCTCCCTCTTTCAAAATCTTCATGCTCATTCGTGTCGACCTATTTAAATCCGTCGAAGATTTATATAGGTCTCGCGGATTCGACCGTCAAGCGCAAACACAAGCTGTTGAGACCTCTGATCTTTCAGGACACAAGATCGTGGGTTCCAGAGCCTCATACGAGTTTCCTCGCCGTCCCCTCTTCAGGGGGGCTTACAGGTTCAGTGAACCAAAGGAGCGTTTCGTATTTTTGCGCTAAGGCGTTGATAATATGGTGGGCGATGACGGGCTCGAACCGCCGACATCTTCGGTGTAAACGAAGCGCTCTACCAACTGAGCTAATCGCCCGCTCCGGCCGGACCTTTAAGCGGTCGCAACCGACTTCGCAAGGCCAAATGAGCAGCTGCTAGCTTAGCCGCACAGTGGTTTTCGCGGGCAAAGTGCCGCCTGTCAAAAAACCTTCTCCTGATGCGTATATGCTGTCCAGCTGCGCTTGACACCCGGTGGCGAACCCCTTATCCACCGCCCCAACGACGAACACGGCTGACACGTGCTCGTCCAATGCGCGGGTGTAGCTCAGTTGGTTAGAGTGCCGGCCTGTCACGCCGGAGGTCGCGGGTTCGAGCCCCGTCACTCGCGCCATTCATTTCAAGGGGTTAGCTACCGCCCCTTGAAAAGTTTCAACTCTCATTCTCCGGAGAGTTTCAACTTTCTGTATTCGTTCCGTTCCAGGCCAAGCAGCTTTCTGCCCTTGCGGCGGCTGGCATCGGCTGAGCGGACGGCGGCCAGATTGACCGGCATATAGGTCTTCTGCAGCGCCTTGTTCCCGTCGATCGAATTGCCCATCTTGGCCGAGATTGCCTCGACCGACGCGCCTCCGGCATTCGCCTCGACCGCGCCGGAACGCCGCATGTCCATCAGCCGCCGCTTCTCCGATGTCCCGAATACCAGCGTGCGCAGATCGGCAAAGTCGTCGACCAGAGAATCCTTCGTGTAAGGCACGCCGGCGCGCGGCCGGCCGCCCTTCAGGCCCGGCGCGAAACCGCGCGAGCGAAAGATCGGCGCATCGTCAAGCAGGGTGACGCCTAGTGATTCGACATAGGCCAGCACCAGGCGCTGCGTGCGTGACGACAGCGTGCCGAAAGCCGCCTCGCCACTCTTGCTGCGTGCAATCAGAAAACCCCATTCCTGTGCTGTCTGCATTGCCTGCGCCGGTTTGAGCGTGCGCACGTCGACGGGTGAGAAGCTCGTGTCCCACGCAACGGCGATGATGCAGGCCAGTCCGCGGTAGCCGGCGCGCCAGGCGCCCTTGACCATGCGCACCGCCTCGCCTGCCGTCCAGGTCTGGTGGCGCGGTGGTGGCGTCTGGCGGCGGATCGCCTGCGATGGGTCGGAGCCGGGCGGGCATAGCTTCATGCCGGCCATGACATTATAGAGCGAACGCCACGTCTTTACGGCACGGTAGGCGATGTCGACACCTTTGACCCGCAGCAGACGGCCATACCAGTCGTCGAGCAGCTCGAGGGTGATGTCGGCTGGCGGCAGGTCGGCGAAGTACGGCTCGATGAAGGTCCAACCGCGCTCCCAATCCTCGCGGGTGCGCGGTGGCTTGCGCTTCCATGCATCCATGCGGCGATAGCGTGCAAAGGCGTCTCCGATGGAATCCTTTGGCCATACATGCAGGCGCGACGGCTCCCTGCCCTTGCGGAGTTCCTGCCAGCGGTCTTCCCACTCCCGGGCTATCGTCCAAGCCTCAGGCCCGTCGATTCCACAGGAAATGCATCTGAAGCCAGCTTCGACCATCTTCGGCGTCGGCAGCCAGTAGCCGTATTTGCCCTTACGGATGACGTAGTGCTTCAACTTGATCTTACCCAAGGGTCGCCAGCCTCGCTCTTGCAATGTCAATGCTAGACTGCGCGCCGGATCCTGATCCTGCAAGACCCGAGCGTTGATCGAGCCAGGCGTCGATCGCAACCATGTCGTAGTTGCCGGTGATTGGGCAGGCCTTGGGAAAGCCTTGATCCTGCAACTCGGGCAGCAATTCCATGAATTCCCGCAGCGTCAGGTGGAGATAACGCGCCGCCTTGATCGCCGGCACCAGCCGTGGTTGTACCGGGAAGCGGATAGATGACGGTTGTAATGTGTGGGTTTGGCTCATGGCACCAAAACTCTATCCACCGTCCATCGGGCAGCGGATGGGCGCCTTGTGGTTGGGCGGGTGTGAATCTCGCCCGTGTAAGAACCTCCGCCGTATAGCATGAGATTTTCCTACTCCATGATCTCGTTATTCCTGCATCGAGGGGGAATGAGGCTTAGAATAGCGGCCTTTCTCCCCCATGCCTATTCATCCAATCCTTAATCGCAGAATCGGCAGCCACAGAGCGAGAATACTAGTAATCGGCGGCTTCGAAGCCGCTACGCCCGGCCAACCCAGCATCGCCATGACAGCGTCTGGCTTGTGGGTAGTCAGAATCGCACCCTGTGCTCTGGCGAAATCACCAGCCTTGAAACGGCACCCTCGTTTGGGGCGGCGGCCCGGCGTCTCGCCTGCGGCGTCGCCATGCTGACGCTCCTTCGGCGCCGGTTAGCTGATTTCACGGTCACGAACTTGCTTCGGCAACGAAATCGATTTCTTCCCGACTACGACGACTGACATGGAGATGCGCAGTTAGCGAGCATGAATGGTCTCTGCGAATTCCTCGGTCTCGATGAGCCAACGGCATGCGCGTCAGCATCGGCCCGGCATGGTCAGGATCGATCCAAGGTTCCCTTGCCATATCCGTCCAGTGGCCATCTCACGTCGTAACGGTCAGATCCTTGGCATGCCTTTTGGTCGCAGTGTTCGCCTCTGCCGGCAATGCGGAAGAGAGCGTTGGGAGCCCGGTAACCGCGACAGCCGCGGCGCTCGACGATCTCAAAGACGAAACCTTCGCTGTAAGTTGTAGAGCTGGAGCACGCTCTACACCGTGGATGGGGCAGCCGCGCTCGCTCCGAGACCATTAGGTCGAAATAGTCGTCGGCCTGTGGCTGAGACCCGATCGCGCTGTTTTACCGTTCGGGATCGGGACAATTGAGAGGCGAAAGCTGTGACAATGGAAAGCCCGCCACCGTGAGCCAGACCAGAAAACTCGTATTTTAGCACCGACGAAACAAAGCTCGCTATTCTGCGTTGAGGCTCGTCGAACAACGGAGCTTCACGAATGGATCCGGCAACTGCAGCTGTGATGATTTTGCTTTCTTGCAGTCCCGCCCAGGGAGTCTGCAAGCCACTCGATACATCACCGTCCATGTTCGGATCCCTTGACACATGCCAGTTGGCGTTATCCGTGAGGCTCGAGGGCGCTCCCAACGGGGAGATCGTGGGGCGATGCAGTTCGATCGATCCCTCCGCTACAGGTTCCGTTCCAGCCGGGTATAGCACGATTGTCGTCACGCGGGGCACAGGGGCGGGTGCGGTGAGCAGTCGCTACATCGTGCCACACAAAAACTGAAGCCAGCCACCGTCAGGCAGCCGGCTATTCATTCTCGACCGGACAATTAGAGGCCTTGCCCTCCCTCTATGAAGCCATACTCGGCATCGGCGGCTTCGCGCTCGTCGTCCGCTTCGCCATGGTCGTCGCCTTCCCTGTCATCGGTCCCGGTGACTTCGATGCCACCGGCCAGACAGGGTTCGAGATCCGGGTCGGGCTCTACGAAGTCGAGCAGCTACATCAGGCGTTCTTCATCTTCGATCGAGCGACGGACCGCCATGTCCGAAAGGCAGAGGTTCGTGGCTGGATAGCGAAGAATCGCACACGGCTTTCCTTCATTTGCATGGTCCGCAGAGATTAGCATTATCGCCTACTCTCATCTCGTCCGGCGTCGCTCCCTCAAAGCAGCGCCGGTAAGGCTCGGCGCCCTTCTTGGTTTCTCCCCGTATGTCAAAAGGAGGTCGCCGGGCCTTACCAGGCCCCGCTGCTCATCGCTTGCGGGGTGTCCTGATGGCTGAGCTTGGCCCCGTGGCCTAACGGCCAAAACCAAACGTTCCGAAAAGCCTTCCTAGGCTGGGCGGCAGCCGAAGGGCTGCACAAGAGGGATCGTCAGACCGCTCCTGGCGCACCACAGCGACACCACCAAGCTGTAAGTCAGGTCCATCGGCCCTGCTGATGAGTGCCCTTGGACAGATGGATTGCGTTTGCCACGAAAAAGGAATCGTACCGGCCCGTTCTCAGCACGTCAGCCGGAACGGGCCATGGGCAGAAGCAGCCGACTAGCTAAAATCGCAAGACGATCGAAGGACCACGTCGGCGATAGCACCGGACCCGACGGCGCCCGTGTCGCCAGTAACTACGGCAGACTCTTCTCCAGCCCCGCCGGCGGCGGCGGCGCCGGTGGTAGTAATCTGGGTCGTAGTCTGGGTCGTAATCTTGGTCGTAGTAGCGCCGATGGTTGACCGGCTCCACTTCCGCGTGAGTACCTTCGTTGTCGAAGGCGTCTGGCGCGTCGAGTTCTTCGAGAATGCCGCTTTTGGCCGCTGGAACACCGGCCAATGCGTTGATAGGCCGGACCGCGCTTGCAAAGGCTGCTGCCCCTGCAACGCCAAATATCGCTGTCAAAAAGGATCGCCGATCCATAGTAAACCTCCCAAGTTACATGAGCTGAACGAAGCGCCCCGCCTGCTGAAGGAGCAGGCCCAGCGCACGGTAAAATAGAGGATTCGCCAGCCGCTCAAGCAACTCGCGAATCCTATCAGCGCAGGAAGGGACCTGGCTGCGCCGATCCAAGACATGTCAGCTAAGGACGACCGCCATTACCAGAAAGGTAACGGCTGTTGCAAAAATCGGTGCGAGCAACCATCGCGCCTGGCCAACACTTTGATCCATTTGTTCTCTCCCGTTGTGGAGAACCAACAACCTGAAGCCCTAATCCGTTCCGCCTAGTCCAAAGGTAAGACCATTGCGTTGTACGGTCGGACTTTAGACCAATCGGATTAGACAAAGGTGCGTAGGCGGGAACGTTTACCCCGGTTCAAAGTTGGTTGCCGGGCAGTGCGGGACGATGATCGTCGTGTGCCGGTCCTTGCAGGAGAGAAGATATGAAGATGCACTTCGTGAACACCGCCGCAGCCATGTTGCTCTTGGCGGGGATCGGCTCCGCCGCCGCTGACGACATTATCATCCAGCCGGAACAGGACACGGTCATCCGTGAGTATGTCAAGAAGCAGCCCTTGGCTTCGGTGAACCTTCCCGGCGTGGAATTGAACGTCGGGACAGCTCTGCCGGAAACTGTTGAGATCCACGAGGTCCCGAACGTCAAATACCGTTACGTGGTGGTCGACAACCGCACGGTCCTGGTCGATCCGGGCACCCGCAAGATCGTGAAAGTTTACGACTGAGATTTCGAACGAACCCACGCTCGCCACCCTTGGGTGGCGAGTGTGTGCATTCAAACGATACTCAGCCGGACAAATTCAAATTGCCACTCAGCCGGACAATGAACATGACGAACCCTGAACTCGAGAGGACGCAAGCCCTGGCTGCCCGCTTGGCTGATCTCCAAGCAAGAATGCAGGCAGCACGTCTTGTTGGAGCCGAGGTAACAACCGTCCGAAAGGTTGCAGCCACAATCGATGACGGCTTGCGACAGGCCGGCCTCACACCGTTAGAAATCGCAGAAGGTCAAGAGGAACAGTTTAGCGTTACTAAATGTTCGACTGGCTATGGACAGCCGAACCTTCCTCTCAGCAGATCAAGTCAGAGCAGCACGAGCCCTACTGAACTGGCCGCGTGTGCGACTTGCCGCCAAGGCCAATCTTAGCGAAATGGTGATCAGCGATCTTGAGAACGGATTCAGGAAGCCGCGTCCCCACAACATCGCCGCCATCCGCAAAGCGTTTGAGGATGCCGGAATCGTTTTCACCGTCCAAGGCACTCCATCGCTAGCCCGCTCAGAAGGTGATAGCGGCCTAGCCGCCGATAATAGACGGTGGCGGGGCCGGGAGAAAAAAGGATAGCGGGGAAAAGCCCGTGTACCCACTGCACCCGATCTCTAAAGCGGCCGCTAACAAGGGCGGTTGTTCACTGACTTTGTGCTGGCGCTCACCTTTCTAAGGTGCCGCTCGAATATGGCCAGCTTCTCTTGGTAGCCGATCCGCACTCTGGACCTGCAACTATCGCATTTGAAACCGGCAATCGTTTCAGCCAGGATCCCCTTCTCACCATAGCGCGTGAACAGGAGGGGCATTGGAATTCTAAAGGTACGTCGCGAAGTTCATTTGATAGAGGCGCTGTGCATGTTCTCCTCAGCGGCACGGCCACTGCAACAAAGTAGAAGGAGAAATGTTTCCGGCTTCGGCCATTTANTGTGCATGTTCTCCTCAGCGGCACGGCCACTGCAACAAAGTAGAAGGAGAAATGTTTCCGGCTTCGGCCATTTACGCGGAGCAATCAGACCTAAGTCCAAATGCTGAAGGGGGCAGGCAAGCTGTTCCTTGCCCTTCGATCCGGATCGTCTCCGTGGCCTCACCATACTCGGCCGTAGCTCAAAGGCTCGTATCACCGGCCAGAACGCGCAGTTCATCCAGTGGAATGGGCCAGGACCGGCAAAGCCTCGCGACCGAACTTCTCGAGATTAGACGGATCCGTTGGCCTTCCGCAGAGGCCATGGCATAAGATTCGAGCTCGATCAGCTGTCTTCCTTGCCCTTCTCTATAACGCGGACCAGCCATTCTCAGCAGGCTTCGGCCACTCCACACTGTCTGAGTGTGTGTTCTGAACTGTGCCGCCCATCGCAGTTCCCTCCACCTCCAATAGGCTAATTACGGATTATAAGACCTGGGGAATCGATCTCTCAAGGTGGAATCCGCATTAGCGCTGGATGTTGCATCGCGGCGCGGAGGGGTTTTATTAGCTCCCCCTCATCTTGACGCTGGCGCCGGCTGCTCCAAAGTCTTGGGCATGGCTCGGGGAACTATCAAAGTTGGCGACGAGGTCGCAGTCACGGCGATTGTGCGCGGCCGCGTGACGCCCGATCGCATAAGCGTGACGATCCCCTCCTACGACTTCCCGCATTCTGTTGTCGATTCGACTTCGAAGGCTGTAATTGGCCAGCATATGGAATTGATCGGCCCTGTCACACGCATCGACGGGGACAAGGTAACCGTCAGCCTCCGGCCATTGGTGACTGTCGACGCCGAGCACGTGCGCCTGGTCGAAAGACATGTGGCGCTTCCACGCGGGCGAAAAAAGTCGCTGGTTGACAAGGCTTAAACTTCGTTGCCGACCCCAGGAACAGCCCACTGAAACTTTCTCCTTCACATCGGCTCTGGTCGCCTCCCGCTAGCTGCCGGCGCGTTGCGATATCGGCACAGTAGACGGGTTGGCATTTNATCGCCCTGCGCGATTGATCCATGTTCTGGCGAAACGTGGCGCGTTCCTCCATGGACTTCTGCCACTTCAGCAAGGTGGCCGTAGTCGCAGTAGCGGCTTGAGCGATTTCTATGGGCGTTGCAACCATCGCATTCTCCCTAAAAAGGCAATGGTAAACGCAATCTTTATAGGCCCAACGAAACCCTTCTCCAATTAAAAACGACCATACGGCATACGGCAAAATGGCTATTCGTCGGGGCGCTCGACGGCAGCTTCGTCGACCTCGGCCTCCATCTCGTCGTTGACGGTCTTGGTCTTGCCAAAACCGTCCATCGCCACACCGTCAAAGCCCTGCAGCCACGCGTCGGCATGTTCCTGCCAGTAAGCTGGCACCTCACGCTCCTTGCCATCCTTGCGCGCTT
>NZ_AYWC01000023.1:0-55575 GCF_000502615.1 Mesorhizobium sp. LNJC405B00 | reverse complement strand
GTGGGCACAGCGGCCGGCGGCGCCATCGTGTCCGGAGGCGTGGCTGTCAGCAGCGGTGCTGCAACGGCGGCCCGTGGCGGTGCCGCCACCGCGGGCAGGGCATCCACAGCCTACGGCCTCGGCGCGGCGGGACAGTCAGGCTTTTCCGGCGTCGCATCCGGGCTCGGCGGTGTCATCAGCGCCGGCGCGCAGGGCGCCATCTCACCGCTGAAGCGAGCGGCAAATAATGCGGCAGGCAGCATGAAGCAGAGCTTCCAGTCCGGCGCTCGCGCTGCCTTCCAGACGACAGGCGGATCCTCCACGGCTGGCACAATCGGCGCGAACGCGCCCGAAGCCAGCTCCGCTCCCGTTGCGTCCTCCGCCACTGAAAGTCAGCCTGCCTGGGCGAAGCGCATGAAGCGCTCGCAACAGATGTCCCATGGCGTCCAGGCCGCCGCCCACGCTGTCCGCAGTGGCGACAGCCATGGCGGCGGCTCCTCGATCAACCTCTCTGAAAGAGACTAAGCATGTTCAAACGACCGTCCACGCACTACGGCAGATCCCCACAACCCGAGACGCCCTACCAGCGTGCTGCGCAGGTCTGGGACGAGCGCATCGGTTCCGCTCGCGTGCAGGCGCGCAACTGGCGGTATATGGCTTTCGGTTGCCTGGCGCTCGCCGCGGGCTTCTCCGCAGCGCTCATCTGGCAATCCGCGAAAGGCTCGATCGTGCCTTGGGTGGTGCAGGTCGATCGTCTCGGCCAGGCGCAGGCCGTGGGACCCGCGATCGGCGACTATCAGCCGAGCGATCCGCAGATTGCCTTCTACCTGGCACACTTCATCGAACAGGTGAGGTCGATCCCCGCCGATCCGGTCATCGTGCGGCAGAACTGGCTGCGCGCCTATGACTTCGCGACGAAGAGCGGGGCGCTGGCCCTCAACGACTATGCGCGCGCCAATGACCCGTTCACCAAGGTCGGCAAACAGCAGGTCGCCGTCGACGTGTCGTCGGTCATCCGCGCATCGCCGGCGAGCTTCCGCATCGCCTGGATCGAACGCCGCTATCAGGATGGATCACTCGCTTCCACGGAGCGCTGGTCGGCCATTCTCACCATTGTCATGCAGCCCCCGCGCGACGCCGACACGCTGAGGAAGAATCCGCTCGGCATCTACATCAACGCCATCAACTGGTCGAAGGAGCTTGGACAATGATGCCCGCACTCTGCAACACCGCCCCCCGGGGGTGTCCGGCTTTCCTCGTTCGCGCAATGCCGGCCTTACGCAAAATGGCCTTTCCAGCACTTCTGCTTTTGACCTCGGCGCTTGCGGGCTGTGCCACCAGGCAGAAGCCGCCGGAGATTTCCTATGACGATCCGGTCCCGGCCGTGCAGGCGGTCGATCCGCCCCCGCCCGTCAAGGTGGTGGAGCTGTCCAAGCCGCTGCCGCTTCCAGGCCAGTTGAAGCCGGTCGGCAAGGCCGCAAAGCCCGACCCGGAACCGACCGATCCGGCCGCGCGCGTGAACCTGGCCAATGCGGCCGCGCGCGTCCAGCCTGTCCGCAACGGCTTCATCAACTCGATGCAGGTCTATCCGTTCGTCGATGGCGCGCTCTATCAGGTTTATGCCTCGCCGGGGCAGATCACCGACATCGCGCTGCAGCCCGGCGAGCAGCTCGTCGGCTCCGGTCCCGTCGCCGCCGGCGACACCGTGCGCTGGATCATCGGCGATACCGAGAGCGGTACGGGCGGCGCCAAGCAGGTCCACATCCTCGTCAAGCCGACGCGCGCCGACCTTCTCACCAATCTCGTCATCAACACCGATCGGCGGACCTATCACATGGAACTGCGCTCGACGCCGTCGACCTATATGGCATCGGTTTCCTGGCAATATCCGCAGGACCAACTCATCGCTTTGCGGCGTCAGAACCAAGAGGCTGAAGCTGTGCAGCCGGTCTCGACGGGCATCGATCTTTCTCGCGTCAATTTCCGCTACGACGTGACTGGCGATCGCGCACCCTGGCGGCCGTTGCGCGCCTTCGACGATGGTAAGCAGGTGTTCATCGAATTCCCGCGGGGCATCGGCCAGGGCGAGATGCCGCCACTCTTCGTCGTCGGGCCGGACGGTGACACGTCCGAGCTGGTCAACTATCGCGTGCGCGGCAACTACATGATCGTCGACCGGCTGTTTGCCGCCGCCGAGTTGCGCTTCGGCGCCGGCAAGAACCAGCAGCGCATCCGCATCTCCCGCACCGATGGGGTGAAGAGCAGTCGATTTTCATGGATGCGTGGCCCTGGTGAGACCCCGCAAGCGACGTCCCTCCGAACAAACAGGGGAGGGTCGTCATCATGAGCGACAGATTGGATCCAGGGAAGGAAGAGGGCCGGGGGCCGGCGGATGACGCCCGGCCGGAGGCGTCGGTCGAGGATGACGCCCGGCCCCTGACAGGCGAGCCGGCCGCAGCCATGCGGCTGCGCGCCGAGCAACCGCGGGTGACGCGTCTGTCCCGCAAGGCGCTGGCCGCGTTGGGGCTCACCGCAAGCCTCGCTGTCGGCGGTGCGCTGATCTACGCGCTGCAGAACCGTCAACAAGGCCAGGGTCAGGAGCTGTACTCAACCGACAATCGCTCGACGCCCGATGGGCTCGCCGGCCTGCCAAAGGACTATGCAGGCGTCCCAAAGCTTGGCCCACCGCTTCCCGGCGATCTCGGCCGCCCGATCCTCGCCGCGCAGAATGGCGGCCCCGCGCTATCAACAGGTCCCGTTGGACTGGACCAGGAGGAGCAGCGCCGGGAGCAGGAACTGGAAGCGGCGAGGACGGCGCGCTTGTTCGCGTCCACGCAAACGCGGCCTGCAAGTGACACGACCGTCGCTCAAGTCACGACAGAAACCGTGCCACGGCCTGATCTCTCCAGCCTTGGGTTCGCGCCGCAGCCGGCCACGCCCTCGGCGCAGGACCGGCAGCGCGCGTTCCTTGATCAGCCGGCGGACAAGCGAACCGTCTCGCCTGATCGCGTCGCGGCGCCGGCGTCGAAAAACGTCCTGCAGGCGGGCGCTGTCATCGCGGCCGCCCTCATCACCGGCATTCGCTCCGACCTGCCGGGTCAGATTACCGCGCAGGTGACGGAGAATGTCTATGACAGCCCCACCGGACAAGTCCGTCTCATTCCGCAGGGGACGCGCCTCATCGGCCAGTATGACAATGGTGTCGGCTTCGGCCAGCGTCGCGTGTTGCTGGTCTGGACCAGACTGATTTTTCCGAACGGCCGCTCCATCATTCTGGAACGTCAGCCTGGCGCGGACGCGGAAGGCTATGCTGGGCTCGAGGACGGCGTTGACTATCACTGGGGCGAGCTCTTCAAGGCTGCAGCGCTCTCCACGGTTCTGAGCATCGGCGCGCAGGCAGGCTCATCGGGCCAGGAGAGCGACATCATGCGCGCTCTTCGTCAGGGTGCTTCCGACAGCATCAGCCAGACAGGCCAGCAGATCGTGCAGCGGCAGCTCAATATAGCGCCGACACTCACCATCCGACCGGGATACCCGGTGCGCGTCATCGTCACGCGCGATCTCGTGCTTGAACCTTATGGAGGCTGAAATGGCCAAGCTGAAACTGGGGCCAATCGCTGACGACAAACCTGTCAAGGTCATGGTGGAGCTTCCCGCGGCATTGCACCGTGACCTGACCGCTTATGCCGAGATCCTCGGCCGCGAAGCGGGGCACCGGCCCGCCGATGCGCCGCGCCTCATCGTTGCGATGTTGGAGCGGTTCATTGCGACGGATCGGGGCTTTGCCAGGGCAAAGCGTTCGGAAAGTGCTGGCTAAGGGCCTGGGGACCGAAGTCGAACCGGTCAGTCGCGCCTCCCATTCATGGCGTGACTTCAGAAATCGCGCCGCGGCGAGCTCCTCCATTGACAGGTCCCGGGTCGTGCTGCTGTCGCCATGTTTCTTGCGGTCCCAACCAGCCGCAAGAGCGCGCGCTTTGGGTTCGATTCAAGCCACACTGCCTTGATCCAACTGATGCTGCTCTGCCCACGGATCGGTTTCCACACTGTGGCGTCGATGGCGACTGTCCTGGCAAAACCCTCGCCCGCCAGAGTGACGCCTTGACCGAGTTGCACCTTGAGGATGACCGTTGCTTCGCTGGCGCGACATATCTGGATAGCGGGGCCACCATTCGCAGCGATATGCTCCAGCAATTGCGGATCCCGGGAGGATTCGCCTGAAACCAGCAGACACGTATCTGCAAGATCTGCCCATCTGACCGCAGGCTTTTCTGCAAGCGGATGGTAGCAGGGCAGGAGAACGAACAAACGCTCGTGCGCAAATATCTCGCTACGGCACAGGGCGGCGTTCTCAAGCCCGTGCGTGAAGACGATGTCGAGGCGCCGGCGGCGTATAGCCGCCAGGCACTGTTCGAGTGGAACGTCTTCGATCTCGACGCACACGTCTGGATGTAAACGGCCAAAACGATCGATGAGACGTGTCACGAACGTGCGCCCCATCTGGGCGCATAATCCTATCCTGAGCGTTTTGACATCCTGGTGACCGCGACTACCTCCAGCCAGTGCATCCTGCAAGCCTTCATAATGGGCCCGGACAAGATCGACCCAGGCCCGGCCTGCCTCGGTCAGCCGAACGCCATGGACGTCGCGGTCAAACAACTGCATGTCGAGCAACTGCTCGAGAGCTACGATGTTGCGGCTGACACAGGATTCCCTCACTCTGAGAACTCTTGCAGCCTGCCTGAGGCTGCCATGGTCGACAGCTGCGAAGACATGGTCCAAACGGCGGAGCGTGTTGTCGACCTGTCCCAAGGCGCAGGAGCCTATTCCTGCGCGGCAGGGACGCTAACGGGCAGGGGCGGACACAAGCTCGTTTCGTAGACGTACTCGTGCGGAATGGCCGGAGTGGCCATCTGGGAGAGGTACCGGTTTAGGTTTTCCTCGCTATTGCTCGCCGCCAGGCTACAGAAATTTCCGCTGTTCCACGTCAGTGAGCAGTAGCTGAAATGCTGGCGTATGGCGTCGGCCATCTGTGCCAAAGTCACCTCATTGCCGAACATCGTATCCAGAACGAGGGTTTGCTTCTTCTCGATTTCATCTGGGGGAAAATAGCGCGCCTTGAACCCAAAATCCTTCTGGTATTCGCGACGCCTGTAGTCCGGCTCCTCGGTTGCCCGGAACTTTTCGACGAAGACGAAGATTCCGTCCTGCTTGAGGTGCTGGGTCACGAATTCGATCTGGCTTGCTCTGTTGGGCGAGTACATCTGAAAGGTCGTATCTTCGAGAATGATGTCGAACCCGTGGGCAAAATTTGCCAGTCGCGGATCTGAACGCAGGACGTCCTTTGTCAAATGATGAAAGGGGCCGACGAAGAAGTCAGCGTGCGGCGGTTCGCCATAAGCCATGAAGCAATTGTAATTCTCCGCGTTCGGGCTGCACGACAGTGTGCGTATCTGTCCCTCCGACAGTTCGGACAGTGTCCTCGCCATCGTGCCTTCCGCTGTTCCAAGGCTGTATAGCGAATGCGGACCACCACGATCCCGTGCGTATTTCAGCATTGCGTAGGCCGTCCGGCACTCCTCCTCCAATCTGTAGGGAATGCTGCCGTGATAATGCTGGTCAAAAAAGCCTTGTCGTGCCGCATGCAGGCTGACCAGGCCGCGCAGCAGTTCATCGCTCGGCAGAAGCCGGGCGTCGGCGACGGGCTTGCGGATTGGCATCCCGCTCTTGCCAGCGGCGGTCGCCGCGAAAAAGCCTGCCAGTCCGTTGATCCGTGGGCCGTGGTCGCACTCAGCCAGAAAGTCGTCGAGTCCACGCATCGCAGTATGCCTCCAGCACCGTTCCATTGGTGAGATGCCGATACGTCGATGGGGGAAATTCCACCAAGATAAGTGGGGTCTAATATTTCACCGGGCTCAAGTATTGGCTGAGCCAACTGGTAGGCCTGCCGGATACAGGCGGCTTTCACTCGTTTGCCATTTTTTCGCTAAAGTCACATCTTCTACCAATCCAGAGTTATTTGCGTGTTGTTCAGCAACCCATGGTTCGCCACATCATGCGCCGACTGGCCGCTCGCCAGTAAGGAGGCTGCGGATACGTGAATACTCTTGCGCTCGACCCGACCCAGAATCGCCGTTCCCGGCACCAGTCGCTTACACACAAATATGAGAATTGGGGGAGCGTGCGGGCGGACGTGGTCAAAAGAACCGGGCTTGAGCGCCAGGAAACAAGAATCCTGCAGCCAAACCATTTGTTCCTGATGAACCTGAAGGGCACGGCGTGCCGCGGAGAAGACATCGTGGATGGGCGCCGGATTGCCTTTTTGCCGCGCCGGGCCGGTTCGATAATCTTCATGCCCGCCGGCAGTGATTGGAATGGGTGGGACGAGGGGGACGCGACCGCTTCCTACCTCCTAGTCTCGATTGCAAAAGAGTTCGCCGACGATGTGTTTGCGGGAACGGCTCGCCATCGCCCGGCAGTGCTGCCGCCGTCGATCGGGTTTCGGGACGGCACTGTAGAGTTGGCGTTGCAGAGGATTGCCTTGGAGCTCAAGCAGCCTGACCCCATCAGCGCAACGATGGTGGAGTGCCACGCCACGCAATTGCTCGGCCAAATGTTGAGGTTGAACGGCTTCCATCAGGAGCCGGCAAAAGGCGGTTTGTCATCGTTCGATCTCAAGCGGGCGGTGGACATGATCGAGACGTTGTCGGACGGCAGACCTACGCTCGCCGATCTGGCGAAAGAAATTGGGGTTAGCCGGTTCCATTTCTGGAGGGCCTTCAAGCAGTCGACAGGCATGACGCCGCACGCATTCATTGCGCAGCGACGGCTGGAGCAGGCCGCGGACATGCTGCGATCGACCAGTCTGTCGGCGACGGAAATCGCGATGGAATGTGGTTTCGGCAGCTCGAGCCATTTCACGACCGCCTTTAAGCGGGCATTCGGCGCGGTCCCGACGGAGTTTCGTCGTAACTGCAGAATCTAGCCCCCCGCTTGTCGGTTCTCAGCAAGTATCGGAAAACCCCAACATCACAGTAAAGCAGGCTTGGCGGAAGACGGTATCCATCGGCGGTCAGCCGGATACGCCGCTCATGTCAAACCTGGTTCGAGTTCATCATGGCAAAGGACGGGCCGGCCGGTCCAGTCCCTGCCTCGGATTCCTGGCCAGCACGCTATCGGCGGCCGTTGCCCGAAACGGCTACTACATCGCATCCGCCTGGATTCTCGTCGAGCGAGGGTACGGAACCGCCGGCGTGGCGACGTTCCTTGCGATCGTCAGCGTTGTCGAATTCATCGCGAGCCCTCTGGCCGGTGTAGCGGCGGATCGATTTGACAGGCGATGCTTGAACGTTGCGGCAGACCTCAGCCGCTTCGTCGTTATGCTGGCTACCGCTTGCGCGCTTCTCGACATGGACGTGTTTGTGATTATCTGTCTGTCAGCGGCCCTCTTTTCGTTTTGCGACCGTGTCGCGCTTACAAGCTCTCAATCAATGATCCCCGTGATAGCTGACGGCCGCGATCTTGTAGCCTCGAATTCCGCCGTCTTCTTCGTCATGCAGGTCGGCAATCTCGGCGCAGCTTTGCTTGCAGGGCCTTTGCTGCATGATCGCTCCCCAGTCCTGCCATTCACCGTTATTGCTGCCTTCTTTTTGTTTTCATCGGGCTGCCTAGCCTTGATGCGGCTGCAACCGGTTTCGCGTGATGTCCGCTTCGCCAAAATCTCGGCAGCACAATTAGATCCAAGCCTGCGTCGTCTCATCGGCGTCTACGCGCTTCTCTACACAAGCGCGGTGCTTGTCAGCGTCATGGGATCTAGCTTCGTCTTCCAGGAGCAGAAGGGTACTGCCGCGGATTTCGGCTACCTTGAGGCTGCATGGTCGGCGGGCTCACTGATCGGTGCGGTCTCTCTGTTCCGGATTGAAAGAGCGATGAGTACCCACGTGCGGCATCTCATGCTTTTGGGCTTAACGGCGCTGGTACTCATGGCGCTGGCATCTCTGCCCACGCCCTGGACAGTGATCCTTTTTGTCGCGCTCGGATTTCTATACAATCTTGGACGCGTCAGCGTTGAAGTCACATTGCAGTCGCATGTATCCATTTATCTTTTGGGCCGGGCCAAAGGCATTATGCATAGTGTGGCCGTGGTGCTCGGGTTACTCATCTTCGGCATCGCCGCCGCTGTCGGAGATCGAGCATTTCCTTCGACGATTTTCTTGAGCTTTGGCGTGGCGCTCCTCGTCAGTATTTTGTGTTTGAGCGTGGGTGTAATTCAGACACGAGAAAAAGGTGAAACGTGAGGTGGAAGAGCTAACAGCAGGCGTAGATGCGAAACAGGCAGTCCTGGGGTCGCTGACGGCACTCTACCCCTGGATGAGCCCATACCATTCCCGGCCGATCCGTGATTATGCGTTTCGCCTGTTTACGGCGCCGGCTTCGGTTCCCATGCCAGAAATCCGGCTCCGAGCCTTCACCAAACTACTCGACATCATCAGGAAGGCAGCGACACGAAACGGGTTGTCTGCCGATACCGCCTTGGAAATCTGCAGGGATTTCCAAAGGCGCCGCGTGTTGCAGACAGGCCCTCATTTGTTTCTCCTCCTGGAGCCGGAAGCCTATTATACGCATATCTTCAGCCTCCTTGGTCTCTCGGCGCATGGCTGTTCGACCTACGTTTCCTACGCCGTTTCGACGGTGAATCTCGTCGAAAAGCCACGCAAGGGACCAGGCTGGATCACCGTTGACGGCAAGCCGGTCAACGTCTTTGGCCTGAGCCGAAGCCGGATGATCGGATACAGCCTGCTAGCCGGGCCGGGACCTTACAGGTTCGAGTTGTTACCGAGGGAGCCAAATACTGGGGGAGACGCGCTCACGCTGCTTCGTAGCCTTCTGCCGAAAACGCAATTCGACCGGCCGGCGCATGCCATCAAGGCAGCCAATCTCATCCTTTGGCCAAGAATGTTCGGACACCGCTTTGCCTTCCTGCAGATCGACGACGAGGATATCGCCGACTTGGTGGCCGACCATCTGTCGGACGAAAATTCCTGGCTACGCATGAGACTGCTGGAAGACCCGAAGTTCGCCTCCAATATCCTTGCCGGCATCGATGGGCTCGCGTCCGGCCCCTGGAGTGGCTGGCTCGCGCGCGGTACCGACTTCTTCTGGCTCTACGAAAATGGCAAACGCCTTCCGCTGCGTCTGGTTGCCGGAGAGCTCATCGATCCCGCGACCGGTATGAAGGTGGCGTGCTTCACAGCCCCCGATATCCTTGAGCGGCTGGCAAATCGCAGCCTTGTCCCGAATCTCCTGCTGATGTTTCTGGTTTTGTCGATCCTGCCCGGCGTGCGCGCGCTTGGAGGCAGCTATCAGCCGATCTATTACCCCCTGATGCGCTATGTCGTCTCCCGGGCGCTTGAGGCCACAGGCGTGGATGAAGATCTTCAGCAGGCTCTCGCAAGCGACGACGTACCGGGTGCTTGGGGACATCGGGTAATTGAGTGTGATGATGATCCGCTCGAGCTATTCCTGAAGGGCAGGAACGGCGCGATGAGTGATCTCATCGGCCGTTTGGGCGACATTTCCTTCGCCGAGGCTTGTGGAAGCATGAAAGGCTTCGTGACAGACCCGTCGTGGAATGAACTTCACAGCCGACTGCGGCAGGGGTTGGTCACGCCGTCCGATGCGGAATGGGCCTTTTCCTGAAATGTCCTATGCACTTCCTATGTGTACGCCGGTTACGAATGGCAGCTTTGCGCCCCATCTCGGTCGCTGAGCCGGCGTCAACCGCATCCCAAAAGCAGACACCTAAGCGTGCTCACGAGGCGACGGTTGGCCCTGACCGTTTTGCCTAGCCGGAAATGCCGACAAAAGTGATGCCGTTGGTTCACTTTCCGCCTTCGGTTAACGAAAATTGCCGTCCGCGGCCCTTGAGTTTCAATGCGGGGGTAGGACAGCTACAATTTCGCCGGTGGTCATATAAACGATCGCCCCGCGTGGCGCCGAGGTTGCTTGAAGGTAGCCCTGCAACTGCTGGACATACGCGGCGCGGTGCAGGCCTGTGTCGCGATCGCTCTTCCAGTCGAGAACCTCCAGGACTTTGCCGTCGTTGATTGCGATTGCATCGACACGGCCGGCGAGAAGACTGCCGGCCTCTATCTCGCCCCAGATAGACAGTTCTGGCACAAGCATGGGCAAGAGACGTTGCACATACGGCATCCGGTAGGTCTGCAACGTGGTCGCCGCGAGTTCACCGAGGGCCGGGAGGGGTCCCTCTGCAGGGTCGATGGCAAGAAGCTCGTTGAGAAGACGTTCAGCGCGTGCGGCAACGTCATCCTGGGGTGAGAGTTCGCCGGTCAGAAGTTCCTCCATGAGCTTATGAAGAACCAGCCCGCGTGTCCTGCCAGCGCCAGTGGGCTCTACGTATTCGAACGCGCCGCTCGGTTCGGGTGCCATGGCCGGTGCCAGGATCTCGGCGCGATCCGCATCGTGGGCGCTGGGATTGACCCAGCGCAGCACTGGTGAGGCTGCCTGAACGATGGCGGCTTGTCGTGCGAAAGTGTCTGCGTCCTGAGGTAACGCGGCTGCGTCGAAATTGGCGGTCGTTCGTGGCTCGAGTTGGTTGAACCGCAATTCTTCAAGCAGGTCGAATCTCAGATTGAGCAGTTTCGACCACGCGCCTGGTTCGGCCGACGAAAGATTGGGAACGACCAACAGGTCGCGGGCGCGGGTGGAGGCGACATACCACATGCGCTGATGTTCCAGCGCCTGACGCTGTGATTGCTCCTCGCGAGCACGCCTAAGTGCAGAGGAGCAGACACCGCCGATGACCCAGTGCAGCGTGTTGTCGGATTGACGATGGACAAAACTCTCGGAGGGTCTTGCACGCGTGCCCATGTTGATGGGGATCACCACCGGCCACTCAAGGCCTTTGGCGCTGTGAATGGTCACGATCTCGACCGCGTCCTTCGACGCGTCGATCCGGCCCTCCTGCCGCGACGCGCGACGGTCCCAATCGAGCTGGAGATGACGGACAAAAGACCGAAGCCCCCGGACGTCAAATGGCCGCGCCAGTTCAACGATGCGATCAAGATTGGCAAGTGAGCGCGCGGCCCGGTTATTCCCGCTTCGCGCTGACAGAGCGACACGCAGCTGAAGCTGCTCTATGGCCTCGGCCAACAAAATGCGCGGCGTCGTGATGTTCACCCGCGCGCGGAGCTTTTGCAGCGCCTCGAGGATGGGACGGGCGATGCGATGGGACACCAGAGCCGGCGGTGTCGTGATGTCAAAGAGGCCAGTCGGCGAAGCGTCTGGTCCGGCTCGGTGAACCTCTTCTACGATGTCGAGCAACTCTTCGTCGCTGAGACCGACTATGGGTCCGCGCATGAAGGCGCCGAAGGCAAGCCGGTCGCGCGAATCCGCCAGCATGCGCAGCAGCGCCAGAACGTCCTGGGTCTCCTGCTGGAGCAGGAGCGTCTTGCCGGCCTGCGACGCTACGGCAAGCCCGAGCGTCTCGAGTGCCCGTTCGTAGCGCCAGAGGTCAGTGCCGGTTGGGGCGAGCAGGGCAATGTCGCCCGCTTCAAGGAGGCGCCGCGTGCCATCGTGTTCATCTTCGATTTCGATTGCGCCAACGAGTTTGGAACATATCTGCGCAACGATGGCCGCTTCCTCATCGCGCTGCTCGGGCATCCTCGCCTTTCGGCCGTCGCCAATGGTCACATGGGACGCGGAGGGCAGTCCATGCAAAGCGCCCTCGCGTGTGGCGGTGAGCGCGCCATAGCTTGGCTGACCGCTGGCATCAAGAACCGGTTGGAACACGGCGTTCACATAGTCAATGATGCCTGGCTGGCAGCGAAAGTTGGCCCCGATGTGGACGATACGGTCGTCCCCCAGGCGCGCAATCGTCCGCTTCGCCTGATTGTAGCTGTCGATGTCGGCACCACGAAAGGCATAGATGGATTGTTTGGGATCGCCGACCACAAACAGCGCCCCGTCGCGAATGTCGGCATCCTGCCAGCGATCGGGCATTGCGCGCGCCGCGATCGAAAACAGGATGCTGGCCTGGATGGGATCGGTGTCCTGGAATTCATCAACCAGAATATGCGCAAAGCGTCGACCGACAGCCTCGCGCACGATATCGTTGGTAGTCACCAGGGCGTGGGCGCGCAGCAGAAGGTCGTCGAAATCGAGGACGGCTGCGTCACCCTTGCGGTCAATGTAGAGGTCGGTGACGGGGTCGAGGGCACGTGACATCTGATCGACCATGGCGTCGCCGATCTGGCCGACGAGCTCTGCAAATTGCGTCTCACAGTTAAGGGAATGCGTCTCAGCCTGCTGGTCGAGTTCCGGGCCTTGTTCCTTGCCATAGGCCGATTTCCAATAACCGAGATTGCGCTGCTTCTTAAACGCGAACTCGTTCCATTTCATCGAGGCAGTACGCGGCGGATCGGCAAGTTCCCATAAGCGAGCAAAGGTTGGCTGCGTCTCGAAGCAGTTCTGGTAGAACGCGGCGAGGGTTTCGAACTCACCAACCAGGGTCCCGGTGCGTCGTTCCTTGGGATAGTCCGCTTGCCAGCGTCGGAAGGCACGGACGCTCTCGACAAAATCAATATCCTTGCGCAGCGAGAAGTCGACCGAAACTGTGCCGGCCCCTGGGTGTTCAAGCTTGAGCTTGGCAAGGTCGACGCTGTCCTTGACGACCTTCAAGGGTTCGAACTTGGAAAGGGTCGCGACCGGATCCTCGCCTTCCCTCGCTTGCAGAGATAGGCGGTCAAACAGCCATTTGGAGATGACGCTCTCGAACAGCGCATCGGCCGCAGGCCCATCCATCATTCGCGATCCAGGGTCGAGTCCCGTTTCGACGGCATAGGCCATGATAATCTGCTGGCAGAACGCGTGAATCGTGCACGCGGTTATCTCGTCGAAGGCATCAATTGCCGACCTGAGGACAGCCTTCCTTTCATTGAGCAGCTCAAGGGTTACAGCGCCGCGCAGGACCTTCGGGATTTCTCCTGCCAGCAGTTGGGTTGCGTATTCGCGAATGCGCAGCGACAGCTCGCTGGCGGCGAGTTCAGTGAACGTAATGGCGGCGATGCTGCGGGGCGTCGCACCGTACAACATCAGCATTACGACACGACCAGCAATCAGCGATGTCTTGCCCGTACCGGCGGCCGCTTCGACCAGCAACGTCTTGTCGAGTTCCATGAGAACACGACTGCGCTCGAGGGCATCGCTCAGCATCACCGCTCCCTCCAGAGGGGCGCGAGCTTATGCTGCGCGGTGTGGAAACCTTCGTCCTTGCGCCCCTGGTAGCGATCGAGCGCCGCAGGTAGCGCGATCCTGAGTTGGTTGTAGCCAGTGAACGCATCTGGTCCGGGATAGGCGATCCCAGCTCTGAGCCCTTCGACCGCGATATCGATGAAGCGCAGCAGCGTCTCTTGCGCTTGCTCGAGCACGTCGCCTTCAAGACGCGCCGGAGGTTCCATAGTGTCGAGGTAGACGAGACGGGAGATGATCGTGCTTGCCTCGGGGATAAGCTGTTTGATCGTGGTGGCATAGAGGGTGCGCTGAACCTCCGCTCCGCCGCCCAGGATGACGTCGCGCAGATCGCGCGGTGTCTTGCCGGTCTTGTAGTCGGACATCCGGACGCCACGGCGGTCGGGCTTCACGTCGACGCGGTCAATGCGGCCCTTCAAGAGGATGCCGAAACGGCCGATCAGGACCTCTTGGTCTTCGCGCCAGGGATCGGAACGCTTTGCGTGCGATTCTGGCGTGCCGAACGGCACCTCGCTGAAGCTGTGGGTACCAGGACCGAAGCGGTCATCGACCGTTAGTCCGCGGTGGGCCTGTCGCCGTGCCTCTTCGATCGTATCCAGCCAGAGCAACCGCGGCGGCACGGCCCGGGTCAGCGGCCATTGTTCCGCGATGCTGTTGGCGGCTGCCTCAAGCGCGCTCTCGATTTCTGCTGGCGTTGCGCTGACAAGGCTCGGCATGCGCTCGACGGCGAGGTGCAACAATTCATGCACGAGCTCACCGAAGGTCATCGCATCGAGTTGCAGCGGCTGAACCGCCAGCTCAGGCGCGGTCATCCCCAATACTCTTAGCCACACATAGCCCAAGGGATCACGCAACAGCCGCCGCAGCGACGTCGCGGATTGCGGCAAGCCCAGAGCTCGCAAAACAGCCGGATGGTCCTTTCGGAACCCGCCGTCATGTGGCGTTGTCTCAAGCCTGCGCGTCCAGTTGGTCCAGCAGGAAATGACGCTCTGCATGCGCGGCAAGGCGAGCGCATCCTCGGCGCGAGCCAGCAGGCGATCACCCTCGCTGAAGGCATGGTCCGGCGTCCTCGTGCGGGAAAGGGGACGCTCGGCAACCTGATGCTGCAGCAACCCACTCTTGGCGAGGAACGCGCCTTCGGCCGATCGCCTGCTGCGCGATAGCGTCACCTTGGAATCAGGATGGCCGGTCAGAATCTCGAAGGCCAACCGATCCCGCTCGAGGCGGGGCAGGTCGACCAACTCGCGTGCGTTGAGCACATGGTCAGGCAGGAGCGGATCCGCGTTGTCGCCACGCGGCCAGCTTCTGCTCGAAAGGCCAAGCAGACGCATGTGCTTGCGTGGCGCGCCAACCAGATCCGACGCCCGTGCCCAGACCACATTGTTGGCAGGGTCTCTACCGTCGGCGATGCGCAACGAGGTCAAGGTCATCTCCATTGCCGCCGCCGGCGCCAAACGAAGGGCCTCCTGCCAGAGCCCAAGGCTGCTGCCGCGCAGCAGCAACTTTCCAAGTTTGACCGCTCCTTTGGGGCCGTCCACAAGGTCATTAAGCACCGGCATGACGACCGTCGCGATCGGGGAACCGTCGGTCCGGGAGAGTGTCTCCAGACTTCGCGCCCAATGTACCGGCTCGAAAAGGCCCGCCTCGGTGGAAATTCCTTTCATCCAGTCAGCCGGAAGCGCCTCCGACAGGTAAGGAGACAGCAGGGACAGACGGCGAATGCGATCCTGCGACAGGCCGTTGATCATCGCATCGGCGAGCGCCGCGCAGGTCTGGCCGGCGCGCGTGCTCAAGGCTGAGACGCCGCCGGCGAAATGGATCGGGAGACCAGCGTCCGCCGCCAGGACCAGCATGTGATCATCCCACATGCTCAAATCAGCACTGGCGATCGCGATGTCGCAGGCTTGTGTCACACCATCGCTCAACAACGCGCGCGCCCAACGAAGCGCTTCAACCACCTCCGCGCGCGGGTCGGCGCAAACCTCACAGATCAGATGTTGGGGGGGATGCAGGGCGCTTCCCAGGATCGCACCGGGAAACCAGCTCCGGTCGCGCGTGCCTGCCGCGTCCCACGTGATTTCGACGACAGAGGCGAGGGCCTCGATGAGCGGCCGCCAGAGCGGGTCGACGGAAACGAGCCGGTGGAGATGGAGAGGGCCGACGACGGCGGGTGCGTGAGCGATGCGCGCAAGCGCCCGATCGCGCAGATCCCCGGGCAACAATGCGCCGATTGGGAGATGCTCGCGCAGAAAGGCTTCGATGCGACCGAGGTCGCTCAGCCTGGCCCTCGCATTGAGAGGATCGTCGAGGCGAAGGTCAGCGGCCCACACACGCTCCAGGCTTGAGAGAACAGCGCGCGCCATGCCAGGCCTCGCCTTCACCTTTTCGAGCTCGTCAAAAGTAATCTCTGCAAGTGCTTGAGCAACGATCGGCACAAGCGTTGCGTGATCGGCCGGTCGGCTGAAACCACCCGCAAGGCGCGCCGCGAGCAGCGGAACCGTAGCGACATCGAGACCGTGGTCACCTGTTCGCGCGGCTGCGACACGCTGCATGCGAAAGGCCAAGTTGCCTTCAACGACGACGGTGTGACGTTTCATGCTGAAGAGGACACTTGTTGCGGCGCTACAAGCCGGTCTTCCGACGGTAGATTCTGACGTATCGTAGATCAGGGACCCTGAACTGCAAGGCCGCCCTGTACTAAAGCACCCTGGCCACCTCCAGATTGCCTGTTAGCCGCCGTTGCGCCATTCCTGGCAGTGATGCGGGAGTCACCTCCAGTGCGGCCAGTTATGTTCACCTTCGGCCCGCTTGTGCAGACAGAGGATTCAGATGATTTGTTCTGCAGCGGCGGCTTACGGCAATTGCGATCGAATGGCGGATTGACAGCTTCCGGCCCCGCAACAGTCTAGCGGCGTTTCTCTGGTGGCCAATCATGGCTGCAGGAGAAGCGAAATGGGACACTCGTGCTACGACCTCACCGACTCCGACCGCCGGGCATGGAATGCCGGGAAGAAGGTCGGGACGAAACGACCTCTGAAACCTCGACAGATATGGGCGATACGCTTCTTTCTCGATCGAGAGCTGCGTCTGCGAGACAGAGCGCTCTTCGATTTGGCGATCGACAGCAAGTTGCGCGGCTGCGATCTCGTCAAGATCAAAATCGGCAACCTCGTGGTAGGACCGGAAGTCCGAACTCGCGCGATGGTCATCCAACAGAAAACTGGCCGACCTGTTCAGTTCGAGTTGATGAGCGACGTACGCTCCAGCCTTCTCGCATGGCTGGAGCGACGCGGCGGAACAGTCGATGATTACGCGTTTCCGAGCAGGATCAATCCAAGGGCTCACATGAGTACAAGGCAGTATGCACGCCTCGTCGACGAATGGGTCGAGGCGATCGGGCTTAGACCAGAGGAATACGGAACCCATTCCCTGCGTCGCACCAAGGCCTCGATTATCTACAAAGCGACGGGAAATCTGCGAGCCATCCAGATTTTGCTCGGTCATACTAAGATCGAGAACACGGTCCGCTATCTGGGAGTCGATGTTGAGGATGCTCTCGAACTTTCCGAGGCAACTGAGGTTTGATCAGGTGCGGCTCCACTTCACGAGTGGAGCCGTGACCAATTTGCGCCGGTGGGTTCAACCGGTCATCGTAACACCTTCCGAAAACGGGTCGCCGGCCGTGAACTCAACTCTAACTTGTCGTCAGTAAGTTGTGTTCCGTGCCTCCTGGCCTAAGCGATTGCGTTCTTGCAATATCTCAGCTCAGCTCCGGCGTTAATTTAGATCAATCTAATGGACCCCTAATGAGTGCGCGCTTATCGACGGCCATTAGGATCGGGGAAGCCGCAAAGGCGATCTTCCGAAAAACTCAGAGCTTTCCAAGCCGAGAATTCGGAAAGCATGCAGACCTGAGCGAACGCGAACACGTCGGTGTTGAACCGATGCTTTTGGCGCTTTCTATGGAGCTGGCACTCAAAGCGTGGTTCGTCTTCGACCACGAAAATCCAAGAGTCGTCAAATCGCACAACCTGATAAGGCTGTTTGATCGCCTAAAGCCCGAAAGCCAAGAGAAACTCGACGCGGAGTTCAAAAGGTCAGTGGTCCCGTATCATCCCAATGGTTTCTACATCGAGTACAGCATTCGTCACATTCTGTATCAACACCAAGATGCCTTCACCGACTGGCGCTATCTTCACGAGGCAAAGAAATCGATGATGTTCGATCAGAGTGCTTTTGAGGCAACGCTCGAAATGGTGCTCCGTGAGTTCGAGAAGAGGTATCGGATTGAGCGGGTGAAGCCGCTTTGGCCATCCTGAATGTAGTCAGGATCGGAGGCCCCGATGCGGCCTTGATTGTTTCGAGCGGTAGCTTTGGGACCGGAGCTTTCCTTGCCGGAGGGAAGGGCTAACGACCGCAACGAGGCGGGCAGCGGCCTGACCGTCCCGGGCTTCAGGACCACGTGGCCTCGTCCGAAACCCACTTATGGAACGCGGCGATACGAGGGTCGGTCCAGCAATCTTTCCTGCAACACAAATGATAGGCCTCCGTGTCGTCAGAGATCTGCATATCTTTGAACGGCAGCACCAGTTCTCCCTTGGCAATCTCGTCGTGAAGCACAGAGAGGTCTCCGATCGCGACGCCCTGGCCCATGGCCGCGGCACGATAGGCCATATCGGCACTGGGAAAAACCTCACCCGAGTTCACGTCAAGAAGGTTCGGCGCAAATTGCCCAGCCCAAACTTTCCAATCGTGCCGATCAGGCGTCTCGTGCAGCAGGTTATGGTGAACCAGGTCGGCAGGAAACGTTATTGGCACGCCCCTCTCCAGTAGCTTTGGAGAGCAAACTGGGGTGCCGAACGATTGCAACACCAACACCGCCTCGATATCTTTCGGCCGATTTGGATAACCGCAGTCAAAGGCGAGATCGAACTCACCTCCGAAGAAAATTTCCCAGTCAAAAGGAGCGGTCGTTACCCGAATACCGATTGCAGGCCATTGCTGCTTGAAACGGTCAAGCCGCGGGAGCAGCCACCGAATGGAGAAGGTGGGCGGGCAGATAACCTTCAGATGCCGAGGCTGGCGTTGCAGGTCTTGAGCTCCCGCGGCAATGCTTTCGAACGCGGCCGCTAGGATGGGTTGAAAATTGCGCCCGGCATCGGTCAAAACCAACCGGCGCGGCAATCGTCGAAACAATTCCACTTGCAATGCTGTTTCCAACAGCTTGACGTGCCTGCTGATCGCTCCTTCGGTCACGCATAGCTCCTCAGCCGCGCGCGCAAAGCTTTCGTGGCGCGCGGCTGCTTCAAAAGCCCGAAGCGCATTGAGTGAAGGGAGACGCATCGACTGTCACTACCTCAGGAATTCTGAGCCTACCCCAGAGAAAGACTGGTTTGTAGCCGGTACGCTGTCTGCCTACGCTGTCATCTGCAAGCGCGAGGTTGGCACGGAGGCCTGACGGTGAGCAACAATCTTCTTGCATCGACGTTTCAGGACTTGTTCCAGCAGGTTCGAGCAATCAGAATAGCTGGCTATGTCTCAAGATGGCGGCAACGGCATTTCTACCGCCGTGACCTAGCGCGACTATCGGGGGTAGCGCCGCACATGATCGACGACATTGGATTGACGAAGGACGAAGTGGAGTCTGAACTTGCAAAGCCATTCTGGCGATGATCGGATCCTGACTAGGCCGACCACTTGAAAGCTGGAACCCTTCGTCGGGTGCGCTAAGCTTCCCCTTCAGGTCAAGTCACGACGCGCCCACGCCAACCCCGAATGTCCGGCCTTGAAGATTCGCAGACCGAAGCTGCCGGTCAGCTACCGGCCCCATAAGCTGCAATTCTGGCGATCCAGTTTCTCTTTTGGCCAATCAAGGCCGAGGAGAACTCACATGGGTCATTCTCATTTCGATGATGCTAGCCGTGAGCGCGCAGCTTGGAAAGTTGGCAAGAAGGTAGGGACGAAGCGACTGCTCACGCAGAAGCAGATCTGGGCCGTTCGCTTCTTTCTCGATCGCGAGAGACGCGTTCGAGACCGTGCCCTGTTCGATCTGGCAATCGACGGCAAGCTTCGCGGCTGCGACCTGGTCAAGATCAGGATTCGTGATCTGGTTGCCGGACCGGAAATCCGGACCCGCGCGATCGTCGTGCAGCGGAAGACAGGTCGTCCAGTTCAGTTCGAAATCACAAGCGACGTCAGAGCCAGTCTTCTGGCTTGGCTCGAGCGGCGTTGAGGCACGGTTGAGGACTATGCCTTCCCGAGCCGGATCAGATCACGTGCACCACATGAGCACGAGGCAGTACGCTCGCCTGGTTGACGAGTGGGTGACCGCGATCGGACTGCGACGAGAAGAGTATGGCACTCATTCTGTTCGGCGCACGAAGGCATCAATGATCTATAAGGCGACGGGCAATCTGCGCGCCATCCTATCCTGCTCGGTCACTCCAAGATCGAGAATACTGTCCGATATCCCGGCGTTGCCGTGGAGGATGCGCTGCTGTTGGCCGAGCGAACCGAAATCTGACCTTGAGCGGCCGTCCGACCAGCGCTGCTTCTACTTGCAGAATGGGATGCTTGCCTATCGGTCTTGAGGTGGGAACCCGACCGGAGGTTTTTTCCTTTGCAGGTTGGATTTCAAGCTGCATCGTGTCCTGCGGCAAGCTTGGTAGCCGGTTGCGACGGTCTCTCCGCAGGCCGCGAGTCGGCGAACTTGAATCAACCGCAGTCCGGTTGACGACGGTTTCTCCCGTTTTCGCGAAGTCTTTCTGTCGACTGCTTTAAAAAGACTGTGAGTCCAAACGATCCTCTTCTCGCCACCATTCTAGGGATCACAGCGTTCTGACGTATCGGCGCGTCCATCGCGGTGCTATTTCCTGTGATGTTCCCTGCCACGGGAATTCTGAAATGCTACCCCAGACATTCGTATTCTTTGTGGTAGCAAGGGCAGTGCTGTTCAGAGCGCTTGGGTAGGAGATAACATGGCAGATAATGTACCGGGCAGCTTTGAGCGGCCGAACACGTTGGCGGTTGGTATTCTTTCGGAAGATCCTGTCGATGCGGCGGATGTCGGGAAGCTTATCGTCGACATGGCTGCCGATTATAGGCGCGCAACGCGTGGTCGGTTGGTCTTGGCCGGATATGAAAATGGCTCTGCATGGATTATTGTGCAGGACGCGATAGCCGCGGCGGGTGGCGTTGCGGGCTCCTTCTCTTCCATAGCGGCTGCCGCTGGCCATATGAAAACCTACGTTGAATACCTGCGAGGTCAGCTCAAGCCGAAAGAGGTTGCGCCGCTCACCGTCGACCAGAGTGCTAGCGTAGCAAAATCAGCAACGCGGATGGTTGAAACGGCCGCCAAGCATGGCGCCGGCCTCGACCTCCGGTACACTTCTGATGTGACCAAGGGAAAGCACGCTCTCCAGATACGGTTGACCCCGCCTCAGGTGCGGGAAACGAAATCCGAGATGTCGCTGCGTCGACAGAAGGACATTTCCCGCATGAAATACACCGCGATTGCACCGCCGAGTCACGAGGATAACGCGGAAGTGGAAAGGGCGGTGAAGATGCTATCCGGTCCCCGAAGTCAGGATGAGCTGGAAGGGATTGTAGCGCTTATTGCGGCAGTGCTGAAGAAGGCGGGTAACAGCCGGCTTCTCCCGACGATTGCCGCGGCGTTTGATGAAAAGGGGCGGCGGGTTATCGGCGACATGGTTCGCAGCCATTTCGAGACTGGCATTTGAGGGCTTTCGGCCGCTTGCCAAATACCCGTTTCTGACTCATGGTTCCGAGTGTGAAGAAGTCCGCGACAACACCGAAGCAGCGGCGAGGCGTCATGCAATCCTGAAGCCTCCCTTTTGCAAGCACGACTGGACATCACCAGCCGCGCTCGCACCCAATGGTCAAGACTGGTTCATTGTGGGATGAAGGAGACACCGCGTGCATGGAATACTAGTCCTCCTCCTGGTCCTTAGGTTCGCCATGCCATACTATAGAATACGAAGGAAAATGGGTTGGCGAACCATCCGCTAACGTATTGATTTCCCGTAGAAAACGGTGACCCTCCGGGCCCACCAACTTGTTACAAATCAGTAGCTTACGCCTAATTCCTTGAGTTTGCATTGAGCCCTTTCGGAAACCTTTGGCTTCTGATTTTGGGCTTGTTCGCCAGGCTTCTCCGTCTCGTTGATTGCACCCGTCACACGTAGCTCAACATTCCTGGCTTCAAAAGACCTTCCAGAGATGCGTGCGGTAAACGGCGGCTACGACGTGCAATTAGGCGGGTTTCGACTTCGGCTGAAGGCTCAAAACACTCGAAGCCGCTTGCCATTCGGCCGATCTCGAGCCGCTGATGGAGTCGAATGTGGCCAGTCCAACAGGTGAGGCAAAGCCCCGCGGAGGCAGGTCGGAAGGCTTCGGCCTGCCCCGCTCATTGCGTGGCTCGTCACTGCTTTGATCGTCATTTTGACCAGGTGCGAGGATAGGCTGGCGGGCCGCTCCAACGGTCATGATGGAAGGCGCCGGCTTCGACGTCATCGACCTCGGCATCAACAATGCGGTCGTGAAATATCTGGCAGCGATTGAAGAGCACCAGCCTGGCATCATCGGCATGTCGGCGCTTTTGACCACGACCATGCCCTACATGAAGGTCGTCGTCGACACGATGAAGGAAAAGGGCATTCGCGACGACTATGTCGTGCTGGTTGGCGGCGCGCCGCTCAACGAGGAATNTCGACACGATGAAGGAAAAGGGCATTCGCGACGACTATGTCGTGCTGGTTGGCGGCGCGCCGCTCAACGAGGAATTCGGCAAGGCCGTCGGCGCCGATGCCTATTGCCGCGATGCGGCCGTGGCGGTCGAAACCGCCAAGGACTACATGAAGCGCAAGCACAACGTCCGCGCGTCATAGCCCCAAGGCAATCTTCCGCCCTTCGTGGAAGGCATAGGGCGCCTGGCGCGGCGCGACGCCGTCGCCGATCTCCATGAAAGGCTGGGATGTATTTTCCAACTCTTTCGCCAGCCAATTCGCTGCCACATTGGTGGTTGCCAGAACCAGGCAATCGCCCGGCACGAAGCTTTCTTCACCGGTGTTGTGGTCGACGATGGTCGCGCCATCGCCGTGCCATTCCAGCACGCTGACATCCACCAGCCATGTGACGCCAAGCTGACGCAATGTCCGCCGCAGCGGGAAATCGGCAGCCGTCCGCTGCAGTTCCTTGCCGACCAGCGGATCGGGCGTCAGAATGGTGACTTGGTGACCTTCCTCGGCAAGTTTCCAGGCTGTGCCACCGCCTCGCCAACCGCCGCCCTCATCGAGCAAGAGCACGCGCTTACCCGGCCGCGAGACGCGGGCCATAACGGATTCGATCGAGAAGACATTGCCTTTTTCGATGCCTGGCAGGCTCGGCATTGCCGGCAGAGCCTTCTGAAACCCGGTTTCAGGAGACACGGACCCCGTAGCAAGGATGACGGTATCAGCTTCGAATGAGGCGATTTCCGAAGCTTCGACATAGGTGTTCAGTCGTACGTCGACGTTCAGTTTGCCGAGCTGGCGCTCATACCACCCAAGAAGGTGGAGGATTTGCCCGCGGCGTGGCTGCAGTCCGGCGAGCAGAAAGTTCCCGCCCAATCTGCTGGAGGCTTCGGCCAGCACCACGTCGTGGCCCCGCTCGGCGGCAACGCGAGCCGCCTCGAGGCCGGCGGGACCACCACCGATGACAAGCACCCGTTTTTTGATGGCGGCTGACGTGAACCGGTCACCGCCCCACTCAAACTCGCGCCCTGCCGAGGGATTGATAAGGCAGCTGATCCAGTAGTCGCGCGAACGGCGGCCCCAGCACATCTGGTTGCAGGATATGCATCCGCGCACATCCTCCGGCCGGTCGGCCGCGGCCTTGCGTGCCAGGTGCGGGTCGGCGATCTGGCCCCGCACGATCGAGACCAGGTCTGCAGCTTTCTCGCCAAGCACCGTTTCGGCGTTTTCAGGCGTCCTGATGTGGCTTTCGGCGATCACGAGCGCCGTCTTGACCACACCCTTAAGGACCGTCGCGAGATCGGTGCCAAGCTTCTCCGGATAGAGAAAGGTCGGCATTATCTTGTAGAAATCGAGGTAGCTGCCTGTGCCGCAGGTCACGTAATCGATCAGCCCCTGCTCATCATGCAGCCGAACGATCTCCGCCAGTTCCTGGCGACCGAGCGCGACTGTGTAGTCGGGCTCATCGCTGACCGACAGTCCAACGATAAAATCGCGGCCGCATGTTTCGCGGATGCGGGTCAGGATTTCGCGGGAGATCCGCGTGCGGTTTTCGAGCGAGCCTCCCCACTGGTCTTCACGTTGGTTTGTCCAGGGTGTCCAGAACTGATCGACCAGTCCGAGATAGGCGGCCCAGACTTCGACACCATCGAAACCAGCTTCCTGGCAGCGGCGCGCGGCCTGGACAAAGCCGTCGATGGTCTCCCAGATCTCATCCTCGGACATGGCGTGGGAACCGTCGCTGTCATGGTAGCTTGGCAGGCCCGAGGGCGACCAATGTGCATGAAACGAGTTGTCTGAATCCCCATGCGCACCGACGTGATAGAGCTGCTGGATGGCGATCGCCCCGTGGTCCTTGATCGCGCGCGCAACCGGCTGGAAGTGCGGAACGACGCTATCGTCGCCAGGTCGAAAATTGCCGCGTGTCAGAACCGCGGCCTGATGAACGGGCATGGGTTCGACAACAATCATGCCGGCCCCGCCGATGGCTCTCTCGGCATAGTAGGCGACGTGTCGTTCGGTCGGCACGCCGTTCTCCGCCATGTTCGCGGTGTGAGCCCCGAACACGATCCGGTTTCGCAGCGTGCGGCTGCCCAGCTTTACCGGTGAGAACAGATGCGGAAAGAGTTTTGACATTTATCTCACCAGCGGTCGGAGGGAGGCGCGGCTTATGCGGCAGTCAGTTGGCTTGTCCCATCGTCACGGATTTCTGAAGCGCTGCGGCAAGGCCGTCCGCCACGGCAGATTCAAACCCGGCTGCACGCATGGCTTCGATTGCTGCCGCAGTGGTGCCGCGGTAGTCGAGGAAGGTCTGGACGATATCTTTGGGATTGTCTGCGCGAGCCTCGAGGAGTTTTCCGGTTCCAACAAGCACCGCGCTGACGCCCCGCCGGGCAATATCTGGGTTCATTCCTCGGCTGACCGCATCGTCGATCATCGCCGCCGCCAAAAGCGCCGGAAACGCCGGGCCGGAGCCGGTGAGGCCGGTCATGTAGTCGATGTCTGCTTCGGTTTTGACTTCATCGGAAGCGCCACAGGCTTCCAGAATCCGGCGAACGACGTTGCGATCATCCGCCGTGACGCTCCGAGAACCGATCCAGGGCGTGTAGGAGTTGCGCACCTCTGCCGCCGCGTTCGGAAGCGTACGGACGACGCGGTCGGTCTTGAGACGTTTGGCCAATTGATAGAGAGGGATCCCGGCCATGACCGACATCACGAGCTTGCCGGGCGCTGAAATCTCGATGGCCGGCCAATCCTGGGGTCGGACCGAGACGATGATGACATCAGATCGATCCACCAGTTCCTGATTGTCCCTGGTCCAAATAGCGTCTGGCAGAAAGCCGGGTTGCCCGCTTCTGTAAGAGAGCGTGAGGTGCTCTGCGGCAACTATTTGTGCATCGACAATGGCCTCGGCGAAGGCGCGTCCAAGCCAGCCCCCTCCACCAATTATCCCGATGCTCATGGGTTCGTTCATTGTCGTAACTCTTCCTCAGTCCGCCAAATAGTCATGTCTGGCGAAGAACCGATCCAACTCGCGCTGCTGCGGGGCCTCACCTATAAAAATCTCCACGTACCCCGGAATGCGCTTCATGCGGGCCGTGAGATCTTCCCTGGTCTGCATTGAGATGTAGCCGATTTGCACGAGGTAGACGGTGCGCGCTCGAACATCGGCCAAGCTTTCCTTGTAGCCGAAGCGGACGAACATTTGGCTCATTGCATAGAGACGCGTTTGGTCGGCTTTCTGGACCTCCGCCAGGATGTCAGGGGATTGAATCGCCCAGCTTCTGACTGCGAACTCGAACTGGGCATCGAACATGGATTTGTCGAGCCAGCAGTCGAAAACGTTCAGCATCGCTTCGGCCACCGTCTCGGCATAGGCCTCGGCCTGCTTGACGAGGTTGCCAGTGTTTTTGTCCCGCCAACGCGTGACGAGGCCAGCCAACAGTTCCTCTCTATCCCTAAAGAACCAATAGAAGCTGGTGCGCGACAGGCCCAGCTTCTTGGCCAATGGCGAGATTCTCACCGTGTCGACGCCGGATTCGAGAAGCAGGTCGTAGGCGGCCTCAAGCCATCCCTCCGGCGATCCGCGCCATCCGCTATCGTTCGAAATCTGCTCCATGGGCGACCAGCCTAACAAAAGGTCAAACTGAAAACCAGCAAAATGTACACCTGTGTCGACTCTGTCGACCCTACCGAAGCTAAACTTGACATATGTGTACATTTCCGGTTAGCGTTCGCGCTTGTCCTACCAGCCCGGAGCCGGTCAGATGTCGAGCGATCCTCTTCTGCAACCTTACAAACTCAAGCATTTGACGCTGCGCAATCGCATCATCGTGACCTCTCACGAGCCGGCTTATCCGGAGGACGGGATGCCGAAGGAGCGCTATCTCGCTTACACGCTAGAGCGGGCGCGGGGCGGTGTAGCGATGACGATGACAGCCGGGTCCGCAGCCGTCTCGAAGGACAGTCCCCCGGTTTTCAACAACCTGCTCGCCTACAAGGACGAGATCGTGCCGTGGATCCGGCAAATGACCGATGCGGTGCACGAAGAGGGCGCCGCCATCATGATCCAGCTAACCCACCTTGGACGGCGTACACGCTGGGACAAAGGCGACTGGCTCCCCGTCGTGGCGCCGTCCCATCATCGTGAAGCCTCACACCGCGCATTTCCCAAGAAAATTGAAGACTGGGATATCGAGCGCATCATCAAGGACTTCGCGGACGCCGCGGAGCGGATGAAGGCAGGCGGGATGGATGGCGTCGAGCTCGAGGCTTACGGCCACCTGCTCGAACAGTTCACATCGCCTCTTACGAATGACCTTGACGGTCCCTATGGTGGTTCCCTTGATAATCGCATGCGCTTCTGCATGGACGTCTTGAAGGCCATCCGGTCGCGGGTCGGCGACGACTTCATCCTGGGCGTGCGTTACACTGCGGATGAATGTCTCCCCGGCGGCACCGGCAGGTCGGAGGGCATTGAAATCTCCAAGCGCCTCAAGGAAAGCGGACTTATCGATTACCTCAACGTGATCCGCGGCCACATCGACACCGATGCGGGCCTGACGGACGTCATTCCAATTCAGGGGATGGCGAATGCACCGCATCTTGATTTTGCCGGCGAGATTCGTGCCGCGACCAACTTCCCAACCTTCCATGCAGCGAAAATACCGGACGTGGCGACGGCGCGCCACGCGATTGCATCGGGCAAGGTCGACATGATCGGCATGACGCGCGCCCACATGACCGACCCACACCTCGTGCGCAAGATCATCGAAAAGCGCGAAGACCAAATCAGGCCCTGCGTGGGCGCCAACTATTGCCTTGACCGCATCTACCAGGGCGGGGCGGCATACTGCATTCACAATGCCGCAACCGGCCGCGAACTGACCATGCCTCACATCATCCCCAAGGCAGAAACCCGCAAGAAAATTGTCATCGTCGGCGCAGGTCCGGCCGGCCTCGAGGCCGCCCGCGTGGCGGGCGAGCGAGGACACGAGGTCGTGGTCTTCGAGGCTGCCAGCAACCCTGGCGGACAGATCCGCCTGACAGCGCTGAGCCCGCGCCGCAAGGAGATGATGAGCATCATCGACTGGCGCATTGCCCAGTGCGAAAAATACGGAGTGACCATCAAGTTCAACGCCTGGGCGGAAGCCGAAACCATCGAGGCGGAAAATCCGGATGTCGTCATCGTTGCGACGGGCGGGGTGGCGCACACCGACGTCCTTTCCAAGGGCAATGAGTTGGTGGTGTCTTCATGGGACATCATCTCCGGAGACGTAAAGCCGGGTAGCAATGTCCTGATCTTCGACGACGCCGGCGACCATGCCGCACTCCAGGCCGCGGAATTCATCGCGGGTGGGGGAGCGAAGGTTGAGATCATGACGCCGGATCGGTCCTTCTCCCCCGAGGTGATGGCTATGAACCTAGTGCCTTACATGCGGTCCCTGCAAAAGCTCGATGTGACCTTCACGGTCACCTATCGGCTCGAGTCTGTTGAAAAGAATGGCAACCAGCTCATTGCAAATGTCGGCAGCGACTACGGCGGCATATCCAGGCAACGCATCGTGGACCAGGTCGTCGTCAACCACGGCACCATTCCACTCGATGACATCTATTTCGAGCTGAAACCGAAATCGACCAATCACGGCGAGATTTCACACGATGAGCTGATCGCCGGACAACCGCAGTCGGTGGTGCGGAATCCGCAAGGCCAATTCCAGTTGTTTCGTATCGGCGACGCCGTTTCAGCGCGCAACACCCACGCTGCGATCTACGACGCACTTCGACTGGCGAAAGATATCTGACGTCCGGCCACGGACGATACCACCCGCTCACACCAAGGGCTGCAAGATGAACAGAAGTGATGCCCTGCAATATTTTGTCGACACCGCGTTCGTGGCCTTCGACCAGTTCGCACACGACCTGCGATCGCGCAGATCGATCATCCAACTCTTCGCCCAATCGGAGGTTCCTGGGCCGGAAAGGACCAAGGCCGGGAGCCGTTTGCCGGTCTGCTCTTATCTTGGCTCGGCGTTGGCGGAAGAAGCGATCCCGTCCACGCTCCGCAACTTGATCGAACGCTTCAAGGCGATCGAGCCGCTGCTCGAATGGCGGCCGAAATCAAATCCCGCCCCGTCTGCCAGCAGCAATTTCGCTGACGGTCACGCCAACGCGATGATCCTTGGTCCGGGCGGCATCGAGGACAGAAACGATCTGTGGCTCGGCGTCACTTTGATGGCTCCTCACGTCCGGTATCCCGACCACAATCATCCGCCGGAAGAAACCTACCTCGTGCTTTCGGATTCCGAGTTCAGGCAGGCTGACAAGGAGTGGTTTTCGCCGGGCATCGGTGGATCATTCTACAATCCGCCAGGCATCAAGCACGCGATGAGATCGCTGGAGTCACCGCTTTTCGCTTTCTGGGCGCTGCTGGTAGAACAGACCCATCATTGAACGACTTTTCCAGCAGCTCCATAGAACTGTTCGTCGATGCCTTAGCGCCATCCATCTTCGATTGAGCGCGGAGCGCCGCGCATCGAAGACGGACCGGATCGAGGATCGATCGAATGTTTTCTATGCGGCGACGCTCACACGACCGATCGGGCGAGAGCAGCAGGCAAGGATATAGCCATCGGCGATGTCCTCGTCCGTGATGCCGCCATTGTGCACCATGTGCACCTGCCCTTCGGTCTTGAGGACCTTGCAGGTCCCGCAGATTCCCATCGAGCATCCTGAAGGGATCACCAGGCCCGCAGAGCGTGCTGCTGCAAGAAGGGTATCAGTCTCGGCGCATTTCGCTGTGACGCCAGACGAGGCGAAGATGATCTCAGCCTGATTCTCTTCGTTTGGCATCACGTCGTCAGGTACGTCCTCGGCCTGCTCCGGCTCTACCGCGAAGCTTTCCTGATGGTAGCGACTCATGTCGTAGCCGAGACCGGCAAGCGCCTCACGCACTGCCCGCATGAAAGGCTCAGGTCCGCAGCAGAACACCTCGCGCTCCAGATAGTCCTGCGCCATCAGGCCCAGCATGATCTGGTTGAACATCCCGCGGTAGCCGGTCCAGGACCGGAAGGGATCTGCCTCTTCGACGACCCACTTGAGATCAATGCCGACGATGCGCGATGCCATGAGTTCCATCCTGTCGCGCAGAATGATGTCGGACGGGCGGCGGGCGCAGTTGATGAAAACGATGTTCGGCTCGCGCCCGGAATCGTAAAGCCAAGTGGTCATCGCCACCATCGGTGTGATGCCGGAACCGGCCGAGATGAAAAGGTACTTCTCGACCGGATGGTGGACAATCGAGAATTTCCCAGTCGGCCCTATAGCCTTGATGCGCGCGCCTTTGCGCAAATTGTCGAGCATCCATCTGGTGCCGATGGACCCTTCCTGCGCCTTGACAGTGACGGTCAGGGCAGTCGGACGCGAGGGCGAAGACGAGATCGTATATGTGCGATAGACCGGCCCCTCAGGAACAGGTAGTTCAAGGGTGACGAACTGTCCCGGTTCATGATTGAACAGCGCGCCTGACGGACTCTGAAAGCTGAAGGTCACGACATTCGGCGCTTCCGGAGTACGGGTGACGCATTCCAACTCTTCTGCGTCGGTCCAGAACGAGAGCTTTTTGAATGCGCTCATCGGGTCATTCCGCTGCAACTTGAAGCGGCGCAAGCGCGCGCTCAAGCCAGGCTGCATACCAATCGACAAATTGTGTCACGCCACTTTCCTGCCCAGGCGAATAGGGGCCAGGGATGTAAGCCGGCGATAAGATTCCGAGCTGGTTGTTTTCGACAATCTCGCGGTCTTCGTCATTGGTAGCGATCCAGACCTCGGTCAGGCGCTTGAGGTCGTAGTCGACACCTTCGACCGCCTCCTTGTGCACAAGCCACGTGGTGGTAACTTCAGTTTCCGTGGCGCTGATCGGCAACACCCGGAAGGTGAGAGAGTGGTCCGGCAGGAAGTGGTTCCATGTCGAGGGATAATGGAACATGAGGAGCGAGCCGGCGTCGGGCGGCGCAACCCGGCCAAGGTTCTTGGCGACGGCCGCCTTGCCGTCCATCGTATAGCTGACAGCCTTTTCCTGAAGCGGCATCCGCGCCACGCGGTATTGCCCGTCGTCAGCGAGCTGGAACTGCGCCGGCGCACCGGCGGCCGAGCAACGGTCGAAATGCGCCTGGAGCTTCGCCGATACCCTCCCATCAGCCTGAACGCCAGCGACTTCGGGATCGAGCGGGAAGGAGCGGCACAGCGCCGGATGATTACTGCTGCAATGATAACATTCGCGGTTGTTCTCCCACACCAGCTTCCAATTGGCCTTTTCGATGATAGTGGACGTAAAAGCGACCTTGGAATCTTTAAGGTCATGGATTTCGAGGTAAGGTCGGGCCAACCGGGCGAACGCATCGAAATCAGGCGGCGTATCGGACAGGCAAATGTAGATCAGGCCGTCGAAATTGCGAAGATTGACGGGTTTCAAACCATGTTTTGAGGCATTGAAATCCGGACCCATGTCATTCGCCCAGATCAGCTTGCCATCGAGCTCATAGGTCCACTGGTGATAGGGACAAACGAGCTTGGCCACGTGGCCTTCGCGCGCCTTGCAGATCAGTGACCCGCGATGCCGGCAGGAATTGTAAAAGGCGCGGATTTCGCCATCGCGGCCTCGAACGACGATCACCTCGTAGGCACCAACGCGCATCGTCACATAGCTACCAGTTTTGGCAAGCTGGCACGCCGGGGTCGCGTAGAGCCATTCCTGGTAGAAGATGTGCTCGAGGTCGAGCTGGTAAATTGTCGGCGATGTGTAGAACGGCTGCTCAAGGGCATAGCCCGAGACGCGGCGCGCTAGCAGCTCTTGGATGGACGGCGAGGCGGCGTTCATGCGGAAATTCCATAGATAGCAGGCTTATTTGCAATGAAATTTTCTGACCTGAACGCCTTTTGCGCAACAGCAGTAATTTTCAGCACGAGTTAGTTCAGCTAATGTCTTGCACGCCGCGAGCTCCCATGGGCCAACAAGCGGCTCCGAAGGGCTGTGATGCCAAGACCATACGATCTCTCCTCGGTGACCGCTCTCATCTGCTTCGAGGCGGCTGCCCGAAATGCAAGTTTCAAGAATGCCGCTCGCGAATTGAACGTGACACCCGCGGCCATCAGCCACCAAATCAAGGCGCTTGAGGGTGACTTGGGATGCAGCCTGTTCCTGCGCAGGAGCCGCGGTGTCCAGTTGACCGAAAAGGGGGCGTTCTTGTTCGTTGCGGTGCAGCGCGGCCTTGAGACGATTTCCGACGCCGTTAGTCACATGCGTGATCGGCCGGAAGCCGCAGACGTGACCATCCGGATAACGACGGCCGTCAGTTCGCTTTGGCTTACGCCGAAGATTTCTACCTTCTGGAAAAGCCATCCCACCATCACGGTCTCACAGATCGTCAGCGATGTGCCTGGAGCAGCCATCCGTTGCGATCTAAGTGTTCAATACGGGGATGCGCAGGAGAATCTCGAAGAGTGCCACAAACTCTTTCACGATCGCATCGTCGCGCTGGGAACTCCAAAATTCGCCGCTGAGCATGGCATTGGGCGAGTGGAGGATCTGCTCAAGGCACCGTTGATTCATACGAGTAACGAGGAAACCGACTGGGAGAACTGGTCGGACTGGTTTCAAGCGCTTGGACACACCATCCCAAAGGGCCGAAGGTTTTCAGTCAACAACTACATGATTGCCCTCCAGGCCGCTCAGGATGATATCGGGGCGGTGTTGGGTTGGGATGGATTGGTCAAAAGTCTGATGGATCAGGGACGGCTGGTCGCACTTGTGCCCGACAATATTCCATCGCCCAGGGCATTCTATCTGAAAATCCATCCCAGGGCAGGCCCGAAAGCCCGGCTTTTCGCGGACTGGCTCGTAAAGAGCACATAGTGTTTGCCAAAAATGTTTCTGCCCGGGACCGAGACAGGCTAGCGCTACGTGGTGCCATCCGCTCGCACTTGCGTTGAGTGATAATGCTCCCGATGGCTGCCGAGCCCACAAAGGGTCGGGCTCGCGCTAGTTGAGTTAAACGTCTGTGTGGCTGACTTGCATGTCGCATTCGGCATGTTCAGTTCCGTTTTGTGTAAGGCTCGGTGGCCAACGAGTGTCAGTGTCCAGCCATTCGGAGATTTGACATGAGCAACACCGCGACGTCAGGCAGAATAAGATCAGGAGGTCGTGCAGCGCGACAAATCCTGCGTACAACCCCCGACTTTCAAATGCTGCCCGGTTTGACCCGTGGCATCCCCGTCTGTGAGGTTATGGATGGATCCCAAGTCGAGAAGATCGACAATGCGTCCATGCACATCCTCGAAAACATCGGCGTGCTTTTTCGCGATCCGATCGCGCTGGACGATTGGAAACGCGCCGGCGCCAAGGTCGAGGGAGAGATGGTCTACCTCGACCGTGGATTGGTGCGTGAACTCATTTCCACCATCCCATCGGATTTCACCTACCACGCGAGAAATCCCGCCAACAATGTCCGTCTCGGCGGACGGCATTCGGTCTTTGTCCCGATGACGGGCGCCCCCTATCTGCGCGACCTGGATGACGTTAGGCGCAATCCCATGCTCGAAGACCTGGCGATGTTCCACAAGCTGAGCCACATGATGCCCGCACTGCATTCATCGGCCCATCACATCGTGGAACCTTATGATCATCCGATCAGCCAGCGGCATCTTCGCATTACCTATTCCTCGATGAAGCATTCCGACAAGATGTTCATGGGAATGACGACGAGCGCCAAGAACGCCGAAGATGTGATGGATATGTGTGCGATCCTCTTCGGCGAAGATTTCATGGAAACGCATCCCGTCACTACCGGCAACTGCAACGGAAATTCTCCGCTGGTCTGGGATGAGGTCATGCTGGGTGCAATGCGGGCGTTCTGTCGGCGCAATCAGCCGGTGCTGTGCTCTCCGTTCGTGCTCGGCGGCGCCAACACGCCAGCCTCCGTGCCTGCGACCGTCGCACAGCTTAACGCCGAGGCACTCTCGGCGCTGGCGTACACCCAAGTCATCCGCAAGGGGACGCCGGCGATCTATGGCCACTACCTGTCGACCGTCAGCATGAAATCCGGCGCCCCGATGGCAGGCACGCCCGAGATCTCCCTAATGAACTTCATGATAGGGCAAATGGCGCGCCATTATAACCTGCCATGGCGCACATCGAGCCATCTCGGTGGGGCCAAGACCTTCGATGCGCAAGCCGGCTATGAAAGCGCAACGACGATGTCGGCGGTCCTGCATTCGGGCGCGAACTACATCTGGCATTCTGCGGGTTGGAATGAGGCCGGGATGCACTGCTCGGTCGCAAAATTCGTCGTAGACGCGGAGCAATGCGCCATGGCCTATCGAATGGCCGAGGGACCTAAATGGGACGATTTCGATCAGGCCCTAACCGCGATTCCCGATGTCGGACCGGGCGGGCACTATCTGGGCCATCCTCACACATTGGAGAATTTTCAAAAAGCGTACTTCATGCCCGAACTCTTTGACAACAACTCGGTCGAGCAATGGCAGGCGGAAGGCGCCCTCGACACCACGAAACGCGCCCTGAACCACGCTCGCCGGCTGCTGTCGGAGTACCAAGAACCCAAGCTCGACGAGGCCAAGGACGAGGCGCTGAGGGACTACATCGCTCGTCGTGAGCAGGAAATCCCGGCAGCCGATGAACTCAATCAAAGCTACTAGTTTTCTGATGGCTGGCGAGTGTCTGCGTTGAAACGACAATGCAAGGGCGGCTGATCTGTTGCTCGTGAAGAAAAGGAAGGCTGTGATGAGGGGTAAAGTAGCGTTGGTGACCGGCGCGGCGGGCGGTATAGGGTCGGCAGTTGTGCGAGCCCTTCGTGCGCGGGGTGTGAAAGTCGCGGTCGCCGATCGAGACGTCTCGGCGGTCGAAGCCGACGCCCATTTTCCGGGCGACCTCCGCGACGCTGCCTATTCGGGCGCACTTCCAGAAGCGGTCGCCAAAGCCCTCGGCGGCCTTGATATCGTCGTCAACAATGCAGGTGTCATCACGCGCGGCAAAGTCACTGAAACGACTGACGCAGACTGGTCGCTGTCCCTAGGTGTCAATGTCGAGGCGCCGTTCCGCATCAGCCGCGCCGCGATTCCGCTCATGGCCAAAGCCGGCGGAGGCGCGATCGTCAACATCTCTTCCTGCTGGGGCGTACGACCCGGCCCGAACCATGCGGTCTATTGCATGACGAAGGCGGCCATCGCATCGCTGACGCAATGCATGGCAATCGATCACGCGCCGCAGGGCATCCGGATCAACGCCGTTTGCCCCAATGAAGTGAACACGCCGATGTTGCGCACCGGCTTCTCGATACGCGGGCTTGACCCGGATACAGCAGTTGGGGAGCTAAACAAGACCGTACCGATTGGCCGCATCGCCGAACCGGAAGACATTGCCGATGTGGTGGTTTTCCTCGCATCCAACGAGGCGCGCTACGTCTGCGGCGCGCTTGTTGAAGTGAACGGAGCGAAGTTCTGAGTATGGGCCGCTTCACCGGAAAGGTGGCGCTCGTCACCGGCGGGCGCAGCGGCATCGGTCACGCCATTGCGCTTCGCCTGCGAGAGGACGGCGCGCGCGTGTTCACCGCACAGCGAGGCGATCATGCCGAGTTCGAAGCGATGACCGCCGACTTCGCCGACGGCGGAGCCCCCGAGGCCATTATCGACGACGTCGTCGGGCTCGCCGGGCGCCTCGACGTGCTGGTCAACAATGCCGGCATGATGCAGGAAGCCCGCGTCGAAGACGTGTCGCTCGCCGACTGGGAGCGGACCTTGCGCATCAATCTGACCGCGCCGTTTCTCCTGATCAAGGCAGCCCTGCCGCACCTGCGCGCAGTGAAGGGTAGCATCGTCAACGTTGGCTCGATCGAAGGTCTCGGCTCCAACCCGAAGCACGCCGCCTACTGCGCGTCGAAGGCTGGTCTGCATGGGCTGACCCGTGCCGTGGCGGTCGATCACGGCGGGGAAGGCATTCGTTGCAATGCAGTGGCGCCGGGCTGGATAGACACCGACCTCAACGTTGATTTCATCAACAGCATGCCCGACCCGGTCGCCTTTCGCCGCGACATCGCCCGAATTCATCCCGTCGGTCGCACCGGCAAGCCGGAAGAGGTTGCAGCCTTGGTTGCCTGGCTGGCATCCGAAGAGGCGGCTTTTGTCACTGGACAAGTCTGGACCGTGGACGGCGGCCGGATGGCGAAGCTCAGTCTGCCACAGTGATTAGCGGGCGCCGAGCGTTGCGCCGCCGTCGATGACGATGTTTTCCATGGTTATGTGGCGGCTACGGCCCGACAGCAGGAACAGGACGAGATCACAGACGTCCTCCACCTCGGCCATGCGGCCGAGCGGGATGCCAAGGCGGTAGCGTTTCGGGTCACCCTTCAAAACGCCTTCTCGACTGCCTGTTGTCGTCTGAAAATGTTGCTGCATTTCGGTGTTCGTTGAGCCCGGCGATACGATGTTGCAGCGAACGTCGTACTCGGCAAGCTCCAATCCAAGACACTTCATCGCATGAATGATGCCGGCCTTGGAAGCCGGGTAAGAGCCGAGCCCCATGCGCGCCGCTGTGCCTGAATTCGACCCCAATGTTACGATGCTGCCCGCTTGTCGCGATGCCATATGCCGCGCGACCGGTAGCGTAACTTCCAGTGTGGAGATCAGGTTGAGATCGATAACCCGACGCAGGCTTTCAGGGTCGCAATGCAGCAGACTGCCTGTCTCCAGCACACCGGCGGCATTCACCAGCCCGATGATATTGGGATCGGTATCGATCCAGGTCGCCAGTCGAGCACCAAAGGCTCGCGCGTCGCGAAGATCAAGAGCTTCGGCAACCAACCCGTAGGCGGCGTCGCCCACACCCTCGGCGAGCGCCTCAAGTTTCTCTTGAGACCGTCCTACCGCGATCACTCTTTTGCCCTCACGCAAGGCTGCCAAAGCGATCGCCTTGCCGATACCCTGGGTCGCGCCGGTGACGATGATCGTGCCTGTTCTCTGCATCGGATTGGCTTTATTCATCGCGCGCTTTCCATTCCTTCCAACGCAGCAAGAAGTTAGCGCCAATCTGGCGAAACGGTTGCGGGGGCAGTTTCTTGGGGCGCGCTTGGGCCGTAAAATAGTCCGTGACAATGCTGGTCTGTCCGCAGGCCAGTTCGGCTGCGCCAATGCCGGTCAAGGTTCCGCGCGTCGTTCCAAGACCGTTCTGGACGCAGCCGGAATAGACGCCGTCGTCGACCTGGCGCATCACGGCAACGCCGTTGAGCGTCAAGCATAGGTGTCCGGACCACGCATACTCCATGGTCATGCCCGCGAGGCTCGGGAAGCGCTGATCAAATTTGCGCTGCATGACTCTGGCGGCGCGCTGGAGGTCGGCTTGCGTCGCCTCGCAGTTCGGCCTCAGTACTGCGCAGGTGCGTGTCACGACTCGGTTTCCGCCCTGGCCGAGGTCGATGCGACGCACGGTGGTGCCCATGGGATCGGAAGGTGTAACCCCCCAGCGTGGCTGGCCGCCGAGGCTTTTGAGCGCTTCAGCATCAAGTTCGGGTGTCATCACGGCGAACAGAAATATCTGCATCAGCCGGTCTTGCTCGAAACCGAAGCTTTCAAGATGGCCGTTGACGGTCAGGATCACGCGCGGGGTGCTCACCGAGCCGGTTGGCGCAATCACGCGCCAGCATCCGCTTTCGCGCACGAAGCCAGTGACCGGGCTGTTCTCGAAGATGGTGACGCCTTTGCTCACGAGACCAGCACCGAGACCCCGGACGTATCCGGCCGGCTGCAGCATCACCGTACCGGGCGTGTAAAGCCCGGAAACGTAATGCGACGAGCCGGTGACCTCACGCATGGCCCGTTCGCCGAGCAGTTCGCTCGGCTCGCCGAGCTTTGTCAGGTGGCTGGCGTAGCTCCTGTTGTGTTCATCGGCGGCGGCGCTCGCTGCACCGTTGATCTTGCCTGCTGGGTCAAAGAAGTTCCGGTCTATACCGTATTCATCGACGGCATCGCGTGCATAGGCGATGGCGTGGCGATTGAGCCCGATCATTGCGCGGTCGTCGCCGTCGCCGGAATAATTGTCAGACTGCACTTCGTGCGGCAGGTCGATCATGAATCCTGAATTACGCCCGGTGCCCCCCTCGGCCAGTCGCCCGGCGTCGAGAACCGTGATACGCGCTCCCGGCTGCAACTCTGTCAGCCGCCTTGCCGCTGACAGGCCGGCGAAACCACCGCCGATGATGACGAAATCGGCGGTGCTGTCGCCCTCAATTCGCGGGAGCGACACCTGTGGTCCAAGGATGGCGTTCCAGGCCGCCGGTCCTAGACGTACCGGCAAGCGCCGCGCGGAGTATGAGCTCAATCCACAGCCTCGTCGGCGTCGTTGGCAAGGTCGACCCAGATGGTCTTGATGCGAGTGTACTGATCGTGCGCGTGAATGCCATTGTCACGGCCACCGAAGCCAGACGACTTGAACCCCCCGAAGGGTGTCGTGATGTCGCCTTCGCCGAACGAGTTGACAGTCACGGTGCCCGCTCGAATGGCGCGGGCGCCGCGCAACGCGCGCTTGACGTTGCTGGTGAAGATCGATGCAGCAAGGCCGTATTCCGTGTCGTTGGCCAGCGCGATCGCCTCCTCGAAGCTGCCAACCGTGAGTACCGAAAGTACCGGGCCGAACACCTCCTCGCGAGCGATCCTGGAGCTCGTGTCTGTGACGTCGATGATCGTGGGTTCGACAAAGCCGTCCTTGGCCTTGCCGCCGAGAAGCACTTTTTGCCCCTTCTCGAAATAGGAACATACCTTGTCGAAGTGCGCCTTCGAGACCAACGCGCCGACGCGATTTTCCGGATTGAGCGGATCGCCCATCGGCCATTCCCGAGCGTGCGCCACCACCCGTTTCATCAACTCGTCTTTGATGCCGCGCTGGACGATAAGACGTGAGGCCGCGCTACAGTTTTCGCCCATGTTCCAGAACGCGCCGTTGACAATGTGGGCGGCGACACGGTCGAGATTCTCCGCATCGTCGAGAACCACGGCCGGATTTTTGCCACCCATCTCGAGGGTCACCTCCTTGAGATTGGAGTCGGCCGAATATTGAGGGAATCGCCGTCCTGTCGCGGTCGAGCCGGTGAAGGACACCATGTCTACATCCATATGGCGTCCGAGAGGTTCACCAACTTCGGCGCCGCCACCTGGCAGCACATTAAATACACCGGCGGGTACGCCCGCTTCCATCGCGAGTTCGGCAATCCGCAGTGCGGTCAGCGTCGTTTCCTTGGCTGGCTTGACGATGACGGAATTGCCTGCCGCAAGTGCCGGACCGATCTTCCACGCCAGCATCAGCAGTGGGAAGTTCCAGGGCAGTACGAGGCCCACGACGCCGATCGGCTCCCGAACGATCATTGCAATATGGTTGTCGGAGGTTGGAGACACCTGATCGTAGATCTTGTCGATAAGCTCCGCATGCCACTGCAAGCAGTGGATCGTCTCGGGCACGTCGACGTTCTCGCAGTCATAGATTGTCTTGCCGCTGTCGAGGCTTTCGAGTACCGCGAGTTCGCGGGCGTTGCGCTTTATAAGCTTGGCCATGCGGAGCAGTATCTGCTTGCGTTCTGTCGGATGCAGGCGCGACCAGCGACCGTCCTCAAAGGCGTCTCGTGCTTTCTGGACGGCGAATTCCACGTCCTCGACGGCGCATGCCGCGACCTTGCCAAGGACTTTTCCAGTCGCCGGATTGGTCGTATCGAAGGTTTTTCCGGAGATCGCGGGCCGAAAGCTGCCGTCTATGAAGGCCTGGGTCGGGAACTCGATCTTGGCGGCAAGCGCTGCATATTCTTCGTATGTGAGAAGATTGCCCATTGTCATGCCTCCGCCTGGATTTTCGAGATCGTCCGCTTCAGTACCTGGACGACCTGTTCGAGCTCGCGCATATCATCCCTGTTCAGCGCCCGCAGGGGCGGCCTGGGGGGGCCGGCCTTGAAGCCGGCCATCTCGCAGCCATACTTGATGCACTGAATGAACTTGCCGCCTTGTTCAAGCACGCGCATCAGCGGCAGCATGGCCGACATAATGCGTCGGCCCTTGTCAAAGTCACCGTCGATTGCGCAAGCCTTGTAAAGCGCGATGTGTTCTTTCGGCAAAAAGTTGGAGCCGCCGCAGACCCAGCTGCGCGCGCCCCATGCGAAGAATTCAAGCGCCTGGTCGTCCATCCCGCACGACATCTGAATATGCGGATAGTCTCGCGCCAGAAGATGGACGCGGTTGATGTCGCCGGAACTTTCCTTGATGGCGCAGAAATTCCGGCTTCGCCCCACCCTGTCGAGAAACTCTTCGCCCATGTTGATGCCCATGCGGCCGGGATAGTTGTAGAGCATGATCGGAAGGTCGGCCGCGCGGTCGATGGCAAGCGCATTCAAGGCATTCTCGCGTTCCGTTGGGACCGAATAGGGAGGCGAGCCGATCAGGATAGCAGAGGCGCCGATACTCGCTGCGGTGTCGGCCATCGTGATCGAATCGGGTAAGCGGATCGCGCCGGTGCCGATGATCAGTTCTACCCGATCTCCGATGACCTCCTTGGTAAGCTTGGCCATCTCGATCCGTTCATCCATGGTCTGGGCGTAGTATTCGCCGGTCGATCCGCCATTGATGATGCCTTGGACACCAGATTCGATCAGATGCTCGACCATCATGACAAAACCATCCCGATCAATCGAACCGTCGTCGTGATGCGGAGTGATGACAGGTGTGTAAATACCCTCGAACTTCATAATTCCCTCACTTTCACTCGGCGACGGGTGCGCGACCCAAAGGAATCTGGATGCTGGGCACACGGACAAAACTCTCGATTTCTGTTCGAGACAATTCCCAGTGAGCAATCGCTAGGGCGGCGGAGCCGTCAGAATCGGCAGCCTCGATCAAGTCGATGAATTCATCGTGCTGGTCGGCGGCTATGGCGCGCTGCGCTGCCAGTGCCGGATTGCGCGGATTGTAGAAGGTCATGCCGATGCGGGTGTGGTCGATCAGCAGCCGCCGCAGGCTTGGTATCAGAAAATCATTGTCAGCCATCTCGCCAATCACCGCATGGAAGCGTTCGTTCATAAGGGCTCTACCTGCGGTGTCTCCATCGCGGATGGCGGCACGAAAGAGCAACTGGATATCCTTCAGTCGCATCACTTGTGCCGGCTTGGCATTCTCCGCAGCCAGCCGCGAAACAGCCGAATAGATCATCGGTGCGGCAACGAAGAAGTTGCGCAACGTCTTGTGCGTCATCGGGGCAACTTGAGCTCCGCGATTTTCGTGCAAGACGAGATAACCTTCCCCGGCCAGCTGGCGCAGCACTTCGCGAAGCGGCGGACGCGAGATTGAATAGGCATCGGCCAGTTGCGTCTCGTCGACGTAAAGACCGGGTTCCAGGTCTTGAGTCAAAATTCGCCGCCGCAGCGCATCCAGGCAGATCGCTTTCCTACTCCGATTGTCCTCTTCCATAGCCCTCGCTCCCGATCGCCTCGACGCGAACCTTAGTGAAGGTTCTTTGTAGCGGGATAAAATACATATTGTCTACAGCTTCGTTTTGTGTTTTTTAGCACAGGTAAGATCGCCAAGAAGGGCGACTGGGAACTGGGGCCGATCACCTGCTGCGATTCCAGCTGGCGAGCATTCACCAAGTTGCGATCATGAAATTGCAGTAGGCAAACGCTCTATACCAGCAATCTAAAAGTATTCTATAATATGCACAAGGGAATGCTTGTCGGATCGCTACATTAATATCACTGCAGAGGAGAATAAAGTGAAGAATATACTTCTTTCAACGGTCGCCATCGCTGCAACATGTTTTGCTGGGTCAGCTTATGCAGATTGTGGCGATGTTTCATTGGGCGAGTTTAGCTGGCAGTCCAGCCAGGCCATGACGAATGTCGATCAGGTGATTTTGCAGACAGGCTATGGCTGCAACGCGACCGTCGTGGCCGGTGATACCGTCCCGACCATCACCGCAATGATTGAAAAGGGCCAACCGGATATCGCCTCTGAGGCGACACCGAGTCTGCTTGGAGCAGTCTACACGGATGGGGAAAAGGAAGGCCGGATCAGCCAGGTTGGCACGGCAATCAGCGACGGTCAGGTTTCGGGTTGGTACATTCCGGAATACTTCGCCAAGGCGCATACGGACATTAAGACAGTCGAGGATGCCATGAAGCATCCAGAACTGTTCCCCTCAAGCGAGGACTCGTCGAAGGGCGCTGTCATCCAGGGCCCGCAAGGCTGGGGCGACACCGTTGTCACCGCTCAGCTCTTCAAGGCTCTGAATAATCCCAACTTCGTCATGGTGCCGACCGGATCGGCCGCTGCTCTCGATGGTGCCATTTCCAAGGCATATGAGCAGAAGCAGGGCTTTATCACCCAATACTGGGCGCCGACCTCCCTTCTCGTCAAATACCCAATGGTGCGCCTCGAGATGGCACACGATGAAGCTGAATGGGCACGCTGCACCTCCAAGCAGGACTGCCCAGACCCGAAGCCGAACTATTGGAAGCAGGCCGAGATGGTCACGTTGGCAAGCAAGTCGTTTTCGGATCGCGCCGATGCGGCTGTCAAAGACTACTTGGCCAAGCGCAGCTGGAACCAGGCAGAGGTTAGCAAGGTGATGGCTTGGATGACCGATAACCAGGCAAACGGTGCCGATGGTGCCAAGTGGTTCCTGAAGAACATGCCGGAAGTTTGGGAGAAGTGGGTTCCCGCCGAGGTCGCAGCGAAGGTCAAGGCCGCTCTCTAAAACCTGAGACTACCGGGAGGCCCCGGCGACTCCGGGGCCTCCCGGATCGCAAGCCCACGGACCAAAATGCCCTTTGCCCGTGCGATGGACACGGCGGAACTCAAATTCGCCGCCGCCGATCCGGCATGCACGGTTTCGGCGCAAGGTGGCGCAGAAGGGGGAATAGAGATGGATTGGCTGTTCAAGTTCCCTCAGGTAAGTCCCGAGGCTCTTCTCGCTATCAAGCGCGGCATTGACGGTTCTCTCAAAGCGCTGACTCGCCTGTATGGCCAGTCTATCGAGAACTCTTTCTATCCACTGCAGCGTATGCTGACTTTCTTTGAGAACGTCATGACAGGTGCGCCGTGGCCGCTCATCATTCTGGTGCTCGCCGGCATCGCTTGGTTTGCGTCCCATAAATGGAGCGTGGTCGCGGGAGTGGTCGGCACGCTGATCGCTATCGGTCTACTGGGCCTCTGGCACGATGCGATGCTGACGATCTCGCTTGTTTTCGCCGCGACGATCTTCTCCATCGGTATCGGCATTCCCCTGGGCATCATGATGAACCGCTTGGAGCGTTTCGGCGGCGTCCTTAAGACACTCCTCGACGTCATGCAGACCATGCCGCCGTTCGTTTACCTCATTCCCGTTGTCATGCTGCTCGGCATCGGCCGCGTGCCCGGTTTCATTGCCGTCGTTATCTATGCCATCCCGCCGATCATCCGCCTCACCGACCTTGGCATCCGGCTTGTCGATAAGGAAGTGCTCGAGGCGGCCGACGCCTATGGCTGCTCACGCTCCCAGAAGCTCTGGAAGGTTCAGTTTCCACTCGCGATGCCCACGATCATGGCCGGTATCAACCAGACCATCATGATGGCGCTGGGTATGGTGGTCATCGCCTCTATGATCGGCGTGCAAGGCCTTGGGCTCAACGTGCTTCAGGCCATCGCCAACCAGTATTTCACACAGGGAATATTCAATGGCTTCGCTATCGTCGGCATCGCCATCATCTTCGACAGGATCAGCCAGGCATATGGTCAGCGGCTGCAGAAGCACCGAGGCGGCGCGGCATGAGCAGCAATGAAACTTCGATCGAGATTCGTGATCTCTACAAGATATTCGGGCCTTCGCCTCGGCAGTACGTCGCTTCGATTAAGAACGGTCTGACGAAGACCGAACTGAGCAAGGTCCATGGGCATATTCTGGGCCTGAACAATATCAATATCTCGATGCAGGGAGGTAAGATCCAGGTCGTCATGGGCCTTTCGGGGTCCGGGAAGTCGACTCTGATCCGCCACGTCAATCGGCTGATCGAACCAACCTCCGGTTCCATACTTGTTAACGGGCGCAACGTCCTGGACATGCCGGAAACGGAGCTGCGTGAGTTTCGGCGCACCCATACGGCCATGGTTTTCCAGCGGTTTGGCCTGCTGCCGCACCGCAGCGTCATCGACAACGTGACGTTCGGGTTGGAAGTGCGCGGGATGGATAAGGCCAAAAGCCGCGAGATCGGCATGCGCTGGATCGAACGGGTCGGTCTCAATGGGTTTGAAGCGCGCTATCCCAATGAGTTGTCGGGCGGTATGCAGCAGCGGGTCGGACTCGCTCGCGCCCTGAGCAACGACGCCTCCATTCTGCTGATGGATGAAGCCTACTCGGCTCTTGATCCGCTGATCCGAACCGACATGCAGAAGATGTTGCTGGAATTGCAAAAGGAACTGAAAAAGACCGTGGTGTTCATAACTCACGACCTCGACGAGGCACTTCGGCTTGGCGATTCGATCGCGATTCTACGTGACGGGGAGATCATCCAACAAGGTGACAGCCAGCGTATCCTAATTCACCCTGCCGACGACTACATCAAGCGCTTCATCAAGGATGTGAACCGCGCGCGTTACCTGAAGGTGGACGCGGTGATGGAGGCGCCCGGACAATCCGACACCGGTTCAATGCCAAAGTTGAAGTCCGGTACGACGCTCGAGGTCGCCGCCGGAGAACTGACGAGTTCATCCTTCGATACGGCTATCATCATTGATGACAGTGATCGCCCTATCGGAGCGGTTTCCCTGCGCCTGATCACGGCGGCCATCTCATCGGAAGGCGAGGCGGAGGTGAAATGACCGGGATCCGCCATCCGATTGTCGGGGGCAATACGTCAGACAATAAGCTCGGTAAGCTATCCGACGCCGCCTTTGCCGGCAGGGAGACAAGAGTTTCAGCCGGCACAAGGCAGCACGCTCAGCAAGCCAGGATCGAGCAGCCTGATTACAATCTTGTGCGTCAAAAGTCCCTCGAACCAGGCTTGGCACGATCGCAGACGCCCCAACGTTTTTTGTTCGCTTTGGTTGATGACTTCACGCATTTCGCGTTTTCATGCGCGAGCGAGCCGCTTCGTCTGGCCAATCTTGTGAGCGGAAAGCAACTCTACACATGGTCGCTTGCCTCGGCGGACGGGGCATCAGCTAAAAGCTCCAACGGTTTCGAGACCAAGGTGCATCACAGGTTCGATAGGCTTCCGGCTTGTGACATGCTGTTCGTGCTCTCTGGAATAGACATGCAGCACAAAGATATCCGCCTGCTGGTCTCGGCAGTAAGACGGGAGCGCGCCCGCGGCGTGCAAATCGGGGCCTTGTGCTCGGGTGCACACATCCTGGCCCGGGCCGGCCTTCTGGATGGTGCGCGCGCCGCAATCCATTGGGAGTACCATGACAGTTTCCGCCAGGAATTTCCTCAAGTAGACTTGGTCCGCAGCGTATTCGTCGCGGACGAAAGGTGCATCACCGCGTCAGGCGGCACTGCTGCCACGGATTTGATGCTTCACCTGATTGAGAGGAAGCACGGCCGAGATCTCTCGATCGCCGTGGCGGAGCAGATGGTTTACAGCGGCGTTCGCACCGCCAGCTCTGTACAGGGCTTCTCGCTACAGGCGCGCAGCGGCATCCGAAGCAGGCATTTGATCGAGGCCATTCAGATCATGCGCGAGCGAATCGAGGAACCGCCGTCGGCCGCTGAGATCGCCCGCCGCATCGGAATCACGCCTAGACAAGTGCAGCGTCTCTTCGAGAGGTACCTCCAAACGACACCCAAGAAGTATTTCTTGGAAATCCGGCTCGAGCGCGCGCGACATTTGATCCTGCAGACGGAAACCGCTGTAACGGAAGTTGCCTTCGCTTGCGGGTTTGCGAGCCACGGTCATTTTTCCAGGCTGTACAAAGCCACCTATGGGGAATCGCCGTTTGCGCACAGGCAGGGAGAGCGGCTTGTGCGTCGTCAGGAATGGCCGACAACGCGCAGCCGGGAAGTATCTGAAGAGTCGAGTCGGCACGGCCTCCAAAGGCAGTTTCCCGGTATCTGATCAGCTTGCTCCACAGCAACCAACCTTGGCGTGGCATGGGGTTGGTCGTCGAATAGCAGGAGGGCGATGGTTCGGCCGCCAATGCCACCGACATCGAAACCAGACCTGGAGACAGCGGCTCAACTGATCAATGCAGCGTCGAAAGGACACCTCGTGAGCTTCTCGTACCCGTCCTCGGTTATCAGGACCTGCTCTTCGAGTTTTACGCCTTCACGGCCCCCGACGGCACCAATGTAAGCCTCTACGCACAATGTCATGCCTGGCTCGAGGATGTAGTCGAACGCTCCCGGAATGAAATCTTGAGGGTAATAGATCGCAGGATATTCGTCACACAGCCCGATACCATGCATCATGACCCCGTATCGTTGATCTACGAATTCTTCAGGTAATTTGTGGCCGCGCTGGGTGAGCTCAGTGAAGGCGATGCCTGGCCGCAAAAGTTCCATGTTGGTCGTTATGTGCTCAAGAGCTATGGCGTGAAGTCTGCGTTGTTCATCGCTGGGGCGCCCTTCACCGCAAAACCAGGTTCGCGAAAAGTCTGCGCACATACCATATGGTCCCACCATATCGGTATCGAAGGCAACCAGATCTCCTGCCGCTATCCTTCGGGGTCCTGCTTCCTGCATCCAGGGATTTGTCCTCGGGCCAGAAGTGAGTATTCGTGTCTCGATCCATTCGCCTCCGCGCGCGATGTTTTCTGCATGGAGAACTGACCACAATTCGGTTTCTGCAATACCTGGTCGCAAAAGCTGGCGCATTTTCGCAACCGCGATTTCGCACGTTGCCAGGGAGCAGCGCATGGCATTGATCTCGTCGATACCCTTTACAGCCCTTGCATGCTCCATGAGTTGCATACCGTTGCAGATCTCGATGCCGGCGGCGTCCAGTGCGCGCAAGCCGGGGATCTCGATCTTATCGACTGCAAGGCGGCGGTTCTTGCCCCCATGCGTTCGCAACAACTCATCAATTTGCCCTGCAAAACTTTTGGCAACGGCTTCCTCCTGATCGCCAGCCGCGAAATAGTAAAAGCCCGCACCGTCCATGCGAATCTCGTTCACCAATAGCAGATGCTCCGAAAGGTGCCCGCAGTGATGGAGGTCCCAAAGAACAACGTAGCCATCTGCTGAAACAAAAACGGCCCGTGACGGATTGTGCGTGATCCAAAGATGCATGTTCGAGGAGTCAGTTGCATATCGGATGTTCAGTGGATCGAAGCATAGCACGCCGGCGTAGTCCCGCTTGCGTAGCTGGCTCACGATCCGTTGGAGGCGCGTGCTTCTCATCCGATCGAGGGTGGGAGCCGAGAGACCCAATGCAGCCCACTCGGCAAACGCGATGTCCGTCGGTCCTATTTCGACACGATCATTGTCGTCGATGCTCCCATCAGGCCTTCGCGCGATCTCTCCCCTAGTGGGATCGATTTTGTGACTGATGATCGAAAACGAGGACATGTTGGCGAAGTCTCTTGGGTTCGGCAAAGAATGCCTGTGCCTCTGTTCTGCGGGTATCGGCAGTATTGGGTACTCAGTTGCGGACGTTGTGCTTGCGCTTCATGAAATCCTTGGCGGTCTCGACCGCTACCGCCGCGTCGCGGCAATAGGCATCGGCGCCGACGGCCTTGCCGAATTCCTCGTTGAGCGGCGCGCCGCCAACCAGCACGACATAGTCGTCGCGAATGCCCTTTTCCTTCATCGTGTCGANATTCCTCGTTGAGCGGCGCGCCGCCAACCAGCACGACATAGTCGTCGCGAATGCCCTTTTCCTTCATCGTGTCGATGACGACCTTCATGTAGGGCATGGTCGTGGTCAGCAGCGCCGACATGCCGATGATGTCGGGCTGGTGCTCTTCAATCGCTGCCATGTATTTCTCGACCGCATTGTTGATGCCGAGGTCGATGACGTCGAAGCCGGCGCCCTCCATCATCATGCCGACGAGGTTCTTGCCGATGTCGTGGATGTCGCCCTTGACGGTGCCGATCACCATCTTGCCNCTCCATCATCATGCCGACGAGGTTCTTGCCGATGTCGTGGATGTCGCCCTTGACGGTGCCGATCACCATCTTGCCCTGCTTGGGCGCGCCGGTGGCGGCGAGCAGCGGCCGCAGGATGAACATGCCGGCCTTCATCGCGTTGGCGGAGAGCAGCACTTCGGGAACGAACAGGATGCCGTCGCGAAAATCCTCGCCGACGATGCGCATGCCTTCGACCAGCGCTTCGGTCAGCACCTTGTAGGGCACCCAGCCACGCTCGAGCAGGATGTTGGTGCCTTCCTCGATCTCTTCCTTCAGCCCGTCATAGAGGTCGTCGTGCATCTGCTGCACCAACTCGTCGTCGGAAAGCTCGGAAAGGATGATCTCTTCGTCAGCCATTTGGTAATCGTCCGATCTACGAATTCAAAAGATCGGTACCCCTTCGTGATGAATGGGCACCGACCAGGCTTCCGGCTCAGCCCTGGGAGTTGATCAGGCTGCCAGCCAGACCTTCTGCAGATCCATCTGGAAAGTCTGATGGATCGCGTAGTTCTGGACCTTCTTGCTCATGTGACCAAAGAGGCTCTGCCAGAATGGCTGGATGATCACGCCGGAGTCCTGCAAGATGGTTTCGAGGTCCTTCATAAGTTCTTTCCGCTTGGCGGGATCGCTGACCGAGAACGCCGTTTTGAGCTTGGCATCGAAATCAGGATTAGCGTAGGCGGTCTCATTCCATGCCTCGCCGGTCCGATAAGCCAAAGCGAGCACCTGGACGCCCAGCGGCCGCATGTACCAGACGGTCAGGGAATACGGGTATTTCGCCCAGTCGTTCCAGAATGTGGAGCCTGGAAGCACCGTGCGCTTCACCTTGAAGCCAGCCTCGCGCAACTGGGCCGCAATCGCGTCGCCGGTATTCTTCTGCCACTCCTCGTCGATGGAAATCAGCTCGTGCTCGAAGTTGGCGTGTCCCGAGTCTGCCATCACCTTCTTGGCGCCATCGAGATCGCGCGCCTTCTCTGGCAACGCATAGTATTCAGGGTGGATCGGGCTGACATGGTGGTTCTCACCGACGACGCCGCGGCCATTGTAGCCGAGTTGAAGAACGGCATTGTTGTCGACTGCCATTTGAAGAGCGTTGCGGACTTTCTTGTCGTCATACGGTTTGTTCGTCGTGTTGGTGCGGCATACCAACGTCGTCGCGGTGGCGACCTCCGACTTGACCACGTCCATCTTATTCAGGATGTCGATGAAGTCCGCCGGCGTTTCGAGGTTCATGTCGACCTCGCCGGAGTCGAATGCCGACACCGTCGCCTGGAAGTCGGTTCCGTAGTCGATGAACTGTACGCCGTCGAGCAGGGCCTCGCCGCCCCACCACTTGCCATTGGTCCGGCGCTTTACCTCAGCCTTGCTGCCGACCGAGTACGAGACGAGCTCGAACGCTCCGGTGCCGATCGGCGTCTTGATCGGATCGGCGCCGTCCTTGTCGAAGTCGCGATGCACGATCAGTCCAGGGTAGTCGGTAAGATTGGCGATAATTGCGATATCGGGTTGGCTAAGCTTCAGCTTGACCGTGTGGTCGTCGACTTTGACGATCGCGCCGTCGCGCGCCTTGCCGGACTTGGCGTCCATCAGGGCACCGACACGGGACGCCATTGAATTGCCCGATACACCCTTGTCGCACCAGCGAGTGATATTAAAGACCACGTCATCGGCGTCGAACGCGTCGCCGTTGTTCCAAGTGACGCCCTTGCGGACGTGGAGCGTATACTCGGTGGCGTCGTCGTTGACCTCCCAGCTTTCGAGCAGGACGGGTTCGAACGTGAACTTGTGCGTGTAAGTCACAAGGGGCTCGAGCCAGCTCCGTGTAATGTTGGCCATTTCCACCCAGTCGTAGGTGCGGGGATCCTTCTGCGCCTTGACAGGCATGGAGACGCGTAGGGTGCCGCCCTTGTTTGGTTCGGCTGCACGCGCCGTTTGGGGCAGGGCCACTCCAATCAGGCCATAAGCCATCGCTGCGGAGGCGCCGAAGGTGCTTGCGAGCGCCAGAAACTCGCGCCTATCCATCCTGCCAGCCTTGACCTCACCCGCCATGTCCTCGATCGCTGCGGGTATGCGGTCCCCATTGCTTTTGAAAAATCCCATTTTGTTCTCCCTTGTTGTGTTGCCGTTTGATTGACTTTGTTGGTCGAGTCGGAGGCAGAGCGTCAGGCAATGCTTGGCGAAATCTCCTCCTGGCGTTTCGCCACGAAAGCATCGAGCTCCTCGCGCACGGCAGGGTCCATCGGCGGTTGCTCGTAGCTCGTGATGATCGATTTCGCCTTCTCACGGCAGCGCTGCGCCATGTCCTTGGAGCCTTTGACCTTCCACTGCTCGTAGCTGAGGTAATCGAGGATCTCCGGCGCGAAGAATGCGTCCTTGAAGCGCTTGAGCGTGAAGGAATCTCCGAGATAGTGGCCACCGGGACCGATGCGCCGCACGGCCTCGAGAGCGTCGTCGAAATGCTCGAAAGAAATCCCCTGCGCGTATTTTTCGATCAGCAAATTCTGTTCGGCATCGGCGACAAACTTCGCCATGCAGCATACGAGGCCGGCCTCATCCCAGCCGCCTGCATGCATCATCAGGTTCGCGCATGCGCTCGCCCCTGACATGTAGGCGATCGCCGACTCGTAGCCGGACTGAGCATCAAAGGTCTTGGCGGATGACTGGGATGCAGTCGTTCGCCACGGCAGACCATACCGCCTTGCCAGTTGGCCGATGACGGCGTTGATCAGAGTGACTTCGGGCATGCCGGACATCGGGGCGCCGCTGCGCATCGACACCGACACTGAATATTGCCCATAGATCATTTTGGCGCCGGGCCTGACCAACTGGGTGTAGGCGAGCGCTGCCAGCGCCTCGGCGTTCAACTGGGCGATTGTGGCCGGGATGTCGGCGGGAGTGTTTGCGGCACCGAGCACAAAAGGCGACAGCAGGACGACCTGGTTCGCTTCGACGAAAGCGCGGAGCCCTTCCAGCATGGTCGAATCCCAAACCAGCGGTGAGTTTCCCGATACGTGCCCCATCATCACCGCGTTCTGGTCCATAAAAGCCGTGCCATGGACGATCTGCCCCATGGCGATCGAGTCCTCGGCTCGCTGTCTCCCGGTCGTCAGACCGAAGAAGGGCATGTTGGTTTCCACCAGGCTCGAATGGTTGATGTGCAAATGGCGCCATGGAACAGCGATGTCGGTCGGCTCACAGGTGAACCCGCCGGCGATATGGAACCCCGGCAGCATCTGGGTCAGCCGGTTCATGTTCCGCAGATCCTCGATCGTGGATGCGCGTCGCACACCCTGAAGGTCACGGACGTTTGGCGCGCCTTGCATGGCGCCGAAGGTCATTGTGTCCGGCGCGATCTCGAAACGCTGTGACGGATCGCGAGATGTCATCTCAAAACGGGATGGCGCCTTGGAGATCAGATGCATCAGCATCTCGCCATCGAGGCGCACACGCTGGCCTTGGACGTCGGCGCCAGCCTCCTTCCATTGCCGGATCGCCGTTTCATCGCGGAATTCGATTCCGATCTCGCGCAAGATCGCCAACGAAGCCTGGTGAATGCGCTCAAGCTGCTCAGCCGTGACGGCCTCCACAGGCCGAATGCCGTATCTGATGGTCGAGACGCGAGGCCTCTTCTCTGCTTCCCGGGCGGCTACGACCGACGCGCGTCCTCCGCGGCGCCGGATTGCGGGAGTATCAGTGTCCAACATCGCGTTTTCCCAGAGCGGCGCAAAAGGTCGCCGTCAAAAGAGCCTTCTTCGGTCCGCGTAAGGAACGCGGTTCTGCTCATTGACTTTGATGATAGGGTTCGGCGAACGCCCTGAGGACTCGCAAAAGGTTTCGCTGGCGTTAAACTCAGTTTATACCTGGGTCGACGGCGCAGGTGCCGGTTACCTGGTAAGGATAGCCGACGCGGCGGGGTAAGGAACCGGGGCGCGACGCCGGTAGCCGGTCTAAGGGCGCAATTCCTTCGACTGAGCGAGGAACCAGTCCACAAGAACCTTGCACTTCTTGTTTTTGCCGGCATCTTCATTTGACAAGAGGAAGAAGGCGCGGTCGGTCTTGATCTCGGTCGCGATGGGCCGAACCAGCTGGCGGTTGTTGAGCAGGTGTTGGGCGGTCAGGGACCATCCCAATGCGATTCCTTCGCCTGCAAGAGCTGCTTGAAGCGTCAGCTGATAGTCATTGAATACAATGTTAGGCTTTGTCTCGTTGGCATCTCCGCCTGCAAGCGCGACCCATTCCGGCCAGCTCATTCGCTTGCGAAAAGCATCGGACGAATGAATGAGCTGGTGTCGAACCAATTCATCGACGCTCTTTGGAGCGACATGTGCCAGAAGATATGCGGGGGAGCAGACGGGAAAAATGATCTCGTCGCATACGAACCAACTATTCGTACTGTCAAAATCCCGTGGGCGCACCCATACGGTGACGTCCACTTCGTGATCGGGCTCGATATCTCGATCGGTGGCGACAACCTTGATCATAACGTCCGGATGTTCTTCCTGGAAATGATAGAGTTGAGGCGCAAGCCAATGTGCGGCTAGGGATGTCGACGCAGCAAAAGTGATGTATTTCTTTCCGCGATCGGAGATGGTCTCAAGCCTCTGTTCCAGACGGCGGAAACTGGTGCGCACCTCATCGTAGAGCTGCCGGCCAGCCTCCGTCAGCTGTACGCCTCGATTATCACGGGCAAAGAGCGCGGTCCCGCAATGCTTCTCGAACGACTTGATCGAGTGCGAGACGCTCGGTTGCGTCACGTTGAGCTCGCTGGCTGCGCTTTTGAAACTCAGGGTTCGGGCAGCCGCTTCGAAGACAAAAAGCGAATGCGTCGAAGGCACCAGGCTACGAAGCTTTGACATGAAGCAGTTCTATATCAGACGCCATCTTTTCCGTCTACGAGATGCCCGCCAACTGGTCTATTCGAACAGGGAAACAATGCGACCGCGGATTGTTGCCAAGCCTTCGTCATCGGTCGCCTGAACCCAGCGAGTTGGCAGTGAATTCGTTCAACCAAACGATGACGAAAGAGCGCAAAGTCGTTCAGCCACCCCATCCCGAACTGACTATGTCCGGCTGGTACACTACGTCAGGGCCGGAGTTGGCGCTGCTACCTCAAGAAGGCGACGTTGCATGTGACTGCCTGGTGATTGGCGGCGGCTGGATGGGGCTGCACGCGGCCCGTCGATTTGCCGAACTCAACCCGCAGTCTTCGGTTGTCCTGGTAGATGCCGGCCGCATTGGCAACAATGCATCCGGACGGTGCATGGGTTTCGTCATCGATCTCGCGCATAACCCTCGGAAGCGCGATTTCGTCGAAGACATCAAAGGGAACAAGGAAGAGCTGTTCGTTAACCTGGACGGGATCGCCTACATCCGAAGCGCTGTCGAAGAGCATGGGGTCGATTGCGACTGGGACGCGCAGGGAAAATACCACAGCGCGGCCACCGCTCACGGCGTGGAGGACCTGCACCGCTTTTCGGAGGCGCTGGATAAGCTTGGCCAGAACTACAGCTGGGTGGAGACCCCCGAAATTCAGGCGATCACCGGCAGCAAGCACTACATCAAAGCCTTGCATCATCCCGGCACCGTCTTGGTCCAGCCTGCGAAATATCTCCAGAATGCGACAAGAAGCCTGCCTGCGAACGTCACCGTTCACGAAAACACCCCCATCGTGGCGGTGCAGTTCGGGGCACCGAAGCACGTCTGCGAGACCCCCACCGGAACTATCAGGGCGTCGAAGGTCATCATCTGCGCGTCAGGCTATCTGACCAAGTTCGGTTTCTTCGACAACCGCGCCATACCGCTGTACACATTTGCGAGCATGACACGACAGCTCACCGAGAGCGAGCTTTCGCAGGTGGGGAATAAGAGAGCCTACGGACTTATCCCAGCCAACAGCTTCGGCACGACGGTTCGTCGCACGATCGACAACCGGCTGTTCCTTCGCAACGTCTATTCCTATGCGACTGACTTCAAGACCACCACGCAGGACGTGATGAAGGCACGGGTGCAGCAGCAGATCGCATTAGATCGGCGGTGGCCGGAGCTCTCGTCGATGGGCTTCGAGGCCAGTTGGGGTGGCCTTCTTACTCTCGCGCAAAATGGCGGAATGGTCTTCGGCGAGTTGGCGGAGAAGGTCTACGGCGCCGCATTCTGCAACGGTACAGGCGTCGCGCGAGGAGCTGCCTTCGGCAAGGCCATAGCCGACCTGGCGTCAGCGCGATCGTCGCCGGTAGTCGACATCCTCAAGACTCGCGCAAGTCCCAGCAAGCCGTATCCCAGGCCTGTCACAGCGATGGGCGTTCGAATCCTAACCGCCGTCCGTTTCCGACAGGCCGGCGCTGAAGTCTAGATACAACGAGAGAGATCATGGCGGACCTGAAGGGCATAAATCTGGCAATGCAAACACCGTTCGATGAGAATGGTGCGATCAACTATTCGATTTTCGAGGATCTGATCGACAAGTACGTCGCCGCAGGTGTTCACGGGCTGGTGCTTGGCGCAGGGACCGGGCAACATCCCTATCTTACCGAGGCCGAGTGCAACCGCCTCTACGAAGTAGGCGCAAAGCGAATAGCTGGTCGCTGCAACGTCATTTGCCAGACCTCCGCTTTGAATATGGACGAAGTCATCAGAAGGTCGCGTCACGCGGAGTCCGTCGGCGCCGACGCATTGATGGTGCTGCCACCCTACCTGGAGGGTCCGAGTGATGAGCAGGGAATCTTCGACTTCTACAAAGCGGTCGATGCTGAACTAGGTATCGACCTGGTCGGCTACAACATTCCACAGGCCACCGGCATTTCGGTTTCACCACAGCTGTTTGAGCGCCTGAGCCAGTTGAAGAACTTCAACTACATCAAGGACAGTGCAGGGGACTTTACTGTCCATCAGGAATACCTGCAGACAAGCGGCACGGTCCTCAATGGCTGCGACACCACCACACTCTACGCGCTGATGGCCGGGGCACGCGGGGTCATATGGGGCGGTGCGAATTACATGCCTTCTGAAGCGGTCGAGCTATATAGATTGGTAGACCGCAAGGAATACGAACAGGCGCTAGCGCTCTGGCAGCGCATGTTGCCCTCGTTGCTCTTTATCTGGAGGTCGCCCTATACGCCGTCGGTACTTCGAGCGGCGCAACTGCGCGGCTACGGAACAGGGAATGTTCGCAGCCCATTGAGAAAGCTATCGGCAGATCAAGAAGCGCAGCTTCGCCGTTCGCTTGAACCACTGGGCGTCTAGAGCGACGGGAAGGCTTCGTGAGAATAGTTCATGTTGGTGCGAGTGGCGTGATCGGCAAGGCGGTGTCGGCCGAACTCGGCAGACGGCATGATGTCATAGCTGTCGGCCGAAGCACCGGCGATTTCCGGGTCGATATCGACGATCCCTCGAGCATAAGTCGAATGTTCAGCCAGATCGGCGAGTTCGATGCCCTGGTATGCACAGCGGGCACGGTTCATTTCGGCCCGCTCGCGGAGTTCACCATTGAGCAATATGCAATCGGCTTGCAAAGCAAACTCATAGGGCAGGTGAACCTTGTCAGACTTGGACTTGGATTCCTTCGTGAGGAAGGATCGTTCACGTTGACCTCCGGTCCAACGAACGACGATCCGATACCGCTCGGAACATCATCCGCGATGGTCAATGGCGCGCTCGAGGGATTTGTCCGAAGTGCTGCAATTGAGCTTCGCCAAGATCGGCGGATCAATCTGGTAAGTCCGACTATGCTCGAGGAGTCGTCTCGGCTCTACAGTCCCTACTTTCAGGGTTCGAAGGCCGTCGCCACAAACGATGTGGTGCTTGGTTACGTTAAAAGTGTCGAGGGCAAGCAAACTGGATGCATTTACAGGATTGGATGGTCACGAGATCGCTGAGCTGACTGCATCGACGGCCGTTTGGTTGCCCGCACGGATTAGTCTGGTAACGGGAGTAAGACCGCTTGATTGTTCCGTCCAAATCCCGCGCCGTGATCATCGGCGGCGGCGTGTCCGGCTGCTCGGTCGCTTATCATCTGGCCAAGCTCGGCTGGACCGACGTCGTCTTGCTCGAACGCAAGCAGCTGACCTCGGGCACGACCTGGCACGCCGCTGGGCTGATCGGGCAGCTGCGCGGCTCGCAGAACATGACGCGACTGGCGAAATATTCGGCCGACCTCTACGTCAAGCTGGAGGCCGAAACGGAAGTCGGCACCGGCATGCGCCAGGTCGGCTCGATCACCGTGGCGCTGACCGAGGAGCGCAAGCACGAGATTTACCGGCAGGCCTCGCTCGCCCGCGCCTTCGATGTCGATGTGCGCGAGATCTCGCCTGGTGAAGTCAAGGCAATGTACCCGCATCTGAACGTGTCCGACGTGGTCGGCGCCGTGCATCTGCCGCTCGACGGCCAGTGCGATCCCGCCAACATCGCCATGGCGCTGGCCGAGGAGAAGGGCGGAAAGTCGGA
>NZ_AYWC01000022.1:0-80935 GCF_000502615.1 Mesorhizobium sp. LNJC405B00 | reverse complement strand
ATATCGCTGGCGCGAACCACCACGAAAGCGCAAGTTTCAGTCCATGCCAAAGCTATCTTAGCGCCTATGCCCTCAAGGGGGGGGAGATCAGGCGCGCGCCTTCACCGTCAGCTCCGGCTTGCTGTTGATGGTCTGGAAGACCACGCAATAGCGTTCAGTCAGCTTGATGAGCGAATCGATGCGGTCCTGCGGCTCATCCGTGTCGAGGTTGAAATTCAGCCGGATGGCGCGAAAGCCCACGGGGGCGTCCTTGGCCACGCCCAGCGTGCCGCGAAAGTCGAGATCGCCTTCGGCCTCGACGGTGGCTGCGCCAAGCCTGAATTCCAGCGCCGTCGCCACTGCCTTCAGCGTCACGCCGGCGCACGCCACCAGCGCCTCCAAAAGCATATCGCCCGAACACAATTCGAGCCCGGAACCGCCGGTCGCCGGATGCAGGCCGGCGACCGCCAGCGCCCTGCCCGTCTCGACCTTGCAGGCAATCGACTGGTCGTCGATGGAGCCTTTGGCGCGAAGCGTGATCAGCGCTCGCGAGGAATCGTCGCGATAAGCCTCCTTGATCGGCGCCTGCATGGCTTTGAGTGCGGTGGCATCCATGTTGCATTCCTTTCAGGTCCTTCGCACTTTGATAGCACTGATATGCCGGCGAGACAGCGCCCCCCTCTGGCCCGGCCACCTCCCCACAGGGGGGAGATCTGCAGCTTCGCCGATGGCGCTTTCTACGCCGGCGATTAGCGAAGGCGGTCGCGACATCCAATCTCCACCCCTGTGGGGGAGATGTCCGGCAGGACAGAGGGGGGCTGAAGGAATGCTACCTCACGAAGAGTTACTTTGACTTCGACCGCCCCGGCCATACGTAAGCAGAGTCATTCCCGCGGAGACATCATGCCGTTCAAGCTGAAACTGATCTCGCTTACCCTGTTGGTGCTTGCAGCCTTCGCGCAGCCAGTCCTCGCCGAAACGCCCGAGCGCCCCGCCCCTGCCGGCGGCGTGCTGTCGCTGCTGCCGGCACCGCAGACGACCAGCCATTCAATCACCATTGCCGGGCGCAAGCTGGACTATCAGGCTAAGGCCGGCACGCTGTCGCTGCTATCCGGCAAGGGCGAGGTCACCGCGGAAATCTTCTATGTCGCCTATACGCTGCCGCCACTGGCGGGCGCGGAGAAGGCTCGCCCCATCACCTTCGTCTTCAATGGCGGCCCGGGCGCGGCATCCGCCTATCTGCATCTCGGCGCACTCGGCCCGCGTGTCGTCGCGACCGGCGCCGATGGCCAATTCCTGCCGCCGCCGCAAAAGCTGATCGACAATCCCGACAGTTGGCTCGACATGACCGACCTCGTCTTCGTCGATCCGGTCGGCACCGGCTACAGCCGCGAGGCCCCCGGCCAGGACACGAAAGATTTTTGGGGCGTCAGCCAGGACGCCAGTTCGATCGGCGCTTTCATCCGGCTCTATCTCGCCCAGAACGGCCGCACCGGATCGCCGCTCTTCCTCGCCGGCGAAAGCTATGGCGGGTTCCGCGCGGCACTTCTCGCCAGGACCCTGCAGGAAGATGTCGGCCTGAGCCCCAACGGCATCGTACTGATCTCGCCTGCACTGGAGTTAACGCTGGTGCTGCCCGACGAATTCCAGCCGCTGCATTGGGCGCTGGAACTGCCCTCGCTGGCGGCGGTGCGCCTGCGCAGCGAAGGCTTCAGCGGCGAAGCACTGCGCGAAAAGCTCGCCGAGGTCGAAAAGTATGCGCTGGGCGACTACCTCACGGCTCTGACCGGCGGGCTGGAACAGGGCGGGCGGCTGGCCAGCCAGCGCGTGGCCGAGATCACCGGCCTGCCGCTCGACCTCGTGCAGCGCAATTTCGCCCGCATCCCGACCGGCCTGTTCGCGCGCGAATTCCAGCGCGCCAGTGGCAAAGTGCTCAGCCCGTATGACGGCACCATCGCCACCAGCGACATCGCCCCGGAGAGCGCCCGCAGCGCCGGCCCGGATCCGGTGCTCGACCGCAGCGTGCCGGCGCTGACCTCGGCCTTTGTCGGTTATGCGCGCGACGAGCTGAATTTTCGCACCGATGTCAGCTACAGGTTGCTCAATGGCGATGTGACCCACGCCTGGGACTATGGCGGCTCGCGGCAAGGCTATGCCGGGGNGGCGTGGTGATCGTCAACGGCGACACCGATCTGGTCACTCCCTATCTGGCCTCACGCTATCTGGTGAGCCAGATCCCGACGCTGGGCGGGGCAAAACCCATCCGTCTCGACGTCATCGAAGGCGGCCACATGATGTATCTCAGGCCGGGCGGCCGGCGCGCCCTGAAGGAGGCCGCTTCGGAGCTCTACCAGGCAACACAGTGAACGGCGTGCCCACGCTGTCGGCCAGGCTGCGCCAACGCAAGCTTGCCACTGGCGTAGCGCCCCGCAGGCTTTCGCCCGTATAGCCTGCAATGGGAGCCTGATTGGGGCAGGCTTCTTCTTCGTCCTCTTGACAGCGCCGGACACGCCGCATGGCCGATATTGCCATTCTGGAAACCCGCGAAAGGGTGCTTGCCGGCATCCTGTTCACCGGCTGCGCCTATTTCCTGTTTTCGACCCAGGACGCAGCGATCAAGCTTCTGGTCGTCGGCATCAGCGTCTGGCAGATCATGTTCTTCCGCTCGATCGCTGTGCTTATCGGCTGTGCTGCAATCGGCGGACCGCGCGTCTTTGCCGACACAATGCGCTCGCCCATCGTGCGGCCGATGCTGGTGCGCAGCGCCTTCACGCTCGGCGCCTGGCTCTGCTACTACAACGCGGCCCGCTCCCTGCAGCTGGCCGAACTCACCACCATCTATTACGCCGCCCCGATCATCGTCACCGTGCTGTCGGTGGTGATGCTTGGCGAAAAGGTGCCGCTGTTGCGCTGGCTGGCGGTGTTCATCGGCTTCGTCGGCGTCTTCATCGCCTGTGATCCCACTCGTCTCGGCTTGTCCGTGCCGATGCTCTTGGTACTGGCGGCGGCAGTGCTGTGGGGCATTGCCGTGGTGCTGTTGCGCAAGACGGCGCTGGCCGAGCGCACGCTGATCCAGCTTGTGCTCAACAATTTCTACTTCCTGGTGTTTTCCGCGGTGCCGGCGCTGTTGGTCTGGCAGATGCCGGACTGGCGCCAGTTGCTGCTTTTGATCAGCGTCGGCGCGCTCGGCGGCGTGGCGCAATTTATGCTGTTCGAAGGCATGAAGCGGGCGCCGGTGTCGATCGTGGCGCCGTTCGAATACACCTCATTGGTCTGGGCCTTCGGGCTCGGCTTTGCGATCTGGGGCGACGTGCCGCGTCGCGAGGTGTTTCTGGGGGCGGCGTTGATCGTCGGCGCCGGCCTGCTGATCATCGGCAACGAGCATTTCCGCAAGCGGCTATGAGTACCCCCGTGCTGACAGCATGGTGGCAGGAGAAGACGGATAGGCTGCTGAGATGACGGAAGCGCTCGACGGCCCAGGCACCACAGATACCGCTGCCGAGCGTACGCTCGGCATTATGCTGGTGGCGGCCTCGGCGGCTTTCTTCGCCCTCACCGGCGTGCTGACCAAATCGATCCACGCCGACCCGCTGACCATCACTTGCTGGCGCGGCTTTGTCGGCGCGATCCTGATCACCTTCTATGTGCTGTGGCGCCGGCGCCGCTCCGGCGGGCGGGAAAGCTTGCGGCTTGGCTGGCGCGGCTGGTTGCTGGCCCTCGAGGGCGCCGCGGCCAGCATCGCCTTCATCTCGGCGTTCAAATTCACCTATGTCGCCAATGTCGCGGTCATCTACGCCACCGCGCCCTTCATCACCGCGCTGCTCGCCTTCGTGCTGGTGCGCGAGCCGTTCCGGGCGCAGACGCTTGCCGCCGCCGCCGTTTCGCTGTGCGGCGTGGCGATGATGGTCGGCTCCGGCTTCGGCAGCGGTCATCTGTTTGGCGATGGGCTCGCGCTGCTGATGACCGCCGGCAGCGCGCTCTACATGATCATGGTGCGCGCCTTCCGCGACACGCCGGTGGTGTGGGCGGGCGCAGTCTCGGCGCTTCTGCTGTTCGTGCTCGGCTGGTTCGTCACCGACCCCCTGGCGATTTCTGCTCGCGACGCCGTGCTGCTCGTCGCCTTCGGAGGATCGTTTGCGGCGGCGTCGATCCTGTGGACGGAAGGCTCGCGGCTGATCCCTGCGCCTGAGTCCGGCCTTCTCGGTGCCGCCGAAGTGCCGTTTGCGATCCTGTTCGCCTTCCTGTTCCTCGGCGAGATCGCGCCGGCCGCCAGCCTGATCGGCGGCGCCATAGTACTGTGCGCGGTTTTCGCCCATGCGGGGCGCGACTGGCTGGCCGCGAGAAAAAGTGCGGCAACCCAATAATTATTTTCCAAGTCATGGAACCATCATGCGGATCAGGCAGTTTTATGTGCGACGGGTCACCCCCCAAGTCCCCCCAAACCCCTCGACCCGTCCTCCTCAAAGCCGACCGTAAAGGTCGGCTTTTTCTTTGGACATCAGCCGGCAAAGCCGGGCAAGGCGAGGTTGTCGCTGAGCAGGATGGCAAGATCGCGCGCCGGCCGCTCGGCGCCCTGGCCGAGTTTTATCGCGAATTGCGCTGTCGGCACTGGCGGCAGGGCGAATTCGCGCGGTGCTTCGGCAATGCCTGAATGGGCAAAGCGGGCGGTGCGCAAGGTCAGCGCGATGCCGGCATTGACCGCCGTGCGCAAGCCGGCAAGGCTGGCGCTGCCGGCGGCAATGCGGTAGCGGCGGCCGGCAGCATCGAGGGCCGCGAGTGCTGCTTCGCGAAAGCCGCAATAGGGGTCGAGCAGCGCCAGCGGCAGTTCCTCTTCCCGCACGGCAAGGCCCTTTTGCGAACACAGCCACAGCATCGGTTCACTGAACAGCCCTACTTCGTCATTGGCCGGCGTCTTGCGCATGACAACGGCCAGATCGAGCTGCCCGGCCTGCAGCGCCTCGCCAAGCTCGGCCGAACGGCCGACGCGCAGTTCGACCCTGACGCGCGGATGGCTGGTCGCGAAGGCGCGCAGCAACTCCGGCAGGCCGCTATCGGCGAAATCCTGTGTCGTGCCGATGGCGACGCGACCAGCGGCACGCGCGCCCTTGAGCGCCAACCAGGCCTCGCTGTGCACGGCAAGAATGCGGCGGGCATGACCGACAAGATCCTCGCCGGCCGGCGTCAGCCCGCGCCCGCGCCCCTGCGCCACCAGCAGCGGTTCGCCGACGATCTCCTCCAGGCGCTGCATCTGCGCGGTCACCGCCGAGGGCGAGCGGCCGACAACAGAAGCAGCCTGAGCCAGCGAGCCGCCTTCGACAAAGGCAAGGAAGGTTTTGAGCAGATCGGGATCGAGAGCTTGCATACTTCGATAATACAGAACCTTATGTTCGAGACAATTCGATTTTTTTGACCCAAAGATGGTGGCATTGTCTCTCCAACGCCGCTCAAACGAAGGAGAGAAAAATGCCCATCATCAACATCAGCGTCACCGGTAAGCCCGACGCCAAGCTGTCCGCCACAATCGCCAAGGAAATCACCGGCCTGACCGCAACCCATCTGCGCAAGGACCCGACGATCACCGCCGTCGCTGTCACCTATATCGACCCGCAGCACTGGTTCGCCGGCGGCAAGTCGCTGGCCGAGCATGGCGCCAATACTTTCTGGCTCGACATCAAGGTGGTCGACGGCACCAACACCAAGCTGGAACTGGAGGCTTATCTGAAGGCGATCTTCGACACCTTTGGTAAGCTGCTCGGTGGCGTGCATGAGGAGAGCTATGCCTTCGTGCATGAAGTCCCGGCCGCGGCGTACGGTTATGGCGGCAAGTCGCAGGAGTTCCGGTTCATCAGCGGGCGGCTGAAGGCGGCTTGAGCGCGCGGCAGCCTGGCCTTCTGGGAGAAGGTGGCCTCGCGAAGCGGGGTCGGATGAGGGGTGTTGGTAGGATGGCAATCTTCAAGAACTAAGCGCTTGATAGGTCTTGATTTTCAACGTCTCACTCCGCTGGAACACCCCTCAACCGTCTCGACGCTGCGCGCCGATCCACCTTCTCCCCAAGGGGAGAAGGGGAGCTTGTCCCTTCCGCATTGACCTCGCCCCCCATTGCGCTACGCTCTCCCCGAAGCGGACGAAGAGCCGCGATATCGGAACGTTGGGAGAGACGCGGTATGATCCTGACACTGGCGCTGCTTGCAGGCCTCGTGCTGGCCTGGCTGCTGATTGGCGCGATCGAGACGTTTCGTCTCGACCTGCGCTTTACCCAGGCGCTACTCTATGTGCCGTTCAAGCTCGCCTACCGGATCGATGACCGGCGCATCCGCATTGCCCGCAACGCGCCGACGCCGGTGATCTATGTGGTCTCGCACCAGTCACGCTTCGAGCCGGCGCTGATGCTGTCGCTGCTGCCCGACGACGCGCTGCACATTCTCGACGAGGCCTCGGCGCGCTCGCCCTGGATGGAGCCTTGGCGCGAGCTTGGCCGCACCATCGCCTTCAACGCCGAGCATCTCTTCGTCAGCCGGCGGCTGGTCAGGGTGCTGAAGGGTAAAGGCCGGCTTGCCGTCTATCTGCCCGATGACGTCGAGCCCGATGTGAAGACGTTTCGCCTGTTCCGCGCCGTCACCCGCATCGCCATGCAGGCCGACGCCCGCATCGTGCCGATCTTCGTCACCGGCTCGCGCGACCTGCCGGTTTCCTTGACGCCAAAGAACCGGGCGCCGCGCCACTGGTTCCCAAAACTCTCGATCAGCGTGCTGGAGCCAATGACGATTGCCGAACTGGTGGCGCGCAACCCCGACCAGGCTTCCAACACCAATGCGTTGTTCGACCGCATCGCCGAGGCGCGGCTTTATGGCAGCAACCTCGATCGCGGCCTGTTCCTGGCCATGCGCGATGCCGCGGATCGCACCGGCGCCTCGCACCCGATCATCGAGGATGTGATCAGCGGCTCGCTCAGCTATCGAAAAATGTTCATCGGCGCGCGCGTGCTCGGCCGCCGTTTCGAGGCGGTGGCGGCGCCCGGCGAAGCGGTCGGGGTTTTGCTGCCCAACGCCAATGGCGTGGTGCTGTCCTTCGTCGGCCTGCTCTCGGCCGGCCGGGTAGCGGCGATGATCAACTACACGGCAGGGCCGGCCAGCGTAACCGCCGCGGTGCGCGCGGCAGTCATCCGAACGGTGGTTTCCTCGCGCGCGTTCGTCGAGAAGGCGGCGCTTGCCGACATCATCGCCGCGATCGAGGCCGGCGGCGCCAAAATGCTGTGGCTCGAGGATGTGCGCGCAAGCGTCACGACGCTGGAAAAGCTCGCAGCAGCGGTGCTCTGGCGATTCCCGCTGCAGCGGCAGGATGCGGCCAAGCCCGCCGCAATCCTGTTCACCTCAGGCTCGGAAGGCACGCCCAAGGCCGTGGTGCTGTCGCACCGCAATCTCCACGCCAACGCCATGCAGGCCGAGGCGCGCATTACCATTTCGCCGTCCGACATCCTGCTCAACGTGCTGCCGGTTTTTCACTCTTTCGGCCTGACCGGCGGTACCATCCTGCCGCTGGTGACCGGGGTGAAACTGTTCCTCTACCCGTCACCGCTGCACTACAAGATCATCCCGGAGATCGCTCGCAAGGTGAAGCCGACCATCATGTTCGGCACCGACACTTTCCTCGCCAACTATGCCCGCACCGCCAAGGATGGCGATTTCTCCAGCCTGCGCTTCGTCGTCGCCGGCGCGGAAGCGGTGAAGCCGGAGACGCGGCGCGTTTATCGCGAGCGCTTCGATGCCTCGATCATCGAGGGGTTCGGGCTGACGGAGGCCGCTCCCGTCGTCGCCGTCAACACCGCCATCCATGGTCGCGACGGCACGGTCGGACGGCTGTTGCCGGCGATGCGCATGAAGCTCGAACTGGTCGAGGGTATCGAGGGTGCCGGCCGCCTGTGGCTCGACGGGCCGAATTTGATGATGGGCTACATGACCGCTGACCGGCCCGGCGAATTGCAGCCGCTGGACGGCTGGCACGACACCGGCGACATCGTCTCGGTCGACCGCGAAGGCTTCATCACCATTCGCGGCCGGGCAAAACGCTTCGCCAAGATCGCTGGCGAGATGGTGTCGTTGGGCGCCGTCGAGATGCTGGTGCAGTCGCTGTGGCCGGAAGAGCGCCACGCCGCGGTGGCGGTGCCGGACAAGAGGCGCGGCGAGCGCATCGTGCTGGTCACCACCGCCGACGACGCCGATCCGGAAGAACTGCGCGCCTTCGGCAAGAAGGCAGGTGCGGCCGAACTGATGGTGCCCAACGACATCGTCAAGGTCGAGGAGATCCCGGTGCTGGGTTCCGGTAAGACGGATTATGTCTCGACGCGGAACCTGGCGATCGAGAAGCTGGGGCTGGGCCTGGCGGCTTAGCGTATCTCCCTCCTTGAGGGGGAGATGGCCGGCAGGCCAGAGGGGGTCGCCTCGCGTGAAGCGCCGACGTCCTCTTCGCTCAAACGAGGTCGCGTCCGGGGCGTACCGACCCCCTCTGTCGCCTTCGGCGACATCTCCCCCTCAAGGGGGGAGATAACAACTACCCAATATCCGACGGCGGCACTTTTTCGCCCTCGCGCTTGGCGCGCTTCGAATACGCCCGCACGCTGAAAGGCAGGAAGATGAGATAGCCTGCGACAGAGGCGGTCAGCGTGTACCAGGGATAGGTCATCAACAGCAGGACGTAGAGAACGACCGCCAGGATGATCGGCAGCACCTTGTCGCCCGGCACTTTCAGGCTTTTGCCGGAATAGACCGGCAGCCGGCTGACCAGCAGGAAAGCGACCAGCGCAGTGAAGCCGGTGGCGACGAATGCCGTCAGGCGGTCCGGCTCGAGACCGAGCCGCAGGAAGGACAGATAGAGCGGCAGCATAACCAGCACGGCGCCGGCCGGTGCCGGCACGCCGACGAAGTATTCGCTCTGCCAGATCGGCCGGTCATGGTCTTCGTCGAGCACGTTGAAGCGCGCCAGCCGCAGGCCACAGGCGATGGTGAACAGAAGGGCTGCGATCCAGCCGAAGGAGCCGGCGCGGTCGAGCAGGAAGGCGTAGAGCACCAGTGCCGGCGCGACGCCGAAATTGACGATGTCGGCCAGCGAATCCATCTGCGCGCCGAATTTGGATGTCGCCTTCAACATGCGCGCCAGGCGCCCGTCTATGCCGTCCAGGAAGGCGGCGAGCAGCACCATCACCACGGCCGGCTCGAAACGGCCCTCGAAGCCGAAGCGGATGCCGGACAGGCCGGCGCAGATGGCAAGCACGGTGACCAGATTAGGCAGCACCATGCGCATCGGAATTTCGCGGATGCGCGGGCCGCCGCTGCCATGGGCCTCGAACTTTTTGAACGGCGCGCCCACCGCTTACGAAATCCTGACGAGCGGGGTTGCGGCGACGCCGCCGAATTCGGCGAGCACGGTTTCGCCGCCGACCGCCGTCTGGCCGACGGCGACGCGCGGCACCGCGGTCGACGGCAGGAAGACATCGACGCGCGAGCCGAAGCGGATCAGGCCAAAGCGTTCGCCGACGGCAATGGAGCCGCCGGTCTCGGCCCAGCAGACGATGCGGCGCGCCACTAGGCCGGCAATCTGCACGGCGACAACGATGCCGTTGGGACTGTCTATGACCAGCCCGTTGCGCTCGTTCTCCGAGCTTGCCTTGTCGAGTTCGGCATTGAGGAACTTGCCCGGCCGGTGCTCGATTTTGGTGATGCGGCCGCGCACCGGAGCGCGGTTCACATGGCAGGAAAAGACGTTCATGAACACCGAGATGCGGGTCATCTCGGTGTTGCCGAGGCCAAGCTCGCGCGGCGGCACGGCCGGGCCGACCGCCGAGATGACGCCGTCGGCGGGACTGACCACCAGCCTGTCATCGACCGGGGTGACACGCTCGGGGTCACGGAAGAAATAGACGCACCAGGCGGTCAGGATCAGGCCGATCCAGAACAGCACCGAGGAGAAATAGCCGAGGAACAGCGTGCCCGCACCAAAGGCGGCAATGAACGGATAGCCCTCGCGATGGATCGGAACGAAGGCATTCTTGATCGAATCGACAAGGCTCATCGGATGGGGCTCATGGGATGGGGGCGGTCCCTGTTTCAGGTCCGGCCTCAATACCGGAAAGGCTCCGCTGCCGCAACGCAACATTGGGCAAGGCCGCATCGTCCGCAGCCGGCAGGAACGGTGACGTGCTTGCCTGTCGGCTGCTTTGCCGCCAGAATTCGAGCCAACGCCGGCTGAACGTGCGGCGAAAAGGCCGACTGCCATGGCGCCAAATTCAGGCAAAACGTATCTTGTTGCCATACGATCGTCAGCCGTGGGTGCCGTTTTGACCGTACTTGTGGCAGCGAGCGACCACGCAGTTGCGCAAGGCAAGCCATCCTTCGACTGCGCCAAGGCCGCCAGCGTGGCGGAAAAGGCCATTTGCGCCGATCCGGTCCTGGCGCAAGCCGATGCCGACGTCGCGAAGAATTATACCGCGCTGCTGAAGAGGCTCGATGCTCATGCCGGCAAGGCGCTGCGGGACGACCAAAGCGATTTCATNAGTTCAGACGTGTGCTCTTCCGATCTGAATTATACCGCGCTGCTGAAGAGGCTCGATGCTCATGCCGGCAAGGCGCTGCGGGACGACCAAAGCGATTTCATCGCGTATCGCGACCAGATCGCCGGCTTCAACGAAAGTTCGCCCAAGGACCAACAGACTTTCGATCTCGGCGAATTCCTGCGCGACCCCGCAACCTTCCTGTCCGGCATACGCAAGCCCCCCGATGCAGGTTTGATCGGCACATGGAGCAGCGTGCGCGGCAGCGTCGACATCAAGGCTGTTGGCGGAGGCAAGGTCGAAATCTCGGAAGATGTCGTTTCCAATCCAGTCTCGGAAAGTGGGTCATGCGAGATCGACGGCACGGTCGAGGAGCGCAACACTCTGCGGCTGGTCGACCGTGCCGTCGACAACGACAACCCAACCGGTTTTGTCTTTACCTTCCGACGCGACGGCGATGCGCTTGTCGTCGAGCAGAGCGGCGCCGGCAAGGATGGCAGGTCGGAGCCCCTGTCATGCGGTGCCAACGGCCATGCCGATGGCACGTTCTTCCTGACTGAGAAAAAGTAGGCTTGCTGTCGCTAACCCGCCGCAGCGGAGCGATCAAAGTGGGCATTGAGCTCGGCCATAGCGGCCTCAGCGAGGCTTTCATCATCCTTACCGCGCAAGAGCACACCGCCGTTCCGCAACGATTGGAAAAGGAAGACTTGGCCTGATGCCAGCACCACCCAATTCACGATTGCTCCTTCCTCCTTCTGCACCACCGAATTCGCAGAAACGATGGCATCCGTCGGGTCGAAGCCTGCCTTGCGGAGCAGGAGGTCGACGGCGGCGGGAGCATGGTATTGTTCCGCCAGCTCAATGACCGCTGTGATCTCGGGCTCTTCAGCAATGCCAAGCTTGGCGCCAACTTTCGGGGCGTTAGCCGCTAGCGGGCTCTCGCCTGGCGGTATGACAAGCAACTCTTCTGGAGCGATGTACTCGTAGACCGTGACGTGTGTCTCCGTCGCACTGCATAGTCGGGTCTTCTTCGCGCTGGTCTGAAGTTGAAAAACCAGCTGTTTCTCTCCTTCTATGTTCAGCATCCTTGCCATGCCGAACGCGATTTTGATCTCGGGCGGCGCGATCTTGGCGCAGGCAAGGCCGGCCCCGACATCGCGCCAGCTCAAGATCATCTGGCCTGCCAAGTTGCCAACGGACTTATGAAGAAGCCTGCCTTCGCGCTTCGGATTGGCCATCACCAGCCGGTGTATGACGTCGTCGTAATCGTCACTATCGACAACTTGCAGATCAGGCCATGACGCGATCCAGCGCGCCAAAAGGTTTTCCATGGGCGCGGCCTCATCCGCAACGTAGAACGCATGATCAAGTGTATCGAGAAAATCATCCCGCCCGCCCTCGAAGCCCGTCTGCTGGGCGGCTTCGTTGGGATGGTCTGCAATCCAGCTGGACATCTTTTCCAAAGTCGCAAGCTGGCCCTTTGCGCCACAAGCAGTGAGTCCAGCTCGTGCGTTGGCAATCATGGCGCCGATTTCCTGCCCGGCATTGTGGATGAATTGACTATGGCCGCCGTTCTTTACCTCCGAAGAGTACGAGTCGGCATGAAGGACCTGCATCGCCTTGGTGTCGATTTCGGGATAACGATAGAGTCCTTTGGAAACCATCGCTGTGACGAATTGCATGACAGCGAAGACGAGAAAAAACGGCTCTTCATCAGGATCCTCGACGTTCGAACGAAGTACGACGACTGGCAACGGCAGGCCGAATTCCAACTGCTTTCCAGAATCTGATGCCGACTTCTCGGGCGTTTTCTTGGATTTGCGGGAAAAGAAACCGAACATCGAAAATACTCTCTTGGTCGCAAAACTTGCGCGAACGGGTTATTTCCGACGCGACAATATCAGCTGCCCTCAAGGATTAAAGGCACTCTGATCCAGAGGCATTCGCACGATGGTTTGCCGAATTGTCGACGGTCATGTCGGGGCGCCACAGATTCATACGTCCTTGGCAGGAAAGCGCTTCGCGACAATGCCGAATTGCGGCGAGTCGACAAACCAGGGTCAGAGATGCCATCCTCGAAATCAGTCGCCCTGAACGCCAAGGTCATTACAGAAGGCCTCGCTTTCGGAGAGTCTCCCCGCTGGCACGACGGACGCCTGTGGCTCTGCAACTGGGGAACCGGAGAGATCGTCGCGGTGGATGAGGACGGCGGGAACCAGGTGATGCTCACCGTGCCGGCCATCCTGCCCTATTCGATCGACTGGTTGCCGGATGGCCGATTGCTGATCGTCTCGGGTCGGGATGGCTTGTTGCTGCGGCAGGAGGCGGATGGAACGCTGGCCACCCATGCCGATCTTCGGTCGCTGTCAAACAGCCCGTGGAACGAGATCGTCGTCGACGGGCGCGGCAACATCTATGTCAATGGCGGCGGGTCGGCGCCTGCACCGAGCGAGCATTTCGGGCCCGGCACCATCGTGCTGATCACGCCGGACGGCTCGGTTCGACAAGTGGCCGAGAACATCGCTTTCGCCAACGGCATGGCGGTGACGCCGGACAACAGGGCACTGATCGTGGCGGAGTCGCATGCCAACCGGCTGACCGCCTTCGATATCGCGGAGGATGGCGGGCTTTCCAACCGCCGGGTCTGGGCCGATCTCGATGGCTTTCCCGACGGCGTCTGCCTCGATGCCGAAGGAACTGCCTGGTATGCGGATGTTCCCAACAAACGCTGTGTGCGGGTGCGCGAAGGTGGTGAGGTCTTGCAGTGCGTCAATGCCGATCGCGGCTGCTTTGCCTGCATGCTCGGCGGCCTGGATGGCAAGACGCTGTTCATCGTTGCCGCCCAATGGCGCGGCTTCGAACATATGATCAGCGATGCCCGCACCGGCCAGGCAATGAGCGTCGAAGCGCCCGCACCTGGCACGGACTGGCCCTCCTACATCTCAGGCAGACGCTGATAATTGGCGATATCGGCCTTCACACCCAGCCGGGCAATGGTCTCCTGCGGGTTGAAGCCCGCCCGCTCATGGGCTGCCTTGACGATCGGCACGACATTGTCGACGGCCGCCTGGTTTTCCCATTCGACAATGGTGACCAGGTTGAACTCGCCCGGGCCCGAAAATTGCTCGAGCACGAAATCCTGGACGAAGCCTTGCTGCAGGCGCAGCAGTTCATGCGTTGCCCTGACCTTGCGAAGGATTTCTTCACGGGCCTCGGCAGGAACGACGAATTTGTCGACCCTGAACACGGCTGCCTCGGCAAGTTTATCCATTTGAATCTATCTCCGTTTTTGAACGACTTGGGTTCGGTGGCTCAGGAACGGGTTTGCGATCTCAACTTAGGTTGAGGTCAAGGGGAAATTTTCGGTGGTGATGATGGCGACGACGCTGCATATCTCCCCCCTCGTTGGGGAGATGTCCGGCAGGCGAGAGGGGGTCGGTTCGACTGGATGCGCCCCCCTTGCGACAGATGGAGGTTAGCGCTTCACGCGCGGTGACCCCTCTGTCGCCTTCGGCGACATCTCCCCCTCAAGGGGAGATTGGCGCTCCGCCACCTAGCTCAACTCCGACGTCCTTCTGCGCACAACCACACCCAACTCATCGCTCTCCCTGGCGATCCGAAGCCTCTCTTCGGCTTCCGTCGCTTCGCGCTGGCGGTCCCACATCGAGGCGTAGAGGCCGTGCTTTTGCATCAGCTCGGCATGGGTGCCGCGCTCGGCGATCTCGCCGTCCTTGAGCACGATGATCTCGTCGGCGGTGATCACCGTCGACAACCTATGCGCAATGACGATGGTGGTGCGGCCCTTGCTGACCAGGTCGAGGGCGGCCTGGATTTCCTGTTCGGTGTGGCTGTCCAGCGCCGAGGTCGCCTCGTCGAGCATCAGGATCGGCGGCGCCTTCAAAATCGTGCGGGCAATCGCCACGCGCTGCTTTTCGCCGCCCGACAGCTTTAGCCCGCGCTCACCGACCATCGAGCGATAACCTTCCGGCAGCCGTTCGATAAACGGGCCGATCTGGGCAAGCTCGGCGGCTTTCTGCATATCCTCTTCGCTGGCACCGATGCGACCGTAACGGATGTTGTAGGCGATGGTGTCGTTGAACAGCACGGTGTCCTGCGGCACCATGCCGATCGCGCCGCGCAGGCTCTGCTGGGTCACATCCCTGACATCCTGGCCGTCGATCAGCACCTGACCGCCCTGGACGTCGTAGAAGCGGAATAGCAGCCGCGAAATAGTCGACTTGCCGGCGCCGGACGGTCCGACAATGGCGACCGTCTTGCCGGCCGGCACCTCGAAGGAGACACCTTTCAGGATCTTGCGGTTCGGATCATAGGCAAAATGCACGTCGCGGAACTCGACCTTGCCGGCTGTAACGGCGAGTAGCTTGGCATCCGGCTTGTCGGTGATTTCCTGCGGCACATCGAGCAGGTCGAACATCTGCTCGATGTCGGTCAGCCCCTGGCGGATTTCGCGGTAGATGAAGCCGATGAAATTGAGCGGCACCGCAAGCTGCATCAGCATGGCGTTGATGAAGACGAAATCGCCGACCGTCTGCGTGCCGGCCTGCACCTCCAGCGCCGACATGCACATGACGATGACGGTGCCGAGACCGAAGATGATGCCCTGGCCGAAATTCAGCCAGCCGAGCGAGGTCCATATCCTGGTCGCCGCCATTTCATAGCGCGCCATCGAACGGTCGAAGCGCTCAGCCTCCATACCCTCGTTGTTGAAGTATTTGACCGTCTCGTAGTTGAGCAGGGAGTCGATCGCCTTGGTGTTGGCGTCGGTGTCGCTGTCGTTCATGTCGCGGCGGATCGAGATCCGCCAGTCGCTGGCGCGAACCGTGAACCAGACGTAGAGCCACACCGTGGCCGCCACCACGACCACATATTTCCAGCCATAAGTGTAGGCGAAGATACCGGTGGTCAGCGCGAATTCGAGGATGGTCGGCGCCGTGTTCAGCATGATGAAGCGCACGATCGTCTCGATGCCCTTGGTGCCGCGCTCGATGATGCGCGACAGGCCGCCGGTGCGGCGCTCGAGGTGAAAGCGCAGCGACAGCTGGTGCATGTGAACGAAGGTGCGGAACGCGAGCTGGCGCACCGCATATTGGCCAACGCGGGCAAACAGCGCGTCGCGCAGCTGGTTGAAGCCAAGCTGCACCAGCCGCACGACATTGTAGGCGACGACCAGCATCACCGGCGCCAGCAGGAAGGATGGCAGCGGCGGCGGCGATTTGGCGTCACCGGCCAGAGAATCGGTCGCCCATTTGAAGAAGTACGGCCCGGCAACCAGTGTCAGCTTGGCAACGACCAGAAGCAGCGTTGCCCAAGTGACGCGTGCCCTGAGATCGGCGCGGTCGGCCGGCCACATATAGGGCCACAGATTGCGCAAGGTGCTGAAGGTCGAGCTATCGGAAACGGTTTTTTCTGCCACTTGTCTTGCCTTTTGGGTGAGAAATCAGCGGCCGGAGCAGCAGGAATTGACGAGTGCGGTCAGCGATGCGGAAACGTCGGCGAGCGCGGCGCGGTCGAGTTGATAGCGCGAGCGCTGGCGGTCGGGCTCGAAGCGGACCAAGCCTGCTTCGACCAGGATTTTCAGATGCTGGGAGACCGTCGACTGCGCGAGGTCGAGATGGTCGACAACCTCACGGCAGCAGCAGGAGCGGCTGGCCGACAGATGTCTAAGGATCTCGATGCGCGCCGGGTGCGAGAGTGCGGCGAAGCGAGCGGCAACGGCGCGGCTTTGGGGCGGTGCGCAGTTTGCGTGGTCTGGTTCAGTGAGCGAGTCTGCCATCGTTCATCGGCGATAGACGATGAACGGGTGCGTGGCAAGCTAACCCGATGGGTAGAGCGACCTAATCTCCCCCCTCGAGGGGGAGATGTCGCCGAAGGCGACAGAGGGGGTCGGTACGTCCTGATGCAACGTCGTTTGCAGCAAAGAGAAGGTCGGCGTTCTATGCGCGGCGACCCCCTCTGGCCTGCCGGCCATCTCCCCCTCAAGGGAGGAGATCAAGCGCTCGGCCGCTACTGCGTCTTCACCGGCGCCGTTGTCACCTGCTCGCCCATCGCCTTGAGGTCGGCGGCTTCGCCTTCCTTGGACTTTTCCGGAACCTTGAACACCTGCCCCGGCCAGATGCGGTCGGGATCGCTGATCTGGTCCTGGTTGGCGAGATAAATGGTCGAGAAGCGCACACCGTGACCGTAGACGCGCCGTGAGATCCGCCACAGCGTGTCGTGCCTGCGGATGATGACCGCGCCGTCTGCATGTTCGAGCTTTGGCGCCACCGTCTCGGGCAGGTCGGGCGTTGCCGCCGCGACGACGGCTGGAGCCTCAGCGGCGGGCGCTGCCGGTGCGGCTGGTGCGGATGCGGCAGCAGCCGGTGCGGGCTTCGCAGGGGCAGCCGCGATAGTGGCTGGCGCCGCAGGCTTCGGAGCGGCCGGTGCTTCGGCAGCAGCCGGTGCGGCCGGCTCAGCAGGGTTTGCTTCGGCGGGCTTGGTCTCGGTGGGCTTGGCCTCCGCGGGCGCCACGGCGGCGATCGCTTCGCCGGGTTCGCGCTCGAACGGCACGGCGGCGCGGGCCACGACCTTCACGCCGTCGGCGTCGAGACCGTCGACATGGATGGTGTAGCTGCCGACCGGGATGTCGCGCGTCGCCTCGACCAGGAAATGACCGTCGGGCGAGGTCACCGCATCGCCAAGCAGGATATCATTGGCATAGGCGCGCACCTTGCGGCCGGCGTCAGCCAGACCGGCGACGAAGATCTTGTTGCCGTCGATCTCGACCGCCTCGACGACGATCTTGGGTGCAGCCACGCCTGCCGCCGGCGGCGCTGCAGGTACTGCTGGCGCTGCAGGGGCAGTTGCGGCTTCCACAGCCGGAGCAGCAGGTGCTGTTTCAGCGGCCACGGCAGGCGCAGCCGTAGCAGGCGCCTCAGCGGCTGGGGCAGCGGCCTGATCGCCGGCGGCCGGTGCCGCGGGCTTGGTCTCAGGCGCCGGGACGCTAAGCAGCTCGGCCGGCTTGCCGGGTTCCTCGACCATCGCCAGCACCTGGCCGGCGGCGTCCTTGGGAACCGAAACGACGGCGGTCTGCACGGAAGGGGTAACCACATCGCCGGCCGTCGCGCGCAACCCAATCGTATAGTCGCCGGGCTTCAGCGGATCGTCGAGAACGATGACGAAGGCGCCGTCCGGACCGGCGACAGTCGAGCCAAGCACCGAGGAGCCGTTGAGGATCTCGACCTTCGAATTGGGCGCAGCATTGCCGGCAACGACGATCGAGCCGTTGCTTTCGACGCGCACGACGTCGAAGCTCGGCGCAACCGGGCCGGCCGCGGCCGGCGCTGGGGTTGTTGGGGCAGCAGCGGGCGCGGCAGGTGCCGCCGGAGCCGCAGCTTCGGTCGCGGGAGCCGTTGCGTCGGCAGGCGCGGGTGCTGCGGGAGCCTTGGCATCGGTGGGCGCGGCGGGGGNGGGCGCCGGCGGCAGCCTTCCCTCGGTCCCCGGATCGGCCGGCTTTTCAGCCGGCGGCGTCAGCGATGCAATCGCCGCAGGCGGCGTGGGATTCAGATACGGGTCGAGTGCGCCCGATACATAGGCGGTTCCGACGACCGCGACGGTCCCACCGGCCGCGAACAGAAACGCCTTCAATGGATTAACAGCCATATTTCCCCTACCCCTTAGCCACCTGAAGCCGGTCTAGCGTGTTTTGCCGGCACCGACAAGAAAAAGCCCGGGCTTGTCAGCCCTTGGGGCTTGACCCCGCATTCAGACCCAATCACCAATCACGAATGAACACGATTCGATCCGTCTGCGTCTATTGCGGCTCGTCTCCGGGCCGCGATGAAATCTATGCCAAGGCCGGGCACCTGCTTGGCCGCTCGCTCGCCAAAGCCGGCCTGCGGCTGGTCTATGGCGGCGGCACCAAAGGCATTATGGGCGCAGTCGCCGAAGGCGCGCTCAAGGCCGGCGGCAAGGTAACGGGCATCATTCCGCGCTTCCTCATCAACAAGGAGGCGACCGAAACCGCGCTTGACCGGCTCGACGAGTTGCTGATCACCGACAACATGCACGAGCGCAAGCACAAGATGTTCGAGAAATCCGACGCCTTTGTGGCGCTGCCCGGCGGCATCGGCACGGTCGAGGAAATCGTCGAGATCATGACCTGGGGCCAGCTCGGCCATCACCGCAAGCCGATCGTCTTCGCCAACGTTCAAGGATTCTGGGATCCGATGCTGGCGCTGCTCGACCATATGGCCAGCGAAGGCTTCATCCACACCGCGCAACGGGTCAAGCCGCTGGTGGTCGAAGACCCCGAGGCCATCGTCGCCGCCATCATGGTGGCGGGGTCGTCGGTCGATGCGCCGACGGAAGGCGTGCAGTCTGTAATTGACAAGATGTGAGGACGAAGCCGGCCTTGGCGCAGGCGGCCAGGAATTGAGCCCGGTTGGTGTCGTCGGCCTGGCGCATCAACTGCGCCGCGTCGTGCTGGCGCTCAAGGCTGCCGGCTACGAAACACTGGGCAACATCTGGATCGGCGACAGCAACAAGGCCAGCCTGGCCCAGAAGCAGAAGTCCAATGCGAAGCCACTGATCGACTGCATCTGCTTGGCAAGGATCTGTAGCGTTGGGGCAGCTGACTTCGATCTGTCCAGCTTTTCTTGAGCTCCGTCTTGTGCGCAATGTAAGCACGTTGGCGACGATTTCCATTTGCAGCCCGCTTCGCAGTTGGTTAACGGAGAACATTGGGCGGGAACGGAAATTTGGAGAGCGAGACAAAGGGGAGATGAATCCGCGCGAGCGATTGAAGGCCGCGAAGGGCGAGATCGCGTCGGAACCAAGGACGGCGATCCTGGTCCTCGGAATGCACCGCAGCGGCACCTCGGCGCTCGGCGCCCTCGTCGCCGCGCATGGAGCCACGCCGCCGAAACATCTGCTGCCCGGGAGCCTCCACAATCCCAAGGGACATTGGGAAAGTACCCCACTCACCATCGCCGACGACCACCTGCTCACGGCGGCCGCCTCCTCCTGGCAAGATTGGCTGCCGCTAGATCGGCAGTGGCTGCAGTCGCCGGCAGCCGAGCGATTTCGGCCCATGATGACGGCGATCATTGCCAGCGAGTTCGGCGATGCCCCCCTGTTTTTCGTCAAGGATCCGCGGATCTGCCGGTTCCTCCCCTTCATAGCCTCGATCCTGGCCGATCTCAGGATTGACCCGATCGCATTTCTGCCTGTCCGCAACCCGCTCGAAGTCGCCTGTTCGCTGCAGGAACGGGATCAAATGGAACTGCCGACAGCGTTCATGCTGTGGCTCAGGCACGTGCTCGAAGCGGAGCATCATTCGCGACACATGCCGCGCTGTATCCTGCGCCACGAAGACCTGTTGAGCGACTGGCGACATCAGATGGACCGCGCGGCCAGGGAGACCGGAATCGTCTGGCCTGTCACGTCCGATCAGGCCGACACCGCAATCGCCGAGTTCCTGGACAAGGACCTGCATCATCAGCGGGCCTCGGTCGCTGATCTGCAAAACCATCCGGATGCCACGCCATTAGTCCGCAGCGCCTATGCCATTTTGCGCAGTATGGCGTCTGAAGGCGACAGCCAGGACTTGCGCGACCAGCTCGACAGGGTGCGGGCGACGTTCGATGAGAGCTGCGATGTGGTTGGCAAGGGCGTTACCGCAGGGAACCTGGCCGCTAAACGGCTACACGGCGAACTGGAAAAGGGCATCGTCGAGCGTGACGCCCTCGCTGACGCCCAACAGGCCCTCATCCGAGACCGAGACAGCTTCATGGCGGAGCGTGACGCGCTTGCTCACGCCCAGCAGGACCTCATCCAAGCCCGAGACAGCTTCATGGCGGAGCGTGATGCGCTTGCTCACGCCCAGCAGGACCTCATCCAAGCCCGAGACAGCTTCATGGCGGAGCGTGACGCGCTCGCCCTGGCCCAAGACGGCCTCGTAGCCGAGCGTAGCGCGCTGGCCAGGATCCGAGACGACCTGGTGGCGGAGCGCGATGCGGCGCTTGCGTCACGCAGCTGGCGATTGACCGGACCGTTGCGATGGGTGAGCTCCATTCGTCGGCGATAGCAGCAAACACTCTAAACGCTGCTCGACAAACTGTGATCGCCTGTCAAGAAACCGTCACACGGAACCCGCCTCACTCGTGTTACGAAGGACGGGTCGGCATCCGCGCGTCGGCATAGTCGAAATCTGAACCTGGTCGAAATTTCTTGGCGAGGCGAGCCGTGAACATTGCTCTCAACGCGGAAGGCCTGTCGCCTTGCCTGCCCGACGAGCACGGGCTGTTCTTCATCTACCATTTCACCGCCGAGGGCCTGCGCACCAAGGACGCGGCCGAGGTTGCATGGACATGGCGCAGCTACCAGCTGTCCGACCTGCGCGCCCGTCATGAGATCGCCGCCGAGCAGGCTCTGCCCGGGCCGGTGCGCGAAGCTTTCCTCGGCGCCAGCCAGGGTTGCCACATCGATCTCGAGGATGCCTGGCTTTATGGCGACCTGCCGGATCTGCGCCACGACTATTCGGCGGAAGCGCGCGGGCTCGGCCATTTCCGTTTTGCGCTCAACGACAAGACGCTGATCGGCGCGCGCAAGCAGCCACTGGAATCGGTCGATCTCATCCGCAAGGCGGTGGAGAGCGGCTCGCGCAAATTCCGCTCCCCCGCCGACCTGGTCGAAGCGGTCATGGGCCAGTCGCTCGACGGCATGGCGGCCGAGCTCCACGGTCTTGGCGATACGCTGGACGGCATCGAGGACCGTATCGTGCGCGATGCCTGGCACGGCGAGCGGCAGTCGCTGGTCGAGGCGCGCCGTCAACTGGTGGTCATCCACCGGCAGATGGCGACGCTCACAAACCTTTTTCGCCATCTCGACCATTCGCATCGCAATGAGCTGCCCGATCGGATCAATGACATGGCGACAAGGCTCTCGCACCGGGCACACACGCTCTATCACGACGGCGAGCAGTTGCAGGCACGCGCAAGGTTGCTGCAGGACGAGTTGATGGCCAAGCTGACAATGCAGTCCAACCAGCTGCTCTATGTGCTGTCGGTGATGACGGCGGTGCTGTTGCCGATGACCATCATATCAGGCCTGTTCGGCATGAATGTCGGTGGCCTGCCCATGGTCAATACGCCGATGGGCTTCTGGGTGGTCTCGGCGGTTTCGATCGTGATCGCCGCGGCGACCTACATGTTCGTAAGGCGGCTCGGGCGGACGTAACGCCCCGACCCCTTTGTTTTCACGCAATTCCCAAGGGAACGCGACGCGCTTTTCCTGGAATGCCCATCACGCCGTAGCGCGAAGATCCTCGACGATGGTGCCGGCGGCAGCGACCTCCGCCTCATGGTCCGGCTCCCGCCAGGTCTCGGCGAGACCCGCCGCATACCATTCATGCATGGCCGGCAGGCCAAGCAATTGCGGGGGATAGGCTGCAGCTGCCCCTTCGAAAGACAGCCCATAGGATAGCACACGGAACGCCACCGGAGCAAAGAAGGCGTCGACGGCGGTAAAATGGCCGCCGGCAAGGAACGGCCCGCCGAACAGGGCAAGGCCATCGTTCCAGAGATCGCCCAAACGGAACAGATCCTGCTTCAGCGCGTCCGACATCGGCAACGGTTTCACCCGCAAGCCGCAATTCATCGGGCATGCGCCGCGCAAGGCCGTGAAACCAGAATGCATTTCGGCGGCGGCCGAGCGCGCCCAGGCTCGCGCCTTGGCCTCGGCAGGCCACACACCATGGTGGCGCTCGGCGAGATACTCGGCAATAGCCAGCGAATCCCAGACAGCCCAGCCGTCATCCACCAGGCAAGGCACGCGCCCGCTGGGCGAGAACGCCCGGTAGAGATCGAAACTGGGCCCGGTCGGAAACGGCGTCAATTGCTCCTCGAACGGAATGTCGAGGGTGCGCATCAGCACCCATGGCCGCAGCGACCATGACGAATAGTTCTTGTTGGCGATATGCAGCACGTACATCGAAAGGCTCCCTACTTCGGGGCCAACGCCACCGGGCGGATTTCACGGCCACGAAACATCGACCAGGAATACATCGCCAATGCCGCCCAGATCAGCGCGAAGGCAATTGCTTGCGTGGTGCCGAACGGCTCGTCGAAAATCAGCACGGCTATCAGGAACACCATGGTCGGTGCGATGTACTGCATGATGCCGATGGTGGAGAGGCGCAGAAGCTTGGCGCCGAAGGCGAACAGAAGCAGCGGCACCGAGGTGACTGGGCCGCAGCCGATGAGCAAAGCCATATCGGTGCCGTTGCTGGAGATGAAATGGTCCTGGCCGTTGACGACCAGGAAGACGATGTAGGCAAGCGCCGGCACCGACAGCAAAAGCACTTCGAGCAGAAAGCCCTGGCTCGGGCCGATCGGCAGCGTCTTGCGGAAGAACCCATAGGCAGCGAAGGAAAACGCCAGCGCCAACGACACCCAAGGCAATTTGCCGGCATCGACGGTCAGAACGGCAACTGCGACCGCCGCCAGCAACACGGCCGCGATCTGCAGCCGGTCGAGCTTCTCGCCGAGCAACAACGCGCCGACGACGATGCTAACTAATGGGTTGATGTAGTATCCGAGCGCGGTCTCGACGGTGCGGTCGACCGAGATCGCCCAGACATAGATGGCCCAGTTGACGGAGATCAGGGTCGCCGTCAGCGCCGCCATGGCGATGCTGCGCGGCGAGCGGATCGCCGCCTTGAAATCGGCTGTGCGGCCGGCCCAGACCAGCACTGCAGCAGCAATCGGCACCGACCAGACGATGCGGTGGGCGATCACCTCGATCAGCGGCAGATGCGCAACCGCCTTCATGTAGAAGGGCAACAGGCCCCATAGCAGATAAGCGCCGAGCGCGAGGAGAAAGCCGCTGCGGGCTTTGGAGTCGGCGTCGGGCTGGATCGTGTCGCTGGCCATGGCAAACGCTATGGCCCAGTGGGCCATCCAAAACCATCGCAAAATTATGATGGATCAATGGACTTCCGCTGATGGCTCAAGGGGCGGCGCCAGTTCCTCGCCCCACTTCGGGGGGCGAGGAAACCCACGTCTTGCAACCCTACTCCGCCGCCACCAATCCCGCCATGTCGCGGTTCTTCATCAGCTTGTAGACGATCGAATCCATCAGCGCCTGGAAGGAGGCGTCGATTATGTTTTCCGACACGCCGACCGTCCACCAGCGTGCGCCGGTGCCGTCATGCGATTCGATCAGGACGCGAGTGATCGCCTCGGTGCCGCCATTGAGGATACGCACCTTGAAATCGGCGAGCTCCATGTCGGCGATCTCGCTCTGGAATTTGCCGAGGTCCTTGCGCAACGCGATGTCGAGCGCGTTGACCGGGCCGTGGCCTTCGGCCACCGACATCTTCTCCTCGCCCTCGACCATCACCTTGACGATGGCTTCGGAGACCGTCTTCAACTGGCCGTTGGCATCGAAGCGGCGCTCGACCATGCAGCGGAACGAAGTGACGTTGAAGAACTCCGGCAGGCCGTGCAGCATTTTGCGCGCCAACAGCTCGAAGGAGGCATCGGCGCCCTCATAGGCGTAGCCCTCGGCCTCGCGCTCCTTGACCACCGAGATCAGCGCATCGAGACGATGGTCGTCTCTGGGCACATCGATGCCGCGCCGCTTCAGCTCGGCGAGGAAATTGGCCTTGCCGCCCTGGTCCGAAACCATAACGCGGCGGCGGTTGCCTACCGCCTCGGGCGGCACATGTTCATAGGTCGCCGGCTCCTTGGCCAGTGCGGAGGCATGGATGCCGGCCTTGGTGGCGAAGGCCGAGGCGCCAACATAGGGCGCCTGCGCTTCCGGAGCACGGTTCAGCAATTCGTCGAAGGCGCGGGAAAGCCGGGATATCCCGGTCAGCGCCTCGGCCGAGATGCCGGTTTCAAACCGATCGGCGAAGGCCGGCTTCAGCGCCAGCGTCGGTACGATCGAGACCAGATTGGCGTTGCCGCAGCGCTCGCCGATGCCGTTCAGCGTGCCTTGGATCTGGCGCACGCCGGCCTCGACGGCGGCGAGCGAATTGGCCACCGCTTGGCCGGTGTCGTCATGGGCATGGATGCCGAGATGGCCGCCCGGAATACCTGAAACAATGACCTTGTCGACGATGGCGCGCACTTCCGAGGGCTGCGTGCCACCATTGGTGTCGCACAACACCACCCAGCGCGCGCCGGCTTCATAGGCAGTCCTGGCGCAGGCCAGTGCGTAGCCCGGATTGGCCTTGAAGCCGTCGAAGAAATGCTCGCAATCGACCATCGCTTCCTTGCCCGCGGCGATTGCTGCTTCGACCGAAGCCTTGATGGAGTCGAGGTTTTCCTCATTGGTGCAGCCGAGCGCGACGCGGACATGATAGTCCCAGCTCTTGGCGACGAAGCAGATGGCGTCGGACTTGGACTGCACGAGCGCTGCCAGGCCCGGGTCGTTGGACGCCGACACGCCTGCCCGCTTGGTCATGCCGAAGGCGACGAACTTTGCCTTCGCCGTGCGCTTCTGCTGGAAGAAGGCGGTGTCGGTCGGATTGGCGCCGGGATAGCCGCCTTCGACAAAGTCCATGCCGAACTCGTCGAGCAGCTTGGCAATCGCGATCTTGTCCTCGACGGAAAAGTCGATGCCCGGCGTCTGCTGGCCATCGCGGAGGGTTGTGTCGAAGAGATAGAGGCGTTGCTTGGTCATTGTTCTGTTGGCGCGCGAGCACCCCCCTCTGGCCTGCCGGCCATCTCCCCCTCAAGGGGGGAGATCGGCAGCTTTAGCGTCGGATCTTTTCCCGCAGCGATGAAGATTTGCGAAAGCGCCGATGACAGCCAATCTCCCCCCTTGAGAGGGAGATGTCCGGCAGGACAGAGGGGGGTGCCGCGCGCTGTCATTTCCCCGCAAACCCATCCGTCGCGCGTATCAGCCGATCCAGAATCCCCGGCTCCGAATAGGAATGGCCGGCGCCTTCGATGAGGTGGAAATCCGCCTTCGGCCAGGCCTTGTGCAGGGCCCAGGCATAGCGCGCCGGGCACGGCATGTCGTAGCGGCCGTGGACGATTGTGCCGGGAATATCCGCGAGCTTATAGGCATCGCGCAGAAGCTGCCCCTCCTCCAGCCAGCCGGCGTGGACGAAATAGTGGTTCTCGATGCGGGCAAAGGCGATGGCGAAGTCGTCCTCGCCGAACTTGTCGCTGGTCTCCGGCTCCGGTAGCAGCGTGATCGTCTCACCTTCCCACAGGCTCCAGGCAAGGGCGGCTTCCAGCTGCGCCTTGCCATCGGCGCCGACCAACCGCCTGCGGTAAGCGGCCATCATGTCGCCGCGCTCGGCTTCAGGAATTGGCGCCAGGAAACGCTCCCATTTGTCGGGGAACATCTCGGAGACGCCGAACTGATAGTACCATTCGAGTTCGGCGCGGGTCAGCGTGTAGATGCCGCGCACGACAAGCTCGCTGACGCGATTAGGATGCGTCTCGGCATAGGCCAGCGCCAGCGTCGAGCCCCACGAGCCGCCGAACACCAGCCATTTTTCGAAGCCGCACATCTCACGCAGCCGCTCGATGTCGGCAACCAGGTGCCAGGTGGTGTTGGCCTCGAGCGAGGCGTTGGGTGTCGATTTCCCGCAGCCGCGCTGGTCGAACAGGATGACGTCGTAAAGCTTCGGGTCGAACAATTGCCGATGTTTTGGCGAGAAGCCGCCGCCGGGACCGCCATGCAGGAAAACGGCCGGCTTGGCGCCCCTGGTTCCGGAGCGCTCCCAGTAGATATGATGGCCGTCGCCGACATCGAGCATGCCGGACTCGAACGCCTCGATCTCTGGATAAAGAGTACGAAGTTCACTGTTCATTTCATTGCTCATATCTTCAGGCCGTGCGCGGGCCAGTCCGTGGTTTCGTGGTCGGGATGCTGGAAGGAGATGATCTGCTCCTGGCGGGAGTAGAAATCCGGATCCTGATGCATGGGCTGGTCAAAGATCGTTTCCACCCAAGGCAATCGGACCGCGTAGTTGACCTGGATCTGCGGCGCCAGATCGGAGCGGTCGTCGAAGGCGCCGATGGCGATCTCCAGTGCGCCAGGTTGGCGATAGGTCAGCGGTGTACCGCAGCGGGCACAGAAGCCGCGATCGATGTTGACCGACGACTGGAAATAGGTGGGCTCTTCGCGCATCCATTCGACGCCATCCTTGGGCACTGTCACCAGCGCGCCGAAAAACGAACCGAACTGTTTCTGGCACATGCGGCAATGGCAGATGGACGCCCGGCCGAGCTTGCCCTTGATGCGGAAACGCACGGCACCGCACTGGCAGCCGCCGGTTCGAACTTCATCCGTCATGATTTTCCCTCTGGCGGCCGGTGTTCGGTGTCCCATTGGTCGGTGTCATGGTCGGGATGCTGGTAGGAGACGAGCTCGGCGAGATAAGGCGCCGACGACATGTCGGCCATAGTGTCCTCGGCCGGCAATTGCGGGATGGTATCGACATAGGGAAGTTTTGCCTCCGTGCCCCACTGGATCAGCGGCACGATATCAGCCGGATTGTCGAAGGCGCCAATGGCGAGGCCGATGCCGTCGGGCGCGGTAAAGGTCAGCGGCGTGCCGCAATTGGCGCAAAAGCCACGATCGACATGGCTGGACGAGGCGAAATATTTCGGTTCGCCGCGCGTCCAGTCGAGTTTGGCGCCACGCACCGAGACCAGGGGCGCGTAAAATGAGCCGAACGCCTTCTGGCACATGCGGCAATGGCAGACCGAGGCGTCACCCAGCGCACCCTCAACGCGAAAGCGCACCGCGCCGCACTGGCAGCCACCGGTGTAGATCGGCCGGTTGTCGAGGCTCATGGCGTCTCACTCCGTTTCATAGTCATTCGGGCGCATGGCAGACGGCCTCGACATTGTTGCCGTCGGGATCCAAGACGAAGGCGCCGTAATAGTCCGGGTGATAATGCGGGCGCAGCCCCGGCCCGCCATTGTCCTTGCCGCCGGCGGCGAGCGCCGCGGCATGGAAGGCGTCGACCTCGGCGCGGCTGCGCGCGGTGAAGGCGACGTGCTGATGGGTCCTCGGCTTGTCATCGCTGGCCTGCAGCCAGAACACCGGCCGGTCGCGGCCATAGCCACCGACCTTGGCGCCGCCGGTATATTCCAGTGGCACCATGTAGATCAGCGAGGCGCCAAGCGGCGCTATCGCCTGGTCATAAAAGGCTTTCGACGCGTCGAAGTCGGCGACATTGATGCCGAGATGGTCGATCATGAAACAAGCTCCTCCCTTGCTGGCGCCGGCACGTCGGCGCCGGCCAAGCCGGCCCCGATGACGATGTGCTGGCAGGCATTGTCGATATCGCGGATGACGTCGTCGTTCCAGAAGCGCAGGATGGTCCAGCCACTGGCACTCAATTGAGCGCTGCGTGCCTTGTCGCGTTCTGCATCTTCTGCGTCGGCATGCTGACTGCCATCAACCTCGACTACGAGGTGGTGGGCCGAACAGGCGAAGTCGACAATGTAGGGTCCAATCGGTACCTGTCGGCGAAAGCTCATCCCCATCAGCCGGTGAGCCCGCAACTCATTCCACAGTTTCAGCTCGGCATCGGTCATGACGCGACGCATGGACTTTGCATTCTTGCGCTGACGCGATGGAACGAGGTCGTGACCCATGCTCAGGCCACTCCGCGCTGGCGATTAGCGAAAACCGAGGCGAGGGCTGATCTCCCCCGCAAGCGGGGAGATTGGCTGTCGCTGCCGCCTTCGCCAATCTTACAACGGTGTCTCGCGCCACCCTCACCGCTTCACCTCCCACGTCGTCACGCGTTCGTTGGTGACAGGATCCTTGCCGTCCTTCAGCTGCACGCCTTGCTCCAGAAGCTCGTCGCGGATGCGGTCGGCCTCGGCCCAGTTTTTCGCTGCGATCAGTTCCAAGCGCTTGGCGATCGCCTTGGCGATCGCTGCCTCGTCGACCTTGGCCGCGCCGATATCGAAGCCGAGGAACAACAGCGATGCCTTCAGCGATGCGGCCGCTTCGTTGCCCTCCGCGGCCTCACCGGCAAGCTGCGTGAGCTGCTGGAAGGCGGCATAGGTGGCGAGGTCGTCAGACAGCGCCGCCACAACCTCCGCCGGAACTTGCCCTGCCGACGGGGAGAGATCGGCGGCGCGCTTCCATTTGCGCAGCGTATTCTCGGCCTCTTCCAGCTTGCGTACGGAAAAATCGATCGGCTCGCGGTAATGCGTCATCAGCATCGCCAGCCGCAGCACCTCGCCCGGCCATTTGCGGCCGCCGAAAGTGTCGGTTTCCAGCAGTTCGGCGATGGCGTAGAAATTGCCGACGCTCTTCGACATTTTCTGGCCCTCGACCTGCAGGAAGCCGTTGTGCATCCAGACATTGGCCATGACGTCGGTGCCGTGGGCGCAACGCGACTGGGCGATCTCGTTCTCATGGTGCGGGAAGATCAGGTCGAGGCCGCCGCCATGGATGTCGAAGACGTCGCCGAGATAGGCGGCCGACATGGCCGAGCATTCGATGTGCCAGCCCGGCCGGCCCCTGCCCCATGGGCTGTCCCAGCCGGGCTCTTCCGGTGACGACAATTTCCACAGCACGAAATCGCCCGGGTTCTTCTTGTGAGCGTCGACGGCAATTCGCGCACCGGCCTGCTGTTCGTCGAGATTGCGCTTCGACAGCTCGCCATAATCCGGCATCGAGGCGGTGTCGAACAGCACTTCGCCGGCGGCGACATAGGCGTGGCCGCGTTCGATCAAACGTTCGATGAGGGTGATCATGTCAACCTTGCCGTCGGCGCGGCGCGCGACGAACTCGGTGGCGCGCGGCTCGACCGTCGGCGGCAAGCAGCCGAGTGCGGCGACATCCTTGTGGTACTGGTCGGCGGTTTTTTCGGTGACGCGGCGGATTGCCTCGTTGAGCGTCAGGTTTCCCGACGCGATCTCGGCGCCGAAATCGCGCAGCGCGCGGGCGTTTATCTTGTCGTCGACATCTGTGATGTTGCGCACATACGTGACACCAGCCTCGCCGTAGAGGTGACGCAGCAAACGGAACAGCACGTCGAAGACGATCGCCGGACGCGCATTGCCGATATGGGCAAAGTCGTAGACGGTCGGACCGCAGACATACATGCGCACATTCGACGGGTCGATGGGGACGAACACGTCCTTCGTCCGCGTTAGCGTGTTGTAGAGGCTGAGACCCTTCGATGCGTCAGACATGCGTGCCCTTCCGGTCCGTTAAGTTCTGGAGAGAGCCTTACCTGTGCCAAGGCACAAATCGGGCTCCAGCCTGCTGGCCGGGGCGTTTGTCCACTCTGGGGAAAGATGAGGCGAAAACGTCCGGACCAGCGCGAAGCTAGCCAATAATGCAAATGCCACAAATGGCGAAAAACGTTTTCATCGGCGGCTTTATCGCCTTGGCCGGTGTTGCCGTCAAGTCGCAACTTCCGGCAAAAGCGTCGCTGGTTCATAGGTCAGGAGCCGCTGAAACATTTTATTAAACATGTCGGCACAGTCATGAAACATTCGCCGGCTAGTTCACCATAGGTCACGATTCGGTCAGATTCGGCCGGCAAACGCAGACACGGAAATGTTACCAGGGAAGAGATCGATGTCACGAACCAAGCAGGAATCGAGCCGCGCCAAGCAACCGGCGCTCGCCAACCACTACCGTGCGATCGGCCCGGCCGCGATCGTCGCCGCCCTTCTCCATACCGCGAAGAATAAAAAGCCGGCGCCGAAAATCACTTCGCCCCGCGCTGCCTGAACAGGCATCGTGCCGCCGCCGACAAGGCGTGCGCCGGAACGGAAGGCTGAGGCCCCATAGCGCGCCTGAAAACAGCAGCTCTTCCTATTGAGCAGGTTCTTCCCGAAGACCGGACATGGCTTCTTGGGAGCGCGCTCTAAAACAGCGTCATCTGACTGTCGTCCGCGCCGGGCTTCTGGCGCCTGACCTTGCCGGGCTCGACGATGCCCATGTCCTGTATCTCCGGCCCGGTGTTGGCGAACTTGTTGACGAGGTCGGAGACCGGAATTGCCTCGAAGAAATCGGGCAGCGCGGGCTTGAGCAGGTCGGCCACATCGCGCGGTTCGAGCGTGCGGCAGTCCAGCCAGCGGGCAAAATCTTCAGGCGCGATCACCACCGGCATCCGGTCATGGATATGGGCGATGCCGGCATTGGCGTTGACGGTAAGAATAGCGCCGGTGTCCATTTCCGAACCGCCCGGCTCGGCATAGGTTTCAATCAGCCCGGCAAAGGCGATCAACCCGCCATGCCGCGGCCGTATCCAGTAGGGCTGGCCCTTCTTGCCGCTGCCGGATTGCTGCCACTCATAGAAGCCGGAGGCCGGCACCAAGGCACGGCGATGGCGCATGGCGGCTTTGAACGAGGCTTTTTCAATAGCGCCTTCCGAACGCGCGTTGATGAGCAGCGGAAATTCCCTGGTGTCCTTGACCCAGGTGGGGATCAGCCCCCAGCGCACCAGCATCGCCTGGCGATCCGGGAAATTCGAGCCCGGCATGCGCGGCGGCCCCGACAACGCCATCAGCACCGGCTGCGTCGGCGCGATGTTGTAGCGGGCCGGAAAATCCTCCAGCTCCGCCAGGCCGAGCAAGGCGGCGGTCTGGTCGGGCGTCGCGGTCAGGGCAAAGCGTCCGCACATTGGCAAGCTCGATGAATTGATCCGATCGCGAACGTGGCGATGGAACCGGCGCTGCGCAACCGCTAAAGCTGCTCGCTGCCAGCCGGTCCACAGGGTGGGCCTCACATAAGCGAATCGATATCGATGAACGAGCAGCGCAAGATACTTCCCGCAGTCTCGGTCGCCGTCGTGCGCGGCAGGACGGTGCTGCTGGTCAAACGGGCGCGGCCGCCGTCGCAGGGGCTTTATGCCTTTCCCGGCGGCAAGGTCGAGCCCGACGAGACGCTGCAAGAAGCAGCAGTGCGCGAATTGCTGGAGGAAACCGGGCTGCGGGCGCAGGACTATCGTCCGCTTCGCGACATCCACATCGACGGCAGCGGCGAGAATCACCCGGTCGACTATCTGCTGACCGTGTTCGGCGCCGTTTATGCCGGCGGCGAAGCGACGGCCAGCGACGATGCCGAGACCGCCGCCTTCTATAGTCTTGATGAAATGGCGACGCTGCCGCTCGCGGGTGACGTCATGGAGGTGGCTGAAGAGCTTTTGGCCTGAAGCAGGCCCATATCTGCCGCTCCGAGAATCGCCTTGCAGGCGACAAAATGTTTCGTCAGATAGACTTATGACCCGCACCTCGCTGTTCCTTACCGCATGCATCGCCACCGCCACGGCTTTTGCCGTGCAGCCGGCGCTGGCCGCCGAGTCGCCGTTCGAGCCCGGGCTGATGCGACTGGCCGAGGTGCTGGGGTCGCTGCATTTCCTGCGCAATCTGTGCGGCGAAAAGGGCGACCAGTGGCGCACCGAGATGGAAAAGCTGATCGATTCGGAAAATCCCGATCCGGAGCGGCGTGCCCGCTTCATCGCCAGCTTCAACCGCGGTTACCGTTCCTTCGGCGGCACCTATACCCAATGCACGCCGTCAGCGACCGAAGCCATCAGCCGCTACATGAAGGAAGGCGAGACGCTGTCGCGCGACATCGCCTCGCGTTACGGCAACTGACGAGCGCCAGACGGCGTTTAGCGAACGCCTTTTCGAGCACCCGCCTTGTATCCACGGCACGTTGATGCAATCTTGGTGTTGCACTTGCGCAACAGTATTAACGAAACGTTAGCGCGCGAATGCGGAATTAACTCAAACTGAAGGTTTTCATCCCGCTCACCGGTCTAATCGGCTAAGTTTGAATCGGACCGAACGCAGGCGACGAAGTTTGTAAAGACGATCAAAAAAATGTCGTATTTACAGATACTTACTTAGCCTGCGTGAGATAGGGGCAGCCCAAGCCGGATCCGACCCGTCGGACCGCCGCTTGAAAAGGTGGACATCGCAAATGGAACATGGCGTCAACGACATCGACGCGCTGGTCAGGGAAGAAAAGCGCCTGACCGCGGTGGAAAGCCATAGCGAGGCCTGGGCGGAAGGTCTGTCGGCCGGCATAGAACCTGAAATCATCGCCGAGGCAGCGCTTGAAACCGCGTTCGGCGAGATGCTGCGAGCCAATGGCGAAACCTCGGCCCTTGCCCTGCTCGATCGCATGCGTGAAAAGGTGATCGCCGGCGCCTTCGAGCCGGAGCGGTTTCGGCACTAGGCGTCGCGCGTCTCAGAGGGTGCATCGCCAGCTTACCGGTTCTTTGACGACGGCGCGCCGTTTGGGCATCATGCCTGAACAGCCTAGGCCCAAGGAGAGGCAAGCGGTGAATTTTTCGATGTCAGGCCGGCCTCGCGGCGTGGTCCTCAGCATCTGGCTTGCCGCCTCTTGCGCCGCGGTTCCGCTGGCGCTTGTCCTGACCAGCAACCCTGCCTATGCGCTGAGCGAGATCAAGCGCGAGGAGCTTCCAGCTCCTGCCGGGCCACCAGCCAATGGTGAGACGGCGCCGTCTGAAAATTCAGTGCCAATGCCCGATCTGCCCGGCACGGCGCCACCGGCCGCCAGCCAGCCGAAATCGCCCACGGAGCCCGGACAAAGCCAACCGGAAGCCCCCGCCAACGATGGCGGCGTGGCCAACCCGCGTGCCGATCCAGAAGCGCCGGTGCCCGAAGTCGTCTATGACCTTTCCAAATTGCCCGAGCCCGTCAGGCGCATGCGCGATCTGATGGTCGAGGCCTGCGTCAGCGGCGACATCGAGAAGCTGCGGCCGCTGATCGGCAAGGGCGACACCATGACCCAATTGTCGCTGGGCGAAATCGAGGGCGACCCGATCGCCTTCCTGAAAGGGCTATCGGGCGACAAGGAAGGTCAGGAAATCCTCGCCATCCTGGAAGAGGTGCTCAATGCCGGCTATGTCCATGTAGACGTCGGCACACCGCAGGAACTCTATGTCTGGCCGTATTTCTTCGCCCTGCCGCTGGACAAGCTCAACGCCAGGCAGCGGGTCGAACTGTTCAAGATCGTCACCGCCGGCGACTATGACGACATGAAGCAGTTCGGAGCCTACATCTTCTACCGCGTCGGCATTACGCCCACCGGGCAGTGGACGTTTTTCGTCGCCGGGGATTGAGTTTCTGCAACGCCCTTACGGCTATTGACCAGGGCTGGAAAGCTCCGGGGCAATACCCGTGTCAGGCCAGATGCGGACGCCTTCACATCGAAGGGCCGAAATCGCTTCGACCGCCGCGTTGGGATCCATTTGCAGCACCTCGGCGGCATGCCGCAATTCTTCCTTGTCCCGCAGCCTGTTTACCACCCAAGCCACCTTGCGCTCGATATCCACGCCATAGGCCACCTTCGCCTTGCCAACAGCGTCGCTCGGAATTTCCTTATAGATGCCAACCAGCACTCCAAGATCGATGGCATCGCGATATGCAATTGCACGGTCCTGACATCGATCCGCGTTCGCCAGCAACTTCTCGGCAAACATATCCGCCGGGACCAGGGCGGATACATTCAGATCGTCGTCGAAATGGCCTCGCAGTTTTATGCGGCCTTCGCGGATGACTTCAAACTTGATCGTTTGGCCTTTCAACCGCACGATCGTCCGCAAGCCATATTGATCGATCTGGAAGTCCCGAACAGCCTCGACCGGCTCAGGAAAGAATGCTCTGACGCCACGTTCGGCTGCGGAGGTCCGCAATTCGCGATAGGCATCGCTGTCGGCACACAGGAAATCCACATCCAGTGAGCGGCGATATTCCCCGAATTTCATGACGATCGCAGTGCCACCGCCGAACCAGCACTGGTTTGCGGTCAGGAAATGGCGATCCATCAATCCGAGCGCTTCGGCAATGATCTGGTGCTCGGGCCTCTTGAATTCCATCATGACGCTCGCGGTGTGTCCTGTTGATATTCCGGCTGCGAGGAACGATCAGGTGAGGGAAATCAGCCGGCGGTCAAGAGCACGCCGTGACCGAATTTGTCTGCCAAACCTTGGATAAGCAGCTTCTCACGCACAGTAAGACGCTTTTGATCGACAAACCGCCAATTACGCTCATACAGCGCAAATGCCTCTTCGGCCGGAATCGGGCGTGCCGCATCGCGGTTCCAGGCGAGCGCCTGGAGCTCCGGAAACTCCGCAGGGACAATCATGGGCGCGATATCTGCGTTCATAATGCCCTTAACGTAGTGGATAGCGCTTAAAAAATCCAACGCAGCAAGAAACCGCTAAGCCGGCAGCGCCTCGGAAAACTCCACCGGCCTGCCCTGTCCTGGCGTGACGATCTCGCCGTCCCACATCACGCGACGACCGCGCACGATCGTGCCGACCGGCCAGCCGGTGACTTCCTTGCCGTCATAGGGCGTCCAGCCGGCCCTGGAGCCGGCCTGCGCATTGGTGATGGTTTCGCGGCGCTGGAGGTCGACAATGGTGAAATCGGCGTCATAGCCTGCGGCAATACGGCCTTTCCGGGCCATGCCGAAGATGCGCTGTGGGCCATGGCTGGAGAGGTCGACGAAGCGCTGCAGGGTCAGCCGGCCTGAATTGACGTGGTCGAGCATGATCGGCACCAGCGTCTGCACCCCGGTCATCCCCGACGGTGAGGCCGGATAGGGCTTTGCCTTTTCGGCCAGCGTGTGGGGGGCGTGGTCGGAGCCGAGCACATCGACGATGCCTTGCGCAATGCCGTGCCAGACGCCGTCGCGATGGCGGGCCGCGCGAACCGGCGGATTCATCTGGATCAGCGTGCCCAGCCGCGCATAGTCGTCGGCGGTGAGCGTCAAATGGTGCGGCGTCGCCTCGCAGGTGGCGACATCCTTGTGCTGTTCGAGGAACACGATCTCTTCGGCAGTGGAGATGTGCAGGACATGGATGCGGGCGCGGGTGCTGCGCGCGATGCGCACCAGCCGCTCGGTGCAGCGCAAGGCCGCGATCTCGTCGCGCCAGACGGGGTGTGAGGACGGGTCGCCCTCGACGCGCAAGCCGAGGCGCTCGCGCAGCCGGAACTCGTCCTCCGAGTGAAAGGCGGCGCGGCGGCGGGTGTTGCGCAGGATCGATGCGACACCCTCGTCGTCCTCGACTAGCAGGTCGCCGGTGGACGAGCCCATGAACACCTTTATCCCGGCAGCACCCGGCAGCCGCTCGAGCTCACCGACATCATTGGCATTCTCGCGTGTGCCGCCAACCCAGAAGGCGAAGTCGCAATGCATCCGGCTGGTGGCGCGGCGCACCTTGTCGGCAAGCGCCGCCTCGCTGGTGGTCAGCGGATTGGTGTTGGGCATTTCGAAGACGGCGGTGACCCCGCCCAGAACAGCGGCGCGAGATCCACTCTCGAGATCTTCCTTGTGCTCCAGCCCCGGCTCGCGAAAATGCACCTGGCTGTCAACGACGCCGGGCAGGACGTGCAGCCCGCGACAGTCGATCGCTTCGCCGGCCGAAGCTTGGCGAAGATCGCCCATTGCGACGATGCGACCACCCTTGACGCCGACATCGCGCGCGCCCTCGCCATCATGGTTGACCACCGTGCCGCCTGTCAGGATGAGGTCGTAGGTGGTGGCCATGGGCGTTCGGTCTCTTGCGGGGGGAGTATCGTCGGCTTACGTAAAGGCCGACCGTTTTGCAAGATCAGGTTCTTTGCCGCCCATGCCTTTTGCCCTGCTCAAAGACCGCGCTCTCATTTCCGTGTCAGGCCCGGATGCCGAGCATTTTTTGCAGAACATCCTCACCACCGACCTCGACACGCTGGCCGTCGACGCGGCAAAGCCCGGTGCGCTGCTTTCGCCGCAAGGCAAGATCCTGTTTGATTTCCTGATCTCGCGTAGCGGCGAAGACGCATTCCGGCTGGATTGCCGTGCCGATATCGCAGACGACTTCCTGCGCCGGCTGATGCTTTACAAGCTGCGCGCCAAGGCCGAGATTGCTAGGCAGGATCAAGTGCTTGTGACGGTTGCCTGGGGCGATGATTCAAGCGCCTCACCTTCTAATTCAACGACACTTGCCGATGTCCGCTTCCGCGATGTGGTTGTGAGCCGTTCCTATGGCGGCGCATCCGCAGGTGGCGACCCGGCTGCGTGGAAGGCGCTCCGCATCGCCAAAGGCATTGCCGAAAGCGGTTCCGATTATCAGCTCGGCGATGCCTTCCCTCACGACGTGCTGCTCGACGAGACCGGCGGCGTCGGCTTCAAGAAAGGCTGCTATGTCGGCCAGGAAGTGGTCTCGCGCATGCAGCATCGCGGCACCGCCAGGCGCCGCGTGCTGATCGTTTCGGCCGACCGCGCCTTACCCGCGCCCGGCACGGAGCTGACGGTTGCGGGGCGGCCGGTCGGCACGCTCGGCTCGACCGCGGGCACGGCCGGACTCGCCATTTCCCGCATCGACCGGGTCAAGGCGGCGCTCGACGCTGGCCAGCCGGTACTGGCCGGTGATGTCACCGTCTCGCTCGCCATCCCGGCCTGGGCGCAGTTCAGCTTTCCCAGGGAAGCCATCGGCGCGGAGGACGCCTGATGGCTGCCGATCGCGTCGGAGCGCCACCGCGCGCGTGGCAGCGCATGCTGTCGGGACGGCGGCTCGACCTGCTAGATCCCTCGCCGCTCGACATCGAAATCTCCGACATCGCCCACGGGCTTGCCCGCGTCGCCCGCTGGAACGGGCAGACCCGCGGCGATCACGCCTTTTCGGTCGCCCAGCATTCGCTGCTGGTCGAGGCGCTGTTCAGCGAGTTGCAGCCGGACGCCTCGGCCAATGCTCAGTTGGCAGCACTGCTGCATGACGCGCCGGAATATGTCATCGGCGACATGATCTCGCCGTTCAAATCGGTAATGGGCGGCTCCTACAAGGAGTGTGAGCTGCGTCTCCAGCGCGCCATCCATCAGCGCTTTTCGCTGCCGCCCGAACTCGGCGTCGGCTTGCGCAAGGAGATCAAGCGCGCCGACCAGATCGCCGCCTATTACGAGGCGACGCTGCTTGCCGGTTTCTCGACCGCGGAAGCAACCGAGTTCTTCGGCCGGCCGCGCGGGTTCAATGCCGACCGCTTCGACTTTAAGCCGCACTCGGTGACCTCGGCGCAAGCTGCCTTCCTCAAACGCTACGCAACGCTTGAAAAGCAACGCCAGGCAACGGTTGCCGTGCATTCGGCGCAGTGAACATACGCTAAATTAACCAGCGGTAACCACAGTACCGGGTTTCGATCACGGTCAGCAGGCACGCCTCATGTCCGTTGCGCACGTCAAGGGTGGTTCGCCCGTCCGCAGACGGGGAGCCGGAGGCGTCGCCGCGCCACGGCAGATCGCCGACGAACTGCGCCACCAGAACGAGCGCTTTTCCGCGGCCGTCGAGAATATGTCGCATGGGCTGTGCATGTTCGACGCCGACGAGCGGATGATCATCTGCAACGGCAACTATATCAGCATCTTCTCCCTCGACGCGAAGATCGTGCGGCCCGGCATCGCGTTCCTGGACATTCTAAAGCACAGCGTCGACATCGGTGTCGCCTCACAGAGCGCCGAAGACCTGTATGCCATCCGCAAGCCCTATATCGAGCGCGCGCAAGCCTCGACCTACGAGGAAATACTGTCGGACGGACGCATCGTTTCCATCACGCACCGGCCGCTGGCCTCAGGCGGCTGGGTGTCGATCTATGAGGACATTACGGAGCAAAGGCGGGCCGAGCAGGAACTGAAGGAGCAGCACCGCCGCTTCGATGCGGCGCTCGCCAACATGTCGCAAGGCCTGTTGATGTACGACGCCGAAGGCACGCTGATCGTGCGCAACCAGCGCTTCCTCGACCTCTACAAGGTCACGCCTGACGACTTCCCGCTCGGCATGAGCCAGCGCGCCCTGCTCGAACAGATGGTGCGACTGCGCATCTATCCGTCGATGGACATCGACGGCGAGATCGCCAACACCAGAGCCAGCCTGCAGGCCGGTGAGGAGCGTTCGACAGACCGCAGCCTTGCCGATGGCCGAACGCTGCTGGTTGCGCGCCGGCCGCTTACCGGTGGCGGCTGGGTGGCGACCTTCGAAGACATCACCGAGCGCCGGCGCGCCGAAGAGCGCATGAGCCACCTTGCCCATTACGACACGCTGACCGACCTGCCCAACCGCTCGATGTTTCGCGAACGGCTCGACCAGGCGATGACCGGCGATACACCGTTGGCGATCTTCTCGCTCGACCTCGATCGCTTCAAGGCCGTTAACGACACCTGGGGACACCCGGCCGGTGACTGGCTGCTGAAATGCGTGGCGGAGCGGTTGCGGCACAGCCTGCGCAGCGACACCGATGTGGTCGCCCGCCTCGGTGGCGACGAGTTCGCCATCCTGCAGTTCAATCCCAAAGGCGCCACCGATGCGGAACAACTGGCAAAACGCATCGTCGCTGTCGTCAGCCAGCCGTTTCGCGACAAGGGCCGCGACATGCATGTCGGCATCAGCCTTGGCATCGCGCTGTATCCCGGTGACGGCAAGGACGCCGACACGCTTTTGAAGAACGCCGACATGGCGCTTTACAGCGGCAAGAGCGAAGGCCGCAACGTCTACCGCTTTTTCGAGCCCGGCATGGATGCCTTGGTGCGGGCGCGCCTGGCGCTCGAAACCGATCTCGAGACGGCACTGAAACGGCGGGAGTTCGTGCTGGAGTTCCAGCCGATCACCAACATCGCGTCGGGCAAGATCGTCGGCGCCGAAGCGTTGATGCGGTGGAATTCACCGACGCGCGGCCTGGTGGCGCCCGACGATTTCATCGCAGCCGCCGAAGACAGCGGGCTGATCGTTCCGCTGGGCGAATGGGCGCTGAAACAGGCCTGCAGCGTGGCCGCCGGCTGGCCGCCTGGAATGCGCATCGCCGTCAATGTCTCGGCAGTGCAGATCAGAAGCGCCGACTTTGCCCGCAGCGTGATTTCGGCGCTGGCCGTTTCCGGTGTGCCGGCCAGCCGGCTCGAACTGGAAATCACCGAGACCGTGCTGATGGATGAGAGCGAGACGGTGCTGAAGACGCTGAGGCAGCTGCGCGAACTCGGTATCCGCATCGCGCTCGACGATTTCGGCACCGGCTATTCGTCGCTCGGCTATCTCAGGCGTTTTCCCGTCGACAAGATCAAGATCGACCGCTCCTTCATCCACGATATCGACAACAAGGACACGGCGGCGATCGTGCGCACGATCATCGGGCTTGGTGCCGAACTTGGCATCACCGTCACCGCCGAAGGCGTCGAGACCGAAGCGCAGCTCGACATATTGCGCAAGGCTGGCTGCGTCGAGGCGCAGGGCTTTCTGATCGGCATGCCGTCAAAGGCCGCCGACATGGCTCGACTTCTCAAGACGAGGGCAGCGTCCCGGCGCGCCTGAACATCCCCGGCGTCATTCCATGCGCGGCGCGGAAGGTGCGCGAGAGATGGCTCTGGTCGGAGAAGCCGGCCGCAAAGGCAGCACCGGCGAGATCTGAACCTTGCCGGATCAGGAGATCGGCACGGCGCAGCCTGCGGTCACGGATGAAGGCAGCAGGGGTGAGACCCAGCACTTTCCTGAAATCGCGGATAACTTGAAAGCGCGTCACGCCTGCGGCTTCAGCGAGCCGCTGCAAATCGAGGTCCGAGTTCAGATGGTCTTCGATGACCTGTTCATAGACCCGGAGCCGGCTTTTCGATCCGAAGCTTTCGACCGCTTCGCGCCGCCGGCCGCCCCAATCGCCATGGCGCAAGATGAGCTTGCGTAGCGCGATCAGCATGGACGTCTCGGCACTCGTGGCATCGCCCGATGTCGAGGCTTGGTGAGCGACGGCCACCGCCTGGACGGTGTCGGCATCATCGACGATCGCTTGTGAAAACAGCGGTGGGCGATCCTGCCCGAGTTCTCCTGATATCGCGCCCATGAGTGAGGCCGAGGGATAGAAGGTGCGGTAAGCCCAGCCCTGGTCGGCGCCCGCCTCGCCGTCATGCCACACTTCCGGATTGACGAGCAGAACCGTGCCCGACGGCGCGAGGACAGTCTCGTTGCCGATGCGGACACGCTCGCACCCTTGCGTAATCAGCGCGACGACATAGGTCGGGTGCGTGTGCAACTGGTAGCGATGCCGCGTGAAGCGCGCCTTGAGCATGCCAAGATCGCGAAAGCGCGGATGACGCCAGAACTGCGTCGTCTCCTGAGGCTGTTGAATTCCAGACACGGTCAATCCTGTTCAAGACGCCGCCGGTGCAGACCCTTTAGGTGCTGGCATCGACAAGGCCAAATTTACGACGGCCGGCAAGGAGAGCGCAATGCTGCACAACGACCCCGTCGCCGCCCTCACCCCGCAGGTGATAAAATGGCGGCATCACATCCATGCCAATCCGGAGCTCGGCTACGGCGAACATGAGACCGCGCGCTTCGTTGCGGACAAGCTGCGCACCTTCGGGCTCGACGAAATCCATGAAGGCATAGGCGGCACCGGCGTGGTTGGTGTCCTCAGAGGACGACCAGGCGTGCGCGCCATCGGGCTTCGGGCCGAACTCGATGCCTTGCCCGTGCTGGAGAAGACCGGGCTGTCCTACGCGTCGAAAAAGGACGGTGTGATGCATGCCTGCGGCCATGACGGCCACACCGTGATGCTGCTCGGCGCCGCCAAGCTGCTTGCCGATAGCAGAGACTTCGACGGCACGGTCTATTTCATCTTCCAGCCGGCGGAGGAAAATGAAGGCGGCAGCATGCGGATGATCGAGGACAGGCTTTTCGAGCGCTTCCCCGTGGAAGCCGCCTACGCCGTCCACAATTGGCCAGGATTGCCGCTTGGAACGATCGCGGCCCGCGCCGGCGCGATGATGGCCGCCGTCGACACTTTCGAACTGAGCTTCGAGGGGACCGGCGCGCATGCCGCCATGCCGCAGCTGGGCGACGATCCCGTGCTTGCGGCCGGCGCCTTCGTCCAGGCCGTGCAGCGCATCGTCAGCCGTTCGGTAGACCCGCAGGCGGCGCTGGTCGTCTCGATCACCCAGATCCATGGCGGCAACGTCGGCAACATCGTGCCAAGCAAGGTCTGGCTGCAGGGGACCTGCCGCTTCTTCGAGCCCGCTTTGTCGGACCATTGCGAAAGGCTGATCGGCGACATCGCGCAAGGCATTGCCTCGGCGCATGCCCTCACCGCCAAGCTCGCCTACAAGAAAGGCTATCCGCCGCTGGTCAACACGTCGGCTGCCACTGACCGGGCCGTCCAGGCGGCAACCGCGGTTGTCGGCCGCGAGCAGGTCGAGACCGCATCCAACCCGAGCCTCGGCTGCGAGGATTTTGCCTACATGGTCCGCGAAGCCGGCGGCTGCTATGCCTGGGTCGGCGCAGGAGCGGTCAGACCGGGCGAAGGGCTGCACGGCGATCGCTATGTCTTCAACGACGCCATCGTCCCCACCGTGCTCCGCTATTTCGTCACGCTCGTTGAGCAGACGCTACGCTGACGGCCGAGCGCCTCAGCGCAAGGTCTCGACGTATTTCTCGTGGAAGCTGACATAGCCGGGTTCGACGACTTTGAGATGGCGCTCGATCAGCTGGTGGAAGGCCGGCAGCTGATGGAAGGGCACGCCGGGATAGGCGTGGTGCTCGGCGTGATACGGCATGTTCCAGGCGACTTTGCGCACCAGCCAGTTGGTCAGCGTGGTGCGGGTGTTTTCCAGCATGTTGGCGACAAGCGGGCAGCGGCCATGCTCGGCCAGCAGATAGAGCCTGAGGAAGGGCTGGCCGAGCAGCGCCGGCACGATCCAGACATAGAGCAGTACACTTGCCTCGAACCACAGGGCTAGCGCGGCGACCACGACATAGAAAGCGATCATGGCGCGGGCTTCAGTGCGCACCTTGGGCAGGCCTTTCGGCGGCACGTAGCTGTCGTGGCAGCCGCCAATCGCGTTGGTGTAGAGTGTCTGCAAATGCCCCCACCACACCGGCAGGCCCGAGACGTGGACGATGTATTGCCGCATCGTCTCCGGTTTCGGGAAGGCGAGTTCCGGATCGTTCTCGGGATCCTGGGTGAAACGGTGATGGGCGAAGTGGAAATAGCGAAACCAGTCGGCGGGCAGCGCGATCGCCAGGCTGCAGACCCTTGCGGCGGCATCGTTGAGCCACTGCGTCTCGAACGCCGTCCTGTGCACCGTCTCATGCAGCAGCGTGAACAGAAAGACGATGAGAATGCCTTGCGGCAACATCAACAGCGGCCAGTACGACACCTTGGCCGCAATCAGCCCGCCGATAGCCACAATCGCGCCGAGATGGAAGGCGAGTTGGACCAGACCCGGCCCGTCCGACTTGCCGGTCAGGCGGCTGCGCTGCTCATTGGTCAGGAACGCGATGACGTCGCGATGGTCTCTGGGTTCAAACTGGGCCGATACGGTCATGGCGCCAAGCTACTCGAATAAGAAAGCTTTCGAAAGACGAGGATTTCTGCGACATGGATAAGCTGACCTTCCTATCGGATCACCCAATGACCGCGCTTCCTTCCCTGAGAGGACTTCAAGCCTTCGAGGCGGCGGCGCGCTCGGGGAGTTTCGCCGCAGCGGCGGATGAGCTCTCGATCTCGGCGGCTGCGGTCAGCCAGCTCATTCGCACCGTCGAGGAGCAGATGGGTCGAAAACTGTTCCATCGCGTCAACCGCCGCGTGGTGCTGACGGAAGCCGGCGTCGAGATGCTGCCCCGGCTGACCCTGGCTTTTCGGGAGATCGGCAGCATCGCGCGTGGCAGCGATGCCTTCCGCCCGCGGCTTGTCATATCGGTGCCGCCGTCCATGGCGATGGGCTGGCTTTCCGAACGTCTCGCCGGCTTTGTGGCCAGCCACGGCGCCGTCGACATATCCCTGCGCGGCGATGACGATCCGGTGCCGTTCGACCGCGAACTGATCGACATCCGGCTGTCCTTCGGCCCGCACTATCGTGAACACCCGACCGAAGACATTGTCAGGGACGCCGTCTACCCCGTCTGCGCGCCAGAACTCACCGCCAAAACCGACAGCCTCGCCGGCCTGCCACTGATTCACACCGACTGGGGACCGACCGGCGCGTCGTTTCCGTCTTGGCGCACCTGGTTCGAGGCGGCGGGCATAGAACCCGGCCGCGCAGTGCAGCGCGGCCTGTCGGCGAACTCGTCGCGGGCAGCGCTCGACCTTGCCATTTCAGGGCTGGGCGTGGCGCTGGCGCAAGGCATTTATTGCGCCGGGGCGCTGGAAGAGGGCCGTTTGGTCCGGGCTAATGCCCTATCGATCGCGCTGCGTCAGCCATATTGCCTGACGATCCCGGAACGCAGTGCAAGGCGCGACCTGGTGGCGGCGTTTCGCAATTGGCTGATTGAGGAATGCCGGCGGTCGGTGGGTTCGCCGGTGCTCGGCTGATGGACCGAACTGCTCAGAGATGGCCGGCCAGTGCGGCGACCATGTCCTTGTTCGTCGCCACGGGAATGATCTCGAACTCCACCAGGTCAGACCATTCGATGACCCAGCGCTGCAGCAGCGTGACGTCATCGGCTTCGACCAAAAGGAAGCAGCGGCTCATATCAGCCGCGATCCAGGAGTGGTGCACGACAAGCGCGTCCGGCTTCAATCGGCCGCGCTCGCCGAAACGGCGGTAGATCTCCTTGCGGTCGCAGCCGGTGAAATCCTCGATGACGATGAACTGCATTTTTCCCCCTCGGTTGAATTACCGCCCGGGACCGCAAACTAACGCCCGGGACGGTCCAGCCGCTCCAGGAACCATTGCGTCAGCCGCACCCAGACTTCGTCCTTTTCGCCGGAATCCTCCCAGCCATGGTCGAGGTTCGGGTTGTCGTTGACCTCGATGACGAAGACGCCATCCTTGGTTTCCTTGAGATCGACGCCGTAAAGCCCGTCGCCGATGCAGCGCGCCGCCTTCACCGCGGTGTCGACGACATGCGGCGGCGTCTCTTTCAGCGTGAAGGTCTTGATGCCGCCCTGGTCGGGCTTGCCGCTGGCCTTGTGGTTGACGATCTGCCAGTGTTTTTTCGCCATCAGATAATGCACGGCAAACAGCGGCTGCCCGCCGAGCACGCCGACGCGCCAGTCATATTCGGTCGGGATGAATTTCTGCGCGATCAGGAGATCGGAATCCTCCAGCCACTCGGTGGCGAGCGTCTTCAGTTCTTCGAAGTTGCCGCATTTCTTGACGCCGCGCGAGAACGATGAATCCGGGATCTTCAGCACCAGCGGAAAGCCCAGCGTCTGCGCCGCCAGTTCGAGGTCCGAGGTGCCGGCTATCATCACCGTCGGCGGCACCGGCACCTTGTTGTAGGCCATCAGTTCGTTGAGATAGACCTTGTTGGTGCAGCGGATCATCGACAGCGGGTCGTCGATCACCGGCATGCCTTCCTGCTGGGCGCGGCGCGCGAAGCGGTAGGTGTGGTTTGAGATCGAGGTGGTCTCGCGGATGAACAGCGCGTCGTAATTGGCGAGCTTGGCCAGGTCCTTCCTGGTGATCGGCTCGATTTCGACGCCCATCTTTTCGGCGATCTTGGCCCAGTAACGCAGCGAGGAAATCTCCGACGGCGGCAGTTCCTCATGCGGATCGACCAGCGTGGCGAAGGTGTACCGTGCCGGGGTGCGGCCCTTGGTGTCGCGCCACTCGCGGTTGGTGTATGTCTCGAGCGCCTGCACGAAGAGGGCTNTCCTCGGCCATCCTGGCCAGCGGCAGGAAGCCGATCTTGCGGATCGAGGCCCATTCGGCGCTGTCCTTGATGTGAACCTCAAGCGCCGGAGCGCGGAACCAGTCGAACAACAGCTTGGCGAAGCGGTCCCAGACCTTCGACGGTCCGATACCGAAGAAGATGCAGATTTTTTGCGGGAAAACGCCTCCGAGATCCTTGCGGCATTTGTTGAGCGCCAGCTCCAGTTCCGGCAGCGCGTGCTCGTAGAGCTTGCGCTCGGACAGGTCGATCATCGTCTCGACCGTCGGGATGACCTTGTGGCCGCGCGAACCGGCGAGCAGAGAGGCATAATAGCCGCGGCTCTGGTAGGCGTAATTGTTCGATAGGTTGATGACCTTCGGCTGCTGGCCGCGAAACAGCGCCGGATGCGCAAGATAGTCACGGTTGGTGATGATCTTGTGCGGCGTCGCCGCCGGGTCGAGATCGTTCTGACGGCCGGTGAGGATGACCCAGGTCATTGTTATCAGCGTTTCCCAAGAGTGATGGCAGCACGCAGTCCGTCGCGGCCAAATTGCGCCATGTTCATGAAGATGCCGTGCGGCACGGGAATGTTGGCGGCATCGAGGATGGTCTCCTGTCTTTCGTCCTCGACCCAGGGATCGTGGATCAGGATGTGGTCGCCATCGTCGCCGATAGCCAGCACCCAATGCGGCACCTTCTTGCCGAACATCAGGAAGCCGCTGATCAGCACCAGCACCAGTTTTCCCTGAGCCAGGGCGCCGCGGATATCGTCGATGGTGAATGGACGGTAATTCACCGGGATGCCGTAAAGTTCCGCGCGGCGGCGAAAGTCCACCTGGGCAAGTTCCATCACCCGGCGCTTGTCGTCGCTGCGCACCGATTGCAAGAACAGCGCGCCATAGAAGGACACGAAGATTTCCGCCGCAAGCCCGCTTTCGTAGCCGGAAACCGCAAGGCCGAAGGGCTCGCAGCCGCCCGGGCCGGACATCATGAACACGGTCGTTGCCTCGCGCCATAGGCGGATTTCCATGACCGGATCGGGCACGAAGCCGGAATCGAAATTGGCCATCGCCATCATCAGGCAGCATGGACCGCAGGTGAACTCGCAGGTCTGCTGGTAGAACGGGACTTTGGTGGCGACCGGAATATCGCCGCGCAAGGTCTTTTCGTAGCGCAGCGCGGTGGCGCCATCCTCGTAATAGTGAGGCTCGCGACCGATCTTGCGGTAGCCGCTCTGCTCATAGATGCCAATGGCGCGAAGATTGTCCTCGCGCACTTCGAGACGCAACATCATGCGGTCATGCTCGAAGGCAGCTTCTTCGGCCGCTGCAAGCAGCATGCGGCCAATGCCGCGGCCGCTGAAAAACGGGCTGGTGGCAAGCGAATAGAGCCGGGCGACGCCGCTGCCCTTGCGAAACAGCACGATGGCGTAGCCGGCGACACGACCATCGCTTTCGGCGACCAGCATCTCGGCTGTCTCGCGTTCGATCAACAAGCGGAAGGAGCGCCGGGAAATGCGGTCACTGGAAAAGACCGCCTTCTCGATGGCGGCGAGGTCATCGACGTCGGACGCGCGGGCCTTGCGAATCTCGGCAGGCATGCGGGTTTGGAAAACCTCGATTGGGTGGAGGAAAAGGCCGCGGTCAAAAACGTCGCAAACATCAGCCGAAACGCCGATATCCATCAAGCGCTATCGCACTTCGAATAGGGCCGAATTGTGACACTTTCTACCCAGGCGCATTCCCGAAACGGAATGCGCTTAACTGGCGATACCCGCCAGAAGCTGACCGTAGGCGCGCTTGGCGACCGCAGCCAGCTGCTCTCGCGGCAGCGAGCCGACGACGGCGCAGGCATAGCCCTTGTCCAGCCAGTAGACCGCCTCGGGACCGTCGGCGTCGGCCATGTAGGTGCCCTTGGACTTGGCTGAGGAATCAGCGGTAACGAACAAGGAGATGCGCTGACCCTTGGCGTCTTCGTAAAGCAGCATCGCTGCCTTGCCCTGGCCGGCGGGCAGCAGCCGGCCGCCAACCAGCTGGAAGCCTTCCGCCACCAGATCCGGCGCCACCAGTTTCAGGCCGACGCGGTTGGACAGCCAGGTCTGCAGGTGATCCTTGTCGCTTGCCGGCACTTCCACCGCATGGCGCTGTTCGGCGGCATAGATGACATGGGCGGCGATCGCCTCTTCGGCCAGTTGGTCATCGGCGCCATCTTCCCTGCCGATGCCGGCAAAATAGCCGCCAAGACCGCCGATGACGAGCACTGCGGCCGCCGCGGCCGCAAGCCACCAGCGCGACTGCCGCGCCGCCGCTTTGGTCGCGCCTTCACCGCTAACGATCTGCTTGAACAGCACCGGCACGGGCTCGTCGAGCACACCGGCAAAGGCGGCGCGCAACGCGGCGCGGTCGGCGGTGTAGCGGGCGCTTTTCGCCTTCATTTCGGGATTGGCGTCGATCCAGGCGTCGTAGGCGGCGCGCTCGTCGCCCGGCAGCTCGCCGTCGAGAGCCATGTGGATATCGCGTTCGGAAAAATCGCGGCGGGTCATTTCTCGACGATCCTTATCGAGCGGCGGCGCGCCGTGTCATCGAGCAGGCTGCGCAGCTCCTCGCGTCCGCGCGCTATGCGCGACATCAGCGTGCCGGCGGGCACGCCGAGAATGTTGGCGGCTTCGGCATAGGAAAACCCTTCGATGGCGACCATGACGAGGGCGGCGCGGCGGTCGGGGCTGATCGCCTGCAATGCGTCGATGATCTCGCGCGAGGCGGCGTTCTCGGCCTGCTCGGCGGGGACTGTCTGCGCCTCGTTTGCGTCGAGCGGCAGGATCGCCGCCTCACCGCGCCGGTTCACCTTGCGCATCTGATCGATGAACAAATGATGCATGATCGTAAACAGCCACCTCCGGGGGCTTTCTCCCGTCTGCCAGCTTTCAAGCCGCAAGAGCGCTCGTTCGAGGCAATCCTGGACGAGATCGTCAGCGGATTCGCGGTCGCGCAGAAGCGAGCGTGCGTAGCGGCGCAGGCGCGGTATTTCGCCAAGGATTGCTGCCTTCTTTTCGTCCATGACCGCTGGTTCTGAGGTCGCCCTTGTTTAACCCGATTGAACGCGCCTTCCCGGCGCGGCGCAAGCGGCCAGCGCGAAGCGGTCTGCCGCCCCGGTCACCCAAGCAGTGAGATAACGAGTTGATCGGCTAAATTATTCCCCGCAATCAACAAAAGGGCCGAATTATCCTAAATCGGTCTGTGCGAAATCATGGCCTTTGTATAGCAGTGGAAGATCGCGGCTTTTCGCGCAGGCGTAAGCAAAACAGTCCCCTAGATTCAGATCCGCCTTGTGGCCAACGGCTTTGCCGTAACGGGCACTCGCGTCAATGGCCCGAGAGCTGATGTTGTCGTCAATGGCCAGACTCTCTCCCATGATCTCCACAATGAACTCATCGATCAGATCGCGGGCATGGAGAAGGGCTTCAGCGCTGGGTCTGCGCGGGCCGGCGCCGGCCCTTGCCAATGCCTGTGTTGCTTCGAAGTGAACCAACGGAGAAACCCAGACCTGCCCGGAAAAACCGGATAGCTGCTTCAGCAATTCCTCCCACCCAGGTTCCTGGTTGAGAATGGCGACGATCACCGACGCGTCGACAAACATCAGTCTCCCCACATCTCGTCGGTGAACTTCTTCATATCGAAATCGGGATTGGGCAGGCCAAGCTTCCTGGCCCTGTCCTGAAGACTGGCGATCCGATCGCGCAGCGGCACCTTCGCCCGATTGCGCTCAAGTTCGTGCACGAGCGCGACCCGCACCGCCTCCGTTTTGCTCGGAGCGTTCGTCTCGCGTTGCAATCTGCTGGCCAGCGCATCCACTTCGTCGTCGCGGATATAGAGCGGCATCGAATATCCTCCGTTGGATATTCATATATTCCATCTCGTATATCACTTCAAGTTGCAGCGTTGGCCTCCCTCGCCGCCCGCGTCAGCAGCCGCTGGTAGAACAGGCCGATGCCGATCAGCACGGCGCCAAGACCGATGAAGGACAGCGCCCTGAGCACGCCTTCCAGTTCCGACATGTCGAACAGGAAGACTTTTACCACGGCAATCGCGATCAGCGCCGCCGAGGCAATGCGCAGCACCTGCGACTTCAGCCAGACGCCGGCGGTGAGCAGCACGACGCCAATGACCAGCCAGAGCGCCGAATAGGTGTAGGTCTCAAGCTGCCCGAGGCCGCTCCACAGGCCGATGAACTCGCCCTTGAACACGCGCCTGACCGACAGTGTGGCGTAGGCGAAGACAAGCAATGCCGCCACTACCGCCAGCATCTGCGCATACCATGGCGGCCGCTTGTCCCTGGCATAGAGCGCCAGCCCGCCGGCGGCTATGGCCGGCAACAGGTAAGCCAGGAACAAGAGGTTGAACACCGGGATCTGGCCGGTCGATTCGTCGGTGAACAGCGGATTGAGCACCAGGAAATGCTGGAGGACGATGAAGGCGACCGAGAGCACGCCGGCGGCCATCGAGCCGTAGCGCAGCACAGAGCTTGGCGAGCGCATGTCGATGGCCACCAGTATCGCGCCGGCACCGATGGCGATCAGCGTATAGATCGCCTGTTCGGCGAGCGTCACCGGGCCGGTGTCGATGACGCCGCCATGCATGGCGTGGCGCACCAGCATGGCGACGGTGAGCAGCGCAAACAGGGCTGCACCCGCCTCCATCGCAAGGCGCGGCCGGCCATTGCCAGTTGTTGGTAGTGCGGGGGTGGTACGCGCGAGTTGCCAGGCGGCAAAGCCGAAGGCCAGCGCCGGTACGCCGTATCCCGGCAGCAGCCAGTTGAACACCGGCGTCGTCGTCAGGAACTCGGCGCCGACGATGGTCGGATCGAAGGCGACGCGGCCCAGCACGGCAACGACCGCGCCGACCGAAATCCAGCCAAGCACCGGATAGCTGCGCCACCGCGTCGCCAGCGCCGGCACGATGGCGGCAACGCCGGCAAGAATGGTCGTCCAGCCGGATCCGAATGCCATGTGCAGCATCAGCAGGCCGGCCAGAGCCGAGCCGCAAAGCGCGAAGGAGACGGCAATGTCGCCCTTGAGCGGCGGCTGTTCGGCGCGCGCGATCCATTCGCCGCCGGCGGCGAAGACGACGACCAGAAGGGCAGCTATCGCTGCGTAGACAAGGTCGCGGTCGAGATTGCCGTAGGCGAGCCACAGCGTCAGCAGAATAAGCAGCGGCGCAGCGACGCCCCATGCCGCCCAGCATGCCGCGCGGACCCGTGCTGAGGCGGCGAAGCGGCGTGCGGCCCAGAAGCCGGCGCCGATGAAAACCAGGCCGAGGGCAATGCCGATGCGCAGCGTCAACGGATTTCCGGCCGCCACCGGCATGCCGTCAAAGCCGATATTCCCCTGGGTTATGTCGGAGCCGATGGTGGTGGGCGGAATGATGCCGAGATGGATCATCACGCTCACCACGCCGGCGGCATGCAGCAGCGGCAGCGCGCGCGGCCGGTAGAGTGCGGTGGCGACAAGGGCGACGAGGACGAAGGCGCCCGGCAAGGCGCCACCGGCGGCGACCAGCGTCGTGTCGACCGACAGGCCCAGCGCTGAAAACGCAACGAAAACGCCAGGCACGATCGAGGGCCAGTCGAAGCCCGCCTTTGCAGGTTCCGCTTCGCCGCCACGACTGCCCAGCCAAATAAAGGCAAGCACCGCCAGCGTCACCGCGTCGATGAACAGGATGACGGCAAGGTCGGCGACGAGCGTACTCATCATGTAGGCGATGGTCCAGGCGCCGGTGCCGAAGAAGGCGGCCGCAATCAGGAATTTCCAGTCGCGTATGCGGGAGATCACGGCTGTGGCGGCAAGCACGATCGCCAGGTAGACGAACAGCGCCCATGGGTTGGGCGCCTGCGAGGACACAAGCGCCGGCGTCGCCATCGAGCCGACAAGGCCGATGCCGGCCAGGGCCTGACCATGGACGAGAGCGGCGACAATGGTCGCTACGCCGATGGCGCCGAGCACGGTGAAGGCGAAGGCCGGGCCGACGAAACCGTAAATGGCGTGCGCGGCATAGACCGCACCGAACAGGATGAAGGCGCCGGCAGCCGTCAGGATCGCCGGAATATAGGCGCCTGCAGCCCCTTGCACCGGCACCTTGAAGCCGGTGCGGCGGATGAACTCGCCGCCGCCGATCAGCACCAGGCCGAGCAGCGCCGCCAGGGACAGCCGCACTTCGGGGCCGAAAATGCCGGCCTCGATGGTGTAGCGGATCAGGAACAGGCCGCCCAAAGCCAATGCGACGCCGCCGACCCAGACCGCCCAACGGGTGCCGAGCGCCGTTTCGACCTCGGACTGGCGGGCTGCCTTCGCCGTGGCGGCAGGCGCGGATCCGGTGAATGCCGCCTTGGCCGCGGCTGACAGTTCTGGCACGGCCTCGCTGGTGGCCGCATCGGCTTCGGCGGCCGGTGCCTGGGCATGTGCCGCGTCTGCTGTTGTTGGCGAAGCTATGTCGGCAGCTGGTGCGCTAGCGTGAGCGGAATCCGCCGGTGCGCTTGCAGCCTGCTCGGCCGGTTTGGCAACGGGCGGTGTCGCATGCACTCCGGACAGAACCAGGCTGCGCAGCGCTCCGAGCTCGCGCTCGATCAGACTGACGCGGCCCTGCTGGCGCAAGACGAGGACAAAAAGCACGATAACGACGACGGCGCCAATCAGGCTTTCAAACATGGCGGTTCCCCCAAACCAGGCCAGTTTTCACTGACAATTGCGGCGGCCACACGGCCACCCCAGACGGCTATTCAAGTCACGCCACCGCAATGGTGGCCGAAAAGAAGTTATCGAGCATGTTTCGTCGGCAAATTCCAGCGGCCTACGGTCTTTATCCTCATTCATCATCTGAGATAGCCAGGAATGGCATGCCGCCGCCACTTGCCCAGGAGCCATGCTATCCTCGGATGAACTACGAGGAAATCGAATGCCGAAACGAAGTGCAGGGCTGCTGATCCACCGGACAAGGGCCGGCATTCTCGAATTTCTGCTCGTCCATCCCGGCGGCCCATTCTGGGCAAGGAAGGATGAAGGCGCTTGGTCGATCCCCAAGGGCCTCGTCGAGGACAATGAAGATGAGTTGGCCGCCGCCCGGCGCGAGGCTGGGGAAGAACTCGGAGTCAGCATCGAGGGTGATTTCGAGCCTGTCGGCAGCTATCGGCAAGCCGGCGGCAAGATCGTCATCGCCTGGAGTGTCGAAGCCGATTTCGATCCCGATGCCGTTAAAAGCAACATGTTCACGATGGAATGGCCGCCCAGGTCAGGCGTGACGAGGGAATTTCCCGAAATCGACAGGGCCGGCTGGTTTTCCTTCGCGGAGGCCAGCCTCAAGATCCTCGGCGGTCAGCGCGCCATCCTCGATGATTTCATGGAGCATCGCAAGGCCGGCTGAGGCTCTTGCCCTACGAGTACCCCCACCCTAACCCTCCCCACAAGGGGGAGGAATGCTGCCGCATGCAGCTTTTGCTGTGAACCTGGACGGTTGCGGAGGTCAGCACCCACCGAGTCTCCCTCCCCTTTCTGGCGCAGCGTCTGCCGTAGTGGCGGCATTGCCGCCCGAATGATGCTTGCGCAAGGCGGCGAGGAAGCCGGCACGGGCATCGGGCTGTTCAATGCCGCGCGGCTCGTAGACATGGCGGGTGAAAAAGAAACCGGTCAGATGGAAGGCGTCCTCGAGTGCCGCGTGGTCCGCCCGCAAGCCGGAGCCGCGCTGCAGGAAGGCCGGCAGCGCCAGCATCTTGTCGCGCCACGGCGCACCGGCGGCTCGCGACACGGCACGGCCGGATTTCGGCGAGACATAGGCCAGATCCTGCCTGGCGCCGGTCGCCGCGCACTGGCTGAGATCGAGGCCGAAGCCGAGTTCGTCGAGGATGAGCAGTTCGAAGCGCGCCACCAGTTCCCCGGCGGCATCCGAATCGTCCAGATGGGCGATCATCACGGCAAGCGTCTCATACAGGCCGCCATGGGCGTCGCGCTCCGGCAGGAGCCTGAGATGCGCGGCCGTGGTCTGCAGGCCGTAGACGGCGACTGCGCTGTCCATCAACCGGGCGGCATTCATCTCGATCGCCTCGGCCTGGAAGGTGCCGAGATGCTCGTCGAGGCGTGCCCGCCACAAAAGGTCGACGCGGTTGCCGGGCTGCAGCACCGGCTGCTGCTTGCGCGAGCGCCCGCCGCGCACCAGGCCGAGATGGCGGCCATGCGCACGCGTCATTACCTCGAGAATGGCGCTGGTTTCGCCATGCTTGCGGGTGCCGAGTATGATTCCCTCGTCGCGCCATTCCATGGCAGGAGCTTGTCACCGGTTGCGTGGCTAAATCAAGATTTTGGCGCGCCGCGTGCGATCTGTGCTGACATTGGATCCCCACACATCGTCGAAAGGCTCTGATCACGCGAATTCCCGGTGATCGGCCAGGACGTCGTCGATGACGCGGCGCGATCGCTCGGCTTCGGCTTGGTTGGCGTCGTGTCCGGCAACCGTGATCAGCGCCTTCCACAGCGTCCAGCCGCGGCCGCGCGCCCAGGTCGCTTCATCGACGTCGATGGCGGCGCGGAACGCCTCCCGGCTCTCGCCCTGGAAGAACGTCCAGGCGATCGCCAGGTCGCAAGAGGGATCGCCGATGCCTGAGGTGCCGAAGTCGATGATGGCGCTCAAACGGCCGTTTTGGACCAGAAGGTTGCCCCAGGCGACGTCGCCGTGAAACCAGACGGGCGACCCTTGCCAGGTGGCGGCAAGGGCCGCATCCCAGACAGCGGTGGCCGCCTGGGTGTCGATCTGCCCCTCCAGCGCCTGGAGTGCTTCCCTTGTCTGGTTGTCATACACGCTCGGCGATCCGCCGCGGAAGAAATTGTGCTGGCCCGCGGGCGGCCCGCCCGCCGGATCGATCCGCCGGAGCGCAATGAGGAACTTGGCCAGATCGACCGCGAACTGTGGGCGATCGGCGATTTCGGCGGTCTTGGCTGTTTCGCCGTCGATCCAGCGGTTGACGGACCAATGCCAGGGGTAGCCCTCCCCGGGCTCGCCCATCGTCAGTGGAACCGGGATCGGCAGCGGCAGAAGCGGCGCCAGCCTGGGCAGCCAGCGGTGCTCTTTTTCGACCTGCAAGGCATATGGTGCGGCACTCGGCAGCCGCAGAGTCATATCATTGCCGAGGTGGAAGGTTCGGTTGTCCCAACCGCCAAACGTCACCGGGCTCACCGGCAGATGCCGCCATTGCGGAAACTGCGCGTTGACCAGCCGGCGCACGAGATCGGTATCGATGGTCGGTTTTGGATCAGGCATGTCATCGTCTCAAACTGCCGGGCGGCACTTCTAGACGATGAAGCTCAATGGGGAAACTCAAGCCCCATCTCACGGTAGCGCTCGGGGTCGTCGCCCCAGTTTTCACGCACTTTGACGAACAAGAACAGGTGCACTTTCTGCTCGAGAATGCCGGCTATCTCCATGCGCGCCGACTGGCCGATGGCGCGGATGGTCTCGCCCTTGTGGCCGAGCACGATCTTCTTCTGGCTGTCGCGCTCGACATAGATGGTCTGGTCGATGCGCACCGAGCCGTCCGGTTTCTCTTCCCATTTCTCGGTCTCGATATGCGAGGAATAGGGCAACTCCTGATGCAGCCGCAGATACAGCTTCTCGCGGGTGATCTCGGCGGCCAGTTGGCGCATCGGCAGGTCCGAGATCTGGTCTTCCGGATAGTACCAGGGGCCGACCGGCAGCGCTTGCGCGAGATAGTCGAGCAAATCCTTGCAGCCGGAGCCGGTCAGCGCCGAGACCATGAAGGTGCGCTTGAACGGCACCTTTTCGTTTGCTGCCGCAGCCAGGGCCAGCAGCGCCTCGTGCTTGACCCGGTCGACCTTGTTGAGGATCAGCACCATCGGCTGGCGGACGTCCTTCAGCCGCTCGAGGATGGCGTCGGCGTCACCCCTGATGCCGCGCTCGGCATCGATCAGCAGCAGCACGATATCGGCGTCCTTGGCGCCACCCCAGGCTGTGGTCACCATCGCGGTGTCGAGCCGGCGCTTCGGCTTGAAGATGCCGGGCGTATCGACAAAGACGATCTGCGCGTTGTCATGCGTGGCGATGCCGCGCACGATGGCGCGGGTGGTCTGTACCTTGTGGGTGACGATCGACACCTTGGCGCCGACCAGTTGGTTGACCAGCGTCGACTTGCCGGCATTGGGCGCCCCAATCAGGGCAACGAAGCCGGAATGCGTGGCCTCCGCTGCCGGAGGGAGATCTTCGCTGCCGGTCATGCCGCACTCCCTTGGTTGGCCCAGATGCCTTCGCGCGTAAGAAACGCCGATGCCGCCGCTTCTTCGGCTGCGCGGCGAGAGCCGCCCGTGCCGCTTGCCGGCGCAAAACCGCCGACCTTCACGGACACCGTGAAAACCGGTTGATGTTCAGGTCCTTCTCGTTTCTCGATCGCGTATTCGGGCCTGACATCGCTGGTCTTGGCGATCCATTCCTGCAGGTCGGATTTCGGATTGGGCGGCTTGGCCACCACCTTTTGCGAGCGCGGCTCCCAGTAACGCAGGACGAATTGCCTTGCCGCATCGAGGCCGCCATCGATATAGACTGCCGCGATCAGCGCTTCGACTGCATCCGCCAGATAGTTTCCGCCCGAGCCACGCGAGCGCGCCTTCAAGGCAGCGTCGGCCCGAACCAGATCTTCGAGCTGCATTTCAATGCCGATCTCGGAGCATGTCCGCGCATCGACCAGGGCATTGAAGCGCGGGGCGATTTCACCTTCCGGCGCCTCAGGAAACTTTTCAAAAAGCAGGTCGGCAACGATCAGGCCGAGCACGCGGTCGCCAAGGAATTCGAGGCGCTGGTTGTTGCTGCTTGCCTTGACCGCGCTGGAATGGGTCAGCGCGGTCTCGAGCAAACGGACGTCCCGGAAGGAATGGCCGGTTTTGGCTGTCACCAAATCGGCCAGAGTTTCACCCGTCGGGCGCTTCAAAGCCATCAATTCACGAAATGGAACAGGCGCGACAGGCGCACCAGCGACGGCCATTTCCAGATCTCGAGCGGGCTCGCCTTCCCGGCGATCGAGAAGAAGACGATGTTGGCGCGGCCGACAAGGTTCTCCGCCGGCACGTAGCCGACGCTGAGGCGGCTGTCGGAGGAGTTGTCGCGGTTGTCGCCCATCATGAAATAGTTGCCGGGGGGCACGACGAACTCGCGGGTGTTGTCGGTGATCGAATTCGGTGTCAGGTCGAGCGTGTCGTAGCTGACGCCGTTGGGCAGGGTCTCGCGATAGACGTCGACCGGCTCAGGCACTTCCGTGATATCAGGATTTTGGATCTGGCCGGTTTTCACACGAGGCACGCCCTGGCCGTTGATGAACAATTGGCCGTCCTTCATCTGGATCTTGTCGCCGGGCAGGCCGACGACGCGCTTGATGTAGTCGAGCGACGGATCCGGCGGGAACTTGAAGACCACCACGTCGCCGCGCTTCGGATCGGAACCCCAGATGCGGCCGGAAAAGATGTCTGGGCCGAATGGCAGCGAATAGCGCGAGAAGCCGTAGGACCATTTGGTGACGAACAGATAGTCGCCTTCGAGCAAGGTCGGCCGCATAGAGCCGGACGGAATCGAGAAGGGCTGGAACAGCAAGGTGCGGATGACCATGGCCAGCAGCAAAGCCTGGATGATGACGCTGACGATTTCGCCAAGCCCGCCGGATTTCTTCTCGGATTTTTCAGCCACGCTCATGTCGTCCTCGATTGTGCGTTGGATGGTATAGAGTCTCGGCGCGCGCTGGGCAACGTCAAGTCGGCGTTAGATAGCGGTCGTCTGATGCAATCAATGTGGCGCTTGTTCGGCGGGCAACGCCTCGATGATCACAAAGGCTTGAGCAAGCGGGAAATCATCGGTGATTGTGAGGTGGATCGCCGCTCTGTGCCCCTGTGGCAGGATTTTGGCCAGCCGTGCCGCCGCTCCCCCGGTCAGCGCCATCGTCGGCGCGCCGCTGGGCAGGTTGGCGACCCCCATGTCGCGCCAGAACACGCCCTGCGCCAGGCCGGTGCCAAGCGCCTTGGCGCAGGCCTCCTTGGCGGCGAAGCGCTTGGCATAGGAGGCGGCGCGGCCCTTGCGGCCTTCCGAGCGGACCTGTTCGACCTCGGTGTAGATGCGCTGGATGAAGCGCTGACCATGCCGTTCCAGCGACTTTTCGATGCGTCTGATGTCGATCAGGTCGCTGCCGATGCCGATGATCATTCCGCCGGAACTTCCCGTCCGCGGTGCCCGGCCTTATGCGCCCGCTCTGCCATGCGCTTCCTGCGCTGCTCGCGAAAGGCTGTCATCCCCCAGCGGGTAATGCCGTAGAAGATCAGCCCGAAGATCAGGCCGAGCGGCACAGCGCCGATCAGCATCGGCTCGAGCACCGGGTGCCACAGCTTTGCAAACGACAGCGTGTGCATCATCTCACCAAGATGCGCAGGCGGTCCGTTCTTGGGCAGGCGTTCATGCAGGATCAGCTTGCCGACTTCCCAGGACGCTCCCCACAGCAGCGGGAAAGTCAGCGGATTGCCGAAGAATACCGCGCCGAGGGCGGCGGCCACCAGATTGCCGGCGACCACCCAGCAGAGCACGGCGGCGACGGCGAAATGGAAGCCGAGCGGAAAAAAGGAGGCGAAAACGCCGGCCGCGACGCCGGCCGCGACTGCATGCGGTGTCGCCTTCAGCCGCAGGATGCGCTTGGAGAAATATTGCAACGAGCGCGAAAACGAGCGGCGCGGCCACAGATAGGTACGCACCCGCTCCAGAATGCCATCAGGCTTTCGGCGTCGAAAAAGCACTCTGTTCCAGTTCCCGGTTCATCACGCCCAAATTGCAACCATCCCTGGCCGGGCGCGGTCGCTCCATCTTGCGCTTCGAGGGCGCAGAAAGGCAACAACGACTTTGATATAGCGACTGCCTTGCGGCGGAACAATGAAACGCCGCCGCGATGGTCTGCCGCAGGCGGGTAACAAGAGCGCCATTGGGGCGAAACTGAGGACAACACAACATCCAAGCGAGACTTTCATGACGACGATCAGGCCTGCCCGGGAAGACGACGCCGAGGCGGATAGACTATTCCCGATATTCGCTGACTTCGACCAAATTGCTGTCCGGATCGCGGAAATAGACCGACATCATCTTACCGCGGGCGCCGGTGCGCTCGACCGGACCGACTTCGATGGCAACGCCATTGGCTTCCAGACTGGCGCAAATCTCGGCAAGCGGCCTTGCGGCGATCAGGCAGAAATCGCCGGAGCCAGGCATCGGCATCTTGGCTTTCGGTTCAAAAGTGTGCGTTGCCTGATGCAGATTGATCTTCTGCGATCCGAACAGCAACGCCGTCGGCCGCTCCGGCTCGTCGAGGCGCTTGAGGCCAAGCACCCGCTGGTAGAAGGCGCAGCTGTCCTCCACCGAGCGGACCGTCAGCACGAAATGATCGATGCCGGCGATCATGGTGATGTCCCCTAAATGTTGCGGCTACCCGGCTTGATCGCCGGGATGGCGGCAAGTTCCGGCGGCAGGCGGTCGGCGGGATAGGCCGGCACCTCATATTCGGCAAGCGCGATCAGCGGCACGCCGACATTGGTCTTGCCGGCCGAGCGGTCGATGATGCAGGCCGCCGCCACGACCTCGGCGCCAATCGCGCGCAGGCAGTCGATGGTTTCGCGAATCGACAGGCCGGTGGTGACGATGTCCTCGACGATGACGACGCGCGATCCCGGCGCGATCTCGAAGCGGCGCAGCCTGAACTCGCCGCCTTCGCGCTCCACCCAGATTGCTGGCACACCGAGATGGCGCGACGTCTCATAGGCCGGGATCAGGCCGCCGATCGCCGGGCCGACGACGTAGTCGATCTTGCCCGGCACCGCCTTGCGGATCTTTTCGGCCAGCGCCTTGCAAAGCCGCTCGGTCTTGTCGGCATGCATGAAGACGCGCGCCTTCTGCAGGAAGACCGGGCTGCGCAGACCCGACGTCAGGATGAAATGTCCCTCCAGAACAGCGCCTGCCTCGCGGAAAATGCCCAGAACTTCATCGGTATTCATAACTCGCCCCATGTCCATGGTGAATGGTGAATGGTGAATGGTGAATGGTAGTGAGAACGCCTTCTTTCACTATTCACTATTCACTATTCACCCATTCACACGCCGCGCATCGCTGACGCTCGAATTATCCTTGAGCTGCGACAGCAGCCGGTTGAGGTGCTTCAGATCCCAGACTTCGAGATCGATCAGCATTTCGGTGAAGTCGGGCGCGGTGCGCACCATCGACAGCGTATGAATGTTGGCGTCGTTGGAGGCAACGACCTGGGCGATGTCGGCGAGCGAGCCCGGCGCGTTGATGGCGGTGACCGAGACGCGCGCCGGAAAGCGCTCCTTGGTCTGCTCGTCAATGTCCCAGCGCACGTCGATCCAGCGCTCCGGCTGGTCGTCGAAGGCCTGCAGCGCCGGCGACTGGATGGGATAGATGGTGATGCCGGTGCCCGGCTGGACGATGCCGACGATGCGGTCGCCAGGCACGGCCCCTTCCGGCGCGAAACGCACCGGCAGGTCGCCGCGCACGCCGCGGATCGGCACCGCGCCATCGCGCGGCTGGTCCTTGTCCTTGCGCGCGGCTCGGGTGCCGGGCATCTGGAACAGCATGCCGGCGGCGTTGCGGATCTTCGACCAGCCCTCCTCGCGCTGCTTGGGGGCGCTGACGGTGACGCGCTCGTCCTTGTAGTCTGGGAAGACCGCCTTCATGACGTCAGTCGAGGCAAGTTCGCCGCGCCCGACCGAGGCCAGCACATCTTCGATGTCCTTGCGCGCCAGCCGGTGCAGCACCGGCTTCAGGCTTTCCTTGGTGAAGGTCTTGCCGGCGCGCTCGAAGGCGCGCTCGAGAATGCGGGCACCAAGACCTGAATATTGCTTGCGAATGGCGTTCTTGGTGGCGCGGCGGATGGCTGAACGCGCCTTGCCGGTGACCACCACCGACTCCCAGGCCGCCGGCGGCACTTGCGCCTTGGAGCGGATGATCTCGACCTCGTCGCCGTTCTTAAGTTCCGTCATTAGCGGCATGATGCGGCCGTTGACCTTGGCGCCGACGCAGGTATCGCCGACATCGGTGTGCACGGCATAGGCGAAGTCGATGGGCGTGGCGCCGCGCGGCAGCGCGATCAGCATGCCTTTCGGCGTGAAGCAGAATACCTGGTCCTGGAACAGCTCCAGCTTGGTATTTTCGAGGAAGTCTTCCGGGTTGTCGCCTTCTGCCAGTTGCTCGATGGTGCGCCGCAGCCAGGCATAGGCGTTGGTCTCCTTCGAGATCGCATGGGCGGCACCGTTCGTCTTGCCGCCGGTGTCCTTGTAGATTGAATGGGCGGCGACGCCATATTCGGCGATCTTGTTCATCTCGCGGGTGCGGATCTGCAGTTCGACGCGCTGGCGCGATGGGCCGACAATGGTGGTGTGGATCGAACGGTAGTCGTTCTGCTTGGGCGTCGAGATGTAATCCTTGAAGCGGCCAGGTACCATCGACCATGTGGTGTGAATGGCGCCGAGCGCGCGGTAACAGTCTTCGACGCTGTCGACGACGACGCGGAAGCCGAAGATGTCCGAGAGCTGCTCGAAGGACAGCGCCTTGGCCTCCATTTTGCGGAACACCGACCAAGGCTTCTTCTGCCGGCTCTTCACGCCGGCGTTGATGGCATGCTTTTCGAACAGCGCCGACAGCGCCTTTTCGATGTCGGTCAGCACGCCCTTGTTGCGCTCGAATATCTCGGCAAGCCGCGCGGTGACGGCGCGATAGGCTTCCGGATTGATGAAGCGGAAGGCGATCTCTTCCAGTTCCTCGCGCATGCCTTGCATGCCCATGCGCCCGGCGAGCGGCGCATAGATGTCCATCGTCTCCTCGGCGATGCGCAGGCGCTTGGCCTCGGGCATGTGGTCGAGGGTGCGCATGTTGTGCAGACGGTCGGCGAGCTTGACCAGCAGAACGCGGACATCCTCCGAGATGGCCAGCAACAGCTTGCGCAGGTTTTCCGCCTGCTCGGCCTTCTTGGAGACGAGATCGAGCTTCTTCAGCTTGGTCAGGCCTTCGACCAGCTTGCCCATTTCGGGGCCGAACAGATCGTCGATCTCGGCCCGCGTCGCGGTGGTGTCCTCGATCGTGTCATGCAGCAAGGCGACGGCGATCGTCGCCTCGTCCATGTGCATTTCGGTGAGGATGGCGGCGACTTCGAGCGGATGCGAGAAATAGGGATCGCCGGAAGCGCGCTTCTGGTGGCCATGCTTCTGCATGGCGTAGACATAGGCCTTGTTGAGCAACGCCTCGTTGACGTCAGGCTTGTAGCGCGCAACGCGCTCGACAAGCTCATACTGACGCATCATGGGCGGGTTCTCACGGTGCTGAAATGATTGATGCGCCGCACTGATGTACGGCGCATCTCATAGATAGCCACGAAACTCACGGGACGGAAGTGCCGGAACCATATTCCCGGCAGGTCCAGGGCAGCGATTAGTAGTCGTCGCTCTTTTCCGGGGGAACCAGGCCCTCGATGCCGGCCAAAAGGTCTTCCTCGGTCATGCGATCGAAGGTGACGTTTTCTTCGGCGTCGTCGGCATCGGTAGCTGCAACTGCGTTGCCGGTCTGGTCGGCGATCGCCTCGCCGTCGGCCTCGGGCTCGTCGACCTCGACATGCTTCTGCAGCGAGTGGATCAGATCTTCCTTGAGGTCGTCGGGCGACAGCGTCTCGTCGGCGATCTCGCGCAGCGCTACGACCGGGTTCTTGTCGTTGTCGCGGGGCACGGTGATCGGCGCGCCCTGGCTGATCTGGCGGGCACGGTGGCCGGCGAGCAGCACGAGCTCGAAGCGGTTGTCGACCTTGTCGATGCAGTCTTCAACGGTTACGCGGGCCATTGATTGCCCCTTTCATGCCTGGATTTGATGGAAAACAGGCGCGGTCCATAACCCGAACGCCGCCAAAATACAAGCATTATGGCGCCGTGGCCCCATCGGCTGGCGAATGCCAGTCTCTGGCGCCGGTGAATGCCTTGCCGGCAAAGCCCGCCTACCGGCGACGACACGGCTCCGATCACAATTGCTTGCAGTGCGCCCCGGCACCCTTGGATTGCCGTAAAACTGGCGCTATCTCGGTTGACGAAAGGTCAGCCGGTTTATTTACGAGCCGACCGATATAACGACCCATTTCGATTAGTCCGCCACCTATTTCGAAAAAGGAATATTGCCATGTTCGACCCCCGTGAAAAAATCGCTCTTTTCATAGACGGCGCCAATCTCTACGCCACCTCGCGCGCACTCGGCTTCGACATAGACTACCGCAAACTGCTGTCCAGCTTCCAGAAGCGCGGCTATTTGCTGCGCGCCTATTACTACACCGCTCTGGTCGAGGATCAGGAATACTCTTCGATCCGCCCTTTGATCGACTGGCTCGACTACAATGGCTTCAAGGTGGTGACCAAGCCGGCCAAGGAATTCACCGACTCGACCGGCCGCCGCAAGATCAAGGGCAATATGGACATCGAACTGACCGTCGATGCGCTCGAACTTGCCGATGTTGTCGATCACTATGTCATCTTCTCCGGCGACGGCGACTTCCGCACACTGGTCGAAGCGCTGCAGCGGCGCGGCCGCAAGGTCTCGATCGTCTCCACCATGGCCTCGCAACCACCGATGATCTCGGACGATCTGCGCCGCCAGGCCGACCATTTCATCGATTTGACCTCGCTGAAGAACGAGGTCGGCCGCGATCCCTCCGAACGGCCGGTGCGCAGGCCCGAGCCGGCCGAAGTCGAAGAGGAAGACTATTGACGGCGGCGGCCTTGGACGCCGCTCCCGAACCCGACCGCGACTGCCCGCTCTGCCCGCGCCTGCATGATTTCATCGCAGACTGGCGGCAGCGCGAGCCGTCGTGGTTCAATGCGCCGGTGCCGACTTTCCTGCCGCCTGATGGCGAGGACGCCGTCGAGCTGCTGATCGTCGGGCTGGCGCCCGGCCTGCGCGGCGCCAACCGCACCGGGCGACCGTTCACCGGCGACTATGCCGGCGACCTGCTCTACTCAACGATGATCGCTCACGGTCTTGCCCGCGGCGAGTTCAAGGCGCGGCCGGATGACGGGCTCGAACTGATCGGCACCGCGATCACCAATGCGGTGCGCTGCGTGCCGCCTGAAAACAAGCCGGTCGGCGCCGAGATCGCCACTTGCCGCAGCTTTCTGGTGCCGACGATTGCACGCTTTCCCAAACTGCGCGCCCTGCTGGCGCTGGGCTCCATCGCCCACCAGTCGACCGTCAGGGCGCTGGGCCAGCGCGTCGCCGCCTATCCGTTCAAGCACGGCGGTCAGTTGCCGGCCGGCGGCGTCACGCTGTTTTCCAGCTATCACTGCTCGCGCTACAACACCAACACTGGGGTGCTGACCGAAGCGATGTTCGTCAAGGTATTCAGCGAGATCGCGTCGTTCCTGCGGAACTAGACGCTGCCTCTCAAAATCCCTCGAGCACGATCTTGCCCTTGGCCTTGCCGGTCTCGATCAGCGCATGGGCGCGCTTCAGATTGGCGGCATTGATTGGGCCGAACGTCTCGCCCAGCGTGGTGCGGATGGTGCCGGCGTCGACAAGGCGCGCCAGTTCGTTGAGATGTTCGCCCTGCGCGGCCATATCGGGCGTTTCATACAGCGAGCGGGTGAACATCGGCTCCCAGTGGACCGAAACGCTCTTGCGACCCAGTCGCGGGTTTCGGGCCGCGATGCGGTGGCGATCATCGTCAGATCGGTCAGCTGGCGCGCGAGTTGGACCGCGATCGACCCGACGCCGCCGGCGCCGCCGACGATCAGGATGGTGTTCGCGGCGCCGATGACTAGCTTCTTCACATTGAGGCGGTCGAACAGCGCCTCAAAGGCGGTGATCGCCCTCGTCGGCAGTGCTGCCGCCTGCGCATAGCCGAGCGAGCCAGACTGGGCTCATCGCCCGCAAGGTCTATGCGCAGATGCCGCCGAAGGTCGAGTACAGCCCGACGCCTCGTGGCCGAAGCCTGGAGCCCGTGATCACCGTGCTGAAGGTCTGGGGCGATGCGAATGTGACGCTGGCGCCGGAGGTTTCCCAGGCCGCTTGAAGCGGAGGCGTGGCGACCGCTTGCGTTGGTCCGGCCCTCACACCGGCAGCAGCGCGTCCGGCTTCACGTCCGATATCGACGCATAGGTGTGCGTTTCCCTGACACCCGGCAGCGGCAGGATCACGCGCTTCAAAAAATCCTGATAGGCGGCCATTTCCGAAATGCGCGCTTTCACCAGATAGTCGAAGCCGCCCACGACCATATGGCACTCCAGCACTTCGGGGGCCTTTGCTACCGCTTCGGCGAAACGGTCGAACACATGCGGCGCCGCCTGGTCGAGCCTGACTTCGATGAAGACGAGCGTGCCGCGGCCGATCTTTTGCGGATTGAGCACGGCCCGGACCGCGGTGATGAAACCCTCACGGAAAAGGCGCTTCACGCGCTGGCTGGTGCCGGTCGGCGACAGGCCGACACGGGCTGCTAGGTCAAGCGTCGTGCGACGCCCGTCCTCCTGCAGCAACCGAAGCAGGCTGCGATCGATGGCGTCGAGCTGATCGGATTCATGATTCACGTTTGCAGCGCCCATATCGCGTGACTTTCACTTCCACATTGCGAAAACAGCATATTTTGACGCACCATTTTCGACAATAGGCTGCGTTTTCAACGAAAGCCGTCTGGAGGAAGTACCCTTCCGCTGGCAGGATCGAGCGGGACAAGAATGCGCGTGACAGAGGACCGAAACACGAAGCCGGCAATCCTTGCTGGCCTGGCCATGATCGGCATCTACGCCGTGCAGTTCGTCGCCGCCCGCTTCAGCCTGCGGGAACATTTGACCGCGACCGATTTGGCAACGTTGCGCTTTGCCGGCGCCGGCATGGTCATGCTGCTGGTCGTCTGGAGAAACGGCCGGGCGACTGGCAAGGCATTGGGCTGGAGGCGTGCCTTGACGCTGGCGGCACTGGCCGGACTGCCCTACCCTATCATCATCAATTGGGGACTGACCTATGCGCCGGCAGCGCATGGTGCCGCACTTTGCCCTGCCTCGATCGTGTTCTTCTCATTCGTGCTGTCGCGCATCGCCACGAGGGAGAAAACCTCGCACCAGCGAACCATCGGCGTCGCAGCCATCATCGCCGGGCTGATCCTGTTCATTGCACCCGTGCGCACTGGCGGCGGCATGAAGGATGTCCTCTTCGGCGATCTTCTGTTCGTCGGATCCGGCGCGATGTTTGCCGCCTATGCCGTTCTCGTGCGGCGCTGGCGCGTCGATCCGGTTGCGGCGACCGCAACGGTGGTGCTGCTGTCATGCGTGCCGCTGCCGTTGCTCTATTTCTTTGCCCCAAGCGGCCTCCGCGCGGCATCAGTGGCCGAGATTGCCAGCCAGATCGTCATTCAAGGGTTTTTGGCGGGTGCGGCCGCCATGTTCCTGTACACCTATATCGTCCGGCAGCTGGGGTCGCAGGCGGCATCGCTGTTCATGCCATGCGTGCCGATCGCAACCGTGCTGATCGCGATGACGGTGCTCGGCGAGACGCCGACCGGCGCCCAGTTCGCCGCCGTACTGATCATGGCCGCGGGGATGGCTTTTTCGGCTCTTTCCAGGCCTGTTCCCAAGCCTGCGTAAGACTGCGGATGCCAAACTCAAGGCCAGCTGATTCGTTCAAGGCGATGGAGGCTTTTGCGAAGAGAGCGATGCGGGTGCAGCAAATAGCTCGGCCAGCGTTTGCTGCCCACCCTGCAGGACGTTGAGATCGACATCGCCCTCGATCCCGTCGACGCGGCCCATATTGTGGTACTGCCAGTAGATCCAGTCGTTGCGACCTGGCTCCAGGAGCAACGAGCGACGCCAGAGCGGGCGAACGTCGATTTTCCCGGCATAGGCGTCCTCGGCCTCGTCGGTCAGGTAGATGATCGCCGGCTTGCCGAACGCAGCTTCAACCGGTCCGAGGAAGGCCTGGAGTTCCGCGCTCAGCTGCTCCGGCGACGGGCGTTGCGGGCAGTTGCCGCCGAATTCGATGTCGACGACCGGTGGCAGCAGCGGCTGGTCGTGCGGCACCACCGCGATGAAATTTTTCGCCTGGTCGGCGCCCGGCCGGCAGAAGGTGAAGAAGTGATAGGCGCCGACGGCGAGGCCGGCCGCGCGCGCCTCGCGCAGATTCTTGGCGAAGGCATCGTCGACATGGTTGCCGCCCTCGGTCGCCTTGATGACGGCGAAGGCGACGTCATCGGCGGCAACGCGCCGCCAGTCGATCTCACCCTGATGATGGGANGGTCGCCTTGATGACGGCGAAGGCGACGTCATCGGCGGCAACGCGCCGCCAGTCGATCTCACCCTGATGATGGGAAACGTCGATACCCCTGACCGGATAGCTGTCACGATCCGGCGAGAACGTCCGGAAATAGAAGATGCCACCTGCGGCGACGATGCCGGCGAAGACCAGACTGGCCGCACCCCAGAGAATGATCCGGTTCTTCAAACCTTTCCCCATCGTGTTTTGCTGTTGCAGCTGTTCGAAACTTGAAAGCCGATGTCTGGCTTTTCTGGGGCTGCCTGAGATTCTAGCCGCGTTCCTTCATGAGCCGGCCCTTTTCGCGCGACCAGTCGCGCTGCTTTTCTGTCTCGCGCTTGTCGTGCAGTTTCTTGCCGCGGCCGACGGCGAGCAGCAGCTTGGCACGGCCCTGGTCGTTGAAGTAGATTTTCAGCGGCACCAGCGTCATGCCTTCGCGGTCGATGCTCTGCGCAAGTTTTGCCATCTCGCGCTTGTTGAGCAGCAGCTTGCGGCGCCGTCTGGGCTCATGGTTGAAGCGGTTGGCCTGCAGGTATTCCGGCAGATAGGAATTGATCAGCCAGATCTCGCCGCCCTCCACCGAGGCGTAGCTGTCCTGGATGTTGGCCTGGCCCTGGCGCAGCGACTTGACCTCGGTGCCGGTCAGCACAAGGCCGGCCTCGACCGTGTCGAGCACCTCATAGGAAAACCGCGCCTTGCGGTTTTCCGCAACGGTCTTGTTGTTGGGATCGGCTTTTCTGACCTGGTTCATGATGCGGAGAGGTGGCGCCTCATCCTTAATTTATCAAGCCGGCGTGCTTCATCGCCGCATCGATCTTCTCGGCGGTCGATGGCTCGATCGTCACCAGCGGCGAGCGCACCACGTTCTCGACCTTGCCAATCTTCGACAGCGCGTATTTGACGCCGCACAGGCCGGGCTCAAGGAAGATGGCCTTGTGCAGCGGCAGCAGACGGTCCTGCAATTCCAGCGCCTTGGCGCTGTCACCGGACAGTGTGGCTTCCTGGAATTCGGCGCACAGCCGCGGCGCGACATTCGACGTCACCGAGATGCAGCCGACACCGCCATGAGCGTTGAAGCCGAGGGCAGAGGCATCCTCACCTGAAAGCTGGATGAACTCCTTGCCGCAGGTGGCGCGCTGTTCGGACACGCGCTCGACCTTGCCGGTGGCATCCTTGACGCCGACGATGTTCTTGAAGTCGTGCGCCAGCCTGCCCATCGTCTCCGGCATCATGTCGATCACCGAGCGCGGCGGGATGTTGTAAATGATGATCGGCAGCTTGGTCGCCCTGGCGACGGCAGCGAAATGCTCGTACAAGCCGCGCTGTGTTGGCTTGTTGTAATAAGGCGTGACGACCAGAGCGGCGTCGGCGCCCGCCTGCTCGGCGTACTGCACCAGACCGACCGCTTCAGCGGTGTTGTTGGAGCCGGCGCCGGCGACGACCGGAGCGCGGCCCTTGGCCACATCGATGCAGACCTTGACGACATGGCGATGCTCGTCATGCGACAGCGTCGGCGACTCTCCGGTGGTGCCGACCGGGACGAGGCCCGTCGTGCCCTCGCCAAGTTGCCATTCGACGAAGGCGCGAAAGGCTTTCTCGTCGAAACGTCCGCTCTTTTCGAACGGCGTCACGAGCGCAGTAAGCGAGCCTCTCAGCATGTCGTCCAACTCCTTGGAACTTGTTTGTTTATGCGTGTCATCGTCCCAAAACCGGTTCCCGCTTTTGGGCGACATGCATCGGGCGCCTTCTAGCCGAAAGCGAAGCCGCGCACCATAGTCTCGACACTGTTGCGCGGCAAGCATGCCGATGGTGCCAGCAAGCGCAATTCGAACGGCCTCGATAACCCTTTGTTTACGAGCTCTTCACGACCTAAGTCTAGGCTCTCGGGCACCTGGGCTTGCCATCTAAAGTGCCGCAACAGGGAAAGATCAGGATCATGCCGGCCAGTCGGCCACTCCGCTTCATATTGCTTGGCGCCGTTGCCCTGCTGATAGTGGGAACGGCGGCAAACGAGAGCGTCGACGAGCAGACGACCTCATCGATCCCGATGCCTGACATGCAAGATGGAGCGCAGACCGATGCGCCCTCCGCCAATATCGCCGTGTTGAAAGGCAGTCTCGACGCGTTGGCGACCGGCGATATCGCCGCGGCACGAGCGGTGCGCGAAACATTGCCGGCCAGTTCGCTGGACCGCCATATCCTGGCCTGGGCGATCGCGCTCTATGGCGGCGACCGTGTGCCGAGCAGCGAGATTGCCGATACCGCAAAGATGTTGCCGAATTGGCCCGGCACCATCGCTCTGCGCAAGAACAGCGAGCGCGCGCTTTATCGCGAAAACCCCTCGCCGCAGACCGTGGTGAAAGCCTTTGACGGCAGCCAGCCGCTGACCTTTCAAGGCGTGGTCATCCTTGCCCGTTCTTATGTAGCTCTTGGCAACACCAAGGCTGCGCTTTCCGTGCTGTCGCCATTCTGGCGCACCGAGAAGCTGGAAGCCAGGGACGAGGCGGCCGTCAGCAAGGAGTTTGGCGCCATCATTCCGGCTGCCGACCATCGTTTCCGCATGGAACGGATGTTTTATGCCGACCGGGAGAATTCGGCACTGCGGGTCGCAGCACTTGCCGGCGCGCAACCGCTGGCCGATGCCTGGGCCGCCGCCTCGCGTGGCGACAAGAACGCGGCCAAGCTGTTGAAAGCGGTGCCTGCCGCGCAGCGATCGGCCGGCTATTTCTTCGCGCAAGCCGAATATCTGCGCAAGCAGCGGAAGTTTGCGGACGCCGCCGCGGTGATGATGAAAGCGCCAACGAGCCGCGACGCGCTGGTCGATCCCGATGCCTGGTGGGTCGAGCGCCGCGTGCTGTCGCGCGCACTGGTCGACCAGGGCGACTGGAAGACCGCCTACAAGATCGTTGCCGCGCATGCCGCCGAAAGCCCCGCCAGCGCCTCCGAGGCCGAATTCCACGCCGGCTGGTATGCGTTGCGCGGCCTTAACGATCCTGCGACGGCCTCGACCCATTTTGCCCGCATCGCCGATCTCGCGCAGGGACCGATGTCGCTGTCACGCGCCTATTACTGGCTTGGCCGCGCGGCGGAAGTCGGCGGTCCCGGCAATGCGAAGGATTATTTCACCAAGGCGGCAGCCTATGGCACCACTTTCTACGGGCAGTTGGCGGCGGAACGGGTTGGCTTGCGCACGCTGAACATCGTCTATCCCGAGCCAAGCACTGCCGACCGCCAAAGCTTTGACGGCCGCGAAGCCGTCAGCGCCATCAAGCGGCTGCAGGAGGCGGGCTACGACCGCTATGCCGAGACGCTTTACCGCGACCTCGCCGGGCAGTTGACCAGCCCCGGCGAGCTGGCGCTGCTTGCGGTGCTGGCGGAAAAGCAGGGCAATCATTTCATGGCGCTGAAGATCGGCAAGATCGCCGGCGCGCGCGGCATCGATGTCGGCGCGCTGTCGCATCCGCTGGGCGTCATTCCCGACACCGCCGACATATCCGGCTCGGGCAAGGCGCTGGCCTATGCGATCGCCCGCCAGGAAAGCGAATTCAATGTCGGCGCCGTCTCCAGCGCCGGCGCGCGCGGCCTGCTGCAGCTGATGCCGGGCACCGCCAAGCAATTGGCGAAGAAGGCAGGACTGAGCTTTTCCCAGGATCGGCTGACCAGCGATGCCGGTTACAATGCGACGCTGGGGGCTGCCTTCCTTGGCGAGCAGCTCGACCGCTTCGGCGGCTCCTATGTGCTGACCTTCGCCGGCTACAATGCCGGCCCTAACCGCGCCAGCCAATGGGTAGCCAAGTACGGCGACCCGCGCGGCAAGGGCATCGACGCCGTCGTCGACTGGATCGAGCGAATTCCCTACACCGAAACAAGAAGTTACGTGCAGCGCGTGATGGAGAATTACGAGGTCTACAAGATGCGCATTTCGGGGAAGTACGATATCGTTGGGGATTTGGTGAACGGAAGAGGCTGAGGCCGCAGAGCTGTCGCCACGGGCAGACGTTGGCGATCCTTCGCGCCCCCCTTGCCGGCCATCTCCCCCACGAGTGGGGAGATCAGCTGTCATTGCCGATTTCGCCGATCTCCAACGTCGAAGGAAGGGCGTAGCGCCTGAACCGCCAATCTCCCCCCTCGTGGGGGAGATGTCTGGCATTTCCAAGAGTGTCAGCTTGCCGACAACCCTCGATTTGACCGCTCCCACCCTCGCCTGTAGCAGACGGAGACAATCCGGACAGGGAGTCCTTTTAATATGTCGAGCACCGACGGCTTCTCCGACTTTTTCTACACCGCGCCGGACGGGCTCAAGCTTCACGCCCGCGTCTATGGCGAGACCAATTCGGCAGACTGGCAGGTCGTTTGCCTGCCCGGCCTGACCCGCAACGCGCGCGATTTCCATGAGCTGGCGCTTTATCTGTCGCAGCGAACCGACAATCCGCGCAAGGTCATCGCCTTCGACTACCGTGGCCGCGGCCAGTCCGCTTACGATCCTGATATCTGCCACTACAATGTCGGCATCGAAGCCGGCGATGTCCTCGCCGGACTGGCCGCTCTGAACGTCGAGGAAGCGGCCTTTATCGGCACATCGCGCGGCGGGCTGATCATCCACGTGCTCGGCGCGCTGCGGCCGGCCGCGCTGAAAGCCATCGTGCTGAACGACATCGGACCGGTGATCGAGGCCGCGGGGCTCGCCTATATCCAAACCTATCTCGACCCGGCACCGAAACCGAAGAGCCGCGCTGAGGCGATCGATGCCCAACGCGTCGCGCACGGCGCGGATTTTCCCGCTCTGACCGCAGCGGATTGGGAGCGGATGGTGTCGGCCCTCTACCGCGAGACGGACGAAAGCCTCCTGCTGCCGGATTTCGACACGCAGCTGGTCGAGACGGTGGCGGGCCTCGACCTCAGCAAGCCGTTGCCGGATCTGTGGCCGCAGTTCGAGGCGCTGGCGGCCATACCTTTGCTTGCCATTCGCGGCGCCAACTCGAAACTCCTGTCGGCCGACACACTCGACGAGATGCAAAAGCGTCATTCCGGCATGGAAGCGATCACCGTCGAGGGCCAGGGCCATGCGCCCTTCCTGGAGACAGGCAACCTGCCGGGCGCTATCGCGACCTTCCTGGATGGAGTACCAAATGCGGCCCAGAAAAAGTAAACCCCAAGATCAAAGATGATCCTGGGGTTGCCGAGGCAGTATATGAAAGCCTTGGGTAACTATTTGGCTTTCGAGCTTTTCCGGGGCGCCTTGGGTGCCTTCGCCGCTGCCGCTTTACTTTTTTGAGCAGGCGCTGGCACTGAGGCCGTGGTCAGCGGCGATGCGAAGGCCGAGCTTTTTCCATCGCCGGATAACCCCTCGCCGCGGGGCGTTTCCAGCACGACAACGCAGCCGTCGAGATCGTTGGTGGCCAGATGCGCATAGCGCATGGTCATCGAAAGCGTCTGGTGGCCGAGCCACATCTGCACGCGGCGGATGTCGATGCCGCCCTGGACCAGACGCGAGGCACAGGTGTGACGCAAGATGTGCGGAACCACCTGGTCGTCGGCGCCGAGACCGACTTCGGCCTTGGCATCGTTCCAGATGGCGCGAAATTGTGCCTGGCTGAGTTTGGTGAACGGACCCTTGGGCCGGCGGCCCTCTGACGGGGGCAGTTTGATCACCTCTTTGACCCGCTCGGTCATCGGGATGGTGCGGCTGCGGCCGGATTTGGTGATCCAGAACGAGACGCGATGTTCCTGGATATCGTTCCAGATCAGTCCGAGCCCCTCGCCGAGACGGCATCCGGTGTCCACGAGAAAGCACGAAAGACGGTAGGCGTCTTCGCTGCGGGTCCTGATGGCGGCGAACAGCCTTGCTTCTTCGTCCCTTTCGAGGAAACGAATTCGTCCCGCCCGCTCCTTCTGGCGGCGGAACTCGGGCAGGCTGTGGATATCCCCCATCTTGTAAGCCTTGCGCAGCAGTTTGCTGAGGGCAGCCATCTTTCGATTGATGGTTGCGTTGCTGTTGCCGCGCTGGCGCAAGGTGCCGATAAGATTGTCCAGGGTGCTCTGGTCGAAGGCGCTGAACCGTTCTCCGAGGAGAATCTCGTCTATTTCGCCGATGAAGGAGCTGACATTGTATTTATGTCGCCCATCATCCCAGAGTATGTCTCGGTACGCTGAAAAAAGCTCTCGGACCCGGTGCGACTTTACTTCTCTAATCTTGTTGTAGCTGTATTTTATCTTCGCATTTTGAGAAGAGAACATTGAGAAATGTTCGGAGGGGTCGCCCTCTTGTATCGCGTCGCTGGTCATAAATTGCCACACCCCCGAGTGGATAGAGTCAGACCTACCCGCTTGGAAGCGTCCTTTCAAGAGATTTAATCACGCAGTTGTGAATTCATCCGCCCATCAGCGGATCCCACGAACGCACCCTACGGACTGTTCAGCTGCCGATTCCCCCTGTTCCTTCTGCTTGTCTTGTCCAGTCACGAAACAAAAACAGCCCGGGCGTTTATGCGCCCGGGCTGGTATTCACTTGCCTAAAGCCAGACCTTAGAACGAGCGCTGGAAGCGGAGCATGCCGCCGATGGCGTCGTCGCCATCAGTAATACCGGTCCAGTTGTGGTTCGTGCCAAGGGTATCGACCTCATCGATCTTGCCTGCATTGACGTAGTCAACTTCGGCAGTGATCGTGAACCCAGGAACGACGTCGTAGGCGATGTTGGCTGCGATGCCGAGGTTTTCACCTTCGTCATACGAAACCTGAGCGTTGAACGAGGTCTTCTCGTTGATGGTGTAGGTGCCACCACCCCAGACTGCCCAGTTGCCATCCCACGGCTTGTAGAAGCCGCGGCCGCCGGCCGGGAACGCGTAGCCCGTATCCGTCAGGTTGTCGTCGGTGCCGTAGCCGCCCATGATGAAGAGCGACAGGTTCTGCATCGGGGTGATGTCCAAACGAACCTTGCCGGAGACTTCTTCATAGTTGCTGTCGTAAGCGATGACGCCGGTGATGGCGCCCCAGCCCTGCGTGTACTTCAAGCCGCCGACGACATGCGGAACGTAGCTGTCGATCGTGCCCACGCCGTAGGAACCGGGAGTACCGCCGCCCGCGCCTTCTTCGAGCGAGATCACGGCCGAGAAGCCGTTGCCCGCATCGAAATAGTACTGGATGACGTTGGTGTCGAAATCGCCGTAGGGAACCAGCGTATCCTGAATGACGTTGCCGGCGTAGCCGATGAACGTGTTGAAGGCCGATTCGTCCTTACCGACGCGCAGGCCACCGAGCTGGATCCAGGCGAAGTTCAGCGAGACAGTGTCGCCGTTGCCAGCAGCATTGGGCGAGCCAAAGAGGGGGCCGGCTCCGTCCGGATCGAAGCCCGAATCACGGTTGTTGTTCTGGAAGTTGAAGCGGGTCTCGGTGTAGGTCTTCAAGGTGCCGAGCTCGGTTTCCTGGCCGGTCCAGGTCTTCAGCGAGAAACGGGCGTGCTTGAACCAGGTGTCGTTGCTGCCACCGTCCTCAACGTCGGCAGACGTCGCACCGTCGAACGAGCCGACGTCGCCGGCGCCGATATCGTAGCGGATATAGCCGCCGATGCGCAGGCAGGTTTCGGTGCCGGGGATGTAGAAGTAGCCCGAGCCGTAAACGTCGCAAATCTTGACGTATTCAGCCGGTTCCGGCTCGGCGACGACGACGGCGTCGGCGGCGCGCGCACCGGAAACTGCGATCAAGGCCGCAGCGGAGCCGAGGAGAAGGCTCTTAATGTTCATTTTCTGACCTCCAGTCAAAAGTTAAAAAACGGGTCTGGGTATTCTTTGCTGAAGGACAGCGTTCCCTGCCCCATCCCCACTACCGAAAAAGATGCGCACCGCGCCGCTCCTTCGAAATCGACATTACCCATGAGGCGGCGGCGTTCAACCACGATCGTACGGGCGAAAGGGCTGTGCGGACGCTATCCCCCGGCGTTGTTGCACAAATGACACGATTTGGCCTCAGTCAGAAAGCTCTCATTAACTATCGAAGGGCCTGCAAGCCTTATCCAGCGCCGCGCAATGTGGCCGAATCCGGCGATGGCCGGCCGGAATTGCGGCCATGTCGCCGACTCGCCAGCCAGGGAACTGCCGTAGAATCGCCGCATGCAAAACGCGCCGCTGCGGCGGAATGCGGATTTTTCAACGATTATCGCGCCGGCTTGTTGATTGTGCCGGCGCTTTTCTCTATCCAGCGGCGCAACGGAGAGGTGGCCGAGTGGTCGAAGGCGCTCCCCTGCTAAGGGAGTAGAGGTCAAAAGCTTCTCGTGGGTTCGAATCCCATCCTCTCCGCCATCCTGCTTCGCTCTTCGAGCTTCGCAGGACAAGCCCAACCCTCAGCGCGAAGCAGGATGGCGGAGAGGATGCCCTCCGAAGCCTTGGCGTAGGAGGGCCGGACCGTGTGGTGTGCTACGTGCCGCACAGCGTAAGCCCAGAGAACCCCTTGCAAAATTCGATTGGCAGTCCTGCTTCGCTCTTCGAGCTTCGCAGGACAAGCCCAACCCTCAGCGCGAAGCAAGATGGCGGAGAGGATGCCCTCCGAAGCCCCGGCAAAGGAGAGCAGCTCATGTGGTATGTGTATCTTCTGGAGAGTACGGCTGCGGAAGGCGAACGCTATATCGGCATAACGAAGGACCTGAAACGACGGCTTGTCGAGCACAATGCGGGGAAATCCAGCCATACATCCAAGTTTCTGCCGTGGCGGATCGTCACCTATATGGCCTTTTCGAACCAGGCCAAGGCAGCTTCATTCGAGCGCTATCTCAAATCCGGTTCAGGGCATGCTTTCGCAAACAAGCGCCTGTGGTGATGGCCGCATCACCCGCAGCAAAGTCCATTTTTTCAATAAACCTCAACAATAACAACTGATTACAGCGAAAACGCCTGTCGCCGGCTTCACTGTCTTGTTCGATTCTGACTGGAGGTCAGAAAATGAACATTAAGAGCCTTCTTCTCGGCTCCGCTGCGGCCCTGATCGCAGTTTCCGGTGCGCGCGCCGCCGACGCCGTCGTCGTCGCCGAGCCGGAACCGGCTGAATACGTCAAGATCTNCCCTGATCGCAGTTTCCGGTGCGCGCGCCGCCGACGCCGTCGTCGTCGCCGAGCCGGAACCGGCTGAATACGTCAAGATCTGCGACGTCTACGGCGCCGGCTACTTCTACATTCCCGGCACCGAAACCTGCCTGCGCATTGGCGGCTATGTCCGTTACGACATCGGTGCCGGCGACGTCGGCTCGTTCGACGGTGCGAGGTCCTTCGACCATAAGGATGGCGACGAGCAGGACACCTTCTACAAGAACGCCCGCTTCACGCTGAAGACCTGGACCGGCCAGGAAACCGAACTCGGCACCTTGAAGACCTACACCGAGACCCGCTTCAACTTCGGCAATCGTAACGGCTATCCGTCGGCAGACGATCCGGCGACGGAAGCAGACGAGTTCAACTCCAACCCTGCCGGCAACAAGAACGTTTCGCTGAACTTCGCCTGGATCCAGCTCGGTGGTCTGCGCGTCGGTAAAGACGAATCGGCCTTCGACACGTTCATCGGCTACGCCGGCAACGTCCTTCAGGATACGCTCGTTCCCTACGGCGACTTCGACACCAACGTCGTCCAGTACTACTTCGATGCGGGCAACGGCTTCTCGGCCGTCGTCTCTCTCGAAGAAGGCTCGGGCTTCGACACCATCGACAGCTACGTTCCGCATGTCGTCGGCGGCGTGAAGTACACGCAGGGCTGGGGCGCCATCACCGGCGTCGTCGCTTATGACAGCAACTATGAAGAAGTCGCCGGCAAGGTTCGGTTGGACATCACCCCGATGCAGAACCTGTCGCTGTTCATCATGGGCGGCTACGGCACCGACGACAATTTGACGGACTCGAGCTATGCGATCGACGCCGGCGGCCGCGGCTTCTACAAGCAGTGGGGCGGCAACTGGGCATTCTGGGGTGGCGGCACCTACACCATCAACGAGAAGACCTCGTTCAACGCCCAGGTCTCGTATGACGAATGGAAGAATCTCGGCGTCGCCGCCAACATCGCCTACGACGTTGTTCCCGGCTTCACGGTCACGGCCGAAGTCGACTACCTCAACGCAGGCAAGTTCGACGACGCCAACTTCTCCAACTTCACCAACGCCGACAAGAAGAGCAGCATTGGCGGCCTGCTGCGCTTCCAGCGCTCGTTCTAACAGGCTCTGACTGGCTCAAAATCGAACCCGGCGGGCAACCGCCGGGTTTTTCTTTTTGAAGCATCCGTCGCCATAGTCATTGGCTGCAGTTTGAAGCATCCGTCGCCATAGTCATTGGCTGCAGTGCTGGCCTTCAAAAGGTTGCCGCCTACCGGCAGTCAGGTCGTAGAGCGTGGCCACCCGCGCCGATTTCATCCCGGGCGTCATGGCCGCTATTTCCAGCCGCGCCAGAACTTGCGCCGTCCTATCGGGCACGCTAGCAAGAAGGCCCCTCTTCTCGTCGTGAGCCTTTGCCATGCGCCAGCGCCCTGCCCTCACGCCGCTTGTCGGCGCACTCCCCTCGACGGTGCCGTTTGTCGGCCCGGAGGCGCAGGAGCGCGAGCGCGGCCGCGCGTTTCGCGCCCGCATCGGCGCCAATGAGAGCAGTTTCGGGCCTTCACCGCGCGTTATCGCCCGCATGGAGAGCGTCGCGCGTGACCAGTGGATGTATTGCGATCCCGACAATTACGATCTGAAGCAGGCCACCGCCCGCCATCTCGGGGTCGGCGCCGAAAACGTCGTGGTCGGCGAAGGCATAGACGGGCTGCTCAGCCTGGTGGCGCGCATGTATGTGGCGCCCGGCGACGCGGTGGTCACCTCGCTCGGTGCCTATCCGACCTTCAATTTCCACATTGCCGGCGTCGGCGGCCGGCTGGTCACGGTGCCTTACGAGAACGACAAGGAAAGTCTGGACGAACTGCTTAAGGCAGTTATCAAGGATAAGGCGCCGCTGGTCTATCTCTCCAATCCGGACAATCCGATGGGCAGCTGGTGGGAAGCAGGAGATATCACCCGCTTTGTCGAAGCGTTGCCGGAAACCACCATGCTGGTGCTCGACGAGGCCTATGGCGAGTTGGGACCGGCCTCGGCGCTGCCGCCGATCGATGTCGCGCGGCCCAACGTCATCCGCATGCGCACCTTCTCCAAGGCATACGGGCTGGCCGGCATTCGCTGCGGCTATGCGGTGGCCGAGGCTGAGGTGATCCGCGATTTCGAGAAGATCCGCAACCATTACGGCGTCAGCCGCATGGCGCAGATCGCCGGCGTCGAGGCGCTGGCCGACCAGGACTGGCTGCACAGCGTGGTGGCGCGAGTCGCTGCCGGCCGCACACGTATAGCCGGGACTGCGGAGACGAACGGGCTGAAGCCGCTGCCATCGGCGACCAATTTCGTCACCATCGATTGCGGCAAGGACGGCGCCTTCGCGCTGAAAGTGCTGCAAAATCTTTTGTCGCGCGACGTGTTCATTCGCAAACCGATGGCGCCAGGGCTCGACCGTTGCATAAGGGTCAGCGTCGGCCTCGATCATGAGCTCGACATCTTTGCCGAGGAACTGCCCGGCGCACTCGCCGCGGCGCGGGGAAACTAGCCCGGCCGATTGCCGTCGCGACACGGCCTGCCGACGCCGCCAAAAGCCACGATAAAATCAGCCGAGTCCCCGGCTTCCGTCGATCCAACAACAATCCAACCGTTCAAGGCTGTTGCTTTCGTCCAATCCCGCGCCAGTTCTTGAGCATGGGAGATAACGACCGGCAAAAGGCGGTGCAGGCGCGCGTGCATGGTAAGGTGCAAGGCGTCGGCTACCGGATGTGGGCGCGACGCGAAGCGATAGGGCTTGGCCTCGTAGGTTGGGTACGCAATGAACGAGACGGCACGGTGACGGCCTCGATTGCCGGTGCCGATGCTGCGGTTTCCACAATGATCGAACGGCTCCGGCAAGGGCCAAGGGGAGCTTCGGTTTCGAAGGTCGAGATCGAAGAATTCGAACTCCTCGACGCGCCCATCGACTTTCGGATCATTGCCTAGACGGAACCACTTTATTGCCGCTTGAATTAATTGAACGTTCGTTTTATTGGTAAATATCGGGAGACGATCATGGCACGCACAACGGGATCCGATGGCGAAAAGACTGAAGCGGCCGTCCGCGAGGCAGCGGTCAGCCTGATCGCCCGCTTCGGCTACGAGGCGATGTCGATGCGGCAGCTTGCCGCCGAGGTCGGCGTCCAGGCCGCCGCGCTCTACCGCTATTTTCCGACCAAGGAAGACCTGCTGTTCACGCTTATGCGCGAACATATGGAAGGGCTGATCGAAGCGTGGGACGCCGCACGCCCCGATGCCGCCGATCCGGCAACGCGGCTTGCCGCCTATGTCGAAAACCACATCGCTTTCCACATCGAGCGCCGCCACTGCACCCATGTCTCGAACATGGAATTGCGCAGCCTGTCACATGACCGGCTGACGCAGATCCTTCGCATGCGCACCGCCTATGAGAAGGAGTTGCGCGCCATCCTGCGCGACGGCGCGGAGGCCGGCGCCTTCAGTGTCGATGACACCGGGCTCACTGCCATGGCCCTGATCCAGATGATGACCGGCGTCATCGTCTGGTTCCGGCCGGGCGAGCGGCTGTCGATGGCTGAAGTCACGGCGACATATCTTTCAATGACAATGCGCCTGGTTGGCGCGAAGATCGACGGCAAGACTTACAGCGCCGCGCGTCCCTTCGGACGCGCAAAGGACGCTGTATCATTTTGATTTCGCGCATGATCCTTTCCGAAAATCGAAGTCGATTTTCGGGGTCATGCGGCAGGAGGGAACGGCATGTACACGAACACACTCAGCTTCGGGCATGACGAGGACATCGAGGCGCTGCGCGATCTGGTGCGCCGCTTTGCCCAGGAGAAAATAGCGCCGATCGCTGCCGAGATCGACCGCAGCAATCAATTCCCCACGCATCTGTGGAAAGAGCTCGGCGCGCTCGGCCTTCTCGGCATCACCGCCGATCCCGATTTCGGCGGCAGCGGCATGGGCTATCTTGCCCACGTCATTGCGGTGGAAGAGATTTCGCGCGCCTCGGGCTCGGTTGGTCTCTCCTACGGCGCCCATTCGAACCTCTGCGTTAACCAGATCAACCGCTGGGCGACGCCGGCGCAGAAGGAGAAATTCCTGCCGGCATTGTGCTCGGGCGAAAGGGCAGGTGCGCTGGCCATGTCGGAATCGGGCGCCGGCTCCGACGTCGTCTCGCTCAAGCTGCGCGCCGAAAAGCGCAAAGACCGCTATGTGCTCAACGGCTCGAAAATGTGGATCACCAACGGCCCCGACGCCGAAACGCTGGTGGTCTACGCCAAGACCGATCCGGAGCGGAAATCGCACGGCATCACCGCCTTCATCGTCGAAAAGACGATGGCCGGCTTCTCGGCATCGCCAAAGCTCGACAAGCTCGGCATGCGCGGCTCCAACACCGGCGAACTGGTGTTCGACAATGTCGAGGTTCCCTACGACAATGTGCTGCATGAGGAAGGCCGCGGCGTTGAGGTGCTGATGTCGGGCCTCGACTACGAGCGCACCGTGCTCGCCGGCGGCCCGCTCGGGCTGATGGCGGCGAGCCTCGATGTCGCCATCCCCTATGTGCATGAGCGCAAGCAGTTCGGCCAGCCGATCGGGGAGTTCCAGCTGGTACAGGGCAAGCTCGCCGACATGTATTCGACGATGAATGCCGCGCGCGCTTACGTTTATGCTGTCGCGGCTTCCTGCGATCGCGGCCAGACGACACGCAAGGATGCCGCCGGCTGCGTGCTGTTTGCCGCGGAAAAGGCGACGCTGATGGCGCTCGACGCCATCCAGCTGCTTGGCGGCAACGGGTATACCAACGAGTATCCGACCGGCCGGCTGTTGCGCGACGCCAAGCTCTACGAGATCGGCGCCGGCACCAGCGAAATCCGCCGCTGGCTGATCGGGCGCGAGATCATGGCGGAAGGGGTTTAGTGCCTGCCAAGATGGCAGGCTGTAGTTTTGCGGGTATCGAGAGACAAGTAGGGCGATAGATGGTTACGTCATCGGGGCATCCAGTCACAAGGCGGGGGATATTTGCGATGGCTTTGTTTTCCATAATCGCTGGCTTTCTCGGGCGCGCGAAGGCTCAGAAGCGTCGCTTTTCTAATATGGCGGAATTCAGAGAGCTCGTAATTGCCGAATTCAAACGGCAGCCGGGTGTCGATAGCGCTGTCGCAGACCCATCGGATCCTGCAAAAATCGGTGCAAAACTCGATGGCGCAGAAGTGACGGCAGACGTCACAAACGTGTTCGGGCACTTGAACTCATACCCCGACGAAGACGCCGATGCGGCCATACGCAGGCTTGTCCGAGGCATCGCCGAAATACGACCTAGGTGTTTGATCCCAGGCTTTGATGGTGCATACTTTTCGTCCGAATCAAAGGATGCGCTATGGGCCAGGTTCTTCATGGGAGCGCCA
>NZ_AYWC01000021.1:0-64283 GCF_000502615.1 Mesorhizobium sp. LNJC405B00 | reverse complement strand
CCGTCATCAACAAGCGATTCGTGTGTCATCGCAGTGTAGAATCACACCCGATTCCGCAGGGCAATACCTATCTTAGCGCCTATGCCCACAAGGGGGAGGGTAAAGCTCACGGCATCAGCTGATATTCGTAAAGCTTCTGATACAGCCCGCCCTGGTTGAGCAGCGTGCGATGCGCGCCGCTTTCCACCACCTTGCCGGCCTCCAGCACCACGATCGTGTCGGCCTGGTGCACGGTCGACAGGCGGTGGGCAATGACGATGGTGGTGCGCCCGACCGTCAGCTGCTGCAGCGCGTCGCGGAACAGCGCCTCGGATTCGGCGTCGAGTGCGCTGGTCGCCTCGTCCAGAAGCAGGATTTCGGCATTGCGCAGCATGGCGCGTGCGATCGAGATGCGCTGGCGCTGGCCGCCTGACAGCAGCGCGCCATTCTCGCCGACATCCGTGTCGTAGCCTTTCGCCTGGGCGCTGATGAAGTCATGTGCATTGGCGGCCCTTGCGGCGGCCATTACTTCCTCGTCCGTGGCGCCCTCGCGCCCGAGCCTGATGTTGTGCATGATCGTGCCGGCAAACAGGAACGTGTCCTGGCTGACATAGGCGATCTTTTCCCTGACCGAGGTGAGCGTGGCACAAGAAATGTCCTGCCCGTCGAACATCACCCTGCCGCTCTGCGGGTCGTACATGCGCATGATCAGGTTGAGGATGGTCGACTTGCCACTGCCCGAGGGTCCGACGAGCGCCGTCATTTTGCCTGCGGCAAGCGTCAGGTCCAGTCCCTCGAACACCGGCGCGCTTTCGGGGTAGGCGAAGCTGACATTGTCGAAATGGATCTCGCCCGGCCCGGCCCGCAGCGGCTTTGCATCCGGCTTTTCGGCCAGCGTCAGCGGCCGGTCGGCGAGCTGGAACATCATGCGCACGCCGACAATGCCGGTTTCAAGCGAGATGCGTACGCGGGCCAGGCGCTTGGCCGGCTCATAGGCCAACAGCAGCGCCGCGATGAAGGCCATGATGTTGCCCGGCATCTGACCGCCGCCGCCCAGAACCAGGAAGCCGCTGACAAAAACGGCGCCAGCGATGGCCAGCCCCGCAAGCGTTTCCATAACCGGGCTGGTGGCGGCCTCCAGCGTGGCGATGTTGTTGGCGCGGCTCTCCACGTCCGACACGGCCTTGTACATGCGCTTGCGCATGGCGCCTTCGAGACCGAAGGATTTGACGACGCGCACGCCGATCGCAGTTTCCTGCATCACCTGCACGATCTGGCCGAGCGAACGGAATTCTTGCGAGGCAATTTTTCGGACGCGCTTCAGGATACGATTGACGCCGTAAATGGCGATCGGCCCGATCACCAGACAGATCAGGGACAGCGCCGGCTGCTGCCAGACCATCACACCCACCAGCGCAGCCAGCGTCACCAGGTCGCGAACATAGGACGTGACGATTTGGTCGAGCACGCTGCGCGCGGCCTGGGCATTGTTCGTCATGCGCGAAATCAGTTCGGACGAAGAGGTCGAATGATAGAATTCGATGCCTTGCGCGAGAATGCTGTCATAGATCTTGCGCTGCCGGTCGGCGATGATGGCATTGCCGACCCTGCTCATGAAGTAGGCCTGGATGAAGTTTGCGAAGCCCTTGAGAATGAAGATCGCTCCGGTCGCCGCCGCGATCAGATTGACCTGCCCAATCCGCTTGTAAACCACGAATTCATTGGTGATTTCGCGCAGCATATAGGCGCTGGCTGCTGTCGTTGCCGCCACCACCAGCATCGACAGAATGGCCGCAGCGTAGCCAAATCTATGCGCGTGAAAGGATTCCCGCAAAAGCCTTGCGATAAGGCGCTGGTTTTCCGTCGAACGGAAGAAGCGAAACAAATGGCAGATCCCATGCCTGACTAGACGAATTTCGGATTCGCCACCGGGGCGAAAGGCGGCTTATAGAGCGAGTTGTGGCTGGATGGAACCTTTCGCTGCCGCGAAGGCAAACAGCTGCGGCAAGGCGTCTTTTGCGCCACGATTACGGCGTTCGAGCTTCAGGGAGATGACGGCAGATGGATTTCGACCTTGTTGTGCGCGGCGGAACGCTGCCTGACGGCGCCGTTGCCGACCTCGGCATCGTCGGCGAGACGATCGTCGCCATAGAGCACGAACTCGCCGTCACTGCCGGCACGGCGATCGACGCGTGCGGCAATCTGATCTCGCCGCCCTTCGTCGATCCGCATTTCCACATGGATGCGACGCTGTCTTATGGCATCCCGCGCATCAACGCTTCGGGCACGCTGCTGGAAGGCATATCGCTGTGGGGCGAACTCAAGCCGCTGTTGACGCATGAGGCGGTGCGCGAGCGGGCGCTCGCCTATTGCGACTGGGCGGTCTCGATGGGCCTGCTCGCCATCCGCACCCATGTCGATGTCTGCGACGACCGGTTGCTGGCGGTCGAGGCGCTGCTCGACGTCAAGAAGATTGTCGCGCCCTATATCGATCTGCAACTGGTCGCTTTCCCGCAGGATGGCTTTTACCGTTCGCCGACGGCGCGCCAGAACACGCTGCGCGCGCTCGACATGGGCGTCGACATCGTCGGCGGCATCCCGCATTTCGAACGCACCATGGCCGACGGCACGCGCTCGGTGACCGAATTGTGCGAAATCGCGGCTAAGCGCGGGCTGATGGTCGACCTGCATTGCGACGAGACCGACGATCCGCTGTCGCGCCACATCGAGCAGCTTGCCTATGAGACGCAGCGCCTTGGCCTGCAGGGCAAGGTGGCCGGCTCGCACCTCACCTCGATGCACTCGATGGACAATTATTACGTCTCCAAGCTGCTGCCGCTGATCGCCGAGGCCGGTGTCTCGGCGATCCCCAATCCGTTGATCAACATCATGCTGCAGGGCCGCCACGACACGTTTCCCAAACGCCGCGGGATGACCCGGGTCAAGGAGATGCTGGCGCTCGGCATCCGGGTCGGTTGGGGCCAGGATTGCGTTCTCGACCCCTGGTATTCGCTGGGCACCGCCGACATGCTCGACGTCGCCTTCATGGGGCTTCACGTCGCTCAGATGTCGAGCCCTGCCGACATGGCACGCTGCTTCGACATGGTCACCAACGTCAACGCCGCCATCATGGGCCTCGATCATCTCGGCCTTGCCGTGGGCAAGCGCGCCAGCTTCGTTATCCTCGATGCCGGCAACCCGATCGAAGCCTTGAGGTTACGTGCCGAACGGCTGTGCGTCGTCGCCAGGGGCAAGGTGGTGGCCGAGCGCACGAAGCAGGAGACACGGCTGTCGATCGCCGGCCGTCCCGGACAGGTGAACCGGCGGCACAAAACTGCGTAGAAACAGCCGATTTCCGCCGCTGGTCTTACCGATTTGCCTCGTCAAAGCGGCCGCTTGCAGCTAGGGAGCCGCATGGCCCAGTCGCTCGTCCGCACCTTTACCATCAGGAACGCGCTTCTGGCCGGCATCCTTTTGATGCTGGCCGGCGACTTCATGTTCGCGCTGAACGACGCGATGGGCAAATGGCTGGTCGCCAGCTTCTCGGTCGGCCAGGTGGTGCTGATCCGATCCATCGGCGCCTTCATCGTGCTCGGCCCGATGATCGCCAACCAGGGCGCCGGCAGACTGTTCCAGATGGAGCGGCCGGTCCTCCAGATTCTGCGCGTGCTGGCGACCACGGTGGACACAGCCTTGTTTTACGCCGCCGTCGTCTATCTGCCGCTGGCCGATGTAATGAGCTTCTACATGGCCGGGCCGATCTATGTGGCGGCGCTGTCGCATTTCCTGCTCGGCGAAAAGGTCGGCTGGCGCCGCTGGGCCGCCATCCTGGTCGGCTTCTGCGGCGTGCTGATCATCTTGAAGCCCTCTTCGGCGGCGTTCTCGCAGTCCTCGCTGTTCGCACTGGTCGGCAGCATTGCCTTCGCCTTCGCCATCATCCTCAGCCGCCGCCTGCGCGGCACCAGCGACACAACGCTGGTCACCTGGCAGACTATCGGCACGCTGCTGGTCGGCGGCGTGATGACCATCGGCGCCTGGCAGACGCCCTCGGCACTCGATTTCGGCGCCATGCTCCTGCTCGGCATCGTCTCCTGCAGCGCGCATCTGATGATTACCAGGGCGCTGAAACTGGCCCCTGCCTCGACGCTGGCGCCGCTGCACTACAGCCTGCTTCTATGGGCGGTGATCTTCGGCCTGGCCTTCTTCGGCGACGTGCCGGGACCGCGCATCCTGATCGGCGCGGCCATCGTCGTGCTCGCCGGCCTGTTCATCTTCCACCGCCAGAAGGTGGTCGAAATAGTCGTGCCGCCGGAGAACGTGCCGAAAGGCGTGAATTGACCTAACCTTGGCGCACCGCCGCCAGATGCCGTGAAAACTCAGGCGTTTCCATCAGCGCCTTGCAACGGGCGAAGCGGCCGTCGGCATAGGCGCGGAAATCCTCGACCGGGTTGTTGTTGGCAAGCTGGATAAGGCCCCAGAGCGTCCACAACAGGTCGCACATCGCCTTGTAGGTGACGACGCGGCCGCGCTCGGCCGGTTTTGCCTCGCCGCCGAAATAGGCGCGCATCATCTCTTCCTCCTGCGCGGTGTCGAACCGGCCTTCGACCGAGAGGTCGCCGAGGTCCCAGAGCGGGTCGTTCATCCCCGAATATTCCCAGTCGACGATCCACATCCGCTCGCCCGTATCGAGAAAATTCTCGCACAGTGGATCGCAATGGCAGGCGGCAATCGGCAGTCTATGCGCGGCAAGGGACGCACGCACGGTGTCGGATTCGCGCACCACGTCGTGGTAGCCCGGCGGCAAGGCGACTTCCTTGGTCGATAAGACCTTGAGATAGTCGTCGATCATCGCAAACAGCTCGAAGCGGAACGGAAATACCGCACCGGACGTGTGCAGCTTGCGGAAGGCTTCGCCGGCGCGGGCCGGGCTGCCGGCGCGCAGCTTGAACTTTTCCGGCGACATCGTCACGGCGCCGGCAACGAAGCGGCTCGCCAGCACGCCTGTCGCGGGGTCGACATGCAGCACTTCGGGGCTGACGCCCGCTTTGGCCGCCTCACGCGCCGCCACCGCTTCATTGGCGCGGTTGATATACTCCTCGGTGCCTTTGCCGGGGATACGCAGGCAGATATCGCCGGCCCGAAAGACGAGATTGGTCATCCCGCCCAGCCGCTCAAGCGGTCCGTCATAGCCCGCCAATGCCGGAATTGCCGCAAGTGTTGCGCGTGCCTCGTCCGTCCCCATGCCTGTTGCCCTTGGCCATGTATTTCTTGCGACAACGGTTCCACAGTTTTCGCCGTTTGGCTATCATCCGATCGAGGGTGAGCAGCGAGCTGGCGGAGAAACAGCCATGGCGGGCAACAAGGATCATGGCGGGCTTGGCGCCGCCTATGCGGCGCAACGGCCCGAGGACGTCGCCGCGATCTATGACAGTTGGTCGGAAACCTACGATGCCGACATGTCGGCCGCCGGCTACCGCCATCCGACGATCTGCCTGGCCCTGCTGGCCCGCCATCTGCCGCGCGGCGCCGCACCGCTTCTCGACGCCGGCGCCGGCACCGGGCTGATCGGCGAGTGGCTGGCCATCACCGGCTATCCCCAGGTCGAAGCGCTCGATATTTCGCAAGGCATGCTGTCTAAAGCGGCGGCAAAGGGCGTCTATTCGGCGCTGCATTGCCTGGCGCTCGGCGGGCCACTGCCCTTTGCCGACAATGCCTATGCCGGCATCGTCTCGGCCGGCGTTTTCACCTCCGGCCATGTCGGCGCCGAGGGGCTGGACGAACTGATCCGCGTCTGCCGTCCCGGTGGCGTCATCGTGCTGACCATCAAGAACACGCTGTGGAACGCCGGCTTTGCCGATCGCATCGCTGCGCTCGAGGCTGAGGTCAGGGTCGTTCGTGCCGAGGAGACTGCGCCTTATGTTTCGATGCCGGGCGAGGCTGACACCGTGCCCAGCCGCGGCCTTGTACTCCGTGTGAGCTAATCCAGGTTTCGTCTACGCCTTGATCCTGCTCATCGAAGAATCGTACATCGGTTCGAGATGAATGTTGGCCGGCGTCCGTTCCATCGCGACCACCAGCTCATAGTCCCCTGAGCTGAGAAAATCGTCGCCGACGCCATCGGCGTTGCGGACATAGCCATAGCCGATGTTCTTAGCCAGCGTGTAGCCATAACCGCCGCTGGTGAGATAGCCGACCGGTTCGCCATTGCGCAAAATCGTCTCGCGCCCGACCAGCACGATATCGGGATCGTCGACCGTGAAGCCGGCAAAGCGTTTCTTCAGGTCGGCGCCGCTGATCTTTTCGAGCGCCCGCCGGCCGACGAAATCGGTGTTCTTCCTCAGCTTCACCGCCCAGCCGAGGCCGGCCTCCTGAGGCGTGTCGTTGGGGGTGATGTCGGAGCCCCAGGCGCGGTAGCCTTTCTCCAGCCGAAGTGATTCCAGCGCCCGGTAGCCGATCGGCCGGATGCCGTGCGGCTTGCCTGCCGCCATCAGCGTGTCGAAAATCTCGCCGGTGGCGGCGATCGGCACATGCAATTCCCAACCAAGCTCGCCGACATAGGTGACGCGCAGCGCCCGAACCGTATGGCCGGCAGTCGTGATCTCGCGGATATGGCCGAACGGGAAGGCGGCGTTCGAGACATCGGCATCGGTCACGGCAGCCAGAACGTCGCGGGCCCGCGGTCCCATCAGCGACAGCGTGCCGAAATCCTCAGTGACATCTTTCAGCGTCACGTCGAGACCCTTGCCGACATGGTCGTCGATCCAGGAGAGATCATGCGTGCGGAAGCCGGTGCCGGTCACAATGTAGAATTTGTCTTCGGCGAGCCTGGCCACCGTCAAATCGGCCTCGATGCCGCCGCGCGTGTTGAGAAGCTGCGTGTAGGTCAGCCGTCCCACCGGCTTGGCGACATCGTTGGCGCAGATCCAGTCCAGCGCCTTAGCCGCATCCGAACCCGTCATTTCGTATTTGGCGAAGGACGACTGGTCGAAGATGCCGACTTTCTCGCGCACATGGCGATGCTCCTCGCCGACCGGGCCAAACCAGTTCTGCCGGCCCATGGAATAAATGTCTTCGGATGTGGCGCCCTGCGGCGCGAACCAGTTCGGCCGTTCCCAGCCGAGCTTGGAGCCGAACACCGCGCGGTGCGCTTTCAGCCGCTCGTAGAGCGGCGAGACGATGCGCGGCCGGCCCGAGACGTACTCCTCATGCGGAAAGCCGATCGTGTAATGCTTGCCATAGGCTTCCAGCGTGCGATCGCTGACCCATTGCCGGTCGCGGTGCAAATTGGAAAAGCGCCTGATGTCGACCACCCAAAGGTCGAGCGGCGCTTCACCATCGACAACCCATTGCGCCAGCACCCAGCCGGCGCCGCCGCCGGAAGCGATGCCGAAGGCGTTGAAGCCGGCGCCGACGAACATGTTGGCGCATTCGGGCGCGACACCGAGGATGAAATTGCCGTCCGGCGTAAAACTCTCCGGCCCGTTGATCATCTGCTTGACGCCGACCGTCTCCAGCGCCGGCACGCGCGCGATCGCCTGGCTCATATGCTGTTCGAAATGATCGTAGTCGTCGTCGAACAGGCGGAACTCCCAGTCATCGGGGACATCGCCGCCGGGCAGGCCGGTCGCCCAGGCCTGCGGGTTCGGCTCATAGCCGCCCATCACCAGCCCGCCGACCTCTTCCTTGAAATAGGTGCGGCGGTCGGGATCGCGGATTGTCGGCGCGTCGGTCGCCAGCCCGTCGATCTTCTCGGTGACGATGTACTGGTGCTTGACCGGTTGCAGCGGCACGCAAATGCCGGCCATCGCGCCGACCTGGCGTGCCCATTGCCCGGCGCAGTTCACCACCTTGTCGCAAGCAATGTCGCCCTTGTTGGTCTTCACCGCGGTGATGTGCCCGTCCGTCATGTCAAAGCCGGTAACGCGGACGTCCTCGAACAGCTTGGCGCCATGCATGCGCGCGCCCTTGGCCAGCGACTGCGTGATGTCGGAGGGGCTGGCCTGCCCATCGGTCGGCAGCCAGGAGGCGCCGACGAGGTCGCCAGTCTCCAGCAGCGGCCACATCTTTTTGACCTCCCCCGGCGACAGCAACTGCATGTCCATGCCGAAGCTCCTGGCCGTCGTCGCCAGCCGTTTATATTCGGTCCAGCGGTCGGCATTGGTCGCAAGCCTGAGGCACCCGGTCATCTTCCAGCCGGTAGCGAGTCCGGTTTCGGCTTCCAGTCCCTTGTAGAGCTCGACCGAATATTTGAGCACGCGGGTGATCGAGGCCGACGAGCGCAACTGGCCGACCAGCCCGGCCGCATGCCAGGTCGAACCCGAGGTCAGCTTGCCCTGTTCCAGCAGCACGACATCGGCCTTGTGGTCGCGCGCCAGGTGATAGGCCGTCGAACAGCCGATAATGCCGCCGCCGATGACGACGATGCCGGCATGCGTGGGCAAGCTCATGACTGTGTCCCGTATTTCGTGCGGTAATTGTCCAGCGCCGCGTCGAGCCGCGTCAGGTTCTCCGCGGTGTAGGCGACGTAGTCGATGCCGGGCGCGTCGAGGTAAAGTTCGGAAACCATGCTCCACATCGCCTCGCGCAGCAGCGAGGCGCATTGCATGGCCGCGTGCGAGCGGCGGATCGCCTCATCCGGCTCGCGCATGAAATACGCCGTGAGGAAAGAGAAGGACTCCGCGTCGCTCATCTCGGCGTTGGAGGCAACGCCGGCAAGATCGAACATCGCGGTGTTGAAACCGGCATATTCGAAATCGATGAGCCACAACCTGTCGCCATCGTCGAGGATATTTGCCGGCAGAAGATCGTTGTGGCCGAATACGATCGGCAGCAGCTTCTGCGCCCGCTCCAACTCGTCGGCCAGAGCCAGCAGCCTGGGCAGCTCGTCGCGCTTGCGGCTGCCGCCTTCGCTCAGCGTTCGCGCATAGTCGCGGATGACATGGAAGACCCAGAACATGAAGCCGGCGCCGGAGATGTGATTGGGCATCTCGCGATGGAACCCGCGCATAAGCGCTGCGACGCGGCCGATATTGGCGCGCACATCCTCGGCGACATAGGTCTTCGCGCCGAGGAATTCCGTGACCATGATGCCGGGTTCGGAATGGTGGACCGCCGGCGCGAAGCCTGCGGCGTGCGCCGCGCGGGCCGTCATCACCTCGCGGTCGCGAAAGACGTGGTGAAATGGATAGTCCTGGCCGAAGCGCACGACATGCCGCCCGGCCGCGTCCTTGACCAGATAGTTGGCGTTGCTGAGGCCGCCCGGCAACGGCGCAATGTCGATGCTGCCATTCCAGCAAGGCAAGGTCCGGATGCGGTCTTCAGCAGTCACGGGACCATCCCTGACTTTTGCGGAGCTTTCCTGGGCGCCATGCGCCGCGCAACGAGCGTTGGGAAACGCAAAAAATCTCGTCGGTGCGGGACGCAGGAACTCCTATCCCGCGCCGCACCGACGAGCCCCTCTGGCCAGGTTTTGATACCCGGTCTCCGCCCCCGCGGATTTGAGAAACTTTTGTGCCAGTTCAAACCCAGACGGTCTGGCCAGACGGTCCGGTCCGTGAATTGCGGCTCTGCCATCACCCTCCCGTGGCAGTTCCGAAGCTGTCACGCCGTCAATGTCACGCCAGTGCTACCTAACTGTCAATGAAATGTTGTGACTTTTTTTGGGTGTTTTGCCCGAAACCACGAGCAATTCCTTTAAAAACGGCGGCATTGCCCTAAAACCGGGCAGGCCGCAAATTCAGGAAGCCAGATGATCCATTCGAAACGGCATGGCGAAATCCTCCGCCTCCTCAAGGAAGAGGGCACCGTCACCATTGCCAGCCTCGCCGACCGGCTGGGGGTTTCGCTTGAAACGGTGCGCCGGGATGTCAAGCCACTGACCGGCAATGGCTCGGTGCTCAAGATGCATGGCGCCATCGGCCTGCCGTCGATGGCCGGCGAAGCGCCGTTCGAGCGGCGCATGCGCGACAATGCGGAGGCCAAGCGGCTGATCGCCCGCATGGTCGCTGCCACCATTCGCGACGGTGAATCGGTCATGCTGGACACCGGCACCACGACCTCGTTCCTGGCCCGCGAACTGCTCGGCCACCGGCGGCTGACCGTGGTCACCAATTCATCCGACATCGCCCGCACGCTGGCCACCGTCAACGGCAACAAGGTCTATATGGCCGGCGGCGAATTGCGCAGCGATTCCGGAGCCGCCTTCGGCGCCTCGGCGATCGATTTCGTCAGCCGCTTCTCGGTCAGCCATGCGGTGATTTCGATCGGCGCCGTTGATGCCGCCGCAGGCCTTGCCGACTACGATCTGGAAGAGGCGGAGTTCGCCCGCATGGTGCTGTCGCGCGGCCAGCGCTCGCTGGTCATCACCGACCACACCAAGTTCGGTCGCCAGGGTCTGGTCCAGGTCTGCGGCTTCGACGGTTTTTCCGAACTCGCCACCGACCAGCCGCCGCCGCGCGACATTGCCTCGGCACTTGCCGAGGCTGGAGCGCGCCTTAGCATTGCTGCGGCCTAGCCAAACACCAGCGACTGGCGCGCCGCGATCCCGGCCATGCCGCCACCCGATACCACGAAGGCATGTTGTGCATCATGCGCGCCGCGTCGCCGGCCGCATAAGATTTCGTTCTGGTGAAAAATTGTTTTTCAATCATCCCGCTCTTCGCAATGTCCATGCAACTTGGCAGCCGCAAACAGCGCCTCGTCGAAATGCGGGCCGGGCGAATCGCCCGCATCAGCAATGAGGCCACCATGCTGCAAACGATGCCTTGTCTTTCCTCATGGCCTGGACGCTTGCGCGCTCCGACCTGGAAGCCGACCCGGCTTGGCCGGACATTCCGCAACTTTCCGCCGGCGACGGTGTATGACGGTGTATAAGGTGTCCAGGATCAAGAACCTCAAAACCTATGACTGGCGCTTCGCATGACTGATCCACTGTCGGCGATCCTGGGCTTCGGCCTGCTCGGCGTCGCCTGCCTCGCCTTCACAGAAAAGATCCTGCCGCTGCCGCCCTCGCATGTGCTGCTGCTGTTCCTCGGCATGACGGCAGCCCCCGATCTCCCGGCGCTGGCGATCCTGCTTCTGGTAACGACGCTGTCCGCCATCACAGGCTGCCTTGTCTGGTATAGTTTGGGTCGTCGGATTGGCTTGGATCGTGCCGACAGGCTGGTCCAGCGTTTCGGCAAATATGTCTGCTTGCGCTATGCGACCTACAGCAAGCTTGGTCAGGCCTATCGCCGCCATCATGTCCGGGTCTCCTTGCTGGCGCAGTTCATCCCGACGGTTCGCAACTATCTGCCGATCGCGGCCGGCGCGCTCCGTCTTCCACTCTTGCCCTTCGCGGCGGCGACGCTGCTCGGCGCCACGCTATGGAACACCGGCTTCCTCGTCACCGGCTACCTTATGCGCGGCAGCGGCCGGGATTCCTATGCCATCGGCTTTCGCATCATCGTCATCGTCCTGGCGCTGGAGACGGCGTTCATGCTCGCGCTTCGCTACGGTCCTGCCTGCCGGCGGCGCCTCGGGTTCGGCTGACCAGGAGGCGCCTCAAGCCGTATGGGTATAAGCTCCGCCTTCGGCTTTCCTTCCCCGGCGCGCCGGTGTTTAGTCCGGCCATGGCTTTCACCATCCGCCAGCTGCAGTTCTTCATTGCCGTCGCCGAGCAAGGCACGGTGTCGGGCGCCGCACAAAACCTCTCCATCTCGCAATCCTCGGTCACCGAGGCGATCAAGGAGCTGGAGAGCGATCTCGGCGTCGAATTGTTCGAGCGCCATCCGCGTGGCCTCAACATTACCCACAAAGGCCACCAGTTCCTGCGCCATGCGACCAAGATCCTGGCCGACGTCTCCGACGCGCGCCGCGCTTTTTCCGACGACCAGGTGGTGGCCGGCGGGCGGCTGCAGCTCGGCGTCACCTCGCTGGTCGCGGGCTATGTGCTGTCCGATCTGCTGGCGCGCTACCGCCGCGCCTATCCCGGCGTCGATGTCTCGGCCATCGAGGACAATGGCGACTATCTCGAACATCTGCTGATCGGCGGCAAGCTCGACATTGCCGTCATGGTCACCTCCAATTTGCGCGACCGCACCGCTCTGCAGTCGGAAATCCTCGAGGTCTCGGCCTACCGGCTGTGGGTCCCGCTCGGCCACAAGCTGGCCAGCGCCGACATTATCGGCATAGGCGACATTGCCGGCGAGCCGCTGATCATGCTGACCGTCGACGAGATCGAGGAGAACACCGGCAAGCTTCTGGCGGCGATCGGCGCCAGGCCGCATGTCGCCTTTCGCACCCGCTCGGTCGAAGCCGTTCGCAGCCTCGTCGCCACAGGTGCGGGCGTGGCGTTGCTGCCCGACCTAGTCTACCGGCCGTGGTCGCTGGAAGGCGACCGCATCGAATCGCGCGACATTTCGGGTTCCCTGCCGGTCGTCCAGGTCGGCATGGTCTGGCGCCGCGGCTCCGGTCTGCCGCAGGCGTCGCGCGACTTCATCGGCCTTGCCCAGTCGCAGCGTATGGTACGCCAGCAGCGTTGATAGGGTGCGTGGTTATCTATCGGAAAAACCGATATCGCGTTTCTGATAAATGAATTTGCGAAACCGGAATTTTCCGAGCACTTTTCATGTCAGGGACGAAAGCCGCCATCAGAGCGGCAACGTGCCATCGGATGAACTGACGCTTTTCAGCCTGCGGCTGACCGCGGCGGCGACTCGCTTCGCAGTCAGGCGCCAAAATGGGAGATTGACGATGAATTCATTCCTGAAGACGTGCACCGCCTTGACGGTCGCGCTGACCTTTTCCGGTCAGGCCGTCGCCCAGGTCAAGGAACTTGGCAAGGGCGAAGGGGAGGTCAGCATCGTTGCCTGGCCGGGCTACATCGAGCGCGGCGAAACCGACAAGGGCTATGACTGGGTGACCTCCTTCGAGAAGGAGAGCGGCTGCAAGGTCAACGTCAAGACCGCGAACACCTCCGACGAGATGGTCTCGCTGATGAATGAGGGTGGGTTCGATCTAGTCACCGCTTCGGGTGACGCATCGCTGCGCCTCGTTGCCGGCAAGCGCGTGCAGCCGATCAACACCGATCTCATCCCGAGCTGGAAGGCGGTAGACGACCGTCTGAAGGATGCGCCCTGGTTCACCGTCGACAAGGTGCATTACGGCGTTCCCTATCAGTGGGGCCCGAACATCCTGATGTACAACACCGATGTCTTCAAGGAAGCGCCCAAGAGCTGGAACGTCGTCTTCGAGGAAATGAACCTGCCGGACGGCAAGTCCAACAAGGGCCGCGTCCAGGCCTATGACGGCCCGATCCACATCGCCGACGCCGCCAACTATTTGATGTTCCACAAGCCGGAACTCGGCATTAAGGACCCGTACGAATTGAACGAAGACCAGTACAAGGCAGCGCTCGAGCTGCTGCGTGTTCAGCGGACGCTGGTCGGCCGCTACTGGCATGACGCCGCCATCCAGGTCGACGATTTCCAGAACGAAGGCGTCGTCGCTTCCGGTTCGTGGCCTTACCAGGTCAACACGCTGGTTGCCGCCAAGAAGCCGGTCGCCTCGACCGTGCCGGAAGAAGGCGTCACCGGCTGGGCCGACACCACCATGATGGAGGCCGACGCCGCGCATCCCAACTGCGCCTATATGTGGCTTGAGCATTCGCTGTCGCCCAAGGTCCAGGGCGATGTCTCGGCCTGGTTCGGCTCGCTCCCCGTGGTGCCCGCTGCCTGCAAGGGCAACGAGCTGCTCGGCGAGGAAGGCTGCAAGACCAACGGCTACGAGAACTTCGACAAGATCAAGTTCTGGAAGACCCCGGTCTCCAAGTGCGCAACCCAGAACGACCAGTGCGTGCCTTACTACCGCTGGGTGTCCGACTATATCGGCGTCATCGGCGGGCGTTGAGCTCCCTTTAACCCACCCCCTTGTGGGGAGGGTCGACGCGCAGCGTCGGGGTGGGGGCAGCGCTGACGTCCGGTGCTAGTCACCCCCACCCGCGGCTTCGCCGCGACCTCCCCATCGAGGGGGAGGTGAAGTGCCGTGCCCGCTGGCCTGATTGGTGGCGGCAAGAGCTATTTCGACGAACCACAAACCGGCAACAGATCAGGACAGCCCATGACCTCGGCCGTTTCCTTCCAGAAAGTCTCTCGCCATTTCGGCAGCGTGCGCGCCGTCGATGCGGTCGATCTCGACATCGTGCCGGGCGAGTTCTTCGCCATGCTTGGTCCGTCGGGGTCCGGCAAGACTACCTGCCTGCGCCTCATCGCCGGCTTCGAGCAGCCGACATCGGGCTCGATCTCGATCTTCGGCGACCGCACCGAGGGCGTGCCGCCCTATCGCCGCAACGTCAACACGGTGTTCCAGGACTACGCGCTGTTCCCGCATTTGAACGTGCTGGACAATGTCGCCTACGGGCTGATGGTCAAGGGCATCGCCAAGCCGCAGCGGCAGAAGGCGGCGGAAGAGGCATTGTCACTGGTGCGGCTTCCCGGCTATGGCGCCCGCCGTCCCGGCCAGCTCTCCGGCGGCCAACGCCAGCGCGTCGCGCTGGCCCGTGCGCTGGTCAACCAGCCCAAGGTGCTTTTGCTCGACGAGCCGCTCGGCGCGCTCGACCTCAAGCTGCGCGAGAACATGCAGGAAGAGCTGAAGTCGCTGCAGAAGGCGCTCGGCATCACCTTCGTCTTCGTCACCCATGATCAGGGCGAAGCGCTGTCGATGGCCGACCGCGTTGCCGTCTTCAATGACGGCAAGATCATGCAGATCGGCACGCCGGAAGACATCTACCAGCGGCCCAGGACACGCTTCGTCGCCGATTTCGTCGGCTCCTCCAATGTGTTGCCGCCGGATTTCGTCCAGCGTTATTCCGGCCAGGACCGCTGGGGCAGCTTGCGCCCCGAATCGATCCGCATCGGCAGCATTGCGAAAGGCGAAGGGGTTGCCGCGCGCCTGGTCGGAACCAACTATCTCGGCGCCACGACCAGGCTGGCGCTCGACGCCGACGGCTTGAGGCTGCACGCCATCGTGCCGGCCGGGACAAAGCTGCCGGCGGAAGGCGAAGCGGTGGTGCTGACGTTCAACCGCGAGCATTTGCATTTGATGGACGAGCCGGCATGATTGAGGTTTGCGCCAAGCACCCCCCTCTGTCCTGCCGGACATCTCCCCCTCAAGCGGGGAGATTGGCTGTTCCTCCCGGTTTCGCCAATCTTCAACGTTGGGGATTTGGCGAGGCAGCGAAACTGCTGATCTCCCCCCTTGAGGGGGAGATGTCCGGCAGGACAGAGGGGGGTGTGAAGGAACCCGGCTTCTCAGGGTTCCTTCAGCACGCGGTCTCCCCATGACCATCGCCGCGCTCAACTCAACCTCCGCCCCCGCCATCCTGCCCGGCAGCGGCGGCGTGCGCGGTGCGCTGTCCGACCTGTTCTGGCGCAAGCCGCAACTGCTGCTGTTCCTCATGTTGGCGCCGCCGGTGCTGTGGCTCGGCGTTGTCTATATCGGTTCGCTGTTCGCGCTCTTGGCACAGAGTTTCTTCTCGATCGACGAATTTTCCGGCCTCATCAACCATGAGTTCACGCTGAAGACCTATGGCGACCTGTTCCAGCCCGCCAATCTCGACATCATCCTGCGCACGGTGACGATGGCGGTGCTGGTCACGCTGGCCTCCGCCGCCATCGCCTTCCCGATCGCCTATTATGCGGCGCGCTATGCCCGGGGCCGCTGGAAGGCGCTGTTTTATCTCGGAATCATGCTGCCGCTGTGGTCGAGTTATCTGGTGAAAATCTACGCCTGGAAGTTGATCCTCGCCAAGGAAGGCATTCTGACTTGGCTGCTGGCCAAATTGCATCTGCTCTGGGTGCTCGACGGCTGGCTGTCGCTGCCGGTCGTCGGCGGCAACTCGCTGTCGGTCTCCGCCACCGGCACCTTCATCGCCTTCGTCTATGTCTGGCTGCCGTTCATGATCCTGCCGGTGCAGGCGGCATTGGAGCGCGTGCCCGGCAATCTGGTCGAGGCGTCCTCCGATCTCGGCGCATCGCCGGGCCAGACCTTCCGCAACGTGCTGTTCCCGCTGGCGCTGCCCGGCATCGTCGCCGGCTCGATCTTCACCTTCTCGCTGACGCTGGGCGACTACATCATCCCGCAGATCATCGGCACGTCGCGGCTGTTTATCGGCCAGGCCGTCTATTCGCAGCAGGGCACCGCCGGCAACATCCCGCTCGCCGCCGCCTTCACCGTCGTGCCCATCGTCATCATGGGTTTCTATCTCTGGGGCGCCAAGCGCATGGGGGCCTTCGATGCGCTCTGACGGTTCGCAATCCGCCCCGCTCGGCCTCAAGATCGCAGCCGCTTGCGGCCTGCTCTTCCTGCACCTGCCGATCCTGCTGATCTTCGTCTATGCCTTCACCACGGAAGAGAAGAGCTTCGTCTGGCCGCCGCCGGGGCTGACCACACAATGGTTCGCCGTCACCTGGAACCGGCCGGATGTCTGGCAGGCGCTGTCGCTTTCGGTCCGCGTCGCCGCAATCTCGACCGCGATTGCCTTGATACTGGGCACGCTGTGCGCCGCCGCCGTCTCACGGACGAAATTCTTCGGCCGCGAGACGATCTCGCTGCTCGTCATCCTGCCGATCGCGCTGCCCGGCATCATCACCGGCATCGCGTTGCGCTCGGCCTTCTCGCTAGCCGACATCCCGTTCTCGTTCTGGACGATCGTGCTCGGCCACGCCACCTTCTGCGTTGTCGTCGTCTACAACAATGCGGTCGCCCGTTTCCGCCGCACTTCCGGCTCAATGATCGAGGCCTCGATGGATCTCGGCGCCGACGGCTTCCAGACCTTCCGGCACGTCGTGCTGCCCAACATCGCCACCGCTCTGCTTGCCGGGGGGATGCTCGCCTTCGCGCTGTCCTTCGACGAGGTCATCGTCACCACCTTCACCGCCGGCCAGCAGCAGACCGTGCCGATCTGGATGCTGGAAGAGCTGATCCGCCCACGCCAGCGTCCGGTCACCAATGTCGTCGCCATGGTCGTGGTGCTGGTGACGCTGCTGCCCATCCTTGCCGCCTATTACCTGACCCGCGACGGCGACCAGATCGCCGGTTCGGGCAAATGAAGAACAGCGAATAGGGAGTAGCGAATAGCGAATAGGGGAGATTGCACGACCAGCCCTATTCGCTACTCGCTATTCGCTACTCGCTCCTGACCGAGGAGAACCTGCATGGACACCCAGATGCTGATCGGCTCGAGCTTCGAGAACGGCACCGAGACCGAGGAGCCGATTCTGAATCCAAAGACCGGGGCGACCATTCTCAACCTGCCTGAAGCCAGCCAGGCGCAGATCGAGGCGGCTGTTACTGCCGCCGAGCGAGCGTTCGTCTTGTGGTCACGCACAACGCCGGCGCAGCGCTCCGGCTATCTCCTCAAGATCGCCGACCGCATCGAGGCCAACGCGCGGGAGTTCGCGGCGCTCGAGGCGCTGAATTGCGGCAAGCCGATCAACGCCGTGCTCAATGACGAAATCCCGGCGATCGTCGACTGCTATCGCTTCTTTGCCGGCGCGGTACGTTCGATGCCGGGCGTGGTCGCCGGCGAATATCTGCCCGGCCACACCTCGATGGTGCGGCGCGACCCGATCGGCATCGTCGCTTCCATCGCGCCGTGGAACTATCCACTGATGATGATGGCCTGGAAGCTGGCGCCGGCCATTGCCGGCGGCAACACCGTCGTCTTCAAGCCGTCGGAGCAGACGCCGCTGACGGCGCTGAAGCTGGCCAGGATCCTGGCCGAGGTGCTGCCCGAGGGCGTCGTCAATGTCGTGCTCGGCCGCGGCGACAGCGTCGGCAACACGCTGATCAATCACGCCAAGGTCAACATGATTTCGATCACCGGCGACGTCGCCACGGGCAAGAAGGTGCTGCAGGCCGCCGCCAAGTCGGTCAAGCGCACGCATCTGGAACTCGGCGGCAAGGCGCCGGTCATCGTTTTCGACGATGCCGACCTCGGCGCCGTGGTCAACGGCCTGCGCGCTTTCGGCTACTACAATGCCGGGCAGGATTGTACAGCCGCCTGCCGCATCTATGCCGGCAAGAAGATCTACGACAAGCTCGTCGCCGATCTCTCATCTGCCGTCTCGACCATCAAATACAACCAGCCCGACGACACCGAAAACGAGATCGGGCCGCTGATCTCGCGCCGCCAGCGCGATCGAGTCTCGAGCTTCGTCGAGCGCGCTTCGGAACTGAAGCACATCGAGATCACCACCGGCGGCAAGCCGGGCGAAGGCTCCGGCTTCTATTACCAGCCGACGGTGGTTGCCGGCGCGCTGCAGGAAGACGAGATCGTGCGCCGCGAAGTGTTCGGTCCGGTCGTCTCCATCACCCGCTTCTCCGAAGTCGATGAAGCCGTGAACTGGGCCAATGACAGCGACTACGGCCTGGCATCCTCGGTGTGGACCAAGAACGTCTCGCGCGCCATGGCGACGGCCGCCCGTCTGCAATATGGCTGCACCTGGATCAACACCCATTTCATGCTGACCAACGAGATGCCGCATGGCGGGCTGAAGCAGTCTGGCTACGGCAAGGACATGTCTCTCTATGCGCTGGAGGATTATACCGCCGTTCGTCATGTGATGGTGGCGCATGGGTAGAGGCCGCCACTATCTCTAAGATATTCGCCAACCCGTTTTCTGTACATTAAGCGAGAGTTACTTTTGCGGTACGGCGGGAGTTCACGATTTACTGAATATTCAACCTGAACGAGCAGCCTCTTGCCGGGAAACCGCGCGGCGAGGGGTTTGCGCATGAACACGACCAAGATCAAGCTGGTACTCATTGGCGGCTTCTGTCTGCTGATCGCTGTGTTCGGCGGCAAGGACATGATTAAGAAGAGCGGCTGGCCCGAGGCGCCTGCTGAAATCCTCGCGGTCAATGTCGAATGCGACATGGAATCGACCGCCCACAAGATTGTCTACAAGACCGTCAGCACCGCCACGATGCCGTGCGAACTGGTGGATGCGTTCAAGACGGTTCATGCTGACAAAGAGTGGAAGGTGACCCAGAAATTCACCGGCACCTTGCGCGTCGGCACCGGCGCCGACGCCGTCGAGGCCACGATGGAGCTGAACAAGAACGGTGCCCGCGAACCGCAGGTCGGCGACAAGCTCACCGTCGTCCAGAACCCCGCCAACCCCACCCAGATCGAACGCACCGGCATGACCGGCACGCGTTTGACGATCGTCATTGGGGCTGGACTGCTCGGCGCGTTGCTTCTCTATCTTGCTTTCAAACCCCGCCGGCGGATGTCGACCTCCGCCGTGGCGGGCAACCCTGCCGGAGATGCCGGCGCGGACCAGCGCGCGCGCCAGGCCGACGCCTTATAGCGGCGGCCCTGGCCAAGCAGGCCACATTGCCCAATCAGCCGGCACGTGTCGCGGCTGCCGGATTGTCGAGCGCCAGCGAAAAGCGGCCCGGTCTTGCCGCGCGAATGGCGCGATCGAGAAACTCCGGCAGCCGGTAGCCGAGCTTGTCGACCAGCGAGTCCTCGAAAGTCTCGGCATAGTGGTCGAACAGCGTCTCGACGAAGGCGCTGGGTGGCGCTGCGGCAGCCGGCGCCTTGCCGATCAGCTGCAGCTTCAGCGCAGCACCCAGGCGATCCGCCGGGTCCAGTTTCAGCACCGTCGCCCAGGCCTGCGTCGCCAGGTCGAGCAGCCCCGTTGCCTCCTGCATCTCGCCCAGGCGGAACCAGCCCGCCGCCCATTGCGGCGCCAGTTCCAGCGCGCCGAGCAGCAGCTCCGCCGCTGCCGCGTGCTCGCCCGAGCCGAAAAGCATCTCGGCATAGTCGGCGCGACGGTCGGCGGTCAAGTCGCCGGACGAGATTTTCAGCGGTTGCATGGCGATGGCCCCGCCGGCTGATGCGGCCGGTGGCTGGCTGTAAGCCGAGTCAGCAGTCTCTTGCAACAGGCTTCCCGCGCTGGAATTAGCCACTATCTTCAGTGGATGCGCGCCAGCGACCTGCTCCATCCCCGGCCTGAAGGCCTTTATTGCCCATGCGGCGATTTCTTCATCGACCCGGTGCGGCCAGTCAACCGGGCGTTGATCACGCATGGCCATTCCGACCATGCCCGATCCGGCCATCGTTCGGTGCTGGCGACGCAGCAGACGCTCGACATTATGGGGTTGCGTTATGGCGAGGATTTTGCCGGGACAACGCAAGCGGCCGTGCTTGGCGAAGCGATGGCGCTGAACGATGTCAGCGTCACCTTCCATCCGGCCGGCCATGTGCTGGGCTCGGCGCAGATCGCGGTCGAGCACAAGGGCAGGCGCATCGTCGCCTCCGGCGACTACAAGCGCCAGAAGGACGCGACCTGCGCACCGTTCGAACCGGTCCAATGCGACGTCTTCATCACCGAGGCGACCTTCGGCCTGCCGGTGTTTCACCATCCGCCCGACACGGAGGAGATCGCCCGGCTGCTCAAATCGGCGGCGCAGTTTCCCGAGCGATCGCATCTGGTCGGCGCCTATGCGCTGGGCAAGGCACAGCGGGTGATGCGGCTGCTGCGCGATGCCGGTTATGACAGGCCGATCTATATCCACGGCGCGCTGGCCAAGCTCAGCGAATATTACCAGAGCCAGGGCATCGACCTCGGCACGCTGGAGCCGGCAACCGTCGACAGCGGCGGCAAGCAGGATTTCACTGGGGCCATCGTTGTCGGCCCTCCATCGGCCTTCGCCGACCGCTGGGCGCGGCGCTTTCCCGACCCGATCTCATGCTTCGCCTCGGGCTGGATGCGCATCCGCCAGCGCGCCAAGCAAGGCGGCGTCGAACTGCCGCTGATCATTTCCGACCATGCCGACTGGGATGAACTGACCGCTACCGTCAAGGAGACGGGCGCCGGCGAAATCTGGGTGACGCACGGCCGCGAGGAAGCGCTGGTGCGCTGGTGCGAGCTGGAAGGCATCGCCGCCAGGCCACTGCACCTTGTGGGCTATGAGGACGAGGGCGATTGAATGGTGATTTTTGATCCAGAAATCGCCGGCGCGGCGATCCTTCCCACCCCCCTCTGGCCTGCCGGACATCTCCCCGTCAAGGGGGCATATTGGCAGCTCCAATGCCGGCTCATCTCCGCCAATATCGGAGATTGGCCAAGGCCGGCGCGACATCCGATCTTCCTCCTTGAGGGGGAGATGGCCGGCAGGCCAGAGGGGGGTGCCTCGCGCCGGTTTTCACCATTGGCGTGGGGCGACGCATGAACCGTTTCGCCGAACTCCTCGACCGCTTGGTGCTGACGCCGTCGCGCAATGGCAAGCTGACGCTGCTCGTCGACTATTTCCGCAGCGTCGAGGACCCCGACCGCGGGCTGGCGCTGGCGGCGATCACCGGCGACCTCAACATTGCGGCGGTCAAGCCGGCGATGCTGCGCACGCTGGTCACCGAGCGCATGGATCCGGTGCTGTTCGGCTATTCCTACGACTATGTCGGCGACCTCGCTGAAACCGTGTCGCTGGTCTGGCCGCAAACGCCGGGACATATCCCCAACCGGGAGCCGACGCTTGGCGACGTCGTGACAAAGCTGCAGGCGGCGAGCCGCTCGGACGGACCCAAGGTGCTGGCCGGGCTGCTCGACAGCGCCGGCATTTCGGCGCGCTTTGCCATCATCAAGCTGGTCACCGGCGGCTTGCGCATCGGAGTTTCGGCGCGGCTGGCCAAACAGGCGCTGGCCGATTTCGGCAAGGTCGATGTCGCCGAGATCGAGGAGCTGTGGCACGGGCTGACACCGCCCTATATCTCGCTGTTCGCCTGGCTGGAAGGCAAGGCCGAGAAGCCGAAGCGGACCGCACTTGCCCTGTTCAGTCCGGTGATGCTGTCGAACCCGGTCGGCGACGGCGACCTCGAAAAGCTCGATCCGGCCGACTATGCCGCCGAATGGAAATGGGACGGCATCCGCGTTCAGGCGGTGTGCGAGGGCGGCGTGCGCCGGCTCTATTCGCGCACCGGCGACGATGTGTCCGGCGCATTCCCCGATCTCGCCCAGGCAATGGATTTTTCCGCCGCGCTCGATGGTGAATTGCTGGTCGGCGAGCCGGTGGCGACCGGCACCTTTTCGGACCTGCAACAGCGGCTCAATCGCAAGAGCGTGGCCCCGAAGATACAGCAGCAATACCCGGCGTTCATGCGCTGCTACGATGCGCTGCAGATCAACGGCGAAGATTTGCGCGCGCTACCTTTCCGCGAGCGGCGGGCCCGTCTTGAGGCCTTCATCACAACGCTGGACCCGCACCGTTTCGATCTGTCGCCATTCGTCGAATTCCGGGATTGGCAAACGCTGGAGGAACTGCGCCGCGCGCCGCCGCACCCGATTATCGAAGGCGTGATGCTGAAGCGCTGGGATTCGCCCTATCTCGCGGGACGGCCGAAAGGGCCGTGGTTCAAGTGGAAGCGCGATCCGCACACGGTCGATGCTGTGCTGATGTATGCGCAGCGCGGCCATGGCAAGCGGTCGAGCTTTTATTCCGACTATACGTTCGGCGTCTGGTCGGGGCCGGAAGGCGCGGAGGAATTGGTGCCGGTCGGCAAGGCCTATTTCGGCTTCACCGACGAGGAGTTGAAGCAGATCGACAAATTTGTCCGCGACAATACGGTCGAGCGTTTCGGCCCGGTGCGCTCGGTGCGCGCCGACCGCAGCCAAGGCCTGGTGCTGGAGGTGGCGTTCGAAGGTCTCAACCGTTCGACCCGCCACAAATCCGGCGTTGCGATGCGATTTCCCCGCATCTCACGGCTGCGCTGGGACAAGCCGACCGCCGAAGCCGACCGCATCGAGACGCTGCAGGCGCTGCTTGATCGCTAGGCGGCGCTTACGGTTCGATCGAGACGCGGATCTCGTAGATGTCGACCGCCTTGCCCTGCTTGTCGAAGTCGGAGTTGATGGCGATGCTGCCGGCCGCGCCCGGGGGCTTGTCGGGGAATTTCACGTCGAACAGATATTCGTTACGCTGCTGGCCGACCGCATAGCGCTTGCGGCCGCAGTCGCCGAGATCGCCGAAATTGCAGTCGACGGAGATCTGCGTGTCCTTGCCGTCCTCGGCGCGGGCGACGATGTCGAACACGGCATGTTTGCCGGCAAGCTTCTCCAGCACGCCCTGCCCGACATCGAAGCTGATGGCCGAGCCGGAAGCACCGGAGCGGATGCGCAGGAAGGAGCCGGTGTCGTCCTGCACGACATCGGCCTTGGCGTCGGACGGGGTCGCCACATCCGTTGGATCGGTGGGTGTAAACACGTTGATCCAGTCGCGCGTCTGTTCGGCGACACCAGGCTGCTGCGGCGCGCCAGGCTGCTGCGGCTCAGTTGTATCGGCAGGCGGCGTGAAGTCGTCATCGTCGACGGTCGGCGGCGCTTCGGGCGGCGCCGTGTCGAGCTGCGCCGGCGTCTTGAAGACCCCGGTCTGCACGGCGAAATAGAGGCCGATGCCGGCGGCGGCGAGCAACGTCACGCCAAAGAAGATCGCCGTCAGCGGCAGGCGGCGGCCCCTTATCCGCCTTTCATCGCGATCAGGCGCCACTTCCGCCGCGGCCTCGGCCGGCGCGGAATCGGCCATATCGATCGCCGGGGCGCCGGGCAGCGTGGCGTCAGGCATGATGTCGGGGACGACCGGCAGCACGCGCGAACGCGGCGCGTCGGATGCCTCGGGCTGAACCGGTTCATCAACGACGATCGCCGGCGACGGTCCGGCCGCGACACCTGTCGGGGCATCGACCGCGGGCGCTTCGGCGGCGCCCTGTACGGCGTCTTGCGCCTGCGCAACGCGTTGCGTCAGCGCGGTATCTTGTGTCTGCGCAGCGCTCTGCGTCGGCGCGGCGACATCGGGGACCGCGGGCAGGAATTCGGATTCGATCTCGGCGATCTTTTCCTGCACCGCCTTGCGGCGCTTGATGGCGGCTTCCACCGTCACGCCGGGATTGGCCTGGAGCACGCGGTCGAGCGCCGCGAAAGCCGACCGATAGACCCTCTCGCGAAATGCCCGGTCCTCGGCGTTGCCTTTCTCGAAGGCGTTGCGGATCGCTTTTTCGATCGCGTCCAAGCGAATTTCCCCTGTCCGTTCGCTTACATTGCCATGATCGTTAGCCGCAGGCGACCAATCAATCAACGGGCGAGCGCCCGCATTCTGCCTTACAGGCCTGTTCAAGGCCCATTTCGATGCGTTTTGGCAATAAAATCAGTCCGTTTTTGCCGCCTTGCCGGGCAGTTTGTGCGCAGTCCGCCGCGACGTCTCCGCGTAGCCGAAAAAGCAAATGAGGCGGTGGCTCATTGCGCGCCAATGGAAAATGCCGGGACGAATTGCCGGATGCCGGCTCGAAATCGCGGTTGCCCATCTTGAATTAGCGGCCGGTTGAGTCTATCACCCTGCCGATCCTGGAACCTCGCGCTTCCCGGGCCGCTTTAGCTCAGTTGGTAGAGCACATCATTCGTAATGATGGGGTCAGGTGTTCGAGTCACCTAAGCGGCACCAGTTCTCCATCCGACGCAAGCGTGACGGCAGGTGCAAGGCTAATGCACGTCACTCCCTACGCCAACACCGGCACTTCCTGTCTGCCTCGTCGACATGCGCCATATGGCCGCCGCCACAGGATTGCGTCGTCAGACGCTTGACCATCGACTATGCTGCATCGCGCAAGATCGACAGCCTAGAGAACCCGACAATACAAGCATAATTTATAAGATACAAAACCACTATCTTAGAATAATCTTCGTCAATTTTGAATTATATCAGAAACTCCGGATTATAGTTGTGTAATTAAACCGTGTCTTTTCTGACATGGTACCACTTCTCGTACAGCATTGCGGACGTGAAAAACCCTCATAGACGCAACGCACTCGCAAATCATACCCATTTTTAGCACTAACTCACACGAATATTACAGCTCGATAGATATTTTGTGTTGCACTGCACCATTGCCCGGTTGCACGATTTCTTGGGGGATTTGGTACTGGGAAGTGCGCCGTGGAGGATTCCGCCAAGTTGATCAGCTTGAATTTTTCGCTGGCCAGCACCGATTTCGAGGCTGCCCCGCGCAAAAGGCGCGGGTTTGATGTTGTCGGCGCACTCTCGACGCTGGCAGGCCTCGACCTGAGGCCCGGAATGCAGGGCCGCTGGCTTCATCGGAGATTTCAGACCGGCGGAAATGGCTGATGGCGGTCGCGCGTGACAATCAGTTGGACGCTCTGCGCGCCATCGCTGTCACGATGGTTCTCTATTCCCATTTCCTTGCACCCAACGGGTCCTCCTTTTGGGGCCACATCGGGGTGCGGCTTTTTTTTGTGCTGAGCGGCTTCCTGATCACACGACTGCTGCTCGAAGCGCGCGCCGCGGCCGAATTCAAAGCCGGCCCTGCATTGAGTTCCTTCTACATCAGGCGCGCGCTGCGCATATTCCCGCCCTATTTCGCCGTGCTTGGGTTCGTCTGGCTGACCGATCTGGAGCAGTCCAGTGGATCGCTCGTCTGGCATGCGCTTTACCTGTCGAATTTTTGGTACGCGCTGCGCAACGAATGGACGCCCTGGCTACTCTGCCATTTCTGGAGCCTGAGCATCGAGGAGCAGTTCTATATCGCCTGGCCGCTGGTCGTGCTTCTCGCACCCCGCCGGCGGGTGGAAGCGATCACTATCGGCGTCATCCTGTTGTCGCTGGCCTATCGCTTCTACTGGCCGATCACCGCCACCCCGGCGCTAGCGCGCGACCTGCTGCCGCCAGCATCGATGGACGCGCTGGCGTTTGGTGCTTTGCTTGCCTGCCGGCGGACCAGAGGCGCCGGCCTGCCGCAATGGATGCGGCTAGGCTGGCCAGCCCTTGCGGCTGTCTTCCTGGCGATTGAGTGGCTTATCCCTGCGCCGGCCGATCCTATGCTGGAATGGGCCCGCTGGGCGTTGCTGCAGATCCTGCCCCTAGTGCCGCTGGTGGCCGTTGTCGCCGCCTGTTCAGCCGGCCTTGGCGGCGTCCTCGGCAGGGTTTTCGAACTGCCACCGCTGCTGTCACTGGGCCGCATCAGCTACGGCGTCTATCTTTACCATCCGATCCTTCTTTCGCTCGCCGTCAAGTCACAGCCCTGGATCCCGCTCAATGTCTCGGAGCAGGGGCCAGGGCGTTTCCTGGTCGCGAGCGCCGCCACGATCGCCGTCGCTTCGATCTCGTGGACGGCTTTCGAAAAGCCGCTCAACGGCCTCAAGCGCCGCTTCCCCTATGTAGCGCGCCGCCGCTCCCAGGCACGCTCTGGCGATGCCGGCTGGCTCGGCAGGGCGGCGGACGCCTATCCCGGCGGATCCCCCGATGGCCGCGCCGCACTCGAACTCCGGCGAACGGATGCGCAGAGATGACCACCGCGCCGCTCGTCTCCGTCCTTCTGCCGGTCTACAATGCCGGGCCTTATCTCACCGCTTCGCTGGAGAGCATTCTGCGGCAAGACTACGATCGCCTGGAGGTCATCGCTATCGATGACGGATCGACTGACAACTCGCTCGAGATTCTCGAACGATACCGCCGGGCAGACAATCGCGTTTCTGTCATCTCGCGTGAGAACCGCGGCCTCGTCGCCACCCTCAATGAAGGGCTACGACTGGCCCAGGGCGAGCTTGTTGCGCGAATGGATGCGGACGATGTCGCCTATCCCCGGCGTCTCTCGCGCCAGGTCGCACTGTTCGAGCGGCGGCCCGATCTCGGCTTCTGCGGCGCCTGCGTCGATACCTTGCTTCACGGCCGTATCGCCAAAGGCAGGCTAGATCCGGTGTTCCGGCTCGGCCGGCTCGACATATTGTCGATGTTCTTTACGATATTCTTACATCCGACGGTGATCTATAACAGGAAGGTTATTGGGAACAACGATCTCTATTACGATCCAAAATATAGGCATGCCGAGGATTTTGATCTCTTCAGACGGCTTGCCGGCCGTTTCCCGGCGACCATATTGCCCGATAGCCTGCTCGTCTATCGCATCCATGCGGGAAGCGTGACCATGCGGCATGCCAAGGAAATGCGCAGGACGCATTTGCGGATCGTGGCCGAAAATCTCGAGCGTGAGGGGCTTGCGGAAACCACAGCGGATCTGCGCGACATCGGCGAGGCCGTCTCTTTCGACACGGTTTCGCGCGCAGCCGATTTCATCCGTGCGCTTGAAGAGCGGATTTCCGAGCTGCCGACCGACACACGGCCAAGCTTCGAGGCAGGCGCGCTGAACCTGTTCTATTTCCTCTACCAACTCGTCGGCGACGAAGGAGAACCGCCGCTGACCCACGAATTGCTCACGCGGACGGCGAGATGGAATTTCATCCGGCGCCGCGAACAATATGCGCTGCGTCCCGGCGTCTGGGCGCCTTGGCTCAGCCTGCTCTCGATAAGGGCCGGAAAGCGGGCGGACGCGGTGGCCTACTTCTTCAAAACCACGCCGGCCGAAGCGGTGCTTGCGCGTTATCAGCGGGGACTGGTATGACCGACAGGCCCCACCCGCTCCTGCGCGATCACCAGTTTGCGAGTGCGCCTGTCCCGACATCTCCCCGATCGGAGCGGCCGTCGCTCGAGGTCAGTTTCATCGTCTGCACGCGCGACCGCGCCGCTGTGCTGGAGGCTTGCATAGCCTCGATCCAGGCGGCATGCCGGGTGCACGCCACCTTCGCGGCAGAGTTGGTGGTGGTCGATAATGGTTCACGGGACGGCACGTCAAAGCGGCTGGCCGCTATCGCCGAAACTTCCGACATCCCAGTCACAGCCGTCTCGGAGACTCGCCCCGGACTAGCCGCTGCCCGCAATGCCGGATTGGCGCGAGCGCGAGGCCGCGTGCTGGTCTTCGTCGACGACGACTGCAAGCTCGACCGCGACTATCTCCGCGACCTGGAGCGGCACTACCGGAGTGGCGAGAAGTGGCTGATCCGCGGCGGCCGGGTCGAGCTCGGTGATGCCCGGGACCTGCCCTTCACCATAAAGCTCCGCGAGGCAAGCGAGCGGCTGACCCCGGCGGTCCACCCCGGCGGCTTCGTGCTCGGCTGCAACATGACCATGCACCGCGACGTCGCGGCCCGCATCGGGTCGTTCGACGAACGCTTCGGCGCTGGCGGCCCGCTACGCTCGGCTGAAGATACTGATTATCTCGTGCGGGCGATGCTGCTCGGCATGCCGGTCGAGTATGTGCCCGACATGACGGTCTTGCATCATCACGGCCGGCGAGACCGCAAATCGATCGACAGGCTGCACCGCGACTATAGCCTCGGTAATGGTGCGCTGTGCCTGAAACATGTCCGCCACGCCCCTTGGCTGCTTCGCCATGTCTATTGGTCCGCGCGGGCCGCGTTCAGGGAACTGGCGGGCCGTCCTCGCTTTGACCGCGACCTCGATCTGTCGCACTGGCCTATTGTCGTTATGAATCTGGCAGGTGCCGCCAGATTTGCGCTGCTCGTCATGATGGGATGGCCAAAACGGCTGCCGCTGCGCCACGACCGAGAAGCCAGCGAAGCCAATGCGGAGGCCAGAGCGCGATAATGTCACTGATTCCGTCAGCCCTGCCAATGCTGCGCCGCGCGCTTGGTGGCAGGCTGTTGCGGCTCGTTCCCGTCGTGGTGGGGCTCGGGCTTGCGGGCGCCGCGCTGGAAGGCCTCGGCATCGGTCTCATCATTCCGCTGCTTGGCATCATTATGGGACGTGGCGAAACATCAGGCATGGCCGGTTTCTCCGCCCTCCTCCAGCAGGTTGGAGCGGACCTCGGCGAGCGCCAGCGGCTGATCGCCATTTCGGCCGCGATCCTCGGTTCGATCGTACTGAAAAATGTCTTTGCCTTCGCCAACACGCTGCTGACCAGCTACATCTACGGCAAGGCAGGTTATTCGATCCGTAGCGCACTGTCGGAGCAGTTGCTCAGGGTCGGCTACCCCTTTTTCCTGCAGCAAAGCCCCGGGCGGCTGCTCAACATCATCTCCAACGAATCCTGGCGAGCATCCGACGCTATCCAGGCCCTGCTCGGCGCGATCGTCAGTGCCTCGGCCGCCGTCATCCTGCTCGCCTTCCTCCTGCTCCTCTCTTGGCAGATGACGCTGCTGGTGACGCTAGGGCTGGCGCTCGTCCAACTGGCGCACGGGGTTTTGTCGTCCAATCTGAAGGCGCCGAGCCGCAGCGTCGTCTCGCGCAACAGCGCACTGGCGTCGCAGATGCTGCATCTGGTGCATGCCGGGCGCCTGATTCGCATCTTCGGGCAGGAGAACCGCGAAAAGGCGGTCTTCGCCAAAGCGTCCGACGGGGTGCGGCGGGCGGCTTTCGTGCTTTCAATCCGCCAGGGCGTCTTGCCGCCACTGACCGAGGTATTGCACGCAATGCTGTTCCTGGCGGTGGTGATCGGAGCCTGGCTGGCGAATGTAAGCTTCCCGCTGACCGTCGCCTTCCTCATCCTGCTCTACCGACTGCAGCCGCATATGCGGGCCTTGCAGATGTCCTGGAGTCAGTTGCAAGGCATGAGCGGCTCGCTGGAGGAGGTACAATGGCTGCTCGATCCTTCCGACAAGCCCGAGGCGCCGCAGGGCAGCCTGCCGTTCGACGGCTTGCGCCAAGGGATCAGCTTCGATGATGTGAGCTTCGCCTATTCCGGTCCCCTGTCAGGCCCCGACGCGCGCGAGGCGGTGCTGCATAAGGCGGTGTTCGACATCCGCAGCGGCCGCTCGACGGCGCTGATCGGCCGCTCGGGCGCCGGCAAGACGACGATCGTCAATCTCCTGTGCCGCTTCGTCAAACCCGACAGCGGCAGGATCCTCGTCGATGGGGCACCGCTCGATGAAGTCGACCCAAGCCAGTGGCGGCGGAACATTGCCCTGGCCAGTCAGGAGCTGGAACTGGTCGATGGCACCATTTTTGAAAACATTATCTACGGCTACGACACGGCCTCGGCCAGCGACGCCATGCGCGCCGCAAGGCTGGCCGAGGCACATCAATTCATCGAGCACCTGCCGCAGGGTTACGCGACGCTGGTCGGATACCGGGGCATCAACCTGTCAGCCGGACAAAGGCAAAGGATCGCCCTGGCGCGGGCGCTGGTGCGCGATCCCGATATTCTCATCCTCGACGAAGCCACCAGTGCGGTGGATGGGTTGTCAGAAGCCGCTATTGTCGAGACGCTGAAATCGCGGGCCGGCCGCCGCACCACCATTGTCATCAGTCATCATTACAGCACCATATCGTTCTGCGACGACGTGGTGATCTTGAGCCGCGGTCGGGTGAAAAAACAGGCCCCCTTCGCAACCCTGGCAATGCTCAGCATGGACGAGCTTTACCAGCACGGAGCGGGTGAGTGATGGGGCGCACCCCAACCTGCGACGCGGCTTGCGCCCGGCAGCTCGCAGATCGCGATCAATCCTGCCGGCAAACCACCGCCGCGACGCATTTCCGATTGTTCAAAAACAATTCTCGGTGGGAGGTCAGGCGGCCTTCTTCTTCGCCAGCCGCGCCTTGATCGAGGCGACGTCGGCGCGCGGCGTCGCGGCGAACAGCGTCCTGGTGTAGTTGTGCTTGGGGTCGGCGAAGACCTCCTCGCGCGAGCCGTATTCGACGGCTTCGCCAAAATACATCACCATCACATCGTCGGCGATGTAGCGCACGACCGACAGATCGTGGCTGATGAAGACATAGGTCAGCTGGAATTCGTCCTGCAGGTCGGCGAGCAGGTTGAGCACCTGCGCCTGCACCGAAAGATCGAGCGCGGAGACCGGTTCGTCAAGCACCAGCAGGCTCGGGTTCAGCATCAGCGCGCGGGCAATGGCGATGCGCTGGCGCTGGCCGCCCGAGAACATGTGAGGATAGCGATTGTAGTGCTCGGTCCCGAGGCCGACTTTCTTCAGCATCCTCATGGCGAGGTCGCGCCGCTCTTCGGCCGGCTTGTCGGTGTTGATGAGCAGCGGCTCGCCCAGCACATCGCCGATCTTTTGGCGCGGATTGAGCGATCCGTAAGGGTTCTGGAAGACGATCTGCACCTTGCGGCGCATCTCCCTGGTCAGGCCGTTCCTTGCGATGTCGACCTTGTTGCCGTCGATGAACAGCTCGCCCGACGTTGCCGGATCGATCAGCGTGATGATGCGCGCCAGCGTGGACTTGCCGCAGCCCGATTCACCGACGATGGCCAGCGTCTTGCCCTTGTCGACGCTGAACGAAACGCCCTTGACCGCATGCACGGTGCGCGCGCCGCGAAACAGGCCGCCGCCGACGTGATAATCGCGCTTGATGTTTTTGCCTTCGACGACCTTGATGCTCATCAGGCGACTCCGGCGGCCGGTTCGAACAGCATGTCGGAGACGGTCGGCAAACGGTCGCCGACGGCATTTTCCGGCAGCGCCGACAAAAGCGCGCGGGTGTAGTTGCTCTTCGGCGATTCAAACAGCGACAGCACGTCGGCCTCTTCCATCTTGCGGCCCTTGTACTGGACGATGACACGGTCGGCGGTCTCGGCGACAACGCCCATATTGTGGGTGATCATGATCAGGCCCATGCCGTATTTGACCTGCAGCGAGACCAGCAGATCGAGGATCTGCTTCTGGATGGTGACGTCGAGCGCAGTGGTCGGCTCGTCGGCTATCAGGAGCTTCGGATTGCAGGCGATGGCGATCGCGATCATGACGCGCTGGCACTGGCCGCCCGACATCTGGTGCGGGAACGAGTTCAGCCGTTCGGCCGGCTCGGCAATGCCGACCTGCGTCAGCAACTCGATGGCGCGCTCCCGGCGCTGGGCTTTGTCCATGCCCATATGAAAGCGCAGCACTTCCTCGATCTGGAAGCCGACGGTAAAGCACGGATTGAGGCTGGCCATCGGCTCCTGGAAGATCATCGACATGTCCTTGCCGACGATCTTGCGGCGCTCGGCCGGGCTCATCTTCAGGAGGTCGCGGCCATTGAAGCTCATCTCGTCGGCAGTGACCGTCGCCGTCCACGGCAACAGGCCCATCACAGCCAGCATCGACACCGACTTGCCGGAGCCGGATTCGCCGACGATGGCCAGCACTTCACGCTCGTTCACATGGAGCGAGACGCCGTCGACGGCCCGGAACGGGCCGGACGCGGTCTGGAACTCGACGACGAGGTTGCGGATGTCGAGCAGCGCCATCACGACCTCCTCAGCTTCGGATCGAGCGCATCGCGCAGGCCGTCGCCAACCAGGTTGATGGCAAGCACGGTGATGAGGATGGCTAGCCCGGGGAAAGTCACCACCCACCAGGCGCGCAGGATGAATTCCCGCGCCGAGGCGAGCATGGTTCCCCATTCCGGTGTCGGCGGCTGGGCGCCAAGGCCGAGGAAGCCGAGGGCGGCCGCCTCGAGGATGGCGTTGGAAAACGACAGCGTGCCCTGGACGATCAGCGGCGCCAGGCAGTTGGGCAGAATGGTGCGCAGCATCAGCCGGACATGGCCCGCACCGGCGACCTTGGCGGCGACTACATATTCGCGGCCCTTTTCGGCCATGACAGCGGCGCGCACCAGACGGGCAAAATGCGGCTGCAGGACCAGTGCGATCGCCAGCATGGCGTTGAACAGGCCGGGGCCGAGGATGGTGACCAGCACCAGCGCCAAAAGCAGCGACGGGAAGGCCAGGATCAAGTCCATGACGCGCATGATCGCCACGTCGACCCAGCCGCGGAAATAGCCGGCCAGCAGACCGAGCGTAATGCCGCCGGTAAGCGCCAGCGTGACGACGACGGCGCCGATCAGCAGCGAGAAACGCGCGCCGTAAAGCAGGCGCGAGAGCATGTCGCGGCCAACCGCGTCGGTACCGAGCAGATATTCCGTGCTGCCGCCTGCCTGCCACGCCGGCGGCCGCAGGAAAGCGGTCTTGTCCTGGATGTCGGGCGCATAAGGCGCCAGCAGCGGCGCAAAGAGTGCGGCCAGCACCAGCAGGATGAAGACGAACAGGCCGATGACGGCGCCGCGATTTACCGAGAAATAGTGCCAGAAGGTCCTGAAGCCGGTCAGGCGGTCAGGGTTGCCAGCGGCCATCGGGGCAATTTCGGTCGACTGGCTCATCACGCCGCCCTGATGCGCGGGTTGATGACGGCATAAAGCACGTCGACGATCAGGTTCACGGCCATGACGATAAGGGCGATCAAGAGCAAGCCTGACTGCACGACGACATAGTCGCGCTTGAAGATGGAATCGACCATCCACTTGCCGATACCCGGCCAGGCGAAGATGGTTTCGGTGAGGATGGCGCCGGCGAGCAGCGCGCCGACCTGCAGGCCGATGGTGGTGACCACCGGGATCAGCGCATTGCGCAGCGCGTGCACGCCGATGACGCGGGTCGAGGAAAGACCCTTGGCGCGGGCGGTCCGCACATAATCCTCGCCCAGCACTTCGAGCATGGCCGAGCGCGTCTGACGCGCGATCACCGCCAGCGGGATGGTGCCGAGCACGACCGCCGGCAGCACCAGATGGCTCAATGCCGAGCGGAAAGCATCCCATTTGCCGTATAGCAGGGTGTCGACGGTCATGAAGCCGGTGATCGGCTTGAAGAAGAACTGCAGGCCGATACGGCCCGAAACCGGGGTCCAGCCGAGATAGCCGGAGAAAAAGATGATCAGCAGCAGGCCCCACCAGAAGATCGGCATGGAATAGCCGACAAGGGCGGTGCCCATCAGTGACTGGTCGAACCAGGAGCCGCGTTTGACGGCGGCGACGATGCCGGCCGGGATGCCCAGCACCATGGCGAAGATCAAGGCGAAGACAGAGAGCTCGATGGTCGCCGGGAAGAGCGTCATGAAATCTTCGATGACCGGGCGCTTGGACGAGATCGACACTCCGAAATTACCCGTCGCGGCATCGCGGACATAATGCGCATATTGCTGCCAGATCGGCAGATTGTAGCCGAACTGTTCCTTCAGTTCCTCGTAGCGCGCGGGCGACACGCCATGCTCGCCGGCCATGGCAAGAATGGGATCGCCGGGCAGCAGCCTGACGAAAGCGAAGGCGCAGATGGTGATGCCGATCAGCGTCGGGAGCACCAAGACGATTTTGTTGAGGAGATATCGGAGCATCTTGAAAAAGCGGGCGGCGCCTGATTGCGCGCCGCCCGCCTAACAGTTCTATTCGGCCTTGTCGACGCCGTCGAAGCGATGAATGCCGAGCGGGTCCATCATGAAGCCGCTGACATTCTTGCGCACGACTGCGTAGACCTGGCTGTGTGCCAAGAGGAAGGCCGGAGCCTGCTTCTGGAAGACAACCTGCGCCTGTTCATAGAGCTTGGTGCGTTCGGCCTGGTCGCTTGTCTTCTTGGCCTTCTGGATCAGGTCCTCGAAGTCCTTGTCGCACCAGCTGGAGTAGTTCGACACGCCGATGGCCGAGCAGGCGAACAGCGTGGCGAAGAAGTTGTCCGGATCGCCATTGTCACCGGTCCAGCCGATCTGGAACGCGCCGGGACGGTCCTTCTTCTTGCCTTCCTCGCGGTACTTCGTCCACTCGTAATTGACGACCTCCGCCTTGACGCCGACCTTGGCCCAGTCGGCCTGGATCAGCTCGGCGGCGCGCGCGAAGTTCGGGTTGTAGGGACGCACGCGATCGGAGGCCCAAAGCTGGATCTCCTTCAGCCCGGCATCGGCCAGCACCTTCTTGGCTGCTTCCGGATCATAGGCGTCGGACTTCACGTCCTTGTTCCACGACCACATGGTCGGCGGGATCAGGTTTACGGCCGGCGTGGCGCCGGCGTCCTGGAACAGCGACTTGATGAGCGCTTCCCGATCGATCGCCTGGTTGAGCGCATGGCGCACTTCAGGCTTGTCGAGCGGCGGGATGGTGGTGTTGTAGCTCATATAGCCGATGTTGAGGCCAGCCTGATCCATCAGGGTCACGTCGGCGTTGGCCTTGATCATGCCGATGTCGGCAGGATTCGGATAGGGAGCGATGTCGCATTCGCCGGCGAGCACCTTCTGGATGCGGGCGGTCGCGTCAGGCGTGATGGCGAAGACGAGATCGTCGATCTTTTCCTTGCCCTTGAAGTAATCCGGGTTGGCCGCATAGCGGATGACCGAATCCAGCTGATAGTCGACGAACTGGAACGGACCGGTGCCGACCGGCTTGGTCGAGAAGTCGGCCATCTTGCCGTCTTTTTCCAGCTGGTCGGCATATTCCTTCGACACGATCGAGGCGAAGTCCATGCCGAGATTGGCCAGCATCGGAGCATTCGGCTCGGTCAGCGTCAGCTTCACGGTCAGGTCATCGACCTTTTCCCACTTGGCGACGTATTTCGGCATGTCCATGCCGGTGTAATAGTCCCAGGTCAGGTTGGGCAGGTACTTTTCGCCGTTCCAGGGGTTTTCCTTGTTGAACTGGCGATCGAAGGAAAAGACGACGTCGTCTGCATTGAGGTCACGCGTCGGCTTGAAGAAATCCGTGGTCTGGAACTTCACGCCCGGATGCAGGTGGAAAGTATAGACCAGGCCGTCGTCCGAAATCTCCCATTTGTCGGCGAGGCCGGGCACAACTTCGGTGCCGCCATGCTTGAACTCGACCAGGCGCGAATAGACGGTACGCGACGAGGCGTCGAAGTCGTTGCCGCCCGTCGTGGTACCCGGGTCGAAGTTGGCTGGCGAAGCCTCCGAGCAGTAGACCAGCGTCTTGGCATTGGCCACGCCGCCGAGGACGCTTGCAGCCAGCAACGCGGCTGCAAAAGTCAGTTTCTTTTTCATTGAGCACTCCCTGATGTTCTTCCAAGCCCCTCTATCAGGCTCGCGAAGCGCGCATATAAGCACCGTTTTTCAGGCTTTGGAACACCCTGTTTGCCTACCCCACCGTAAGCAGAAAATATTTCTCGGCTTTTGCTCGATTTCAGAAAGAAATAGCAAAATCTGCTAATCACGGGATTGTTAACGACCGCATTTTTTCATTGATCGCTGGTATCGCGAACACAATAATCCACACAGCTGGGGTTCCTCACACTCATCACGGCAAGCCGGTGCCGGAGACGACGGCGCGGCAAAGATTTTGACGGCAAATCTTTGCCGTCCTCCCGTTGGGGCAAGACTTGCACGGCCGCCGATAGTCGCAATAGATAGATGACACGCGGGATTCCCGGGAATCCGTGACATCGCTGCAGCGGAGGACGCCTCACTACATAGAGGCGGTGCAGCATGGAGCAGGCAACAGAGCGACCGAGGGAGGCTAGAGGTGGCGAAAGCAACAAAGACAACGGCCCCGGCGAAAGCAAAAGCGGCGAAAGCTTCAAAACCGGCCGCCGCTGCCGCCAAGTCGAAAGCGCCACCGGCCAAAGCCACTCCCGCCGTCAAGCCAACGGCAACCTCGACGCCGGCGAAGGCAAGCGCCAACCCGGCAGCGAAACCTGCGGTCAAGCGCGCGGCGAAGACAACACCCGCTGCAAAGCCCGCCCAGCCGCCAGCCGCGAAGACAGCCGCGGCGAAGCCCGCCTCGAAGCCGTCGCCGGGCGCGGCCAAAAAACTGCCGAATACGCTGACGGCGCTTGCCGCGGGCTTGCCGGAAAAGCCATGGCTAAAAAGCTATTCGAAGGTCGTGCCGGCGGAGATCGGCGCCCTGCCCTACAGTTCGATCGGCGACTTCCTCGTCGGCGCCTGCAAGCAGTTTTCCGGCCAGCCGGCATACGTCTGCATGGGCAAGTCGATCTCCTATGCCGAACTCGAGCGGCAATCGGCCGCCTTCGGCGCTTATCTGCAATCGAAGGGCCTGCAGAAAGGCGCACGCGTGGCGCTGATGATGCCGAATGTGCTGCAATATCCGGTGGCGATGATGGCCGTGCTTCGCGCCGGCTATGTCGTGGTGAACATCAATCCGCTCTACACGCCGCGCGAGCTCGAACATCAGCTCAAGGATTCCGGCGCGCAGGCGATCGTCATTCTGGAGAATTTCGCCAGCACCCTGGACGCGGTGATTGCCAGGACGGCGGTCAAGCATGTGGTGGTCGCGGCGATGGGCGACATGCTCGGCGGCCTCAAGGGCACGATCGTCAACCTCGTCGTGCGCCGGGTGAAGAAGATGGTGCCGGCCTGGTCGCTGCCCGGCCATGTCAAGTTCAATGCGGCGGTGAAAGCCGGCGCCGGCATCGCCTTCAAGCCGGCCAAGATGGAGGCCGGCGACATCGCCTTCCTGCAATATACCGGCGGAACCACGGGGATTTCCAAAGGTGCTGTGCTGCTGCACTCCAATGTGCTGTCCAATGTCGCGCAGAACACGCTGTGGCTGCAGGACGCCTATGCGATCAAGCCGAAACCGGCGCATCTCAACTTCATCTGCGCGCTGCCGCTCTACCATATCTTCGCGCTGACGGTGAACGCGCTGATGGGCATGCAGCAGGGCGCCCAGAACGTGCTCGTTCCCAACCCGCGCGACATTCCCGGCTTCGTCAAGGAGCTGCAGAAATACCCGATGCACATTTTCCCCGGCCTCAACACGCTGTTCAACGCGCTGCTCAACAACGAGGATTTCCGCAAGCTCGACTTCAAGCCGCTGATCATGACGCTGGGTGGTGGCATGGCGGTACAGAAGGGGGTTGCCGAGCGCTGGAAGGCGCTGACCGGCAATTCGATCACCGAGGGCTACGGGCTGTCGGAGACCTCGCCGGTGGCCACCGCCAACAAGTTCAGCGACAGCAATTTCACCGGCACGATCGGCCTGCCGCTGCCGTCGACCGAGATCGTCATCCGCGACGATGACGGCAACAACCTGCCGCTGGGCGAAGTCGGCGAGATCTGCATCCGCGGACCGCAAGTGATGGCCGGTTACTGGAACCGGCCGGACGAGACCGCCAAGGTGATGACCAAGGACGGGTTTTTCAAATCCGGCGACATGGGCTTCATGGACGAGCGCGGCTACACCAAGATCGTCGACCGCAAGAAGGACATGATCCTGGTCTCCGGCTTCAACGTCTATCCCAACGAACTCGAGGAAGTCGTCGCCCAGCATCCGGGCGTGCTCGAAGTGGCGGCGATCGGCGTGCCGGACGAGCATTCGGGCGAGGTGCCGAAGCTGTTCATCGTCAAGAAAGATCCGGCGCTGACCGCTGAGGCAATCACCGCCTATTGCCGCGAAAACCTGACCGGCTACAAGCGGCCGAAATACATCGAGTTCAGGACCGAACTGCCGAAGACTCCGGTGGGCAAGATCTTGCGCCGGGCGCTGCGGGAATAGATTTGAACGACGAGCCTAGTCGCGGCGAAAGTGTAGACGACAATCCGCGTCCCGACGCGGCGACGTTCATCAAGGCGAACATGCGCCTTGCGCCTGTTCCAGCACTTCCTGAAATCCAACTCTACACGGCTCATCCCGGCAGCGGCCTGAGGCGGCTTGTCGACCCGCACCAAGGCGCGGACGACGATGCGGTTGAGCCAGTCGACGACGCGCCTCAGCCACCGCCGCCCTACTGGGCCTATCCATGGGCCGGCGGGGCGGTGCTTGCGCGCTATATACTCGACCATCCGCAAAGCGTAGCCGGCCGACGCGTGCTCGATCTCGGCGCCGGCTCCGGCCTCGTCGGCATCGCCGCCGCCAAGGCCGGCGCCAGCGCGGTGATCGCGGCCGAGATCGATCGCAACGGCGTCGCCGCGATCGGCATCAATGCCGCGGCCAACTGCGTCGAGATCACCATTGTCGACAAGGACATCACCACAGGCCCGCCGCCGGCCGTCGACCTCGTGCTTGCCGGCGACGTGTTCTACGGCCGCGAGGTTGCGATACGGGTTATTCCGTTCCTCGACCGCTGCCTGGCAGCCGGCATCGAAGTGCTGGTCGGCGACCCCCGCCGCGCCGATCTGCCGCTGTCGCGGCTACGATTGGTTGCGGAATATCAAGTGCCGGACTTCGGTGACGCGAAGGGCGCTGCGGGCAGGCTGAGCGGTGTGTTTTCGTTTGAGGTGGAAGATTGCTGCGCTGAGATCAAAAGCCGATCACTCTGAATGACCCGGTTCGGCCCATTGCGGACATCCCGCGTTACGTGCCGGATTTTGAAAGCTCAGCGACATCGGATTATGTTGAGGTTCACAGCCCTTTGCAGCGGGGTGCAACGAGTCCACCGCAGGGAGCCAATCATGTTGAAAGCTACCGAAGAGGAGATCGAGGAAGTACGGGAATACTTTGAATGGCAGGCGCCCGACCTCGAAGTGGCCTTTATGCAGAAGGTCTACTCGGAGGCCGTCCTCAACACCCGCCACGATGTGTGGGACGTCCACACCAACAAGGATCGCTGGTGGGTCATCACGGGCGGCACAAACCTCTACTCTCAGGAGCAATTCCCAAATATGGATCTTGCCCTTACCTTCCATATTGGCCTGATGCTCCGGATCCCGCGTACGGAAAAACAACAGGAAGATGATCTACGCATCCTCCCGTTCGGCCCGGTCTTCGAAAAGATGGAAGAAGCAGGAACCGCCGTGACACAGGCGCATGGCCTCTCGGACTATCAGGCCGTCGGTGTTCGCTGCCGCGAGGCGCTGCTCGAGCTCATCGGCGTCGCGCAGGACGCTGCAATATGGACAGACACGCCACCACAGCGTGCGAACTTCCGCGCGTGGACCGAGATCATTTGCAACGATCTTCTGCCGGGTGACACCAACAAGGAGCGTCGCGGGACCGTCAAGAGCGCGCTTGAGTCCGCATGGACGTTTTCCAACTGGCTGACGCATTCAAAGTCGGCCACCTGGATTGATGCCGAGATGGCGCACTCATTGATCCAACACGCCGTCGGCTTGGCGACATCGTTGATCATTCGCGAGTTGCGCGGTGTGCCTTGGGAATGCCCGAACTGCGGCTCACCGCATCTTGAACCCGGACATGGCGAGAATACTGAGGCGCCCGGTGTACTCTGGGAACGACCGCAGTGCGTCGACTGCGGATGGGCCGGCAGGCCGGTTCCAATTCTCGATCTCGGCGACGGACAGCCCATCATCACACGCGAAGGCGAAAAAACCGACGGGTGCAGCATCATGACAGTACCGCTACGCACGATCCTAAAGCCGGGAAGTCCCTTGATCGAGCCGCTGAAGAACACGGAGACCGGTCCTCCGGAGCACGTTGTGTATTTTGCCTACGGGTCCAATATGTCGACCGCCCGGCTGCGCGATCGCATGCCGAGCTGCAATCCAATCGGCATTGCCACCTTGCCGGGTCATACGCTTCGATTTCATAAGCGTAGCGTTGACGAGTCCGGGAAGTGCAACGCATTTGCCACGGGCGACGAGAATAGCGTGATTGGAGTCCTGTTCAGCTTCGATCCTACCGAGCGCGCTAAGCTAGATAAGGCCGAAGGCGTCGGCAGCGGCTACGAGCACGCGACGGTCACGGTCATCAATGACAAAGGTCGCAGGCGAAAAGTTCTTACCTATCTCTCCACTCCCGACTACATCGACGATAGCCTCAAACCCTATAGCTGGTACAAGGATTTTGTCCTTGCAGGTGGCAGGGAACACGGCCTGCCGCCGGAGTATATTGCCGAATACATCCAGTCGGTTGAAGCGATCGAAGATATCAACAAGACACGGAACAGGAAGCAGCGGGCTACGCTGGGAGGTCTTGGGCGGTGAGAGGGCATCGGTGCGAGTTGCACCCCTGACTGCTGACCCGATGTCCGCTATACCGCAACCTGCCCGTTCAGGCAGATGAGCCCAACGGCAACTTCCATTGGTAGGAAAGCCGAAGTTGATTGAATCCCCCCAAGCCCCCGTCAGACTGTCTCCTTGACCCGCGCCGAGAGAAAGTCTGGCAAATCGGCGACCGAATCCAAAACGACATCGGCGATCGCCGACAGCGATTCACGCGTGCCGGTGCCGGAGAGCACGCCGACCGCCAGGCCGCAGCCGCCGGCACGCGCCATCTCCAGGTCGTGGCGGTTGTCGCCGACCATGGCGATCTCGGACGCCTTCAACCCGGTCAGGTCGCAAAAGGCGACGATCGTGTCCGGCGCCGGTTTCGGATTGGCGACCGCGTCATAGCCATAGGCGGCGGTGAACAGCTGCGCGACGCCGAGCGTGACCATGGTCTTTTCGGCACCGGCAGTCGAATCGTTGGTGGCGACGCCGAGCCGGTAGGACCGCTTGTGCAGAGCCGTCAGCGCTGCGACGACGCCGGGCAAGGCAACCGCCATCGACGAGCCTTGCACCGAGGTGATCTCGTTGAAGCGGGCGACGGCCAGCATCTGGTCCTCGTCGGACAGACGCGGGAACCATAGTTCGACGACATCCATGTTGGTGCCCGAGGCGAAGATGGAATCCGGCTTGAAACGCTTGGCGACAAAATCGAAGCCCGCCGCCGAAAGCAGCCTGTCGGCTTTCCAGCGATCGCCCTCGGCGGCGTCCATGGCCATGAAATCGGCGATGCCGAGCCAGGTCGCGTTGAAATCGACAAGCGTGCCGTCCTTGTCGAACAAGATGCCCTTGATGTCGGCCGGATTTTTCATTGAGCCCCCCGCAGTTGCTGGATGCGCGCCACCAGCCCGACCGTCGATGCGTCGCGCTTGGCGGCGCTCTCCTTGCCTTCCACGACTGGCAACAGGCCGGTCGCCAGCTCCTTGCCGAGCTCGACGCCCCATTGGTCGAAGGAATTGATGTTGAACAGAGTGCCTTCGACGAAGACGCGGTGCTCGTAAAGCGCGATCAGCCGGCCGAAGGTGCGCGGGTCGAGCTTGCGGTAGAGGATCGTCACCGAGGGGCGGTTGCCGGAGAAGACGCGGTGCGGGGCTATTCTGTCGACATCGGCCGGCTTCATGCCCTTGGCCAGCATCTGCGCGCGCGCCTCGTCCAGCGTGCGGCCCTTCATCAACGCTTCCGATTGGGCCAGGCAATTGGCAAGCAGTAGATCGTGTTGGTGCTTGAGATCAGGCTCATGGCCGACGGCAGCGGCAAGGAACTCGACCGGGATGAAGTCGGTGCCCTGGTGCAGCAGCTGGAAGAAGGCGTGCTGGCCATTGGTGCCGGGCTCGCCCCAGACCAGCGGTCCGGTCGGCGTCGTCACCGGCGTGCCGTCGAGGGTGACGCCCTTGCCGTTCGATTCCATGTCGAGCTGCTGCAGATAGGCCGGCAGCCTGGAAAGGCGCTGGTCATAAGGGATGACCGCACGCGCCGGATAACCGCAGATCACGCGATGCCACCAGCCGACCAGCCCCAGCAGCGCCGGCAGGTTCTTCTGCAGGGGTGCGGTGCGGAAGTGCTCGTCCATCTCATGCGCGCCATCGAGGAAGGCGCGGAAGTTGCGCGGGCCGATGGCGATCATCACCGGCAGGCCGATGGCGCCCCACAGCGAATAGCGGCCGCCGACCCAGTCCCAGAAGCCGAACACGCGATCCGCTTCGATGCCGAACTTGGAAACCAGGTCGAGCGCGGTCGAGACGGCGGCGAAATGCTTGCCGACTGCTTCCTTGCCGAGCGCCTTCTGCACCCATTCGCGTGCCGTCTCGGCATTGGTCATCGTCTCAACCGTGGTGAAGGTCTTCGAGGCGATGATGAACAGGGTGGTTTCGGCCGACAGGCCCTTCAGCGTGTCGTGGATATGGGCGCCGTCGATGTTGGAGACGTAGTGCGCGCGCGGGCCGTCGTGATAGGGCGCCAGCGCCAGCGTCGCCATGGCCGGGCCGAGATCGGAGCCGCCAATGCCGATGTTGACGATGTCGGTGATTTTCTTGCCGGTGGCGCCGGCGGCCTTGCCGGAGCGAATGGCATCGGCGAAAGCGCCCATGGCGTCGAGCACGGACAGCACATCCGCCTTGACGTCCTGGCCATCGACCGTGACGCCCTTGCCCGAGAGGTTCCGTAGCGCCGTGTGCAGCACGGCGCGATCCTCGGTGATGTTGATCTTCTTGCCGGAAAACATTGCGGCCCGGCGACCTTCGAGATCGGCGGCGGCGGCGAGCTTCTCGAGCAGTTCCATCGTGCGCTGGTCGACCGCGCATTTCGACCAGTCGAGCAAAAGGTCGCCGTCGCTGGCCGAAAATGTCTCGAAGCGCTTGGGGTCCGCGGCAAACGCCTCGCGCATCGTGCCCGATGCCGCCGCGCGCGCAGCACGCAAGGCGACAAGCTGTTTGTCGAAGGAGGAATGATCCACTGCCGGCTCCTGATCGTTTTTCACGACATCTTATCAGACCGGATGTTTCCGGCGCGTGTCGTCGCGCTGATCTTATTGAGCCGAATTCCCCATGTTTCAATGCGTGGGGATGACGCAGTGCAGCATAGTGCGATGTGATGGAGCTACGACGCTGCGCGTCGCGCTGGATGATAGTGAGGCGCGACGACGCTTCGCATCGCGCGGGCGTCCGCGCTGCGGGATGACGCAAGCGTCACCCGGGGATGCGACGACGCTGCGCGTCGCGCATAGATCACTGGCATAAATCCCAGCGATCAGAAAAATTGATTGGCGCAACCCCTTGTGCCACGGTTACCTTCCGCTGGTCCAGCCAAGCAAAAAAGACTGGCCATCGAGGAACACCTTCCATGCCACAGCGTAACGACACGGCCATATGGTCCGGCCTGTTCCGGATTTCGGCGGAATCGGGCCAGACCCTGCAGGCGCAGATCCGTCAGGCGATCGTCGCCGCCATTCTCGACCGGCAGATCGCCGCTTCGATGCCGCTTCCGTCCTGCCGCATCCTGGCTGAAAAACTCGGCGTCGCACGCGGCACTGTGGTGCTGGCGTTCCAGCAATTGGTCGACCAAGGTTTCCTGGTGGCGCGCGAACGGCGCGGCCATTTCGTCAATCCGGATGTGCTGGCCACCCCCGCCAAGCCGCACCAGAAGGCGCCGGACCAGCAAAACGAGATCGACTGGAAGGCACGCCGGCAGATCGCTGCCAGCGACATGCCGCCGCCGGCCAAGCACGACAACTGGATCAAGTCGTCCTACCCCTTCGTCTACGGCCAGTTCGACCCGGCGCTGTTCCCGACAGCCGAATGGCGTGAGTGCAACCGCATGGCGCTGGCCGTGCTCGAAATCCGCAACTGGGCCTCCGACATGGTCGACCGCGACGATCCGCTCTTGATCGAGCAGATCCAGGCGCGGCTGTTGCCGCGGCGCGGCATCTTCGCCAATCCGGACGAGATCATCGTCACGCTCGGCGCCCAGAACGCGCTCTATATGCTGGCGACACTGCTGATGACAAAGGGCTCCAAGGTCGCGATGGAAGACCCGGGGTACCCCGACGCGCGCTCGATCTTCCGCCTGGCCGGCGCCGAGATCCAGCCGGTCCCGGTCGACCAGTCCGGCATCGTCACCTCGTCCATTCCCAACGATTCCGGCTTTGTCTTCGTCACCCCCAGCCACCACTGCCCGACCATGGTGCCGCTGTCGGCAGAGCGGCGGCAGGACCTTCTGGCGCGCGCCAACCGCCACAACCAGATCATCATCGAGGACGGCTATGACAGCCAGCTTCTCGACGAGGCGCCGCAGCAGGCGCTGAAGAGCCTCGATCGCTCGGGTCGCGTCGTCTATGTCGGCTCGATGTCGAAGACGCTGGCTCCGGGCCTGCGGCTTGGCTACATCGTCGCTTCGGCTGGACTAATCTCCGAGCTAAGGGCGCTGCGCCGCTTCATGCTCAGGCACCCGCCGGCCAACAACCAGCGCGCGGTCGCGTTGTTCCTGTCGCTCGGCCATCACGAGGCGCTGGTGCGGCGGCTGTCGTCGGCCTTCGACGAGCGGCGCAAGCGTCTGGTCCATGCGATTTCCGCATTCCTGCCGGAATGGCGCTCAACCGATTCGGCCGGCGGCACATCGCTCTGGCTGGAAGGCCCGCGCGGCACCGATTCACGTGGACTGGCCGAGGCCGCGGCCTCGCGCAGCGTCATCATCGAGCCGGGCGACCGCTTCTTCGATCGCACCGAAAAGCCGTCGCGTTTCATGCGCTTGGGCATTTCCTCGATCGCACTGCAGCACATCGAGCCGGGTATTCGCGAGCTCGCGACCGCGGCCGGACGCAGGCCCGCTGCAGCCTGATTTGCCTGTGCCGGAGCTTTGAACAGCCCCGGCCCTTGGCATGATCACCAACATTCTGCATTAGCTCTCTGGCATACTCGGCTGCGTTGACTGGCCCATAGGCTGGGCCAATGGCAACGGCATAGTCGGCTGACAGAGGGACGAAGCAAGCCGACGGTGGACCAATCATCGCGTCGTGTTTCGCAAACTAAAGGTGGAGTGCCCCCCCATGTCAGTGGCTGTTGAGAAGCAGGATGCGGCTCCTAAGGATGCATCAGCCGACCAGCGTTCGCGCCGATCCGGCGGGCGCGAAGCGCGCCGCGCCATGCGGGCCGCACCGCTTGCCGACGATATCCGGCCGGTGCGCGCCGGCCTCGAAGGCGGCAGCTACGGGCCGCTCAACCAGAACGAACAGGAGCGCATCCATGAAGCGGTGCTGACGCTACTGGAGACCGTCGGCTTCGCCAATGCCATTCCCTCCTGCATCGAGGCTCTGACCGGGGTCGGCGCCGTTTACGGCGACGACGGCCGCGTCCGTTTCCCACGTGGGCTTGTGATGGACACGATCAGACGAGCCGCGCGAAATTTTACGCTGCACGGCCAGGACCCCAGGCATGACATGCTGATCCAGGGCAAGCGCGTGCATTACGGCACGGCGGGTGCGGCGGTGCATCTGGTCGATGTCGAAAAGCGCGAATACCGCGAGTCGCTGGTGCAGGACATTTACGATGCCGCCCGCCTCGTCGAAGGGCTCGACAACATCCATTTCTTCCAGCGGCCGATGGTGCCGCGCGACATTCCCGATCCGCTCGAAATGGACTTCAACACGCTCTACGCCTGCGTGATGGGGACGTCGAAGCATGTCGGCACCTCGTTCACGGTGCGCGAGAACGTGCAGCCGGCGCTGGACATGCTTTATGCGATCGCCGGCGGCGAGGAGAATTTCCGCGCCCGGCCGTTCGTGTCGAACTCCAACTGCTTCGTCGTACCGCCGATGAAGTTTGCCGAGGACGCCTGCGGCGTGCTCGAAGCCTGCGTCGAAGGCGGCATTCCGATCCTGCTTTTATCGGCCGGCCAGGCCGGCGCCACCGCTCCCGCGGCGATTGCCGGCGCTGTGGTGCAAGCGGTGGCGGAAGTGCTGGTCGGCCTCATCTATGTAAACGCCATCAAGCCGGGGCATCCGGCGATCTTCGGCACATGGCCGTTCGTCTCCGACCTCAGGACCGGTGCGATGTCGGGCGGCTCGGCCGAGCAGGCAGTACTGACTTCGGCCTGTGCGCAGATGGCGCAGTTCTACGATCTGCCGGGCGGTTCGGCCGCCGGCATGACGGATTCGAAACTGCCCGACATCCAGTCCGGCTATGAAAAGGGGATCACCGATGTGATGGCCGGCCTTGCCGGCCTCAATCTGGTCTATGAATCGGCGGGCATGCACGCCTCGCTGCTCGGCTTTTGCCTGGAGAGCCTGATCATAGACAATGACATGCTGGGCCACTGCCTGCGCTGCGTGCGGGGCATCGAAGTGACCGACGAAGCGCTGTCGATCGACACCATCACCGAAGTCTGCATGAATGGCCCAGGCCACTATCTCGGCAATGAGCAGACGCTGCGCCTGATGCAGACGGAGTATTTCTATCCTGCCGTCGGCGACCGCTTTTCGCCCAAGGAATGGAACGAGAAGGGCCGGCCCGACATCTTGCAGCGGGCGATCATCGAAAAGAAGCGCGTGCTGGCCGAGCGCTTCCCGCGCCATGTGCCGAAGCTGCTCGACGACAAATTGCGTGCCCGCTTCGGCGAGATGATCAAGCTGCCACGCAGCGGCATGGGCGGGTAAGCTTCACCTTACGAAGGTCAGTCCGCACTTAGCCCAAAGCGCTCGACGACTTGGGCGCTGATCAGCTTGCCATGCAGCGCCATCAACACGATCTGGGCATCCAGGCTGTCGCCGGTTTCAAGCGCAGCCTCCATGCGGCGCTCAGCCTCCAGCCGCCGCTCCGGCCCATTGGCCTGCTCGAAGGTTTGTGGGCCCGCGATGCAAAAGCCGAACAGCTGCGCCACGGACCGGTAGGCGTCGGGCGGCGGCTCGTCCGGCCAATGATCCTTCATCAAATTGACGATGGTGAGCTTTACCCCCCCGGGGGCAAGCGCCGGATGAAGATCGGCGCCGCGCAGCGCGTTGTCCAGTTCCCGCAAGTCACCCGAGCGGCCGAACATGCCGAGGAAACCGAGGGAAGAGCGCCGCTTCGTCATTGATGGGTGTTATCCCTCGTGCAGGACCTGTCGAGACGACGTATCTGTAGACTTGGCCCAATCGATACAAGAGCGTTGCCATGAGAAAAGGCGGCCTACCCGATGGCAAGCCGCCTTCGATTTCACCAAACTTGCAACGCCTAGTGGTTGTCCCTCGGCACGCCGCTGGTATGGGCGACGTCCTGGTATTTCACCGCCGGCTTCAGCACCATGCCCTCCGAGAACTGGTCGACCATGGAGCGCTGGATTTCCTGCCATGGCGTCTGGTGCTTGGGATAGTGATAGCCGCCATCGTCCTGCAGTTCGGCACGGCGCCGCGTGATTTCCTCGTCGGAGACGAGGATGTTGGCAGTGCCTTTGCGTAAGTCGATGCGCACACGGTCGCCGGTCTTGAGCAGCGCCAGGCCGCCGCCAATGGCGGCTTCCGGGGAAGCGTTGAGGATAGAGGGCGACCCCGATGTGCCCGACTGGCGGCCATCGCCGATGCAGGCCAGCGCGTGAATGCCCTTCTTGATGAGATAAGCGGGCGGCTGCATGTTGACGACCTCGGCGCCGCCGGGATAGCCGATCGGGCCGGCGCCGCGCATGAATAGGATGGTGTGCTCGTCGATGCCTTGCGCCGGATCGTCGATGCGGGCGTGGTAGTCCTCCGGCCCGTCAAAGACCATGGCGTTGCCTTCGAAGGCTTCCGGGTCGTTCGGGTTGGAGAGATAGCGTTCGCGGAATTCCGGCGAGATGCCGCTCATCTTCATGATGGCGGAATCGAACAGATTGCCGCTGAGATTGATGAAGCCGGCATTGACCTTCAGCGGCTCGGCAACAGTGCGGATGACATCGGTATTCTCGTTGGCGACCCCCTTGCAATTGTCGCCGATCGATTTCCCGTTGACGGTCATGGCTTCGGGATAGGGCAGCAGCTTGGCCTTCATCAGTTCGGCAACCACAGCCGGCACACCGCCGGCATGATGATAGTCCTCGCCGAGATATTCGCCAGATGGCTGCAGATTGACGATGAGCGGCACATGGAGGCCGACCGTCTGCCAGTCGTCATTGGTGAGCGGCACGCCGAGATGGCGGGCAATCGCGTTGAGGTGGATCGGCGCATTGGTCGAGCCGCCAATCGCCGAATTGACGACAATGGCGTTCTCGAACGCCTTGCGCGTCATGATGTCGGATGGCTTCAGATCCTCATGCACCATCTCGACGATGCGCTTGCCCGTCTCATAGGAGATCTGGCCGCGCTCGCGGTAGGGTGCCGGAATGGCAGCCGAGCCCGGCAATTGCATCCCGAGCGCCTCTGCCAGCGAGTTCATCGTGGTGGCGGTGCCCATGGTGTTGCAATAGCCGGTCGACGGCGCCGATGAGGCGACGATGTCCATGAACTCGTCATAGTCGATCTCGCCGGCGGAGAGCCGCTGGCGCGATTCCCAGACGATGGTGCCGGATCCCGTGCGCTTGCCTTTGTGCCAGCCATTGAGCATCGGTCCGACCGAAAGTGCTATGGCCGGAATATTGACGGTGGCCGCCGCCATCAGCAGCGCCGGCGTGGTTTTGTCGCAGCCGATGGTCAGCACGACGCCGTCGAGCGGATAGCCGTAAAGCACTTCGACCAGGCCGAGATAGGCAAGGTTGCGGTCGAGTGCCGCGGTCGGGCGCTTGCCGGTCTCCTGGATCGGATGGCACGGGAATTCGAAGGGGATGCCGCCCATCGAGACGATGCCTTCGCGCACGCGCTTGGCGAGTTCGATATGATGGCGGTTGCATGGCGACAGATCCGAGCCGGTCTGGGCGATGCCGATCAGCGGCTTGCCAGACATCAGCTCGGCCCGCGTCAGGCCGTAGTTCAGGTAGCGCTCGAGGTAGAGCGCGGTCATGCCTGGATTGTCGGGATTGTCGAACCACTCCTGCGAGCGAAATTTCTTCTTTCCGGTGGGGGCGCCTGCCATCATGGTCTCCGTATTTGTAAGACAAATCGATATGGCAACGCGCGGAAGCAGGCAAGAGGGCGCACCGTCGCAACCGGACTTTGGTGCGATAGACACAGACCAGACCGTGCGTTAGGCCTTCGAAGTCTGTCCGGGAGGTATCGATGGCTTTGGTGATCGAAGGCGAGGAACGCATTGCCGCCCCCCTGCAGAAAGTGTGGGACGCGCTGAACGATCCGAAGGTTTTGCAGGCGACCATTCCCGGCTGCCAGAACCTGGAGATGAAATCGCCGACCGAAATGGCAGCGACGGTGGTCCTGAAGATCGGACCGATCAAGGCGATATTCAACGGCGAGGTGACGTTGAAGAACCTGAAGCCGCCGCACTCCTACACCATCCAGGGCGAGGGCAAGGGCGGTATTGCCGGCTTCGCCAAGGGTGGCGCCGACGTGACGCTGACGGCGGACGGGCCGGATGCGACGGTCCTCAAATACGCGGCCAAAGCCGAAGTCGGCGGCAAGATCGCCCAACTCGGCAGCCGGCTCATCGAATCGACTTCGAAGAAGCTGGCCGGGCAGTTTTTTTCAAGCTTTGGTGAGAAGGTGGGTTCCCCTCCCCCTTGAGGGGAGGGTGCCTCGCGAAGCGAGGCGGGTGGGGTCGCCTCAACCGCCTCAACCTGAGTTGAGCTGCCTCGACTTGTAAAGAAATAGCGTCGAGCGTGTCACCGCGGACCCCACCCGGCCCTTCGGGCCACCCTCCCCTCAAGGGGGAGGGATATCCGAGCTACTCGAACACGATGTTCGGCACCGCCGCTTCGGCCGCGCCGCGTTCTTCGTTGACCCGGTCCCAGACCTTCGAAGCAATGCCGCGATAGATCTTCGCCTCGGCGCTGTCTGGCTTCGACGCCACCACGGGCGAGCCTTCATCAGAACTTTCGCGAATGCCCATTTCCAGCGGCACTTCGCCGAGGAAGGTCACGCCGAGTCGCTCGGCCTCGCGCCGCGCCCCGCCATGGCCAAAGATGTCGTAGCGCTTGCCGGTATCGGGGGCTATGAAATAGCTCATGTTCTCGACGATGCCGAGCAGCGGCACGTCGACCTTCTTGAACATATTCAATCCCTTGCGGGCGTCGATCAGCGCCAGGTCCTGCGGCGTCGAGACGATGACGGCGCCGGCCAGCGGCACCTGCTGGGCCATAGTCAGCTGCGCGTCGCCGGTGCCGGGCGGCATGTCGACGACGAGCACGTCGAGGCGGCCCCATTCGACCTCGCGCAGCATCTGCGTCAGCGCCGACATCACCATCGGACCGCGCCAGATCATCGGCGTCTCCTCGTCGACGAGGAAGCCCATCGACATCACCTTAAGGCCGTAATTCTCCATCGGTTTCAGGATCTTGCCGTCGACGGTCTGCGGCCGGCCATGGATGTTGAGCAGCCTGGGCATGGACGGGCCATAAATATCGGCATCGAGCACGCCGACACGCAAACCGTTGGCGGCGAGGCCAAGCGCGATGTTGACGGCGGTGGTCGACTTGCCGACGCCGCCCTTGCCGGACGCCACCGCGATGATCGCCTCGATGCCGGGCACGCCGCGCTTGCCCGACCTTTCCGAGGCCGGGGCGTGCGGGGCTGGAGAGTGTGGAGCTGGGCGCGGCGCGGCTGGCGCAGCCGGGGGTGCCGGCCTGGGCGCGGGACGCGACGCAACCGGAGCCTCCATGCCGCCGCCCTTCGTCTCCGCCGTCAGCGCGACGACGGCGCCGGCGACACCAGGGATCGCCTTGACGACACGCTCGGCTGCGGCGCGCAGCGGCTCCATCTCCTGTGCACGGGCGGCGGGAACGGTGATCGAGAAAAACACTTTCGAATCGGCGATGAAAATCTCCGAAACCATGCCGAGGTCGACGATGTTGCCGGTGAAGTCCGGCCCGTTGACCGTCTTCAGACGCTCGGTGACGATTTCCTTGGTGACGGACATGCATTGTTCCCTAAGGCGTTTGGCTGCGGCTCAGATAGTGCAGATTGGCAGCGACTCCAAGCACCACAGTGTCCGCCTCACCTTGCCAGGCCAACCGCAAGGTAGGTGAGCGCCGAAATTGCAGCCGTGGCCGGCAAGGTGACGATCCAGGCGATGACGATGTTGCCGGCAATGCCCCAGCGCACGGCCGAGACGCGACGGGCAGCGCCGACACCGATGATGGCCCCGGTGATCGTATGGGTGGTCGACACGGGAACGCCAAGCCAGGTGGCGGCAAACAGGGTGATGGCGCCGCCGGTCTCGGCGCAGAAGCCCTGCATCGGGTTCAACCGGGTGATCTTCGAGCCCATCGTGTGGACGATGCGCCAGCCGCCGAACAAAGTGCCGAGCGCCAGTGCTGTCTGACAGGTGAGGACGACCCACAGCGGCACGTAGAACGTCCCGCCGAGCATACCTTGCGAATAGAGCAGCACGGCGATGATGCCCATGGTTTTCTGGGCGTCGTTGCCGCCGTGCCCTAGCGAATAAAGCGAGGCCGAAAAGAACTGCATGACGCGGAAAGTGCTGTCGACGGCGAACGGTGTCTGGCGCACGAACAGCCAGGAAACGGCCAGGATCAGGACCAGCGCCAGAACAAACCCTGTCGCCGGCGACACGACGATTGCGGCGACCGTCTTGCCAAGCCCGGTCCAGACGATGGCGCCGGGCCCAGCCTTTGCAACGCCGGCGCCGACGAGCCCGCCGATCAGGGCATGCGAACTGCTGGACGGGATGCCGGCAATCCAGGTGACGATGTTCCAGACGATGGCGCCGACGAGCGCCGAGAAGATCACCGCCGGCGTGACGATGCTGACGTCGACGATACCTTTTCCCACAGTTTCAGCCACGTGAAGGCCGAAGAACATGAAGGCGATGAAATTGAAGAAAGCCGCCCACAAGACCGCATATTGTGGTCTCAGCACGCGGGTGGAGACGATGGTGGCGATGGAGTTCGCCGCATCGTGCAAGCCGTTTAGGAAATCGAAAAACAGCGCGACGGCGACAAGGCCGATCAGCACGGGAAAGGCGATGGTGGCTTCCATTGCCTAAACGTTCTCGATAACGATGCCGCTGATCTCGTTGGCGACGTCCTCAAAGCGGTCGACCACCTTCTCCAGCTGGCCGTAGATCTCCGAGCCGATCAGGTAGGCCATCGGATCGCTGCGGCCATGCCGCTTGAACAGGTCCTTCAATCCCTGCTCATGCAGATCGTCGGCGCGGCTTTCGACGCGCATCACCTCTTCGGCGATGGCGTTGAGGCGTACCGTGTGCGTGCCGACCTTGCTGAGCAGCGGGATCGCTTCGGCAACCAGCCTGGAGGCGGCAACGATGACGCCACCCATCTCCTGCATCAGCGGGTCGAATTCCTTCTTTTCGAACAGCTTCACCGTCTTGACGGTCTTGTGCATCATGTCGATGGCGTCATCCATCGACTGGATCAGGTCCTTGATGTCGCCGCGATCGAAGGGCGTGATGAAGGAACGCCGCACCGCCAGCAGCACTTCGGCCGTGATATGATCGGCCTCGTCCTCGAGATCGATGATCTTCTGGCACCAACGATCGATGTCCTTGCCCTGCAGAAGCTGCTCCAGCGCCTCGGCGCCGCCGACCACGGTGCGGGAATGCCGTTCAAAGAGGTCGAAGAAGCGATCTTCGCGCGGCAAAAGCTTGCGGAACCAGCCCAGCATGTCCGATCTCCTCGTATTCCATCCAACCACATAGCGCCGTGTTCGGCCGGGGGAAACAGCCAGCCGGCCCAAAGATGTGGATGCATGGCCAATTGCGGGTAGAGCTTGCGGCGAAAGGCAATTTCCCCGACCTTGCGCGCAACGAACGGACGGATGGTATGATCGACAAGCTCGAATTCTTCATCGCGCTGGCCAAGGAGGAGCATTTCGGCCGGGCGGCGGAAGCGTGCGGCGTCACGCAGCCGACCTTGTCGGCCGGGATCAAGCAGCTGGAGGGCCAGCTCGGCGTCATGCTGGTCAATCGCGGTTCGCGCTTTCAGGGGCTGACGCCGGAAGGCAAGCAGGTGCTGGTGTGGGCGCGTCGCATCGTCGGCGATTCCAGGACCATGCGCGAAGAGATGCGGGCGGCGCGACATGGCCTGTCCGGGCGTATCCGTATTGCCGCCATCCCAACCGCCCTCGCCATGGTGGCGCGGCTTACGACGCCATTTCGCGAGAAGCATCCGGGCGTCACCTTCTCTATCCTGTCGCGCACCTCGATCGAGGTGTTGTCGCTGCTCGGCAATTTCGACGTCGATGCCGGCATCACCTATCTCGACAACGAGCCTCTCGGACGGGTGACCAGCGTGCCGCTCTATGACGAGCGCTACCAGCTGATCACGGCGGTCGGAAATCCCTATTCGGATCGCGACAAAGTGACATGGGCCGAAATCAGCCAGCTGCCGCTCTGCTTGTTGACGCCGGACATGCAGAACCGCCGCATCATCGACCAGCATCTGGCCGAGGCCGGCGTGCAGGTGCGGCCGACACTGGAATCCAACTCGATGATCGTGCTGTTCTCCCACATACGGACAGGCAAATGGTCGTCGATCATGCCGCTCAACCTGGCGGAAACATTCGGCTTTTCCGAGCCGATCCGGGCCATTCCGATCGTCGAACCGGATGCCAGCCACACGGTCGGGCTGGTCGCCGCGCCGCGCGAACCGCACACGCCGCTGGTGCAGGCGCTGCTGGACGAGGCGATGGCGCTGGCAGACGATTTCCGCGCCAATCGCTGAGCTAGTCATAACTGGTCAATCGGCGCGATAGAAATTTCCTATCGTGCAACGAAACCGCTTTATTGATTTCAGAGGTTTTCTCTGATTTCTTAAGCACTTAGCGATTAAGCGGCGTAGGCATGTCGTTGTTCCAAAACCGCTTCATGCTTTTGGACGATATATGCATCGATCGCTACGATAGGGAGGGCGCTGCGTGACGATGCAGCCAGCAAGTACCGAGATACAGTCGCGCACGGCGGCGATCATCCAGCAGTTGAAGGGCCTCGAAGGCCCGCTGCTGCCGATCCTGCACGAGATCCAGGAAGAATTTGGCCACGTGCCGCAGGACGCCGTGCCCGTCATCGCCGATGGGCTGAACCTGTCGAGGGCCGAAGTGCATGGCGTCGTGACCTTCTATCATGATTTCCGTGCCCGTCCGGCTGGCCGGCATGTGCTCAAGCTCTGCCAGGCGGAAGCCTGCCAGTCGATGGGTTCGGATGCGATCGCCGCAAAGGTCAAGCAGTTGTTGGGCATCGATTTCCATGAGACCACCCGCGACGGATCGGTTACACTTGAGCCTGTCTATTGCCTCGGGCTGTGCGCCTGTTCACCGTCGGCGATGCTGGATGGTGAGGTGATCGGGCGGCTCGATGACGAGAAGATCGAAGAGATCGTCGCGGAGGTACGCTCATGATCCCGCGCATCTACATTCCAGGTGACTCCGGCGCGCTGGCGCTCGGCGCCGAAAAGGTCGCCAAGGCTGTTCGTGCGGAACTGGCCGAACGGGGTGTCGAGGCCAAGATCGTCCGCAACGGCTCGCGCGGCGCCTATTTCCTCGAACCGATGGTCGAGGTCGCGACCGAAAAGGGCCGCGTCGCTTACGGGCCGGTCAAGCCCTCAGACATCAAGAGCCTGTTCGACAGCGGCTTTCTGACCGGCGGGCATCACAAGCGCTGGCTGGGCGCGCCCGACAAAATCCCGTTCCTCGCCAAGCAGACGCGCCTGACCTTCGCGCGTTGCGGCATCAACGACCCGCTATCGCTCGACGCCTACAAGTCACTGGGCGGGCTCAAGGGCCTGCAGAACGCGGTGGCCATGGCGCCGCTCGACATCGTCAAACAGGTCACGGAATCGGGCTTGCGCGGCCGCGGCGGCGCCGGCTTCCCGACCGGCATCAAGTGGAAGACGGTGCTCGATACGACATCTGACCGCAAATACATCGTCTGCAATGCCGACGAGGGCGACAGCGCCACCTTTGCCGACCGCATGATCATGGAGGGCGACCCCTTCGTGCTCATCGAAGGCATGGCGATTGCCGGCATCGCCACCGGCGCGACCAAGGGGTTCGTCTATATCCGCTCGGAATATCCGCATGCGGTGGCTGTCATGAACAAGGCTGTCGAGGTCGCCCGCAAGGCAGGCGTGCTCGGCGTCAGCGTGCTGGGTTCGCCCAACGCCTTCGACATGGAAATCCGCGTCGGCGCCGGCGCCTATGTCTGCGGCGAGGAAACTTCGCTGCTGAACAGCCTTGAAGGCAAGCGCGGCGTGGTGCGAGCCAAGCCACCGCTGCCGGCAATCCAGGGTCTGTTCGGCAAGCCGACGGTGATCAACAACGTCATCAGCCTGGCCTCCGTGCCCATCATCATGGACAAGGGTGCTGCCTTCTACAAGGATTTCGGCATGGGCCGCTCGCGCGGCACGATCCCGATACAGATCGCCGGCAACGTCAAGTTCGGCGGCCTGTTCGAGGCGGCGTTCGGCATGACGCTGGGCGAGATCGTCGACGATATCGGCGGCGGTACGGCCACAGGTCGCCCGGTGAAGGCGGTGCAGGTCGGCGGCCCGCTCGGCGCCTATTTCCCGCGCGGCCTGTTCGACACGCCGTTCGACTACGAAGAGTTCGCGAAGCGCGACGGGCTGATCGGCCATGCCGGCATCACCGTGTTCGACGACACGGCCGACATGCTGAAGCAGGCGCGCTTTGCCATGGAGTTCTGCGCCATCGAAAGCTGCGGCAAGTGCACGCCCTGCCGCATCGGCTCGATACGCGGGGTGGAGACCATCGACCGGCTTGCCGCCGGCATCGAGCCGGAGAAGAACCTGGCACTGGTCACCGATCTCTGCAACACGATGAAGTTCGGATCGCTCTGCGCGCTGGGCGGCTTCACGCCCTATCCGGTGATGAGCTCGATCACCCATTTCCCCGAAGATTTCAAGCCCGCGCCGGCGCGCGTGGCTGCTGAATAGGAGCTGGCAGATGAATATCAAGGCCGACTTCCCGACACTCATCGAAGAACTCGATTACGGAACCCCGGAATCGAAGGCGCAAAAGCAGGTTACGCTGATCGTCGACGGCCGCAGCATCAGCGTGCCGGAGGGTACGTCGATCATGCGCGCGGCGATGGAAGGCGGGGTCGAGATCCCAAAACTCTGCGCTACCGACATGCTTGACTCGTTCGGCTCCTGCCGCGTCTGCCTGGTCGAGATCGACGGGCGCGGCGGCACGCCGGCATCCTGCACGACGCCCGTCGGCGAAGGCATGGTGGTGCGCACGCAATCCGAGCGGCTCGACGCCATCCGCCGCGGTGTCATGGAGCTTTACGTCTCCGACCACCCGACCGGCTGGAACGAGAAGGCCGGCACCGGCGCCAGCGAGTTCGACGTTGTGGCGAAATCGGTCGGCCTGACCGAGAACCGCTTCGGCATCGAGGGCCGCAACCACGTCAAGCAGGAAAACGGCGTCGCGCCCGGCCATGGCTCGCTGGCGGTCGACTACATCGCTCGCGATGAGTCCAACCCATATTTCACCTATGATCCGGCGCAATGTATCGTCTGCTCGCGCTGCGTGCGGGCCTGCGAGGAGGTGCAGGGCACCTTCGCGCTGACGATCGAGGGCCGCGGTTTCGAATCGCGCATGGTCGCCGGCATGCACGAGGATTTCATCGCCTCCGAATGCGTATCCTGCGGCGCCTGCGTGCAGGCCTGTCCGACCGATGCGCTGCGTGAAAAGACCGTGCTTGAGAAAGGCATGCCCGAGCGCTCCGCCGTCACCACCTGCGCCTATTGCGGCGTCGGCTGCTCGTTCAAGGCAGAAGTGAAGGACGACGAAGTCATTCGCATGATGCCCTACAAGGACGGCAAGGCGAACCACGGCCACTCCTGCGTGAAGGGCCGTTTCGCCTATGGCTATGCCACCCACAAGGACCGCATCCTGTCGCCTATGATCCGGGAAAAGGTCAGCGATCCCTGGCGCGAGGTGAGCTGGGAAGAGGCCATCGCCCATACGGCCAAGGAATTCCGCCGTATCCAGTATCAATACGGCCGCACCTCGATCGGCGGTATCACGTCCTCGCGCTGCACGAATGAAGAGACCTATCTCGTCCAGAAGCTGGTGCGCCAAGGCTTCCGCAACAACAATGTCGACACTTGCGCGCGCGTCTGCCACTCGCCGACCGGCTACGGCCTCGGCCAGACCTATGGCACCTCGGCCGGCACGCAGGATTTCGATTCCGTCGACTTCACCGATGTCGCCGTCATCATCGGCGCCAATCCGGCTTCCGCGCACCCGGTGTTCGCCTCGCGGCTGAAAAAGCGGCTGCGCCAGGGCGCCAAGCTGATCGTGCTCGATCCGCGCCGCACCGAAATGGTCAAGTCGGCGCATATCGAGGCCGACTATCACCTGCCGCTGAAGCCCGGCACCAACGTGGCGGTGCTGACGGCGCTGGCGCATGTCATCGTTACCGAAGGGCTTTTCGACGAAGCCTTCATCCGCGATCGCTGCGACTGGGCGGAGTTCCAGGATTGGGCTTCTTTCGTCGCCTTGCCGGAAAACAACCCCGAAATCGTGGGCAAGCTGTCCGGCGTCGATCCCGAACTGATCCGGGGTGCTGCGCGCCTCTATGCCAAGGGCGGCAATGGCGCGATTTATTATGGCCTTGGCGTCACCGAACACAGCCAGGGTTCGACCACGGTTATGGCTATCGCCAACCTTGCCATGGCGACCGGCAATATCGGCCGTCCCGGCGTCGGCGTGAACCCGCTGCGCGGCCAGAACAACGTGCAGGGTTCCTGCGACATGGGCTCGTTCCCGCATGAACTGCCGGGCTACCGCCACATCTCCGGCGAGGCGGTGCGCGACATCTATGAGAGCCTGTGGGGGGTGAAGCTCGACGACGAACCGGGCCTGCGCATCCCCAACATGCTGGATGCCGCCGTCGACGGATCCTTCAAGGGCATCTACATCCAGGGCGAGGACATCCTGCAGTCCGACCCTGATACCAAGCATGTCGCGGCCGGCCTGGCGGCGATGGAATGCGTGGTCGTGCACGACCTGTTCCTCAACGAGACAGCGAACTACGCGCATGTCTTCCTGCCGGGCTCGACCTTCCTGGAAAAGGACGGCACCTTCACAAATGCCGAGCGCCGCATCAACATGGTGCGCAAGGTGCTGGAGCCGAAGGCGCGCTACGCCGACTGGGAAGCGACACAGGAGCTTGCCCGCGCGATCGGGCTGGATTGGAACTACCAGCATCCCTCCGAAATCATGGACGAGATCGCCAAAACGACGCCGAGCTTCGCCGGCGTCTCCTTCGATCTGCTCGACCGTGTCGGATCGGTGCAATGGCCCTGCAACGAGAAGGCGCCGCTCGGCACGCCGATCATGCATATCGACGGCTTCGTGCGCGGCAAGGGCAAGTTCATCCGGACGGAATATGTGGCGACCGACGAGCGGACCGGGCCCCGTTTCCCGTTGCTGCTGACCACCGGCCGCATCCTCAGCCAGTACAATGTCGGTGCACAGACAAGGCGCACCGAAAACGTCATGTGGCACTCGGAGGACCGGCTGGAGATCCATCCGCACGATGCGGAGAACCGCGGCCTGCGCGATGGCGACTGGGTGCGGCTGACCAGCCGTTCGGGTGAGACGACGCTGCGTGCGCTGATCACCGACCGGGTGTCGCCAGGTGTGGTCTACACAACGTTCCACCATCCCGACACGCAGGCCAACGTCATCACCACCGACTTCTCCGACTGGGCGACCAACTGCCCGGAGTACAAGGTGACCGCGGTGCAGGTCGGCGCCTCCAACGGGCCTTCGGACTGGCAGCGCGATTATAACGAGCAGGCCGAGCAGAGCCGCCGCATCGCAAAGCTGGAAGCGGCGGAGTAGTCTTGCCACGGCGTTCGACAATAAGAGCTTCAATCTTGACGGTTGGTCGACCCCTACTCCGTCAGGAAGGACGCGAGCTTATGCCGCCTGGCGCCTTTCTTCTCCCTCCGGAGGGGGGAGAGGTGGCGCCGCGAAGCGGCGACGGAGTGGGGGAAGCCGGCCCCGCAACACGCAGCCGTCGAAAGTCGCGCACAACCCAAAGAGCAGGCAAACCGGCCTATCTGGCGAGCAGTCGACCCCCACTCCGTCAAGCTTCGCTTGACACCTCTCCCCCGGTCGACGGGGGAGAGGAAAGGCGCGAGCCTCCACAGCTGCTGCTAAGGACGAACAGGGCAGAGGGGCGCGCCTCGTGACCCGCAAACGCCAAGCCACCACCCAAATCTCTCGCCTTGCCCACCGCGCCAGCGGCACGACATCGGCCAACCGCATGGTGCCGGAGGAGACGCCGGTGGCGTTCTCCTTTGCCGGCACCACCCATGCGGTGATGATGGCGAGCCCGGCCGATTTCGAGGATTTCGCGCTCGGCTTCTCGCTGACCGAAGGCATCATCGCGTTGCCTGACGAGATAGAGGCGATCGAGGTCGAGGACCATGGCGCCGGGATCGATATCCAGATCCGGTTGAAGGACCAGGCCAATACGCGCTTCGAGGCGCGACGCAGGCGATTGGCCGGTCCGGTCGGCTGTGGGCTATGCGGCATCGAATCGATCGAGGAAGCGATGCGCTCGGTCGACAAGGTTGGTGCGTCCAAGCTTACGCTTGAAGCCGACGATATCACCCGTTCGGTAAAGCTTTTGTCCAAGGTGCAGCCTCTGCATTCAGAAACCGGCGCCGTGCATGCAGCGGGCTTCTACATTCCCGGCAAAGGCATCGTCATGGCGCGCGAGGATGTCGGCCGGCACAATGCGCTGGACAAACTGGCCGGCGCGCTGGCCAAGGCCGGCATTGACGGTGCATCGGGCGCGGTGGTGGTGACATCACGCGTCTCGGTGGAGATGGTGCAGAAAACGGCGGCGATCGGCTCCGCCTTCATCATCGCCGTGTCGGCGCCGACAGCGCTCGCCATCCGCACCGCTGATGAGGCCGGCATGACACTGGTAGCGCTGGTGCGCGGCGATGATTTCGATGTTTTCACCCACCCGGAACGGGTGGTCTTGGGAGTTGCCCAGCATGTCGCATAACGAAGAACGCATCACGAGCACCGGGGAAAAGCTGGTGCGCATGGCCAACCAGATCGCCGCCTTCTTCCATTCAAGGCCCCGCGAGGAAGGTGTGGCGGGCGTGGCCGAGCACATCAACAAGTTCTGGGAGCCCAGGATGCGCCGGCAGTTCTTCGAGATGCTGGACAGCGGCGGCGAAGGTTTTGACGAACTCGTCGTCGTGGCCTCGGCCAGGATCAAGCGGCCGAAGACCGAGGAGCAGGCCGATGTGAGCATCGGCTACGTCCAACCCACGGGTGCAGAGAGCGCCGCTCCCCAGAAATAGCCTCCCCCAGAAATGGCGGGCGAACACGGCTCGCCGCGGGCTATATTCCTGTCTTCTAAAGTTTGGCTGCCGCATCCGCCGGGCGTCTGCTATGGTCGGCGATCAGAAATCGTCTGGCCGGGCGGGATAGCAACGTGAGGCCGATCGAGACGCGATATGCCCTCAGCAGCGACGTGCGGATCGCCTATCAGGTGGTCGGCCAGGGATCGTTCGACCTGGTTTTCGTGCCCGGCTTCATCTCCAATCTCGACCTGCATTGGGAAGACGAGGGCTACGCCAGGCTCTTGAAACGGCTCTCGGCGTTCTCGCGGCTGATCCTGTTCGACAAGCGCGGCACCGGCCTGTCCGACCGCGTCGACCCACGCCACCTGCCCAGCCTCGAAACCCGCATGGACGATGTGCGCGCGGTGATGGATGCCACCGGCAGCGGCCGCGCGGCCTTGCTCGGCGCTTCGGAAGGCGCGCCGATGGCAATGTTGTTTGCCGCCACCTATCCGGAACGGACACGAGCGCTGGCGCTCTATGGCGGTTATGCGCATTTCCACAAATGGGTGATGTCGCCGGAGCGCCTCGAGGCCTTCATCGCGACGGCCGGCACGGAATGGGGCACGGGCGCCACACTGCCCAACTTCGCTCCCGGCCGGGTAGATGATGCGCATTTCACCCAGTGGTGGGCCCGCTTCGAGCGGCTGTCGGCCAGTCCGACGGCAGCGGCAGCCCTTGCCCGGATGAATGCCGGAATCGATGTGCGCGGCGTGCTTTCGGCGATCGGCGCACCGACACTGCTCATTCATCGCCGCAACGACGCGCGGGTCGACCCGGACGCCAGCCGCTTCCTGGCGAAAGAGATCGCCAATGCGCGATTGGTCGAGGTCCCCGGGCGCGACCACCCGATCTGGACCGGCGATGTCGACCGGGTGGCCGACCTGATCGAGGAATTCCTGACCGGCGAGCGTGCCGTGGCCGAAGCGGAGCGCGTGCTTGCCGCTCTTCTGGCGACACGCATCTACGACACGGCGCGGGTTGGCGACCGCATGTGGAGCGAACGTAGCGAGCGCTTCCAGGAGAGCTGGCAGCAGCTGGTCGGCCGTCATGGCGGACGCGTCGCCGGCATCCATGGCGAATTGATGATCTCGCGCTTCGACGGGCCGGCGCGGGCCATACGCTGCGCGGCGGCACTGCGCGATGCGGCGCAACATATGGGCATTGCAAGCGCCCAGGGCGCCCATGTCGGTGAGGTCGAAATGCGCGGGCCGCCGGTGGGGCTGATGGCACGGGTGACGATGCAGATCGCCGCCCATGCCGGGCGCGGCGATATTCTGGCGTCGCGGCTGACCGCCGATCTGGCGGCGGGGTCCGGCCTGCATTTCATCGATGCCGGGCGTGTCACGGTGGATGAGCTGGACGAGCCGCTGGCGCTGGTCCAGGCAACGTCGGAACAGCACCTGGAGCCGGCCTGCCGCCCCAAGGCGAAACCCGCCGAGCCGGCTCAACTGACGGCGCGCGAAAGCGAGGTGGTGATCCTGATCGCCGACGGCAAGAGCAATGCCGCGATCGCCGCCGAGCTGAGGCTCAGCGAGCATACGGTCAAGCGTCATGTCGCCAACATATTGCTGAAGCTCGATTTGCCGTCACGGGCGGCGGCAGCGGCATTTTCCGCCAGGCAGGCTGGCCCGGACGGGCCATAGGGACCATGGCGCTTTCGGGCGAAGCGGCCAGGTGGGGTCGAGGCGTACCAATTCTCTCCATGCAGGCCAGGCGGATGTCGCCGGGAAAGGCACTGCGGATGGAGGATGCAATGCTGAAGTCAAACAGGTCGATCAAATCGCTGGTGATAGCGGCAGGCGTTGGCGCGTTGTTCACGATCGCTCCCGCCAGAGCCGAGGATGCCTCGGCGGCCGCCGCCTACAAGGACATCGAGGCGACGCTCGGCTCAGTGCCGGACATGTTCAAGACGCTGCCCGATGTCGCGGTTGCCGGCGCCTGGGCCGAGATCAAGGGTGTGCAGCTCAACCCCAAGACCGCGCTCGACGGCAAGACCAAGGAACTGCTGGGGCTGGCCGTCGCCTCGCAGATCCCCTGCCAGTACTGCATCTATTTCCACACCGAGGCCGCCAAGCTCAATGGCGCGACCGATGAGGAGATCAAGGAGGCGATCGCGATGGCGGCCATCGTGCGCCACTGGTCGACGATGCTCAACGGCAGCCAGGTCGATTTCGCGACCTTCAAACAACAGACCGACGGCGTGTTCGCAGCCGTCAAAGCCAAGTCGCAGTGAAAGAAAATGCCGGGCGGTGCGCCGGGCATTGCTTGTGATCATTCAACCGCCCGATCAACGGGCCATGGAGGAGAAGATGCTGACCAAGACGCAGAGCGTGGACGGCGCGGCGATCAAGAAAGCGATCGAAGGACGGGACGCAGGATGCTCGCTAGCTTCTATGCCGACGACGCACTGGTGCGGGTGATCGACCGCAACAATCCGCCGAGCAAGCCGCGCGAGATCCGCGGCCGGGCGGCGATCAGCACCTTCTGGGACGACATCTGCAGCCGGGCGATGACCCACAAGGTCGACACCACCATCGCCGATGGCGACAATCTCGCCTTCACCCAGGCCTGCGCCTATCCGGACGGAACGAAAGTGTTCTGCGCGGCGATGCTGGAGCTGAAGAATGGGCGGATTGCACGACAGACCGTCGTGCAGGCCTGGGACGAGTAGTTCCACCGCGGAAAGATCAACCGCGGTTTGGGCCGCAAAACTGGAGGAGACAAAATGTTCAGCGCCAGATGGCAGATCGACGCCAAGTTCGGGCACAAGCAGACCGTGCTCGACCTGTTGAAGAAATGGGAACGCGAGATCNGATCGGCTCTCAGGTCGGCATTGCCGATCTCGAGTTCCAGATCATGACCGGTTCGGTCGGAGCTCGGGAAGCGACGGTCGAATCGCATCATCAGGTCGAAAGCCTTGCCCAGCTGGAGGGATTCTTCGCCAGGATCGGCAAGATCGACGCGCACGCCAAATGGGGCAAGGAGATGGAGCCCTACGTCGTTTCAGGCACCAGCCTTTGGAACATCTACCGCATCGTGGAGTAGCCGTGGCAGGTGCAGCAGTTTTCGGCCATCAGTTGCGGCGGCCGAAACTCGTCCGCTGCCCGGAAAACCGCCCTTCCCTGGCCCTTGGTTGCGGCACCGGTCTGATGGGCGAGAAACTGCGGCCGGTCGCCGAACGGCTGGAGGGCTACGATATCTCCGCCGCCATGCTGAAATAGGCTCGCGCCAAGGGCGTCTACGACCTGCTCGTCAAGGCCGATCTGCAGTATTTCGCTTATGCCGGCCGAAAGCCGATCTGGTGGTGGCGGCCGACGTGTTCATCTATGTCGGTGCACTCGACAGTCTGGTGAGGACCGTCGCCGGCATTCTGGCCGGCAATGGTCTGTTTGCCTTTTCCGTCGAGACATTGATCGGCAGCGATGGCTTTGCCTTGCAGCTGTCACGCCGCTACGCCCACTCGGAAATTTATGTGCGGCGCGTTCTGGCCACAAACGGGTTTTCGATTCTGTCGCTTGATAGCACGACTATCCGGCATGACCGGCGAGAGCCGGTCGAGGGACTGGCCGTGACGGCGGAGAAGCAACCACCGATGTTGTGATCCTTCACACCCCCCTCTGTCCTGCCGGACATCTCCCCGCAAGGGGGGATCAGCAGCTTCGGCCGGTTGTGTGCGTCAAGTTCTGCAAAATGGGGCAGCCATGATGCTGGTCATGCGGCTTGGCGCAGAGCGAGCTTCTTGTGCTCGCGCAGGTCGTCCATGTTGATGTATCGGTTGGCCTCCATCCAGTTTTCATTGGTCTCGACGGCCAA
>NZ_AYWC01000020.1:0-64396 GCF_000502615.1 Mesorhizobium sp. LNJC405B00 | reverse complement strand
CGCGAAGCCGAGGCGCGCACGCGCCGGCTCGATGCCATCGGCGCCGAGCGCAGCAACTGGCTGCAGCGGGCCGAAAACGCCTCGACGCAGATCGCCTCGCTCGGCGAGCGCAGGGCCGAGGCCGAGGCCGAGCGCGAAACGCTGGCCGACGCCCCCGACGAGATCGACGCCAGGCGCCGCGCGCTGCTGTCGCAGCTGACCGAGGCAGAGACCTTGCGCAAGGCGGCCGCCGACCGCTTGCAGGAGGCCGAGAACAAGCAGGCCGAGCTGGACAAGGCCGCCACCGCGGCGATCCAGTCGCTGGCCGATTCCCGCGAAACCCGCGTCCGCGCCGAAGAGCGTTTGACCGCCGCCGATGAGCGCCGGCTCGAGGTCGAGGCGCGCATCCAGGAAACGCTGAACACGCCGCCGCATCTGGTCATTCGCCATACTGGCCTGGAAGCCGACAGCCCGATGCCCGAAATGGGCGACATCGAGCGCCAGCTCGACCGGCTGAAGGTTGAGCGCGAGCGGCTCGGCGCCGTCAATTTGCGCGCCGAGGAAGAGCAGAAGGAATTGTCGGACCGGCTGGAGGCCATCGTTTCCGAGCGCGAGGACATCATCGAGGCGATCCGCAAGCTCAGGCAAGCGATCCAGAGCCTGAACCGCGAAGGCCGCGAACGGCTGCTTGCCGCTTTCGAGGTGGTCAACGGCCATTTCCAGCGGCTGTTCTCGCATCTGTTCGGTGGCGGCACGGCCGAACTGCAGCTGATCGAATCCGACGACCCGCTGGAAGCCGGTCTCGAAATCCTTGCCCGTCCGCCCGGCAAGAAGCCGCAGACCATGACGCTGCTGTCCGGCGGCGAGCAGGCACTGACGGCGATGTCGCTGATATTTGCCGTGTTCCTGACCAATCCGGCGCCGATCTGCGTGCTCGACGAAGTCGACGCGCCGCTCGACGATCACAATGTCGAGCGCTTCTGCAACCTTATGGACGAAATGGCCGCGACCACCGAGACGCGCTTCGTCATCATCACCCACAACCCGATCACGATGGCGCGCATGAACCGCCTGTTCGGCGTGACCATGGCCGAGCAGGGCGTCAGCCAACTGGTCTCGGTCGATCTGCAGGCCGCCGAGGCGATGCGCGAGGCGAGCTGACGCAGCATGCTTTGTTGATTTCGTCGGCGATGGCCTCGATCCGACTGTTGCAACAGGACCGTCGCCCTTGCGACCTGCTTGCGACGCGCATTCTGTAAGGTTCGAAGAGAAGGAATTTAAGCGCCACCTGAGAGCGAACGCCAAAGCCCACATGCAAAGCGCCGGCCAACGCGAAAGCGATGCCTACAAGGCGCAGATGGCAATAGGCTCCGACAGCAATTCAGCTGCCACGTTTATCGGAAGCCTAGGAAGCTCAGTATCGCAATCACGATAACGACTGCTCCGATGAGCCAGATTATGTTGTTCACCGTATCTCTCCCGAACTAGTTGCTGAGAGTGAACTCGTAAGAGCCTACTAATGTTCCCGCATTTTCTGCGTCGAAACAAAATGGCGGCCATCGCTTCGTCGATTGCCAGACCAAGGTCCGAACAGGGTATGACTGAAGTCCTGACGTCGGAGCCATAGGCCCGAAGGCGGGCAACCTATGCCCTCCCGATACATTGGAACCCGGCTGCCGAGCATGAGTCCCTTCATCGGTGGTCAATCGGGTGCCCGCCATTCCTGAGAGGTTAGCGGGCACCCGATCGTCGTGACACCGCCAAGCGGTGTTCGTTCAATAGAGAGGCTGACAGTGACCTTTGTCCAGAGATCAGTGCGTGACGGCGCAACCCGACCCGCAAACGACAACGACAGTCCTGCGGAAGTTTCTTCCGTTCTTGACCTCATACCATCGGCTGACGACGACAAGGTCGCTGAGCTTGTCAGGCGAACAGAGCGCCTGGCAATCGCAGTGGTTATCGGAATCGCGGTTCTGCTGATCTTGGCGCCGGTGGTTTACCTTGCACTTTCTTACGGGATCTGAGACGGCCCGACCTATGGGATCTGAAATGGCCTGATTGGTCTCGTAGATCTCACAAATTGTGCCGACGGTCTTCCTCGCAAGACGGGTGTTTCCCGTCACAGATCAGGAGATCGAACGCGACGACATAGAAGGGTCCTGTGCAGCGCTCCTTTGTCGAGTGGCGTAACCCTGGTGGTCGGCTTGAAAGAGCGCCTTTACCAGAAGTTGCCAACAGGAGCTGCTGTCGCAACTTCTTCTTTCGATACGCCGTGTTGCACGGGAGCAGCCGTCACTGATCGCGCCCGTGGACCGACGACGCTACTCGGAACCAAAGGGATGGGACGCGGTTATCCCCGCGAAGGGATAATTAGCGGGTGGAGATATTACAATGAAAACAATGATCGTGAGCGCCTTGGCGCTGTTCATTGCCATGCCGACGATAGCTCCGGCAGCCGAAGCTGACGTGGTCATCACGACCCACCATCGACATCATCACAGGAGCGTAAAGGTCATCAATGACCAGGGTCAACGCCTTCATCACCGCAGACACGGCACGGTTGCCTTCTACGACCACGGCCGCAGACATCATCGCCGGGATACGGTCATCGTGACCGGCTCGATCGAGCGCAGCCATCATCGCTATTATCGACATCATCGGCATCATCCCGTCGTCATCCAGGACGACAACGATTACTGATCCTCTCCGCACGGCCCCGGCTCTGTCAACGGAGTCGGGGTCGCGTGGGAGTCAGATAGCTCCTGACGGCAGCCATCGATGAGGTCGGTAAATCATTGATTCCAAAGGCATGTGATTTGGCTGGGGCGCCAGGATTCGAACCTGGGAATGTCGGTACCAAAAACCGATGCCTTACCACTTGGCGACGCCCCAGCAAGCGAGCTTTGCCCGTTGCGCGCGGCCTTATAGGACGAGCGGCACGAAAGCTCAATGCCGAGTTGGCCACTGTGCAAAACTGATCCACCGCTTCGCGCGGGGAAGCGCTATTCGCCCCAGACCGCCAACTCGTTGCCGGCGGGATCGGTGAAATGGAACCGCCTGCCGCCCGGGAAGGAGAATATCGGCTTGACGATCGTGCCGCCGGCGCTTTCGACAACGTCGAGCGTTGCTTCCAGATCCTGCGAATAGAGCACCGGCAATGGTTTCGCCGGAGCCTCGGCTGCATCGGCCTGGAAGCCGCCATCGAGCCCTTCGCCGAAGGCCGAATAGGTCGGCCCATAATCGGTGAACGACCACGAGAAGGCGGCGCTGTAGAAAGCCTTGACGCTGCCCAGCGTCGCGCCGGTCGCGGGCAGTTCGAGATAGTCGAGTTTTCCGTTGAGTTTCATCACGCTGCTCCCAACTTGTTCCCTATATGTTCTATATCTTGGGCAGCGATACGGCAAGTCTTTTCGACGCAGCTTTTGCTTAATCGATTGTAGTCGCCGGGCTTCGCTGCCACACCTTGCCTTTCGCACTGCAGCATAATAACGCTCGGGTCGGAGCGCGGGGGGAACCGGGTCTTGGCCCCGGGGTTCTAATCTTCCGAGAACTTGGAGGGCGAGCATGACCAAATGGGTCTACACCTTCGGCGATGGCGCCGCGGAAGGACGTGCGGGCGACCGCAACCTTCTCGGCGGCAAAGGCGCCAATCTGGCCGAGATGTGCAGTCTTGGCCTGCCCGTGCCGCCGGGCTTCACCCTCACCACCGAAGTCTGCAACGCCTATTACGCCAACGGCAACAGCTATCCGGCCGCGTTGCAGGCCGACGTCGTCAAGGCGCTGGACCATATCGGGCAACTGACCGGGCGCCGTTTCGGCGATCCGTCGAAGCTGCTTCTGGTCTCGGTCCGCTCCGGGGCCAGGGCCTCGATGCCGGGCATGATGGACACCGTGCTCAATCTCGGCCTCAATGACGAGACGGTCGAGGCGCTGGCAGCCGATTCCGGCGATGCCCGCTTTGCCTATGACAGCTACCGCCGCTTCATCCAGATGTATTCCGATGTCGTCATGGGTCTCGACCACGAAGTGTTCGAGGAAATCCTCGAGGACCAGAAGGCGAGCCTCGGCCACGAGCTCGACACCGAACTGACAGCGCAGGAATGGCAGAGCGTCATTGCCCTCTACAAGGCCAAGGTCGAGGAGGAGCTCGACAGGCCGTTTCCGCAGGACCCGCACGAGCAGCTGTGGGGGGCGATCGGCGCGGTGTTTTCCAGCTGGATGAACAACCGCGCCATCACCTACCGGCGCCTACACGACATCCCGGAAAGCTGGGGCACGGCGGTCAATGTCCAGGCCATGGTATTCGGCAACATGGGCGAGACGTCGGCCACCGGCGTCGCCTTCACGCGCAACCCCTCGACCGGCGAAAAGATGCTCTATGGCGAATTCCTGGTGAACGCGCAGGGCGAGGATGTCGTAGCCGGCATCCGCACGCCGCAAAACATCACCGAGGCGGCGCGCATCGCCGCCGGCTCCGACAAGCCGTCGCTGCAGAAACTGATGCCGGACGCGTTCCGGTCCTTCGTCGACATCTCCGACCGCCTGGAACAGCACTACCGCGACATGCAGGATCTCGAATTCACCATCGAGCGCGGCAAATTGTGGATGCTGCAGACGCGTTCCGGCAAGCGCACCGCCAAGGCGGCGCTGAAGATTGCCGTCGAAATGGCGCGCGACAAGCTGATCACGACGGAGGAGGCGGTCGCCCGCATCGATCCCGCCTCGCTCGATCAGCTGTTGCATCCTACCATCGACCCCAAGGCCGCGCGCGATGTCATCGGCGTCGGCCTGCCGGCTTCTCCGGGCGCCGCGACCGGCGAGATCGTCTTCTCGTCCGCCGATGCCGAGGATCTGAAGACGCAAGGTCGCAAGGCAATCCTGGTGCGCATCGAAACCAGCCCCGAAGACATTCACGGCATGCATGCTTCAGAAGGCATCCTGACCACGCGCGGCGGCATGACCAGCCACGCCGCCGTGGTCGCGCGCGGCATGGGCAAGCCTTGCGTTTCGGGCGCCGGCTCGCTGCGTGTCGACTACAAGGCCGGCACGCTGATGTCGATGGGCCAGACCTTCCGCAAGGGCGACATCATCACCATCGATGGTAGCAACGGCCAGGTGCTGAAGGGCGCCGTGTCGATGCTGCAGCCGGAACTGTCGGGCGATTTCGCCGCCATCATGGAATGGGCCGATGCGGTGCGCCGCATGAAGGTGCGCACCAATGCCGAGACGCCGCTCGATGCGCGCATGGCGCGCTCCTTCGGCGCCGAAGGCATCGGCCTCTGCCGCACCGAGCACATGTTCTTCGACGGCGAGCGTATCGTCGCCATGCGCGAGATGATCCTGGCCGATACCGAGAAGGACCGCCGCACCGCGCTTGCCAAGCTGTTGCCGATGCAGCGCTCGGATTTCCTCGAACTGTTCGAGATCATGGCAGGCCTGCCGGTGACGATCCGGCTGCTCGATCCGCCGCTGCACGAATTCCTGCCCAAGACGGAAGCGGAGGTGGCGGAGGTCGCCGCCGCCATGAACGTCTCGCTCGACAAGCTCAGGCAGCGCACCGAAGCCCTGCACGAGTTCAACCCGATGCTCGGCCATCGCGGCTGCCGCCTCGCCGTCTCCTATCCCGAGATTGCCGAGATGCAGGCGCGCGCCATTTTCGAGGCAGCCGTCGAGGCCGGCAAGAAAGCCGGCGCGCTGGTCGTTCCCGAGATCATGGTGCCGCTGGTCGGCCTGGTGAAGGAGCTCGACTACGTCAAGGCGCGCATCGATGCGGTCGCCAAGGCTGTCATGGACGAGACCGGCGTCAAGATCGACTATCTCACCGGCACGATGATCGAGCTTCCGCGCGCGGCGATCCGCGCCCACGTCATCGCTGCTACGGCCGAGTTCTTCTCCTTCGGCACCAACGACCTCACCCAGACCACTTTCGGCATCTCGCGCGACGATGCCGCGTCCTTCCTCGAGACCTATCGGCAGAAAGGCATCATCGAGCAGGACCCGTTCGTCTCGCTCGACATCGAGGGCGTCGGCGAACTGGTGCGCATGGCTGCGCAAAAGGGCAGGGCGACACGGCCCGACATCAAGCTCGGCATATGCGGTGAACATGGCGGCGATCCGGCCTCGATCCGCTTCTGCGAAGAGGTCGGCCTCGACTATGTCTCGTGCTCTCCCTACCGCGTGCCGATCGCAAGATTGGCCGCAGCCCAAGCCGCGGTGCAGATTGCCAAAACAGCAGTGCCGCGCCCCAAAAAGAGCGCCGCGGCATCCTGATTTCGACACAGTCCTTTCGGTATCGATGAAACGGCCACCCGTGGGTGGCCGTTTGGCGCTAAGCTTACGATTTTGTAAGCAAATTCACGCTGATGTGCGTGCCCCAACACGCAATCCCGACATCGTTTCTTCCCAATTTCACGGCCCCCCAACCCGCCCGGTGCCGAGAAAAAGATGTTACAGATTTCGCCCAGACCCTTCCGCTCGATCCTGATTATCCAGACCAAGTTCATCGGCGATATTGTTCTGTCCTCCACGCTCGCCAAGAACCTGCAGCTCGAATATCCCGGTGTCAGGATCGTCTTTCTCTGCGAGGCGCGCCTCGCCAGTTTCGTCACCGCGCACGGCATCGCCGCCGAGGTCGTCAGCTTCCGCCGCGCCGCCATGCGCGGCACCCCGCTGGAGCGTGGGCGCGAGCTCTATTCTATGATCAGCAAGCTGCGCCAATTCCGTTTCGACCTGACCATCGACCTCACCGATTCAAAGACATCGCGGCTCATCGTCAGGTTCCTCAACGCCAGCACCCGCATCGGCTACAATCCTCCGGAAAGGCCGCTGCGCTGGCATGAGCGCCAGCCCGCCAATGTCTTTGCCGAGCCGTTCGGTTTTGGCGAACGTCACTATCTCTACCGCTACCTTTCGCCGCTCGAGCCGCTCGGCGTCGGCCTGCGCGTGCGGGTGCCGTCGATTCGGCCATTGCCGATGGAGACGGCGAGGGCCCAGGCATTGCTGGACAAACACCATTTGCGGCCAAACGGCTTTATCGCGGTGCATGCCGGCGCAAGTTTTCACGGCCGGCGCTGGCAGCATGAACGCTTTGCCGCCGTGATCGACACGATTTCGCGCGAAACCGGACTGGATTTCGTACTCGTCGGCGGCCCTGACGAGCGCAAGCCGGCCGAGCAGATCCTCGCCAGTGCCGCGTCGATCGTCAACCTCGTCGGCGCGCTGTCACTGGAAACGCTGCTGGCGGTGTTGCAGCAGGCGCGGCTGTTTGTCGGCAATGAGAGCGGCCCCATGCACATGGCAGCAGCGGCCGGAACGCCGGTTGTCGGCCTTTTCGGCCTGACCAGCCCGGCCGTCTGGGGACCGGTCGGCGTGCCCAGCCTCGCCTTGCAGCCATCCATGCCGTGCAATTGCGTGGCGGGCAGCCTGTGCAATCCGCTCGATCCCAGCAAGGCCTGCTGCGTCTGGCGCCTCGAGGTCGAACCGGTCGTCGCGGCCGTGCGCGAAGTCCTGTCACGCACGCATGTGGAACTGGAACACGCCGTCTGACGGTGCGCGGCGGTCACATTGTCGGGATATCAGCTTTCTCACGGCCACTATCCCGATTTCCGCCTTGTTGCGGGTCCTGGGATGCGGCTATGACAGCGCCGATTCTCAGACAAGACAGGCATCCCTTGCAAAAGCTGTTTTGCGCCTTGGCGCTATCTATCGTGGCCGTGTCCTCGGCCCAGGCCGCGCCGCTTGTCGAGCCGGCGCTGCATCTGAAGGCTGAGGACGGTAGCAGTGTCGGCCGCGTCGCGCTTACGCTCGACGCCTGCGGCGGCCAGACCGATACGAGGATCCTGTCGGCGCTGGTGGAGAACCGGATTCCGGCGACGATCTTCGTCACCGGTATCTGGCTGAAGCGCAACGCCGCCGCCGTCGAGATCATGCGCGCGCATCCGGACCTGTTCGAACTGGAAAACCATGGCGGCCATCACATCCCGGCCGTCGACACGCCGCGCAAGATCTATGGCATCCGCAGCGCCGGCAGCCCGGAAGCGGTGCAGGCCGAAGTCGAATCGGGCGCTGCCGCTCTCGCTGGCACCGGCGAGCCGGCGCCGAAATGGTTTCGCGGCGCGACCGCCGAATACAGCCCGTCGGCTATCGCCATGATCCGCAAGCTTGGCTTCAAGGTCGCCGGCTTTTCGATCAACGGCGATGGCGGCTCGTTGCTCGGCGCAAAAGAAACCGCCCGGCGCATCGCCGCCGCCAAGGATGGCGATGTCATCATCGCCCACATCAACCAGCCGACCCACGCCGCCGGCGAGGGCGTCGTGCAAGGTCTGCTCGCGCTGAAGGCCAAGGGGCTGATGTTCGTGCGGCTGGATGACGCCGACGGTGTCGGCAACGACGGGACGACTGATTAGGATCAGGCGGCGGCAGGCAGTTTCACCGCCTTTGGACTGACGTCGCCGACGTTTGAGATTAGCCGAGGCCTCTGAGCTTCGTCATCCCAGGATGAAACAGGAGCGAAGCTCCGTCGCGAAGACCCTGGGATGACGAAGCGAGCAACGGCGGCTTGAGTCGCTTGCTCAGGCCGGTGCTGCTTCGATCGTCACCCTGTCGGGATAGAAGGCGCCGTGGTCGCGAATCTCAGCCATTTCGTCGAACGGCTGCTCATAGCCCCACATTGCGTCCTTGCCGGTCTCGCCGGCCGGCAGCACGCTCCAGTAGCTGGCGTCGCCCTTGTAGGGGCAGTGGGTCGACAGGGTGGTTTTGCCGAGCTGGGTGAAGTCGATGTCTTCGAAGGGGATGTAGAATGCCTGGCGGTAGGGCGGTTCGGACAGAAGCTTCGCCCGCGTCGATGAGGCGATCACCGTATCGCCGGCACGCACGACCACGGTACCGCGATAGGGTTCGACGGTGATGACCTTGCCGGGATTGCTCTGAAAGCCGGGGGCGGGGTTGGCGATCTGGTCCATGCGGGGTTCTCCTTGTTCGATTGGGAGCACAGTCCGATTGAGAGCGTGCGGGATGCTTCCCATGTCTCTAAAATGTGTCTGGAGAACCCGTTGCGCAAGCCTTCGCCAGTAGCCCAGAGCTGGCCTTCCGATCACTAAAAACGATCCCGCGTGGAATGCTCAGGCTGCGGTCTTGAACACGTCCATGAGGCCGGCATAGGCCGCGGCAATACCGGCTACCGGGTTGGTGCTTCTTGACGTCGTCTCGACCTTCAGTGGGCCGCCGCCTGTCGGCAAGGTGAGCAGCAGGAACTGGCGATTGCCGCCATCGCCGATCGATGCGGCGGCGACATGCTGGCCTTCGCCTTCGTTCTGGACGCACATTTTGAACAGCAGCGTGCCGCCGACCGCTTCAAGGGCGCCGCCGACCACCTCGACAAATTCGTCTTCGGAGACCTTTTTGGCCTCCGGCACGAGATCGGCCAGACTTGCGGCAAGCGTGTCTTCAAGCTCTTTGTCGTCGAGTTGAATATCGTCCAACTGCACGTCTTGGGCCCCGCTGTCATCCAGCTGCCTGTCGTCGATCTGCCTGTCGTCGATCTGCCTGTCGTCGATCTGCCTGTCGTCGATCTGCCTGCCGTCGATCTGCCTGCCGTCGATCTGCTTGTCGTCGATCTGCTTGTCGTCGAGCTGCGTGTCCATGCGAACCTCTTTCAGTCGCCAATCCGCACCCCTACCCCGTTAACGAACCTTAACGTCGACGATGGCCGGATTGTGGCGGTTTTCCCCGCCTTTCGATCACTGCTTGCTTCAGCCGTTAACGGTTGGAGACGTCATGGCTGGACAATCCGTCCGTTCGTCCCACAATGGGACAAAAGACGGGAAAAACGAGGAAGCAATGGGAGGAACCAGATGCTCGGACTGATGCAGGAATGGCCGCTGCTCTGCCACAAGCTGATCGACAATGCCGAGCGGCAGCACGGGACGCGCGAGATCGTCTCGCGCTCGATCGAAGGTCCTGTCGTTCGCACCACCTATGCTGAAGTTCATCGCCGCGCGCTCAAGGTCGCTCAACGGTTGGAGCGCGATGGCTTTGTGCTCGGCGACCGCATCGCGACCCTGGCCTGGAACACGGCGCGCCACATAGAGGCCTGGTACGGCATCATGGGCATCGGCGCCATCTACCATACGCTTAACCCGCGTTTGTTCCCCGAGCAGATCGTCTGGATCATGAACAATGCGCAGGATAGAGGGATCTTCGTCGACCTGACCTTCATGCCGCTGCTGGAAAAGATCGCCGGCGCGGTCAAATCGCTGAAAAAGGTGATCGTCCTGACCGACAAGGCGCATCTGCCTGAAACGACGCTGCCGAATGTGGTTGCCTATGAGGACTGGCTGAACGAGGCCGATGGCGACTTCGCCTGGAAGGTTTTCGGCGAAAACACCGCAGCCGGCATGTGCTACACCTCCGGCACGACGGGCGATCCCAAAGGCGTGCTCTACAGCCACCGCTCGAATGTGCTGCATGCCATGATCGCCGCCATGCCCGACGCCATGGGCCTATCGGCGCGGGACACGATCCTCCCCGTCGTGCCAATGTTTCATGCCAATGCCTGGGGCCTTGGCCAGAGCGCGCCGATGATCGGCGCCAAGCTGGTCATGCCCGGTTGCAAGATGGACGGCGCCTCGATCTACGAGCTGCTCGACACCGAGAAAGTGACCTTCAGCGCCGCCGTGCCGACCGTCTGGATGATGCTGCTGCAGCATCTCGAAGAGACCGGCAAGAAGCTTCCCCATCTCAGCAAAGTCGTCATCGGCGGCTCGTCCTGTCCGCGCGCCATCACCAGGAAATTCCAGGACAATTACGGCGTCGAAGTCATCCATGCCTGGGGCATGACCGAAATGTCGCCGCTCGGCACGCTGTGCACCATGAAGCCGCAATATCAAGCGCTCGAGGGCGAGGCCCGGCTCGATATCCAGGGCAAGCAGGGCTACCCGCCCTTCGGCGTCGAGATGAAGGTGACGGACGATGACGACAAGGAACTGCCCTGGGACGGCAAGACCTTCGGCCGGCTGAAGGTGCGCGGTCCGGCTATCGCCAGCGCCTATTATGGCGGCGTCGGCGCCGAGCAGTTCGACAAGGACGGCTGGTTCGACACCGGCGATGTCGCCCATATCGACGCGAGCGGCTACATGCAGATCACCGATCGCGCCAAGGACGTGATCAAGTCGGGCGGCGAGTGGATATCGACCATCGACCTGGAGAACCTCGCCGTCGGCCATCCCGATGTCGCCGAGGCCGCGGCGATTGGCGTCCATCATTCGAAATGGGGCGAGCGGCCGTTGCTGGTCGTGGTCGCCAAACCCGGCAAGGAGCCGAGCAAGGCCGATATACTGGCGTTCATGGACGGCAAGGTGGCGAAATGGTGGATGCCCGACGACGTCGCTTTCATTAGTGAAATCCCGCACACCGCCACCGGCAAGATCCAGAAGATCACCTTGCGCAAGCAGTTCAGCGACTACCGCCTGCCGACGGATTGACCGGGACCGTGCGTTTCCTTGACCTTCAAGCTACCGGCGGCAAAAACGTTAGGGCAGGGGATGTTCAATTTGAGCATCCTTTGCTCTAAGCGTCTGTGCGGGTTGGGGCGGTGCTGAAGACAATGGAAATTGACGAGCGGCAGACATCGAAGGCGGCCGGCTGGTCGCGGCGCACGGGCGCTTTTGCCCTGGTCCTGCTGCTCACCGTGCTGGCCGGCCATCATTTCGAACTAGTCGAAACGCCGGCCTTCCTGTGGGTGCTGGCGATCGTCGCCTTGCTTGCCGCGTTCGCTTTGCTGTTTGCCGGCCTCGCTTTGTCCCGGCTGTGGCATTTCGGTGACCGTGGCGGCCGCGACCTCTCGGTCGGCGCCCTGCTGGCGCTGCTGGTGCTGACGCCCTACGGCTTTGCCACCTATCTGGCGGCGACCACGCCGCCCCTGAGGGACATTTCGACGGACCTCGACAATCCGCCGGTGCTCGACACCAGCGACCGCACCAAGGACATGAACGTGCTCGCGCCGCCAACGGCTGGCGAAGCGCGCCTGCAGGCCGACGCCTATCCGCTGGTCACCGGGCACAGCTACAATCTGCCGTTCGAAACCGTCGTCGACGCCGTTGAAACCGTGCTCGACCGCCGCGATTGGCAACTTACCGCGCCATATCCGGTGACGGACGGTCAAGACGAGGTGACGATATCGGCCGTTGCCCGGAGCTTCGTCGTGGGCCTGCCCGCCGACGTCGCCATCCGGGTCAGCAATGATGGCGACACCATCGTCGTCGACATGCGCTCGGCCTCCCGCTACGGCCGCTACGACCTCGGCGACAATGCGGCGCGCATCGTCGGGTTCCTCGCCGAACTTGATCAGGAAGTTGCGGGCCAGGTGGGTGCGGCGCCGGCTGAGTAGTTCTACCCCAGCGGCACAAAAACGCCGTCGATGGCCGGGTCACCCTGGGTAGCAACCAGGCCGCGCGCCACCAGGTCCTCGAGATGGGCAAGCACCGACAGGCCGGCGGCGCCATGCAGGCGCGGGTCGGTGTCCCTGTAGATCGCCTTGACCATGTCCGGGATTGTCCGGTCGCCGCCCCGGATCCGTTCGAGGATCGCCCGTTCGCGCATCTTGCGATGGGTCTTCAGCCCGCGCATGAAGCTGCGCGGCGCATTCACCGGGCCGCCATGGCCGGGCAGCAGCAGGCGGTCGCCGCGCGCGATCAATTTATCCAGCGAGGCCATGTAGTCGGCCATCGCGCCGTCCGGCGGCGCCACGATCGACGTCGCCCACGCCATCACATGGTCGGCCGAAAACAGGATGCCGGTGCCTTCGAGCGCAAATGCCGCGTGATTGGCGGTGTGGCCCGGCGTCAGCACCGTCCGGATCGTCCAGTCATCGCCCTCGACCAGCGCATTGTCGGGCAACGCGATCTCCGGGACGAAAACCGTGTCGGCGCTGGCGTCGAGCGGGTTGATCTCGCCGATCCGCAGCGGCCTTGCCGGGCGGTGCGGGCCTTCGGCCAGTACAATAGCGCCGGTGTGCGCTTTCAGCCGGGCGGCCAGCGGAGAATGGTCGCGATGCGTGTGGCTGACGAAGATATGGCTGACCGGCCGGTTTGCGATCACCTTGAGCAGCGTCTGGAAATGCACCTCGTCATCGGGGCCGGGATCGATCACCGCCAGCGTGTCGCGCCCGACGATGTAGCTGTTGGTGCCGTGAAAGGTGAACGGGCTGGGGTTTTTGGCGGTGACGCGCAAGACGTCCGGCGCAACGGTGACGCCCTCGCCATAGGCCGGATCGAAGCTGGTGTCGAATTTGAGCGCCATGGCGGTGTCGTTGAATCTCTGTTCAGGAAGACGGCAAAACTGATTGCCGCATAACACGGAAGCCAATATAGAAAAACGCAAGGCCGCGATCTGCGGCAATCCGGATTGGGGAAGACCATGGCACTTGCGACGACGATGCGCCCGCTTGTTTCTCTCGCTTTGCCCCAGGAGGGCGCGCAGCGCCTGGCAACCCAGCTTTTGCTGGCGATCGCCGGAACGCTGCTTTTGACCCTGTCGGCCAAGACGAAAGTCGTGCTCGGGCCGGTCGACATCTCGATGCAGACGCTGGCCGTCCTGCTGATCGCCACCGCATTTGGCCTGCGGCTTGGCGTCGCTACCCTGCTTCTCTACATGGCCGAAGGCGCCATGGGCTTCCCGGTCTTCCAGAGCACGCCTGAAAAGGGCATCGGCATCGCCTACATGATCGGCGGCACCGGCGGTTATCTCGCCGGCTTCGTCGTCATGGCAGCCATTGTCGGCTGGGCCGCCGACCGCGGCTGGGACCGCCACCCGATCAAGCTGTTCAACGCCATGCTGGTCGCCGAAATCGTCATGATGGCCATGGGCTTTGCCTGGCTGGCCACCCTCATCGGCGTGGAAAAGGCGTGGCAGTTCGGCGTTTTGCCGTTCGTCCTCGGGGATTTGATCAAGGTTGCGCTCGCCGCCAGCCTGGTGCCGGCGGTATGGTCGCTGCTGCCCAAGCAGCCCTGAAACCGGACAAATGAATGAGCCGGCGGGTCCAAGGCCCGCCGGCTTTTTGTTGTCGCGCGTCCGCCAGCCGATGGCGCAAGCCGGTTGCCAAATCGCCACGCCCATTTGCATCGTCAGCTTGTGGCTGGTAGATCAAATTGCCGCGAGACGGCAGATGCAGAGCAATTCTGGCGCCGATCCACGGCCGAGATTGAATTGACAAGCCATTGCGCGAAACCTAAGCACGAGCAACTTGATTTCAGGGCGGGGGCCGGCAATTCAAGGAGAGCTTGTGAAAGGAATAATCCTTGCGGGAGGCAGCGGGACGCGTCTTTATCCCCTAACATTAGCGATCTCTAAGCAAGTCCTGCCGATATACGACAAGCCGATGATTTTTTATCCGCTGAGCGTCTTGATGCTCGCCGGTATCCGCCAGATTTTGATCATTTCGACACCTCGCGACTTGCCGGTGTTTCGGGAGTTGCTGGGCGACGGTTCGGAATTCGGGGTCGAATTCTCCTATGCCGAGCAGGCGCAGCCCAACGGGCTTGCCGAGGCCTTCATCATCGGCCGCGACTTCATCGGCAAGGATAATGTGTCGATGATTCTCGGCGACAACATCTATTTCGGCGAGGGCCTGTCGCAGCTCTGCCGCACTGCTGCGCAGCGCCAAAGCGGCGCGTCGGTGTTCGCCTACCATGTCGAGGACCCGCAGCGCTACGGCGTGGTGTCGTTCGACAAGCTCAGCGGCACGGCTTTGACGATCGAGGAGAAGCCGCCGGAGCCGAAGTCCAACTGGGCGGTCACCGGCCTCTATTTCTACGACAATGAGGTCGTCGACATCGCGTCGACGATCAAGCCCTCGGCGCGTGGCGAACTCGAGATCACGGCGGTCAACAACGTCTATCTCGAGCGCGGGAAATTGCACGTGCATCAGCTCGGCCGCGGCTATGCCTGGCTCGACACCGGCACGCATGACAGCCTGCATGAAGCCTCTTCCTTCGTGCGCACGATCGAGCACCGCCAGGGGATCAAGGTCGCCTGTCCTGAAGAAATCGCTTTCGAGCAGGGCTGGCTGACCGCCGACAAGGTGCTTGAGCGCGCCACGCGACTGGGCAAGAACGAATACGCCGCCTATCTGCGCCGGCGTGTCACCGAGCTGACGGAGACATAGGGTGCTGGAAGTCAGGCAGCTCGGTTTGGACGGCGTGCTGGAAATCGTGCCGAAGCGGCACGGCGATGCGCGCGGTTATTTCATCGAAACCTGGAATGCCGAGGCCTTTGCCGAGGCCGGCATCGATCTGCGTTTCGTCCAGGACAATCATTCCTATTCGGCTGCCGCAGGTGTCGTGCGGGGGCTTCACTATCAACTGCCTCCACGCGCGCAGGACAAGCTGCTGCGTGTAATCAGAGGCCGCATTCTCGACGTGGCGGTCGACATCCGCCGCAGCTCGAAAACCTTCGGAAAATGGGTCGCGCTCGAAATATCGGCCGAGAGAGGCAACCAGATCCTCGTGCCGAAGGGTTTCGCGCACGGTTTCGTCACGCTCGTGCCGGACACCGAGGTTCTGTATAAGGTCACCGACACCTATTCGCCGGCGCATGATCGATCGATCCGTTTCGACGATCCTGATATCGGCATCGATTGGCCGTCGCCGGCCGGCGCCTTCGAGCTCTCGGCCAAGGACCTCAAGGCGTCGGCGCTTGCTGAGGCCGAGGTGTTCGCATGACGCGCGACGATGTGAGGAGAGCGCCATGAATTTTCTGGTGACAGGCGGTGCCGGCTTCATCGGCTCGGCCGTGTGCCGGCATTTGTGCGCCAATCCGGCCTACCATGTGACCAATCTCGACAAGCTCACCTATGCCGGCAATCTGGCCTCGCTGCGCACCATCGAGAATGCACACAACTACAAATTTGCGCAGGCCGACATCTGTGACGAGCGGGCGGTTCTCGACATCCTCCACCGCGACGAGATCGACGTCGTCATGAACCTCGCCGCCGAAAGCCATGTCGACCGCTCGATCGACGGACCCGGCGCCTTCATCGAGACCAACATCGTCGGTACCTACCGGGTGCTGAATTCGGCGCTCGAATATTGGCGCGGCCTTGACGAGGACAGGAAGGCGCGCTTCCGCTTCCACCATGTCTCGACCGACGAGGTGTTCGGCGATCTGCCCTTCGATGGCGGCATGTTCGTGGAGGAGACGCCTTACGCGCCATCCTCGCCCTATTCCGCCTCCAAGGCCGCATCCGACCATCTGGTGCGGGCCTGGCACGAGACGTACGGCCTGCCGGTCGTGCTCTCCAACTGTTCGAACAATTACGGGCCTTATCACTTCCCCGAAAAGCTGATCCCGCTGGTCATCCTCAACGCGCTCGACGAAAAGCCGCTGCCGGTCTACGGCGCTGGCGCCAATGTGCGCGACTGGCTGTTCGTCGAGGATCACGCCCGCGCTCTGGAACTGGTCGCCACAAAGGGCCAGCCCGGCGAAAGTTACAATGTCGGCGGCAATTCCGAGCGTACCAACCTTGGCGTCGTCGAGACGATCTGCGGCCTGCTCGACATCAGGCGTCCGCGCAGCGGCGGCAGGAGCTACCGCGATTTGATCAGCTTCGTCACCGATCGGCCCGGCCACGACCGCCGCTATGCAATCGATGCCTCCAAGATCGGCCGGGATCTCGGTTGGGCGCCGGCGGAGAGTTTCGACAGCGGCCTTGCAAGGACCGTCGACTGGTTCCTCGACAACAAATGGTGGTGGGGACCGATCCGCGAGCAGCGCTACGCCGGCGAGCGGCTGGGGCAAGTCCGGTCGCGCGGCCAGGTTGAAGGCAGGAAGGGCGCGGCGTGAGGCTGGTTGTCACCGGACGCGAGGGTCAGGTCGCTGCCAGCCTGCTGGAGGCCGGGCAGAGGCGCGATGGCATCGAGGTCGTCACCCTCGGCCGCCCAGTGCTCGATCTGGCGCGGCCCGATACGGTGTTCGACGCACTCGCGGCAGCGCGGCCGGATATCGTGGTGTCGGCTGCCGCCTACACCGCGGTCGACCAGGCCGAGGACGAGCCCGATCTTGCCTTCGCTGTGAACGCCGTCGGCGCCGGCAAGGTCGCCGAGGCGGCCGCGAAGCTCGGCGTGCCCGTAATCCATCTGTCGACCGACTACGTCTTCGATGGCACCAAGGACGGCGCCTATGTCGAGACCGACGCCACCGCACCGCTCGGCGTCTACGGCGCCTCCAAGCTTGCCGGCGAGCTGGCCGTGGCCGCCGTCAATCCGCGCCATCTGATCCTGCGCACGGCCTGGGCTTATAGCCCGTTCGGCAAGAATTTCGTCAGGATCATCCTTGGGCTCGCCGCCAACCGCGACGAGATCGCGGTGGTTGCCGACCAATGGGGAAATCCGACCTCCGCTTTTGATTTAGCTGACGCGATCCTGGTTTCGTCGGCGGTCCTGCATGGCGACAGAAGTTTTGCTCGCTTTGGCGTGTATCATCTCGTGGGAACCGGTGACACTAACCGGAGTGGCTTCGCGCATCATATCCTGGCTACGAGTCGAGCGCTTGACGGGCCCTACGCTGCGGTGAAGGAGATATCCACGCGTGACTACCCGACCAAGGCGCTGCGCCCGCGAAATTCTCGGTTATCGACGGCGGAGTTCGAAGGCACATTCAACTGGACGGCACCGGATTGGCACGGTTCCACCGTAGACGTCGTATCCCGTCTTTTGATCGCGGAGACGAAATGCACGCCAACCCTATGAACCAGCAGGCGCTACCGGAGCACATTTGATGTCAGTTCAGCTATTTGTACCGAATTTCCGTATTGAAGAATGCCTGTCGGAAATCCGTGAGTGCCTTGAAAAAGGATGGACAGGTCTTGGCTTCAAGACTGCGGAGTTTGAAACGGCGTGGAAGAACTATACCGGCATTCCGCATGCCCACTTCCTGAATTCCAACACGGTTGGACTTCACCTGGCTTTTGAGCTTTTCAAATCCAAGCACGGATGGAGCGACGACGACGAGGTTATCACGACGCCGCTGACTTTCGTTTCGACCAATCACGCCATCCTTCAGACAGGCCTCAAGCCGGTGTTCGCAGACGTTGATGAATACCTCTGCCTCGACCCCGAAAGCGTGCTCAAGCGGATCACGGACAAGACAAAAGCGCTGATCTTTGTCGGCATGGGAGGCAATACGGGCCGCTATCAGGAGATACTGGAGATTTGTCGCGCGCATGACATCAAGCTGGTGCTCGATGCGGCTCATATGTCAGGCACACGGGTCAACGGAACGCACATTGGCGGTGATGCCGATGCGACGATATTCAGTTTTCAGGCCGTCAAAAATCTTCCCACAGCCGATTCCGGAATGATCTGCTTCAAGGAGGCAGAGGATGACGAGCGAGTTCGTAAGCTGACTTGGTTGGGGATCAACAAGGATACATATGCTCGCACGGCCGCTCAGGGCGCCTACAAATGGATGTATGACGTCGAGGAGCTTGGCTACAAGTATCACGGCAACTCGATCATGGCCGCGATTGCTATCGTGCAGCTGAAATATCTTGATGTCGACAACGCGTTCCGGCGTCAGCTGGCATTTTGGTACCGTCAGCATCTTGAGGGTCACAACCACGTCAATGTAGTGCCGACCGTGGATAGTTGTGAGTCTGCCCAGCATCTTCTCCAGATACGCGTTCAGAACCGCGATAATCTGATGCTTGCCCTTAACGAGCACGGTGTCTATCCCGGCGTTCACTATCGTGACAACACCGACTACCGGATGTACGCCTTCGCGGCAGGTACCTGTCCAAATGCTTCGGCGGCAAGCAAGGAAATCATATCGTTGCCGCTGCATCTTCGCATGAGCAAGACGGATGTGGACTTGGTTTCCGAACTGGTTCTCAAATACGCCCAATGAAACCGCAAATCGCCCCTTTCGGAGACGGCACGGTTATCTTGAGGCTCGTGGAGGAGCGGGATCTCGAGACAATCCTTGCCTGGCGCAATCGTGACGACGCACGCGTCTGGTTCAACACATCCGACAGGATCAACCTTGCCGCGCATATCGCCTGGTACAAAAGCTACCTCAAAAAGAAAAATGATTTTTTCTTTCTGGTGGAAGCGAATGGCCACCCGGTCGGCCAGTGCGCCATTTACGATATCGATGAGAATACCCGGAGCGCGGAAGTTGGCCGATTTCTAGTCGCGCCAGAAATGGCTGGCAAAGGCTATATCGGCCGCTCATGCGCGGAAATCGTCCGCTTCGGCACGCAATTCCTGAACCTCTCCTATCTCTTCCTTGAGGTTATGGAGCAAAATACAAAAGCCATTCGCCTTTACATACGCGAGGGGTTTATTGAGGAAGGCCGTTCCGATGGCTTGATCCGCATGGGCTTGGGTCGAGGTAGAACTCCATGACCGCGAGGCGCAATTTCATGCTAACGCCTCCGCGCCGGGCTATGTGAGCTCGACATGGCCAGGATCCTAATGATCATAGAGGCAAAAATTGCCACTACATATTTGCTTGAGCAAATCATGGAGGCCTGTCGGGCTCATGGCGTCGATCACGAAGTAAAATTCATGACCGAACTTCAGGTAGGTGACTTTTCACCAAATACAATTCCAATGTTTGTAAGGTGCGCCGACTCACAGGCTTCGGCATGGGCAAAACTACTCTCTGATGCGGGCAGGCCATATGTGTACTATATTGATGATAATTTCTGGAGAATTGTTGGAGACAATCCTCTCGCATTGTATTATCGGCATCCAACTGTCAGGAAATCGTTGGAGTTTATGGTTTCTCATGCTGAGACCGTTATCGTAAACTCCCCCGAACTGGCTAGGTTCGTATCAAGTTTTAATGCCCGCGTGACGGTTCTGCCGTCGTTTTTCGATTTTTCACTCATTGACGGCCCGTCTTCGGTTTCTACTGACGAAATCCGAATCGGCTTTGCGGGAAGCCCTTCGCGGGTTGCTGATTTGAGTTTGATATCGCCGCTTATTCAGCCGATCCTGGAGAGATTTCCAAAAACGGTATTCGAGTTCGCCGGTGTCCTTCCATGGGGAGTTAAGGCCGGCGCACGAGTTCGGTTTTTTCCGCACACTGGCGACTACGGCGCCTACATCAAATTCCAGACTTCGAGAAATTGGGCGATTGGCTTGGCACCTCTGATCGACCATGAAGCAAACCGCAGCAAGACAGATAACAAGTATCGTGAGTATGGCGCCCTTCGTATAGCCGGGATATACTCAAACATTACTCCATACAAAGACGTCGTAAGGGATGCACAAACAGGACTTCTCGTTGACAATACCGAGAAAGCGTGGCTGGATGCGATATCAATGCTGGTTAAGTTGCCGGAAAAACGAAATGAATTGATTGGTGTCGCATTTGATGACGCTAAGAAACGATATAATTTAAGTACGGTCTCCCAGAATTGGGCTGACGTATTCATTCAAATGGATGGCCGTCGTCCGAAAAATGTAAAAAAGCTTAATTTGAGAAAAGTTAGGTGGGGGAAATTATGGGGGAGATTCGAAAGGTATAGAGTACACTTTATGGTGAACTATCGAGATGGAGGGTGTTTTCTTATCACCCAGAAAATAATTCGAAAAATACTGGTTCGTGCCTAGTGCTTTATGTCAATCGCATGGGGCGCTCATTTGACAGGTTATCCGGCCACATGATCTTTTGCGAATTGGCAACGCGCCCATGGGCTTGCCGTCTCCATCTGCAGCATCTCGCCGGTCATGGTCGGGGAGCACTGCAACGCGATGCTGAAATCACCCTCCATGGCGGCGCGCCTCAAGCGAAACGGCAAACTCGGTACTGCTCATGAAACACAGCTATTCAAGTGCGGACAAGAACAGGCTGCTCCGTGACGTCTTGCGCTCGCTTCTGCTTCATCGCGTCTGGTTTTTTATCGGCGTGCAAGACATCAAGCGTCGCTATCACCGTTCGTTCATCGGTCCGCTGTGGATTCTGCTCAACCTTGGACTCTATGTGGGGGCTATAGGTTTCGTTTACGGCGTCATGTTCGGGCAGGATCTGGGGGCCTTTCTTCCTTACCTGATGCTGGGTTTCGTTATCTGGGGGTTGATTTCCGCCTCCATCATCGATGCTGGCATGGTTTTCATAAATGCGGAGGGCTATATCAAGCAGTTCTCATACCCAAAGCAAATATACATTATGAGGACTTTAGTAAGTAGCAGTATGAATTTTGTAATTGGCCTGTTCGCTATCGGAATATTGCAGATTGCGCTTGGTATTTTTGAAGTTACCGGATGGCTTACGGCTGTTCCTGGTCTATTTATGTTATATATTGCCCTGATTGGTCATATCACGATATTCTCCTACCTAGGTGTTGCTTTTCGAGATCTTCCGCATGCCTTATCTGGTGTTTTGCAGGTCCTGTTCTATCTAACGCCGATCGTGGTTCCTGCCAGTGTTCTGAAGGATCACGGCCTGGAGCTCGTCTATATGATTAACCCCATCTACCATTTGATCGATATCGTGCGCCATCCAATTCTGTATGCAAGCTTCGCTCCGCTTTTTTCATACGAATTTGTGGCTGCCTATATTCTGATCTTGTACGGGATTGCTTGGTGCGTGGCTTCGCGGTTGGACAAAAAAGTGGTGTTCCTCCTTTGACGCAGAACTTCATACGACTGCATAACGCCGGCGTAATTTTCACCGGCGATATGAATACCGATGGGCTGATAGGCTGGTTGACCAGGAGACGCAGCGCGGGAGCGGCTCCCGGCGCCTATGCGGTTGAGGCCCTCAAGAATGTCACTGTTGCTATCGAGCAGGGCGAGAGGGTGGGGCTTATCGGCCTGAATGGGGCGGGGAAGAGCACGCTGTTGAAGGTGATGGCCGGCATCTACGCGCCGACCAGCGGAGTCGTCGAAACCGAAGGGCATGTTTGCCCGATGTTCGAGTTCGCAACCGGTTTCGAGATGAATCAAACCGGCCGGGACAACATCCGCATCCGCGGCTTGCTGCTTGGCATGACGCCCGATGAGATCGAGGCGAAGCTGCCGGAGATTGAGGAGTTTACGGAGCTTGGCGAGTTCCTGGGATATCCCGTTCGGACATATTCCGCGGGTATGTTCATTCGCCTCGCATTTGCTGTTTCAACGAGCATAAATCCGGAAATATTGCTTATAGATGAGGTGATGGGCGCTGGAGATATTCGTTTTGCGAAGAAGGCAAAACGTCGTATGTTTGAATTTATGGAGCAGGGTAAGATTCTTGTTTTCTCATCTCATAACTTTGATTTGTTGAAGAGTTTTTGCGCAAGAACTATTTGGATAGATAAGGGAATAATTGTTATGGATGGCGACACATCAGAGGTGATATCTGGATATGAGGCCTCGCAGCGATAAACTGTCTGCCTTGCGGCGGAGTAGAGCGGAGATCGACGTCACGTCGGCTTGTACGCGGAGCTCAATAGATATTTGAATTCGGAGGAAATATGAGATTCGGTGATTGTGGCCACGATCTTTCCATTAGCCACATCGACAGAAGGCGGTCGGTACCAGAAGTGACGGCGATCCTTCCTACTTTTGCGCGTGCTAACGGGTCCTTGCGGCTTTCAATTGAGAGCGTGCTTTCGCAAAGCTATGGCGATTTCGAGCTGATCATTGTGGATGACGGTTCGCGCGATGGAACTGCCGATGTGCTGAGTGAGTACCAGCTTGCCGATCCACGGGTCATCATACATTCGTACAAGCACAACAGTGGTCTTCCAGCCTTGCGCGTCAATCAGGCCGCGCTTCACGGTCGCGGCAAGTACATTGCCTATCAGTTTGATGATGATCTTTGGACGGAGGACAGCTTAAAGGTGCGTATGGCTTGGCTTGGGCGTCAAGCTGTTCCAAGCGTCGCCTATGGTAGCTGCGACGCCTATCGTGCGACGGACAAAGGCGATGTCTTTCTGCGGGTGCTTGGGCAGGAGTTCAATTATGGACTCCTGCTGCATGGCAACTATATCGCAAACAACTCAGTAATTCACCATGCTGCTCTTTTTGAAAGGCATGGCATGTACGACCCTCACGTGGCGGCCAGGCGATACTCGGACTACGATCTCTGGCTTCGTTTCGGAAGAAGTGCTCCCTTTCAATGGGTGGATGCGACGTGTTCGATCGTTCGCGCCGACATGGAGAACTCGCTTGGCCGGGATGTGCGGTCAGATTTTACCCGCACCTTGAAATACCTGCAGCTTGCGCGAGACAATCAGCTGAAGCCTGACAATATTGCTGGCTATGATCTGATTGGCGCCGAACATTGGAGGAACAGATTCTCGAAGTCCGAGATACAGAGGTACTATAGAGAAGAGGCTCTGCCGTTTGTTTCGAGGTATAATGACTACTGTAGCCCCTCAGAGCTGGCCGTTGCCGCATCCGGGGCTATGCAGCACAAGCGTATACTGGTGACGAAGCCTGATTACAGCACGTCTGTGGATGTGGCCGTTCGTAATTTTGAGAACCTTGAAAATCAAAGAGGCTTTAGCAGTACCTTCGTAAGGGAGCGAGATGTACGGCACTTCGACACGTCGGACACGGACATGGCCATCCTATACCGTACTGTGGGTCCCGCAGAGCAACTGTTGGCTGGTAAGGGGCGAAGGGGCATTCCGTGTGCCTATTTGATGGACGACAACATGCTTCGCTTCCATGAAGTGGGGGCAGAACATTCCTCTATCGCGCCTGGTACGCCTGGATACCGAAGCATAGTGACGCAGATATCCGCAGCCGATGCTGTTATCGGGTACAGCGATGAAATTATTGACGATTTTGGAAAGTATAATCGCCATAGGATTAGACTTCAATCCAATATACGTCGTCGTTATATTGAAAAACGAGAATACGGCAGGTCTGGAAAATTTCGAATAGCGATTTTTAGCAATAAATTTCGAGGTGTTATTATCACAAAAATCTGGGCTGGGCTACAACGTGTGGCGTCAGATTATAAGGATGACGTCGAATTTCACTTCTGGGGAATCGATCCGCGTGATTTCCCTGCTCTGGAGTGCGATGTCTATTTCAAGCCGTTCACCCATTCATATGACAGCTATCTTGCTGAACTAAGCAGCACTTATTTCGATATTTCGCTCACGCCTCTTGAGGGTGAGACACGTGCTGAACGGAGTAAGAGCCCTGTCAAATTGTTAGAATCGGTCACGGCAGGTGCGATTAGCGTAATGAGTAATGTGGCGCCGTATAGCCGCTTGCCCGATTCGGTTTGTGTCAAGGTGAGCAATCGACCTGATGACTGGGCAAACGCGATTGAAGGTCTGATCAAGATGAAGGCCGAGCAACGCGACAAAATATTGGAGAAGGTTCGTAGATATGTAGAAACCCATTATACCACGGAAAATCAATACTACGATTTTTATGGTGCGCTCGCCGCGACAGCACTTCATTCGCGTTTGAAGGATAAGGCAATTCTCTATGGCTTTCATGAGGCCGCGCTGGGAGGAGCAACCCTTCATTTGCTGCGGCATGCGGCGCTGGTATCTTCTTTCGGTTTCGACGTTGTGGGTTTGGTTCCGCAGGACGAGAGGTTTGGACCAGAATTTGCTCGTCTTTGGTGCGCGGCAACGAAGGATGCTCCGCTGTTGGAGGAGAACTGGCAGAACGGAATGAATGGTGTCGATGCGTCGAAAATCCGGTCGCTTCATGAGAGAGATCGGGAGGGTGCCCAACGCATTGGCGAAAGATTAGCTGGGCTTAATATAGGACTTCTTCACTTCGCAACCTGGCAGCCAGCTATGACGGCGCTTGGATTCGAACTTGGGGTTCCAGTTGTCGCTAGCGTTCATCAATACTATGAGGGCGCCAATACGACGGGCTTCGCCCATGCAATTCATTGCTCCTCGGCGACACATGGGGAGCGGTGGAAGAAAGAGTCTGGGGTCGCCGTGCGCCGTATCGTCTGCNTGCAGCCTCGCAAGAATCAACTCGCCGCCATCAACGCGGCCGTGCTTCTGCGAAAGGCTGGGCACAACGTTACTGTCCACGTGATCGGTTACGATGACCTTCATGTTGAGTACGCCAAGGAGTGCCGCGATTATGTGGCGGAACAAGGTCTGGAAAACCACGTCATCTTTCATGGGTTCGTTTCCGATCCGGAACGCTTCTACGCAGGCTGCGACGTGTTGCTCATTTCCGCCCTGGACGAATCTATGCCGCAGACGATGCTTCAGGCTATGGCGTCTGGTGTCGCTGTTATCTCGCCCAGTGTTGGCGGCGTATCCGAATTGATCAAGCATCGTTACAACGGGTTGATTGCCAAGGATACGTCCCCCGAGGAACTGGCGAATGCTGTTATGGAGTTTCTTGGATATCCAGTTGTGCGGCGATCTGAGATGTTAAGAAGTGCTTATCGGACGATAAGCGTCCTGGGACGTTCAAGCTATGTCCGTGCCGAATTGATGGATCTCTATGGGGCAGCCTTCAGCAAGGCGGCGTCCGAGAAGTCGATCGAGGCGGTCGCTGATGTCTCGATGGCTCGACCGGACGTGCTCCCAGAGAGATTTGAGCCCGCTGTGGTTTCCACAATTGCCAGGCTCCATTCGGAGGTTGAAGCTCAACATTTCTCACGTCCACTCAGGCTTGCGAGAGCCGTTAACTGGCGGACGAGCGAAATGTGGGACATGGTTTCTTCCGTTTTCGCTCCGCTTGACCTTTTCAGCCGCCAGCACTTCGGCCGCATGCGACGTGATGAACTGCGTCTGAGCGAGGATCTCTCGAGCATATCTTATAGAGAATATACCGTTCGTTTCGCGCTTACCTCCCTATCGGTTGTCCATCTTGGCATCGTGCCACTTATTCGGACGCAGGCAGGGCTCATAGGCATAGAGATCGTGTCCAGCAATGATAAGATTATGGGTTCCGTGACCCGCTCACTCGCCGATATTGAAGAGGGCCTCCCCGCAAGATTTTCGTTTGACACGCCTGTTCGTGATCTTCAGGCGGGGTGGCGGCTCAGAGTTTTCGTGCGCGAAGCGGACGTACCGGTCACCATCTATGAGGTGGTGCGGCCACCGGTGATCTACGGCGCACTAAAGCGTTTTCCCTTCGCTAGATTCGAGTAGCTACGGTCGCTGCGTCTAAAGCGAGTGACGGAGGTTGCACGATTTGGATGAGCGCGCAGCGTGATGTGCATACAATCCGTGACCAGTGGAGCGCATTAGCCAATTCGCGCTTAGCAATTGTCAAGAATGGCGCGTGACAATGTATGCTTGGCCCCCGGAGCGAAGGCTAACGGTCTCAATTTCGCCTAGGTCCCTTGGCCCTATGGCACGGATAATTTTCCGAATAAAAGCATCTGAATATCGTCGGTGTAAAAACTGAACGCCGCCAATCGTCTCGTAATTTTCCTCTATTTCCTGTTCGTCGCTTGGCCAAGTTGTGAAGATGCAGGTCTTCCGCGTGACACGAAGCAATTCAGCTACGAACTGGTCTATCTCAGGAATGTGGCCGAGCACCTCAAAACACAGAACCACATCGAATTCCTCCTTTCCGAAAGCAAGATAATAACCATCACCTAAAATAAATTTGCCTTCTGGGAAATTGCCTATCGCTTTCTCCAGCATTTTTATAGATGAGTCGATACCAATATATCTGGAATCGCTAAGTATACCATTGGTGAGTTTTTCGTAAATGAGGCCGGTCCCGCAGCCAACTTCGAGAATGGAAGGTGCATGGGAATCAACATGATGCGATACTATGTGGACTAGCTCTTCGCGATGAGCATCTTCGGTTGGGGAATTCTGCCAGATCGACTGAATTTCATCTGCAATTCCATCAACATCCCAATTGTCCCAAGCTCGAACCATGGGTCACTTCCTCTGATTTGAGTGTCTGGTCGACGATACCAGCAGCCTCCGCTAGCCAGTAATCTAGGATTTATCAGGGCACGGCTTCCCACATGGACGCCGGTCGCATGGAATGCGGATTGTCTCCGGCCCGCTTGGCATATAGTATCTGGCTGTTGGCTCGCCTCCAGCCTTTGGTTGCGCCTCCTGTCGCGCGATATGCGCCACAGGCGGGTTGGGCATGACATCTCGAAATCTCGACCGTTCCATCGCCGGTATTATAGCGATCGAGGGCTGACGTATGCACGGGCTGGCTTGAGATCACTCCTCAAAAGGGTGGCTGTTTGAGCGCCCGATTCATCAACCGGACGTGCCATCCAAAAAATATCTGGCGGTAACCGCAACTCCGCGCTATGCGATATGGGCAGCGGGGGCTGGGGATTGGCACTCTAATCAAGTGGTGGATGACGGGTTTCCGTCGCTCTTGCACCAATGTTAGTGTCCAAGTCCTTGCGCCTGGAGTTCAGTACTACCCAATGACATCCTATGTAGAGGTCGTGTCCGGACTTCGGCCGAAGATGCGGCGCGCCATTATAATGATCCAGGATCTGGTCATGGTCCTGGTCGCGGTGGCGCTGAGTCTGGGGCTTTCTCAGTCGAGACTTTCATTCGACGCGCTCTCCACGGCCGGCCTGGCGTGCTGGGCAAGTATTGTTTTTCTCAGCCATATGCTGTTTCGCTATTGCGGCCTCTACAACACCGTGTGGCGTTTCGCCTCCACGCCGGACTTCTTCAACATCCTGAAGAGCTGCGCCATCCTGACCGTCACGCTCTATGTCGTCTCGCTGGCGGTTCGATCGTTTCAGCCGGTGACCGGCCTCAACGAGCGCCAGTTCATCGTCTTTTTCCTCGTCTCCTTCACCATCATATCGGCGCCTCGGCTCTATTACCGGTTCCTGCGCGACGGGGCGAGCTGGCGAATCCTGAGCCGCAACGCAAACAATGCGGCGATCAAACAAGCGCTGTTCGTCGGCAGGCTTGGCGAAGCAGACGTCATCATCCGCTTCACACGCACGGCCGAGCCGGCCGAATATTCCATCGCCGGCATCATGGCCATCGAGAACGGCGCGCCGTTGGGCACGCAGATACAGGGCGTTCCGGTGGTGGCCGTGCGGCCCCGCCTGGTCGAGGTCCTCGAAGAATATGCAAGAGGCACCAAAAGCCTCGACATGCTGATTTTCGGCAATGGCACCGAACGCGAGATCGAGGAATATTCGGAACTGGTCCGTGTCGCCCGTCACAGCGGTATCGCCGTCGTCCAATTCTCCGGCGTTTCGGAGCTCGGCCAAGGCGGAAAGCTGGTACTCGACGCTGTCGAGATGGAAACCATCCTGCGCCGCTCCACAGTTGCTTCCGATATGGAGCGGATCGGCGGCTTTATCGGTGGCAAGCGCGTCCTGGTCACCGGCGGCGCCGGCTCAATCGGTCGCATCCTGGTCAAGCGGTCGCTGGAACTTGGCGCCGAGGCGGTTCTGGTCGCCGATATCTCGGAGTTCGGTATTTTCCAGCTCGACCAGCAGGTTGACGAAAAGGACCATGTCCGGCTCAAGAGCCGCATCGTCGATGTCACAGACCGGCGCCAGATCACCCGCGTCGTCAGCGATTTCAAGCCCGACATCATCTTCCATGCCGCCGCGCTCAAACATGTGCCGCTGCTCGAGGAAAATTGGGAATCGGCGATCCAGACCAACATTTTAGGCACCCTCGTCTGCGCCGAGGTTGCCGCCAAATGCGGGGTGCCGCAGTTCCTGCTGATTTCCAGCGACAAGGCGGTCGATCCGACCTCGGTGCTCGGCATGACGAAACGCGCCGCCGAGCAGATCGTCTCTTCGCTGCACGAAACGCATGCCACCGGGCCTAGCGGCCGTCGCTCCGGCACCAAGTTCATCGCCGTGCGGTTCGGCAATGTCTTCGGCTCCAATGGCTCGGTCGCCACCATCTTCCAGGCGCAGATCGAGGCCGGCGGTCCGGTCACCATCACCGATCGTCGCATGACCCGCTACTTCATGACGGTGGCCGAAGCCGTCGACCTCGTCATCATGTCGGCGGCCGACGCCGAGCGGCGCCAGGGCAAGGACGACTACGCCATCTACATGCTCGACATGGGCAAGCCGGTGCCGATCCTCGAAGTCGCTGAAACCATGATCCGCATGGCCGGCAAAAGCCCCTACACCGACATTCCGATCCGTTTCACCGGGATCAGGCCGGGCGAGAAGCTTCACGAGGTGCTGCATGGCGGCAATGAGGAGATCGTCGCGCTGGATATCCCCAAGATCTTCGGCCTCAGGACCGATGTCGTGGGATGGCCCAAGGTCCAGGAGGCGCTGACATTGCTGCAGGCGGCCATGCGCGATCAGGACAAGGCCTCGGCGCTCGCCGTCATGGCCGGCCTCTATCAGGCGGAAGAGCCTCCAAGTGACGCACGCCGGGAAACCGTTGCGAAAACAGTCGGGCAAGCTGGTTAGAGCAATTCCAGGAAAAGTGTGGAGCGGTTTTCCGTCCGGGATTGCGTCAAAACAAAGAGCCTGTCCTGATCGACCGGGATTGGCTATTGAAACCGATCCGATGGCCGTTCCCAGGCGTTTGCAGATGATTTTGAACCAGTGAGCAGACAAGATCAGCGCGTGGCCGTGCTGCTGGGCACGAAAGATGGCGCGGCTTTCCTTGACGAGCAGCTCGCGTCGCTGGCTGCGCAATCGCATCCTGTTGTCGACCTCTGGGTTTCCGACGACGGTTCGACAGACGGCACTTCGGCCATTATCGGCGCCTGGCAGAGCCGCTGGTCCAAGGGCCGGTTGACCCTGTCGAATGGTCCTCGCCAAGGCTTTGCCGCCAATTTCCGCGCGATGATCATCGATCCGCGCATCGAGGCCGACTACTACGCCTTCTGCGACCAGGACGACATCTGGGAGCCGGACAGGCTGGAGAGCGCCATTGCCTGGATGCAAGGGCACGACGCCGGAACGCCGCTGCTATTTTGCTCCAGAACCGCGACCATGTCCGAAACCGGAGCAGCGCAAGGGTATTCGCCGCTGTTCCAGCATCCACCCGCATTTCGCAATGCGCTTGTGCAAAGCATTGCCGGCGGCAACACGATGATGATCAACCGCGCCGCGCGAAAGTTGCTGGCAAAGGCATCGGCAAGGACCGAGTTCGTCAGCCATGACTGGTGGACCTATCTGATCGTCACGGCTGCCGGCGGCATTGTCCGCTATGACCCGCGACCGCTGGTGCGCTACCGCCAGCATGAGGCAAACTTGGTCGGCGCCAACGTGTCGTGGAAGGCGAGGCTGTCGCGGCTGGGGCGCCTGTTCAGGGGCGAGTTCGCCGTCTGGACCGATCACAATCTGAGCGGCCTGGCGGTCAATCGCGACATCCTCTCGAGGGATGCCGCCGCCTGTCTCGGCCTGTTCATCAGGGCACGAAAGGGCGGTATCCTGCGACGCCTGCGCCTTCTCAGGAAAAGCGGCGTCTACCGGCAGACGCTGGCTGGGACGCTTGGGCTCTATCTGGCCTTCATCTGGCGGCGGATCTAGAGCATGCAGACACGGCCATGAGGGAACCCAAGCGAGCTTTCGACCTGGCGGTGGCGGCGCTGCTGCTGCCACTGGCCTCGCCTTTCGTCCTGCTTGCCATGCTGGCAATCAGGACGACGTCGCCTGGACCGGCACTCTTCTCTCAAACCCGTGTCGGCCAGCACGGGGTGCCGTTTGCCTGCCACAAGCTGCGCACGATGGTTGTGGGAACGCCGTCTCTGCCCTCGCATCAGGCGCCGGCAATTTCCGTCACTGCCGTCGGCAAGGTGCTGCGGAAATTCAAGATCGACGAGCTGCCGCAGCTCTGGAACGTGCTCAAGGGCGAGATGAGCCTGGTTGGGCCGCGTCCATGCCTGCCCACGCAAACCGAATTGATCGAACGCCGCAGGCAATTGGGTGTGCTTGCCGCACTTCCGGGCATTACCGGGCTGGCACAGATGAAAGGCATCGACATGTCGGATCCGAAACTCTGCGCCGAAACGGATGCCGAATATCTCAGGGGGGCCTCGATCGGACTCGACGTCAAAATCCTGCTTGGCACAATCTACCGGACCTGACGGGCCTGTCGTGCAAGTTCCTCAATCCGGCCGAGCGTGTCGGTTTCCGGCATCCAGCCTTCCGAGATCAGCAGTGACGGGTCGCAAATCTGTGTCGCCATGGAAGCGTCGTACGCTGCTTTTCTGCCAAGCAGTGTGGCGAACAGCCTGAATGGCCAGGCCGGCACAGGAACGAGCCGGGTCGGAACGTCGTATCCGTGCCTGAATGCAGTCAAGATTTCGAACATCGCAACGGGGGAAGCATCGCCCAGGACATAGGTCGGGCGCGGTGGCGTGGGACGAGTCAAAAGATGCGCCACGGCGCCAGCCACCGCGTCGCGCGATATCAGCGAACGAACTGCGGTGAAAGCGCCTAAGGGCAATGGTAAGGCAATGGCGGCAGCCCGCATCATTCCACGCAGGTTTCCCTTCATGCCTTCGCCATAGACCGGCGGCAGGCGCAGCGCCGTGGCATCGGAGGGCCTGGACGCATAGGCTTCCAGTGTCTTGATCTCGCCTTCGCGTTTCGAGCGCCCGTAGGCGCATTGCGGGGCAGGGAGCGTCGCCTCGCTGATCGTTCCGCTGAAACCGGGACCGGCTACTGCCCGGATCGACGACAGATAGATGAAGCGCCCGCTTGTCCGCGAGGCGGCCGCGCGCGCCAGCTGCGCGGTCAGTGTCGCGTTGGCTGCCATGAAGTCGGCTTCGCTCGCCTTGCGGTCATTGTTGAGCGCCGCACAGTGGACGACATGGGTGATATCTCGCATCAGCGCCTGGTATGCCTGAGCCGGTGCGTCGAAGTCCGGCAACAAAACCGCATCGCTCACGGGATCGAGCCGTTCCGGGTGGCGCGATGCCATGCGCACCCCGAACCCGGCTTCGCGCAGCTGGTTGACGACCTGCCTGCCGATGAAACCCGTCGCGCCTGTGACCAGCACTTTCACGGCCGGCTTGCCTGGGGCGCCGGGGCCGGTGCCTGTTGTTCCGGCAGCATTTGTTGCCGGCCCGATGCAAGATATGTCCCGGACACCAGGAACACCATCAGTGTGGCATCGAGGATGTCGTGGCCGACCAGAATGCCGGTCAGGCCGCCGATGAGGTAGGTGATCGCAGTGACGACAATCATCGTGGCGCCGAACCGCTCGATCGCGTCCGTGCTGGTGCGCAGCACGATGGCCGCGTTTCTCGCGGCAACGAAGAACACAGCCGCGAGCGTTACGGCTCCAAGCAGCCCGGCCTCCACCAATGCAGTCAGGAAGCCATTGTGAAAATGGCTGAAGCCCGTGGACGGCATGTGGAACTGATTGTGGAATCCATCCTTTATCAGCTCACGGCTTGCAGCAATGCCGTGACCGAAAATCGGCATGTCGTGGAAGGCGCTCAGCCCAATCTGCCAAAGTGCTGCGCGCAAGCCGAGCGCGGTCGTGTGGTCGCCCTTCGTGGCGAGCGCATCCCAGTCGCTGAACAGGAAGGCCGCGCGCTCGGAAATGATGGGGAGACCAATGACCGCGATAACGATGCCGATCGCGCCCGCAATCAGCAAAAGCCGAATGGCGTTTCTGTTGTTGAGCTTGCGACGGTTGATCAGCAGGACCGCGATGCCGGCCACCAGCATCGCCAGCCAGATGATCCGCGACCCCGAATAGACAATGTCGACCGCGCCGGCCAGTGTCGCGCAGGCCAGCAACGCCCTGTTCTTTTCGACACCCGATAAGGCGCCTGCCAGGCACATCATCATGCTGAGGCAGGCGACGGTCGCGAACACGATCGGATTGCCGGCGCCGCCTTCGGCCCGTATGCCCAGCCCGTGATATTGCACGACCGCCAGCAGCAGGGCGCCAAAACAGGCGGCGGCGCTCGCCAGCACGACGATGCGCGTCAGCGTGGTTTTCTCGGTAATGCTCCAGGTCGCGTATGAGACAGGGAAAAACAGGAAGGTGATCAGCCCTGCCAGATGCGGCGCATCCCTGGCGATCGAATTGTTGACGATGGAGGCGAGCACGCTGGCTGCGCAATAGGCATAGATGGCCACCGTCATCGCGGTCATCGGCCGGTCGATGTTGAAACGCCGTCTTTTCAGCGCAAGCAGAAGCACCGACCACAGGCCGCCGCCATTGAACAAAAAGCTGACCGCCGATCCCAGTACCGGAGGGAAAAAGAAGCACAAAATGGAGAAGGTGACGTTGATCCGTGACGGCGAAACGTGCTGCTTGATGGCGGAGATCGGGGTCAATGCTCTGGTTCACAATGCGCTGGGTCGCGTGGCGACGGACAATGTTTGGCGGCGGCATTTGCGGCATGCCGCCCGGCGCAGGTTCAGGAGCCGGTATAGCGGCTGGGTGCGGTTTTCGAAAGTGCGACGAGGTCCGGCCGGCGTTTCTTTCGGTCCAGGCAAGATTTTTCCCGGCCTTTGAATGCTATCGCTCCGTCGGGCAGGAATTTTCGGATTCTAGGCTTTTCATGGAAAATTCGTTGCCGATCGGTGTGGCCGCCGGCCTTTCCAGCGTTGTTATATCAGGTGGCGATCTGCTAGAACGCCGGCACGAACCGATAGTGTCCAGCAGTGAAGCTTGAACCGGGCGGCTGAAAAGGACGCCCGATCCATCTGATGCAAGGTCTGGATTGCACGAGAGAACGCTCACAGTCCATGAACATCGCGCTTACGCACCTGCAGCGGCTCGAGGCCGAGTCCATCCACATCTTCCGTGAGGTTGCCGCCTCCTTCTCCAAGCCGGTGATGCTCTATTCCGTCGGCAAGGATTCCTCCGTGCTGATGCATCTGGCGATGAAGGCCTTCTATCCGGCCAAGCCGCCTTTCCCCTTCCTGCATGTCGACACCACCTGGAAGTTCCGCGAGATGATCGCCTTTCGCGACCAGATGGCGCAGAAGCTCGGCTTCGACCTGCTGGTCCACGTCAATGAAGACGGCGTGCGCGACGGTATCAACCCCTTTGACCATGGCTCGAACACCCACACCCATGTCATGAAGACGGTGGCGTTGCGCCAGGCGCTCGACAAATACGGCTTTGACGCTGCCTTCGGCGGGGCTCGGCGCGACGAGGAGAAGTCGCGCGCCAAGGAGCGCATCTTTTCCTTCCGCAACGCCCAGCATGTCTGGGACCCGAAGAACCAGCGGCCGGAGATGTGGAAGATCTTCAACACCCGCATCGCGCCGGGCGAATCGATCCGCGTGTTTCCGCTGTCGAACTGGACCGAGCTCGATATCTGGCAGTACATTCTGCAGGAAAACATCCCGATCGTGCCGCTCTATTTCGCCAAGGAGCGGCCGGTGGTCGAACGCGACGGCATGCTGATCATGAAGGATGACGATCGCATGCAATTGCGCCCCGGTGAGACGATGGAGAACCGTCTGGTGCGTTTCCGCACGCTCGGCTGTTATCCGCTGACCGGCGCCATCGAATCCGACGCGGACACGCTCGAAGCCATCGTCGGCGAGATGCTGACGGCGCGCACCTCCGAGCGCCAGGGCCGCCTCATCGACCGCGATGAAGCCGGCTCGATGGAAAAGAAGAAGCGCGAGGGATATTTCTGAGCATGCGCCATATCCTGGCCAAGAGCCTCGCTCCCACCGACGGCGTGCGCGAATACATGGCGGCGCAGGAGAAGAAGTCGCTGCTGCGCTTCCTCACCTGCGGCTCGGTCGACGACGGCAAGTCGACGCTGATCGGCCGTCTTCTGTCCGACACAAAGCAGATCTTCGAGGACCAGCTCGCCGCACTCGAGCGCGATTCCCGCAAGCACGGCACCACTGGCGACGACATCGACTTCGCGCTTCTGGTCGACGGCCTCGAGGCCGAGCGCGAGCAAGGCATCACCATCGACGTCGCCTACCGCTTCTTCGCCACGCCCAAGCGCAAGTTCATCGTCGCCGACACCCCCGGCCATGAACAGTACACCCGCAACATGGCGACCGGCGCATCGACTGCCGATCTCGCCATCGTGCTGATCGATGCGCGCCAGGGTGTGCTGCGCCAGACCCGGCGCCACTCGATCATCGCTTCGCTGCTCGGCATCCGCCATATCGTGCTTGCCGTCAACAAGATCGACCTCGTCGATTTCGACCAGGCGGTGTTCGACCGTATCGTCGAGGATTACCGGCAGTTCTCGCACGAGCTCGGCTTCCAGACGATCGTGCCGATCCCGATGTCGGCCCGCTATGGGGACAATGTCACCAGCCGCTCCGGCAAGACGGCGTGGTATTCCGGCCCGTCGCTGATCGAGCATCTCGAAACCATATCGGTCGACGAGGCCGCGGTCGAACTGCCGTTCCGGTTTCCGGTGCAGTATGTCAACCGGCCCAATCTCGACTTCCGCGGCTTTGCCGGCACCATCGCGTCCGGCTCCGTCGCGCAGGGCGACGAGGTGGTGGTCGCCAAATCCGGCAAGGCCTCGCGGGTCAAGCGCATCGTCGCGCAAGGCGGCGATCTTGCCCAGGCGGTGGCCGGCCAGGCCATCACCCTTGTGCTCGATGACGAGGTCGAGGTCTCCAGAGGCAACATGCTGGTGTCGCCGGCGGCACGGCCGCAGGTCGCCGACCAGTTCGCCGCCAACATCGTCTGGTTCGACGAGGCAGCGCTGCTGCCGGGACGCTCCTATATACTGCGCACCGAGACCGACCAGACCAGCGCCACCGTCACCGACCTGAAATACCGCGTCAACGTCAACGACTTCGCTCGCGAGGCGGCGAAGTCGCTCGAGATGAACGAAGTCGGCATCTGCAATATCTCGACCCGGGCGCCGATCGCCTTCGACACCTTCGCCGACAACCGCGATACCGGCGCCTTCATCCTGATCGACCGCATCACCAATGCCACGGTCGGCGCCGGCATGATCCTGCATTCCTTGCGCCGCGCCGAAAACATCCATTGGCAGTCGCTCGATGTCGGCAAGCGCGGCCGCTCCGACCTCAAGAGCCAGCGCCCCGCCGTATTCTGGTTCACCGGTCTTTCCGGCTCGGGCAAGTCGACCATCGCCAATCTGCTTGAGAAGAAGCTGTTCGCTTCGGGGCGTCACACCTACATTCTCGACGGCGACAATGTCCGCCACGGCCTCAACCGCGATCTCGGCTTCACCGACGCCGATCGGGTCGAAAACATCCGCCGTGTCGCCGAAGTGGCAAAGCTGATGGCCGATGCCGGGCTGATCGTCATCGTCTCCTTCATTTCCCCCTTCAGCGCCGAGCGGCGCATGGCCAGGGAGTTGATGGCCGACGGCGAGTTCGTCGAAGTGTTCGTCGATACGCCGTTCGAGGAATGCGCCCGACGCGACCCGAAAGGCCTTTACGCACGGGCGCTGAATGGCGAGATCAAGAACTTCACCGGCGTCGATTCCCCGTATGAAGCTCCCGAAAATCCCGAAATCCATCTCAAGACACTCGGCAAGACGGCCGAGGAGATGGTAGAGGCTCTGGAACACTGGCTGAATGAGCGCGACATTGCCGAAGACCAATATGACAGCGGCGGCGGCATCTGACGACGAAGTGATGCTCGACGTGTTCGAGCGCCTGGCGCTCGAAGCCGGACGCGAGGTGATGCGGGTCTTCAAGGCCGGCTGCGCGGTCGACAGCAAGTCGGACTCCTCGCCGGTCACGGAAGCCGACCGCGAGAGCGAGACGATCATCCTCGCCGGCCTGCGTGCGGCCTATCCCGATGTTCCCTGCGTGGCCGAGGAAGAGGTCGCCGAAGGCATTGTGCCGCCCGATCTGGATGGCGCCTTCTTCCTGATCGATCCGCTCGATGGAACGAAGGAATTCGTCAACCGCCGGACCGATTTCACCGTCAACATCGCGCTTGTCCGGCACGGCGTGCCGGAGATCGGCGTCGTCTTCGCACCGTGCAGCGGGCGGTTCTTCTCTGGACGGCCGGGCTGGGCCGAAGCAATCGAGGTCGATGGCGACTTCCGTATCGTCGCCCGCCGGCGGATTTCGGTTAGGAGGGCGGTCACGCCGCTGGCGGTCGTTGCCAGCCGCTCGCACAACACCCCGGAGACCGAAGCCTTCATCAAGGATCTCGGCGCCGCCGAGATCGTCTCGGTCGGCTCATCGCTGAAATTCTGCCTGCTCGCCGCAGCCGAAGCCGACATCTATCCGCGCTTCGGCCGCACCATGGAATGGGACACGGCGGCCGGCGACGCCGTACTGCGCGCCGCCGGCGGCATGACGCGCACGCTGGACGGCGAGCCGCTCACCTATGGCAAGCGCAAACAGAGCGACGACGAGGATTTCGCCAACCCGCATTTTATTGCGAGCGGGAAGGCGGCGGACGCGGCGTAACTTACGCCGCCGCTACATGCGCCGAGTTCGAGCCAATGTAGTTGCGGATCGTCTCGATGATGCGGTCCTGGTCGGCTTCGCTGAGATAGGGATGCATCGGCAGGCACAGGATGCGCTTCGGCAGTTCCTCCGAAACCGCAAGCCCGGTCGGCGTGCGCGGATAGTCGCGATAGGCGACCTGCTCGTGCAGCGGCTTCACATAATAGATCACCGAAGGGATGCCCTTTTCGCCGAGATGCGCCCTCAACCCGTCGCGCTTCGGCGTCTCGACGGCGTATTGCGCCCAGGCCGAGCGGCCACCGCCCAGATTGCGTGACGTCTTGACGATGTCGCCGAGACCTTCGGCGTAGCGCTTGGCCACCACCTGGCGGGCGACCATCTCGTCTTCGAGGATGGCGAGTTTCTCGATCAGGATCGCCGCCTGGATCGTGTCGAGGCGTGAATTGATGCCGACGCGGACATTGTCATACTGCGTCTCGCCCTTACCGTGGAACGCAAACGAGCGCAGCTGGTCGGCCAGCGCGTCGTCATTGGTGAACATCGCGCCGCCATCGCCGTAGCAGCCCAGCGGCTTGGCCGGATAGAAGCTGGTCGAGCCGACATGGCCGAAGGCGCCGCACATTGTGCCGTCGGCCGAACCGCCGATCGACTGCGCCGCATCCTCGATCACCAGCAGCCCTTCGCGCTTGGCAATCGCCATGATCGCCTCGTAGTCGGCGGCAAGCCCGAACAGGTCGACGGGAACAATCGCCTTCGGCTTCAGCCGGCCTTCCTTCTTGATCATGGCGATCGCCGCCTCGAGGCTGGCGATGTCGATGTTGTAGGTCTCGGCGTCGACATCGACGAAAACCGGTTCGGCCTTGGCAAGCGCCACCACTTCCGCCGTCGCGGCAAAGGTGAAGCTCGGCACGAACACCGCGTCGCCGGGGCCGATACCGGCGGCAAACAGCGGCAACAGCAGCGCGTCGGTGCCGTTGGCGCAGGCCACGACATGCTTGGTGCCGATATAGGCTGCGAGCTTGTTTTCGAATTCGGTGACTTGCGGTCCGAGGATATAGCGGCCTTCCTCGACGACATTGTCGATCGCGGCCTTCAGCCGGTCGCGGATACGTTCGCGCTGCGCGCCAAGATCGATGAACTGCATGTCGGCCTCAAAAACGGTGTGGTGCGGGCTGCCCCGGGGACAATGACACGCACAGAAACAACAACTTAACCGGGCCGCTGGTACCAGAGTTGGGCCGGTCTAGAAAGCCGGACCGGCCGCGGGACGGGTTGTCTAGGTGTCGCAGCCTGTTACTTCAGGCTTTCCCTGCATTGCCGCAAGATGCCGGAAATCCGGGCTTCGCCGCCTATTAATCCGGCTAATTCAGTGCGTCTTTCCGGCTCGCGGAAACATAAAGTGATCGGCTGCTTGCAGCGGCTGGCGGCGGACTAAGCGTGGATCAGGCGATTTCGTGCCGCCAGGGCGGGTTGGCGCCGGCCCGCGACACGGTCACCGCCGCCGCTTTGGCGCCGAGCGCCAGCGCCTGACGGATGGCGTCCTCCGAAAGGCCGCCGATCCCGGCCTTGGTGAGCAGGCCTTGCTCGTGCAGCGAGGCCAGAATGCCGGCATTGAAAGTGTCGCCGGCGCCGACCGTGTCGACCACCTCCACCTTATGCGGCATCACCGTGACCTTGTGTTCCCTGCTGTAGCCGACGGCACCTTCGCTGCCGTGGGTAACGACGATCAGCTTCGGGCCGCGATCCAGCCAGTTGCGGATGACGTCCTCATGCGAGCCGGCCTCGCCGAACCAGTGCAGATCCTCATCCGATAGCTTCACGATGTCGGCCATCGCCATCATCGAGCGGATGCGCCGGAGGTGCTTGGCTTTGTCGGGGATGAAGTTCGGCCGGATGTTGGGGTCGAGCATCATGACGCGGCGTTCGTGCTCGCGTTTCATGAATTCTTCGTAGGCAGCACCCGCCGGGTCCGAAATCAGGCTGATGGCGCCAAACAGCATGGCTTCGATCTCGGCGCCCAGTTTCGGCAGATCCTCTGTCGTCAGCATGCGCCCGGCGGTGTTTTCGTCGTAGAAAGTGTAGGTCGCCTGGCCGTTGGTGAGCCGCACGAAGGCGAGCGTGGTCGGGCGAGGGGAGGTGTGCGCATAGGTGGAGCTGACCTTGCTTGCGCCGAGCGCCTCGCGGAACTGGCCGCCGAACAGATCCGACGACAGGCCGGAAAAGAAGCCGGCGGGCGCGCCGAGGCGGCCAAGCGCGATCGCCGTGTTGAACACCGCGCCGCCGACATAGGGCGCAAAGGCCGGCTCGCCCTGTGTCGTGGTGCGCGGCAGCATGTCGATCAGGGCTTCGCCGCAGCAGAGGATCATGATTTCTTGTTCTCCGGCGGATAGATCACGCCCTTGCGGATGATGATGTTGGCGTAGAGCCGGGGTTCGCTGGTCCCGACGATCGCATATGCCGACCGGACGCGTGCATAGAAGTCGGCGCCCGCCAGCGCAACCACCTTGCGGCCCGGCGCGCGCCTGGTGCAGATCGTTTCGATTTCATGGTGGACCGGATCGGCGACCGAGGGATCGCCTTTTACCGAGGCACGAAACAGCGCTTCCGGCACGAAGTCGTCCACCGGCAGCACGCTCAAAATGGCGTCAAGCACCGGTATGAGGTGAAGACCGTCGGCGCGGATCAGCCGGTTTGCCTGTTCTTCCGCCGGATAGTTGCCGTCGACGAGCGCGATCTCGTCGCCATGGCCCATGGCGCGCAATGTCGCCAGAAGCTCCGGACCGAGCAGCGACGGAATACCGATCAGCATTCAGATGCTCCTGGAAATCGTGGTCGAACCGATGAGGAAGCGTTCGGACAGCGGCAGGCTGGCGCCGCCCAGCGCGCGGGCATGGATGCCGACGGTGCCTTCGCGCACCACCGGAAGCTTCAGCCCTTCGCCATCGATCGTACCGATCGCCTGCCTGATCGCATCGACGAGCCGGCGCCGGACAGCGAGCGGCATCCAGCCGTCGATCACCGCGGCCTCGAAATCGATCACCGAGGACGCCGCGACAATGGCGTAGGCAAGCGCCTGCGAGGCGGTGGCAATCCAGTCGTCCAGATCGGCGCCGATCTCGCCCCATTCCTGCGGCGAGGTCCAGAGATAGGAGCCGTCAATGCCGCGTGCGTTAAGCGCCTTTTCCAGCATGGCGATCGAGGCGACGTCGATGAGCTGCGTCGGCTTGCCGTCTGGTCCCGGCACCGGCATCGAACCCAGCGCCCCGGCATTTCCGGTTGGCCCGCCGAACAGCCGGCCGTTGAGCACGATGCCGCCGCCGGCAAAGGCGCCGATATAGAAATAGACGAAGTCGCGCGCCCCGCCGGTCTGGCCGAACACCAGTTCGGCGCCGCAGGCGGAGGTGGCGTCATTCTGCAGATAGACCGGGAATTCGCACTGCGCCTGGATGTCGGCACGGATGTCGCGATGGCGCCATTCGTCCATGATGTCGCGCGGCGCGCCGGCGGTGTCGGCCCAGTTCCACAGTTCGAACGGCATGGCGATGCCGAGCCCGGCAATGCGCTTGTCCTGCGCAGGTGTCAGTTCGGCGCGCATCGTCTTCATGCCTTCGGTGACGAACTCAACCGTCTCGCGCGGCGCCGGATAGCGGTAGGAGTGCTGCAGCATGGAACGCACAGTTCCGAGGAAATCGATCAGCACCAGTTCGGCGCTGCGGCGGCCGATCTTGAGGCCGATGAAGAAGGCGCCTTCGGGGTTCAGCGCCATCGGGATGGAGGGCTGGCCGATCTTGCCGCGCAACGGCGCCTGGCGCAGCAGCAGGCTGTCTTCCTCCAGTTCGCGCATGATGACCGAGACGGTCTGCGCTGAAAGCCCGGTCATGCGCGCAATGTCTGATTTGGCCAAGCTGCCGTGCTGGCGAACCAACGACAGCACCAGCCGCTCATTGTGGTCGCGCATGCCGCTCTGGTTGGTGCCACGGTGGAGACGGCTGGCGGCCGCCTCGGGCGAACCGTGCCTCGCAATGCCGGTCTCCACCCTTGTTCCTTCCCTTGGTTTATTCTTACTGCTTTTGCGGCAGAATGAGTGAACCGCGCAAAGCTGTCAATAATAAATAAGAGTGATTTAATTATTGACAGGCGGCTCCCGCTGGTGTCATTTGAGGGCGCGTCCACACTGGGAGAACTTCAGTGGATGCGCTCGAGATGCCGGTTGGCGGCATCCGCATGGTTCCATGGGAGGAAGATCGTGACCAAAGCTTTATTGAAGTCCACCGTGTTCGCCGCGGCGGGCCTCGGCCTGATGGCGTTTGCTTCGACAGCATCGGCCGCCGGCGTCGGCGCCTGCCTGATCACCAAGACCGACACCAACCCCTTCTTCGTCAAGATGAAGGAGGGCGCGACCGCCAAGGCCAAGGAACTTGGCGTCGACCTCAAGACCTATGCCGGCAAGATCGACGGCGATAGCGAGAGCCAGGTGGCGGCGATCGAAAGCTGCATCGCCGACGGCGCCAAGGGCATCCTGATCACCGCGTCCGACACCAAGGGCATTGTGCCGACGGTGAAGAAGGCGCGTGACGCCGGCCTGCTGGTGATCGCGCTCGATACCCCGCTGGACCCGATCGATGCCGCCGACGCGACCTTCGCGACGGACAATCTGGAAGCCGGCAAGCTGATCGGCGCCTGGGCAGCCGCGACCCTCGGCGACAAGGCCAAGGACGCCAAGATCGGCTTCCTCGACCTGACCCCCTCACAGCCGACCGTGGATGTGCTGCGCGACCAGGGCTTCATGATGGGCTTCGGCATCGACGTGAAGGATCCCAACAAGATCGGCGATGAGGACGATGCCCGCATCGTCGGCCACGACGTCACCAACGGCAATGAAGAAGGCGGCCGCAAGGCGATGGAAAACCTTCTGCAGAAGGACAACTCCATCACCGTCATCCACACCATCAACGAGCCCGCCGCTGTCGGCGCCTACCAGGCGCTCAAGGCGGTCGGTCTCGAAAGCCAGGTGCTGATCGTCTCGGTCGATGGCGGCTGCCCCGGTGTGAAGTCGGTGACCGAAGGCGTCATTGGCGCCACCTCGCAGCAATACCCGCTGCAGATGGCGGCACTCGGCATCGAGGCGATCGCCGCCTTCGCCAAGGACGGCGCCAAGCCGAAGCCGACCGAAGGCAAGAACTTCTTCGACACCGGCGTCAACCTCGTCACCGACAAGCCGGCCAATGGCGTGAAGTCGATCGACACCAAGGAAGGCCTCGCCAAGTGCTGGGGCTGATGGCTGCCTGACAGCCAGCGGCAAGCTGACGGCCGGGGGCTTGATCCCCGGCCGCTTCGGGTGGACGATGCGTCACGCGAATAATCCCGGCAACAGACCGGACAGGCGCGAGCGGGTATCGGCATGGAGCTGAAGCCCAGGGGAGGAAACATGGCTCAAGCACAGGAATTCGAGAAGGTTCTCTCGAGCAGCGACACAAGCGTTGCCGCCTTTGACGAGCACAAATCGGCCGTCAAGCGCATCCAGCATTTCCTGCACTCCACGCCGGCGGCGGTGCCGCTGATTGTGCTGGTCCTGTCGATCGTAATTTTCGGCATCGCCATTGGCGGGCGTTTCTTCTCATCCTATACGCTGACGCTGATCCTGCAGCAGATCGCCATCGTCGGCATCCTCGGTGCCGCGCAGACACTGGTCATCCTGACCGCCGGCATCGACCTGTCGATCGGCGTGATCATGGTGATTTCGGCCGTGATCATGGGCAATTGCGCGGTCAGCTACGGCATGCCGGCCGTGCTCGCAGTGCCCATCGGGCTTGCCGCCGGCGCAGCCTGCGGCCTGCTCAACGGTTTGCTGGTCGCCTACATGAAGCTGCCGCCGTTCATCGTCACGCTCGGCACCTGGAACATCGTCATGGCGACGAACTTCATCTATTCGGCCAACGAGACGATCCGCGATACCGATGTCGACGCCCAGGCGCCGCTGCTGCATCTCTTTGCCCTGAGTTTCAAGATCGGCACGGCGGTGCTGACACTGGGCGTCATCGCCACGGTCGTGCTCGTTTTGATCCTCTGGTACGTGCTCAATCACACCGCCTGGGGCCGCCACGTCTACGCCGTTGGTGATGATCAGGAGGCGGCGAAGCTGTCTGGCATCCAGACCAAGAAGGTGTTGATGACGGTCTACACCCTTGCCGGGTTGATCGCAGCTTTCGCTGCCTGGGTTTCCATCGGCCGCAACGGCTCGATCTCACCGTCAGCCGCCGTCACCGACTACAACCTGCAGGCGATAACCGCGACGGTGATCGGCGGCATTTCACTGTTCGGCGGGCGCGGCTCAATTCTGGGCACGCTTTTCGGCGCGATGATCGTCGGTGTCGTCTCGATGGGCCTCAACATGCTGGGCGCCGATCCACAATGGAAGGTGCTGCTCACCGGTGTGCTGATCATCGGCGCCGTGGCGATCGACCAATGGATCAGAAAGGTTTCGGCATGACCGTGGAACCCATCCTCACCGCGCGCGGCCTGATCAAGCGCTATGGCCGTGTCACCGCCCTCGACAATGCCGACTTCGACCTCTACCCCGGCGAAATCCTGGCCGTCATCGGAGACAATGGCGCCGGCAAATCATCGCTGATCAAGGCGATTTCCGGCGCCGCCGTGCCCGACGAAGGCGAGATCCGTCTTGAAGGCAAGGCTGTCGCTTTTAAATCGCCCATGGAGGCGCGCGAGGCGGGCATCGAGACGGTCTACCAAAACCTGGCTTTGTCGCCGGCCCTGTCGATCGCCGACAACATGTTCCTCGGCCGCGAGATCCGCAAACCCGGCTTCCTCGGCGACTGGCTTCGCATGCTGGACCGGCCGGCAATGGAAAAGCGCGCCCGCGACAAGCTGACCGAGCTTGGCCTGATGACCATCCAGAACATCAGCCAGGCGGTGGAAACGCTGTCGGGCGGCCAGCGTCAGGGCGTGGCAGTGGCGCGCGCCGCCGCTTTCGGCAGCCGCGTGGTGATCATGGACGAGCCGACCGCGGCACTCGGCGTCAAGGAGAGCCGCCGCGTGCTGGAACTGATCCTCGATGTCAAGAAAAGAGGCCTGCCGATCGTGCTGATCTCGCACAACATGCCGCATGTCTTCGAAGTGGCCGACCGTATCCACATCCATCGGCTGGGACGTCGCCTCTGCGTCATCGATCCCAAGCAATATACCATGTCCGACGCCGTCGCCTTCATGACGGGAGCGAAGGTTCCGCCGGAGGCTGCACTCGCTGCCTGATCCGCTCGACGGATAAATTGCCGCAGGGGAACTGGCGGCATGCTGGTCTAAATCGATTGAACGTATGTTGCGATGCACTAGGATAGGCTGGGACTGAGAGCGAAAGCCGGTATGATCGCAGCACGATCACGAGAGGCAGTATGACGCGAACAATGACAGCCAAAGCCCCCGATCTCGAAATACCCGATCCCAAGACGCTGGCCGACGAAGTCTTGCTGGCTCTCAAATACCGGGTCGGCAAAGGCACGTCCGTTGCCACGCAATATGATTGGCTGACCGCCTCGATCAAGGTCGTGCGCGACCGCATCGTCGATCACTGGATGCAGGCGACGCAGGAGGCCTACGCCCAGCAGGAAAAGCGCGTCTATTACCTGTCGCTCGAATTCCTCATCGGCCGGCTTATGCGCGATGCCTTCTCCAATCTCGGCCTGATGGACAATATGCGAGAAGCGCTCAAGTCGCTGGGCGTCGACCTCGACCTCATCGCCGGGCTCGAACCGGATGCAGCGCTCGGCAATGGCGGTCTCGGCCGGCTCGCCGCCTGCTTCATGGAAAGCATGGCGACCGTCGACATTCCCGCGCATGGCTACGGCATTCGCTACGCCAACGGCATGTTCCGCCAGGAGATCCATGATGGCTGGCAGGTCGAACTGCCCGAAACCTGGCTCGACCACGGCAACCCCTGGGAGTTCGAGCGCCGCGAACGCGCCTTCGAAGTCGGCTTCGGCGGCTCGGTGGAATCGATCACCTCCAAGGATGGCCGGCTCGAACGTCACGTCTGGAAGCCGACCGAGCATGTCCAGGCCGTCGCCTACGACACCCCGGTGGTTGGCTGGCGGGCCAACCGCGTCAACACGCTGCGGCTTTGGTCCGGCATGCCGGTCGATCCGATCCTGCTCGACAAGTTCAACGCCGGCGACCACATCGGCGCGCTGGCCGAAAGCAACAAGGCCGATGCCTTGTCGCGCGTGCTTTACCCCGCCGATTCCCACAAGGCCGGCCAGGAACTGCGGCTGCGGCAGGAATATTTCTTCTCCACCGCGTCGCTGCAGGACATCGTCCAGCGCCATCTCAGCCAGTATGGCGATCTCGCCTCGCTGCCCGACAAGGCGGCGATCCACCTCAATGACACCCATCCGGCGATCGCCGTGCCGGAGCTGATGCGCCTGCTGATGGACGTCCATGGCATGGATTTCGACCAGGCCTGGGATATTACCAAGCGCACCTTCGGCTACACCAACCACACGCTGCTGCCCGAGGCGCTGGAAAGCTGGCCGGTGCCGCTGTTCGAACGGCTTTTGCCGCGCCATATGCAGATCGTCTACGCCATCAATGCGCAGGTTTTGCTTGAGGCCCGCGCCACCAACCAGTTTTCCAATGAGCAGATCAGCCGCATCTCGCTGATCCAGGAAAATGGCGACCGCCGCGTGCGCATGGGTAACCTGGCCTTTGTCGGCTCGCACTCGATCAATGGCGTGTCGGCGTTGCACACCGAACTGATGAAGGAGACGGTGTTTGCCGATCTCCACAAGCTCTATCCCGATCGCATCAACAACAAGACCAACGGCATCACGCCACGGCGCTGGCTGATCCAGTGCAATCCAGGCCTCACCGCGCTCGCCCGCGCGGCGATCGGGGACCGTTTCCTCGACGACATCGACGCCATCAAGGGGCTCGAAGCCTTTGCCGGTGACGCCGCCTTCCGCGACAAGTTCGCCGCCGTCAAGCGCTCCAACAAGATCAAGCTCGCCAATCTGGTCGCCGACCGGCTCGGCATCAAGCTCGACCCGTCGGCGCTGTTCGACATCCAGGTCAAGCGCATCCACGAATACAAGCGCCAGCTGCTCAACATCCTGGAAGCGATCGCGCTCTACGATCAGATCCGCTCGCATCCCGAGCAGGACTGGATGCCGCGCGTCAAATTCTTCGGCGGCAAGGCGGCGCCCAGCTACCACAATGCCAAGCTGATCATCAAACTGGCCAACGACGTCGCCAAGGTCATCAACAGCGACCCGTCGGTACGCGGGCTGCTGAAAGTGGTGTTCGTGCCGAACTACAATGTCAGCCTGGCCGAGGTGATGATGCCGGCCGCCGACCTGTCCGAGCAGATTTCGACTGCCGGCATGGAGGCGTCGGGCACCGGCAACATGAAGTTCGCGCTGAACGGCGCCTTGACCATCGGTACGCTCGACGGCGCCAATGTCGAGATCAAGGAATGCGTTGGCGACGACAACATCTTCATCTTCGGCCTGAGCACGGCGGAAGTCGCCGAGCGGCGCAGCAATGGCTACAACCCGCGCGCCGTGATCGAGGGCTCCCCTGAATTGGCGCAGGCTGTCGCCGCAGTATCGTCGGGCGTGTTCTCGCCCGACCAGCCGGATCGCTACCGCGAGCTGGTCGACGGTCTCTACAACAGCGACTGGTTCATGGTGGCGGCGGATTTCGACGCCTATGCCGCCGCCCAGCGCGATGTCGACGCCGTCTGGCGCAACAGCCCCGATTGGTACGCGCGCGCTATCCGCAACGTTGCCCGGGTCGGCTGGTTCTCTTCCGATCGCACGATCCGCCAATATGCGAAAGAAATCTGGAACGTGCCCGCCTGATATGATTGCATGAGGCCACGACAATGGGTCTTGTGCACAAGAACTGGTTCCCAGGGAGGGACGCCGCCTGATGAAGAAACCGCGCGCGACCGCGACGACGAGCGGGTCGGACGGGCTGGCGTCAGCCGGCGATGTCGCCGCAATTGTTGCAGGCACGCATGGCGATCCTTTTGCAATCCTGGGCGTGCATGATGCCGGCAAGAGCCTGGTTGCCCGCTGCTTCGTCCCCAATGCCGAGTTCGTCACCGCATACACGCTGGCCGGCAAGAACGCCGGCGAACTCACGCGGCGCGACGACGCCGGTTTCTTCGAAGGCAGACTGTCGATCAAGAAGCGTCAGCCGCTGCGCTATCACGCCAAAAATGCCGGCGGCGACTGGTGGCTGACCGATCCCTATTCCTTCGGCCCGGTGCTCGGCCCGATGGACGACTACTATATCGCGCAAGGGTCGCACCTCAGGCTGTTCGACAAGCTCGGCGCCCATCTCCTCGACCATGAAGGCGCGTCGGGCGTCCATTTCGCCGTCTGGGCGCCCAATGCAAGGCGCGTCTCCGTGGTCGGCGACTTCAACGAATGGGACGGCCGCCGCCATACGATGCGCGACCGCCGCGACACCGGCATCTGGGAGCTGTTCATTCCCGATATCGGCGCCGGCCACCCCTACAAATACGAGATCATTGCCCCCGACGGCGTGCGCCTGCCGCTCAAGGCCGATCCGTTCGCCTTCAAGTCTGAACTGCGCCCGGCCACAGCATCCGTGACGGCGGTGCCGCCGGCGCATGAATGGGGCGACGAGGCGCATCGCAATTACTGGCGAAAGGCCGATCCGCGGCGCGAAGCCATATCGATCTACGAGGTCCATGCCGGTTCGTGGCAGCAGCACGATGATGGCAGCTTCCTGTCATGGGACGAACTCGCCAACCAGCTCATCCCCTATGCTGTCGAGACCGGCTTCACCCACATCGAGTTCCTGCCGATCTCCGAACATCCCTATGACCCGTCATGGGGTTATCAGACAACCGGACTTTATGCCCCCTCGGCGCGATTCGGCGACCCCGNAACATCCCTATGACCCGTCATGGGGTTATCAGACAACCGGACTTTATGCCCCCTCGGCGCGATTCGGCGACCCCGACGGCTTCGCCCGTTTCGTCGACGGTGCGCACCGCGCCGGCGTCGGCGTCATCCTCGACTGGGTGCCGGCGCATTTCCCGGTCGACGCGCATGGCCTGGCCAATTTCGACGGCACAGCGCTTTATGAGCATGCCGATCCGCGCAAGGGTTTTCATCCCGACTGGAACACCGCGATCTACAATTTCGGCCGCCGCGAGGTGGTGTCGTTCCTCGTCAACAACGCGCTGTTCTGGGCCGAGAAATACCATGTCGACGGTTTGCGCGTCGACGCGGTGGCCTCGATGCTCTACCTCGATTATTCGCGCAAGGCCGGCGAATGGATCCCCAACGAGAAGGGCGGCCGCGAAAACCTCGAAGCGGTGTCCTTCCTGCAGAAGATGAACAGGGAGGTCTACGGCCACCATCCCGGCGTGATGACCATCGCCGAGGAATCGACCTCATGGCCGAAGGTCTCGGCCCCGGTGCATGAAGGCGGGCTGGGCTTCGGCTTCAAATGGAACATGGGCTTCATGCACGACACGCTGGAGTATTTCGCCAAGGAGCCGATCTTCCGCAAACATCACCACAACGACCTGACCTTCGGCCTGACCTACGCCTTCTCCGAGAATTTCGTGCTGCCGCTGTCCCATGACGAGGTCGTGCACGGCAAGGGCACGCTGCTCGGCAAGATGGCCGGCGACGACTGGCAGAAGTTCGCGACTTTGCGCGCCTTTTACGCCTTCATGTGGGGCTATCCCGGCAAGAAGCTGTTGTTCATGGGCCAGGAATTCGCCCAGCGCCGCGAGTGGAGCGAGGCGCGCGCGCTCGACTGGAACCTGCTCGACTTCCACCCGCATCGCGGCGTCTGGCAGACGGTGCGCGACCTCAACTATCTCTATCGCTCGCGCCCAGCGCTGCATGCACGCGACTGCGAGCCGGACGGCTTCTCCTGGCTGATCGTCGACGACAAGGAAAACTCGGTCTTCGCCTGGCTGCGCAGCGCGCCCGGCGGCAACCCGATCGCCGTCATTTCCAACTTCACGCCAGTGCCGCGCGACAATTATCGCGTGCCATTGCCCAAGGTCGGCAAATGGCGCGAAATCATCAACACCGACGCTTCGGACTACGGTGGTTCGGGCAAGGGCAATGGCGGTGTGGTCGAAGCCAGGGCGGAAGGAGGAGGCATTTCGGCAACGATGCTTTTGCCGCCGCTGTCGACGATCATGCTTGAACTCGTTGCGGACTAGGTCCGTCAACTCGTTGCGGACTAGATCCGTCAACTCGTTTCGGATTAGGTCCGTCGACTCGTTGCGGACCGGGCGATGCTCCAGACTGGTAATTTGGGAGGGTAAAAATGGCAGACTTGAAGAGAACCCAGCCGCTGGCGCGCGATGCCATGGCCTATGTGCTGGCCGGCGGCCGCGGCAGCCGGCTCAAGGAATTGACCGACCGCAGGGCCAAGCCGGCTGTCTATTTCGGCGGCAAGACGCGCATCATCGATTTCGCGCTGTCCAATGCGCTGAATTCCGGCATCCGCCGCCTCGGTGTCGCCACCCAGTACAAGGCGCATTCGCTGATCCGCCACCTGCAGCGCGGCTGGAACTTCCTGCGGCCGGAGCGAAACGAAAGCTTCGACATCCTGCCGGCCAGCCAGCGTGTCTCGGAAACGCAGTGGTATGAAGGCACCGCCGACGCCGTCTACCAGAACATCGATATTATCGAAGCCTATGGCCCCGAATACATGGTCATCCTCGCCGGCGACCACATCTACAAGATGGACTACGAGCTGATGCTGCGTCAGCACGTCGACGCCAATGCCGACGTCACCGTCGGTTGCCTCGAAGTGCCGCGCATGGAAGCGACCGGCTTCGGTGTCATGCATGTCGACGGCAAGGACAACATCATCGCCTTCGTCGAAAAGCCCGCCGACCCGCCCGGCATTCCCGACAAGCCGGAATTCGCGCTGGCTTCGATGGGCATCTATGTCTTCAAGACCAAGTTCCTGATGGAGCAGCTGCGCCGCGATGCCGCCGAGCCGGGTTCAAGCCGCGACTTCGGCAAGGACATCATCCCCTACATCGTACAGCACGGTAAGGCGATCGCGCACCGTTTCGCCAAATCCTGCGTGCGCTCGACGGCCGAGAACGAGGCCTATTGGCGCGATGTCGGCACGGTCGACGCCTACTGGGAAGCCAATATCGACCTGACCGACATCACTCCCGAACTCGACCTCTACGACCGCGACTGGCCGATCTGGACCTATGCCGAATTGAAGCCGCCGGCAAAGTTCGTGCATGACGAGGATGGCCGGCGCGGTTCGGCCGTCTCCTCGCTGGTCTCAGGCGATTGCATCGTCTCGGGTGCTTCGCTGAAGCGCAGCCTGATCTTCACCGGCGCGCGCATCAACTCCTATTCGACGCTGGAAGAGGTCGTCATGCTGCCCGACGTTCATGTCGGCCGGAACGCAAAGTTGAAGCGCGTCGTCATCGACCACGGTGTAAGGATACCGGAAGGGCTGGTGGTTGGCGAAGACCCTGTTCTCGACGCCAAGCGTTTCCGGGTTTCGGAAAAGGGCATCTGCCTGGTCACGCAGGACATGATCGACAAGCTGAAGCTGTAAGACGGGGTACCATAAACGCATGCAGGTTCTGTCGGTCACGCCCGAGATATTCCCGCTGATCAAGACCGGCGGACTTGCCGACGTGACCGGCGCATTGCCGATCGCGCTGGCCGCCAAGGGCGTGACCATGCGCACGCTCATCCCCGGCTTTCCCCAGGTGATGGACGCCTTCAAGAAAAAGAAGGCTGTCTACCAATACCCGCTGCTGCAGGGCGGCAAGGCTTCGGTCCATGCCGTCAAGATCGCCGGGCTTGACCTGTTCGTGCTCGACGCGCCGCATCTCTACGACCGTCCCGGCGGCCCTTACGGCAATGCGGCCGGCGCCGATTGGCCCGACAATTGGCGGCGTTTTGCCGCGCTGAGCCAGGTCGGTGGCGATATCGCCGGCGGCGCCATTTCCGGCTACCAGCCGGATCTCGTCCACGCCCATGACTGGCAGTCGGCGATGACGCTGGCCTATATGCGCTACGGCAAGGCGGTCGGCGTGCCGTCGCTGATCACGGTTCACAACCTTGCCTTCCAGGGTCAGTTCGGCGCCGGCATTTTTGGCGAGCTCGGCTTGCCGGCCGCGGCGATGGCGCTCGACGGCGTCGAATACTATGGCGGCGTCGGCTTCCTCAAGGCCGGCCTGCAGGCGGCCTGGGCGATCACCACGGTGAGCCCCACCTATGCCCAGGAAATCCGCTCGCCGGAATTCGGCATGGGCCTCGACGGCCTGATCAACATGCGCTCTTCCGACCTCTACGGCATCGTCAACGGCATCGACACCGACATCTGGAACCCGGAGACCGACAAGCATCTGGTGTCGGCCTACTCCGCCGCGACGCTCAAGGCTCGGCTTCCCAACCGGGCGGTTGTCGAGGACCGCTTCAGCCTCGAGCGCGACGACAGTCCGATCGTCTGCGTCGTCAGCCGGCTGACCTGGCAGAAGGGCATGGACATACTGGCGGCTGTGGTCGACGGCGTCGTCGCCACCGGCGCGCGGCTGGCGATCCTCGGCTCAGGCGACGCCGGCCTGGAAGGCGCGCTGCTGGCTGCCACCGCCCGCCATCGCGGCCGTGTCGGCGTCGTCGTCGGCTATGACGAGGAGCTTTCCCACACCATGCAGGGCGGCTGCGACGCCATCGTCATCCCGTCGCGCTTCGAGCCTTGCGGGCTGACCCAGCTTTACGGCCTACGCTATGGCTGCGTGCCGGTCGTCGCCCGCACCGGCGGCCTTGCCGACACCATCATCGACGCCAATGAAGCAGCGATCTCGGCCGGTGTCGCCACCGGCTTCCAGTTCGCGCCCAATAGTGGCGGCGCCATGCTGCACGCCATCCGCCGGCTGGTCGATGCGCATTCGAGCCCGGCCGTCTGGGAACAGATCCAGCGCCAGGGCATGAAGGCCGATGTCTCCTGGGACAAGAGCGCCGACAAATACGTTGAACTCTACCGCCTGCTGCTTTCGAAAAGGGTTGCCTGAAGCATGATCCGGACCGTCGCCACCAAACCCTATCTCGACCAGAAACCCGGCACGTCCGGACTGCGCAAGAAGGTGCCTGTCTTTCAGCAGGAGCACTATGCCGAGAACTTCATCCAGTCGATCTTCGACGCGCTGGAGGGCTTTGAGGGCAAGACGCTGGTGATCGGCGGCGACGGCCGCTTCTACAACCGCGAGGTCATCAAGAAGGCCATCGCCATGGCGGCGGCCAACGGCTTCGGCAAGGTGATGGTCGGGCAGGGCGGCATATTATCGACGCCGGCGGCGTCGCATGTCATCCGCAAATACAAGACCTTCGGCGGCATCATCCTGTCGGCCAGTCACAATCCGGGCGGCCCGCACGAGGATTTCGGCATCAAGTACAATGCCGGCAATGGCGGCCCGGCGCCGGAAAAGCTGACCGACGCGATCTTCGAAAAGACCAAGACGATTTCGAGCTTCAAGACCGCCGACATCGACCAGATCGACATCGACAAGATCGGCACGGTGACCGCCGGCGGCATGGCGGTCGAGATTATCGACCCGGTCTCCGATTACGCCGAGCTGATGGAAAGCCTTTTCGACTTCGACGCCATCCGCGCCAATTTCAAATACGGCTTCCGCATGCGCTTCGACGCCATGCATGCGGTCACCGGCCCGTATGCCAAGGAAATCCTCGAGCGCCGGCTTGGCGCGGAGAATGGCACCTGCCGCAACTACAAGCCGCTGCCCGATTTCGGCGGTCATCACCCGGATCCGAACCTGGTCCACGCCAAGCATCTCTATGACGAGATGATGGGACCGGATGCGCCCGATTTCGGCGCCGCTTCCGACGGCGACGGCGACCGCAACTTGATCATCGGCAAGGGCATTTTCGTCACCCCGTCGGATTCGGTGGCCATGCTTGCCGCCAATGCGCAGTTGGCGCCGGGCTACAAGGACGGCCTCAAAGGCATCGCCCGCTCGATGCCGACCAGCGGCGCGGCAGACCGCGTCGCCGAACAGCTCGGCATCGGCATCTACGAAACGCCGACCGGTTGGAAGTTCTTCGGCAATCTGCTCGATGCCGGCATGGCAACGATCTGCGGCGAGGAAAGCGCCGGCACCGGCTCGAACCATGTCCGTGAAAAGGACGGGCTGTGGGCGGTGCTGTTGTGGCTGAACATCCTGGCCGTGCGCGGCGAAAGCTGCAAGGACGTCGTCACCGAACATTGGGCGACCTACGGCCGCAATTACTATTCACGTCATGACTATGAGGAGGTCGAAACCGAGCGCGCCAACGCCCTGGTCGACGAGTTGCGCGCCAAGCTCGCTTCGCTGCCCGGCACTAGCGTGCGCGGCCTGAAGATCGCCAATGCTGACGACTTCGCCTATCACGATCCCGTCGACGGTTCGGTGAGCAAGAACCAGGGCATCCGCATCCTGTTCGAAGGCGGCTCGCGTGTCGTGTTTCGTTTGTCCGGCACCGGCACGTCGGGTGCTACGCTACGCGTCTACATCGAGCGCTACGAGCCGGACAGAGCGCGGCATGATCTCGACACGCAAGAGGCGCTCGCTGACCTGATCGCGGCTGCCGATGATATCGCCGGGATCAAGAGCCACACCGGGCGCAACAAGCCGAGCGTGATTACTTGAGGGTGGTGACGTCTTTACCCTCCCCCTTGTGGGGAGGGTCGATCCGCGCAGCGGATCGGGTTGGGGGTGCTCGTAAAGCGCTTTCCCCGCGCCGACCCCCACCTCGCTCACTTCGTTCGCGACCCTCCCCACAAGGGGGAGGGNGGGGGGGGTCGATCCGCGCAGCGGATCGGGTTGGGGGTGCTCGTAAAGCGCTTTCCCCGCGCCGACCCCCACCTCGCTCACTTCGTTCGCGACCCTCCCCACAAGGGGGAGGGTGGAGGATGCGCCGATGACCCAACTCGGCGCAACGGTCACTCCCGAAGGCATCCGCTTCGCCGCCTGGTCGTCATCTGCGCGGCGCCTGTGGGTGCCGATCTTCGACGACACCGGCGCCCGTGAAATCGACCGGCTCGAACTTCAGCCGGAAAGCGAGGGCGTCCATGCGCTGTTCGTCGCCGGCCTTGCCGCGGGTACGCGCTACGGCTTTCGCGCCGACGGCGAATATGCGCCGGAGCGCGGGCTGTGGTTCGATCCCGACAAGCTGCTCACCGATCCCTACGCCGTCGAGATCGACCGGCCCTACCAGCATCATTGGCGGCTTGCCGCCCGGCGCAACGAAGGCACCGATACCGCGCCGCTGATGCCGAAGACCGTCGCCCGCGCGCTGCCCAAGCCGCTGCCGGCCAAGGCGCCTTTGTTCCAGCCGGGCGGTCTGATCTACGAACTCAATGTCCGTTCCTTCACCAGACTGCATCCGGACGTGCCCCAAGCGCAGCGCGGCACCATTGCAGCCCTCGCCCATCCGGCCATCCTCGAACACCTCAGAAAGATCGGCGTCTCCGCCGTTGAGCTGATGCCCGTGACGGCATGGGTCGATGAGCGCCATTTGCCGCCGCTGGGCCTCAGCAATGCCTGGGGCTACAACCCAGTCACCTTCATGGCGCTCGACCCGCGCCTGGCGCCCGGCGGCCTCGCCGAGTTGCGCGATACTGTGGGGGTGCTGCGCAGGGTTGGCATTGGCACCATCCTCGATCTCGTCTTCAATCATACCGGCGAAAGTGACCGGCTCGGGCCGACGCTGTCGCTGCGCGGCCTCGACAATCAAGCCTACTACCGCAGCGAGCCGGACGGCAGGTTGGCCAACGATACCGGCACCGGCAACACCATCGCCTGCGACCATCCGGTCGTTCGCGACATGGTACTCGACACGCTGCGCCATTTCGTCCGCCAAGCCGGCGTCGACGGTTTCCGCTTCGACCTGGCGCCGGTCCTCGGTCGCGTCGATGGCGCATTCGATCCGGCAGCCCCGTTGCTCGAAACCATCGCAACCGATCCCATCCTTGCCGACAGGGTGCTGATCGCCGAGCCCTGGGACATCGGCCCGAATGGCTATCAGCTCGGCAATTTCCGGCCGCCTTACCTCGAATGGAACGACCGCTACCGCGACGACGTCAGGCGCTTCTGGCGCGGCGATGCCGGCGCGGTCGGTGCGCTGGCGACAAGGCTCGCCGGCTCCTCCGATGTGTTCGGCAGGGAGGGCCAATCCGCCAGCCGCACGGTCAACTTCATCGCCGCGCACGATGGCATGACGCTGGCCGATATCGTCGCCTATGAAGCCAAGCACAACCAGGCCAATGGCGAGAAGAACCGCGACGGCCACAATGAGAACCTGTCCTGGAACAACGGCGTCGAGGGCGAAACCTCGGACAAGGCGATTGCCGAGGCCCGTTCCCATGATCGCTTCGCGCTGCTCGCCACTCTGTTCGCCTCGCGCGGCACCATCATGCTGACGGCGGGCGATGAATTCGGCCGCACGCAAGGGGGCAACAACAACGCCTATGCGCAGGACAACGCCATCACCTGGCTCGACTGGGCCGGGCGCGACGTCGGGCTGGAAGCCCATGTGTCCGCGCTCGCAGCTCTGCGCGGCGCGGTGCCGGCGCTTTCCGATACGCGCTTCCTGACCGGAGAGCCGCCGGCCGGTTCTGAAACGCCCGACGTCGCCTGGCTGACCGAGACCGGCGCGCCGCTCGGCGAAGCCGACTGGAACGATGGCTCGCGCCATCGCCTCGTCATGCTGCTCGGCGATGGCGGGGAAGGCCGCCTGGCTGTGATCGTCAATGGCGATCGCCGCCAATGCGTCTTCACGCTGCCCGCGCGGCAAGGGTTTGAATGGCAGCCGGCTGTTGAAGCGCAAGCGGTCGACCTCGCGTGGCCGCTGCCCGGCCGCAGTGTCAGTTTCATGATCGAGCGCCGGACCGCAAAGGCCCGCGCCAGGAAGGGTCCGTGATGGCCGACGACAATGCCCAGCCGGGACCCGAACAGAGCGCCGACTGGTGGCGCGGCTGCGTCATCTACCAGATCTATCCTCGCTCCTTCCAGGACACCACCGGCGACGGCAGCGGCGACCTCTCAGGCATCACCTCACGGCTGGCGCACGTCGCCTCGCTCGGCGTCGACGCCGTCTGGCTGTCGCCCTTCTTCAAATCGCCAATGGCCGATATGGGCTACGACGTCTCCGACTATCAGGCGGTCGATCCGATGTTCGGCACGCTCGACGACTTTGACGCGCTGGTTGCCGAGGCGCACAGGCTCGGCCTGAAGGTGATCATCGATCAGGTGTTGTCGCACTCCTCCGACAAGCACGAATGGTTTGTAGAGAGCCGTGCCAGCAAGGATAATCCCAAGGCTGACTGGTATGTCTGGGCCGACACCAGGCCGGACGGCAACGCGCCCAACAACTGGCTGTCGGTCTTCGGCGGCCCGGCCTGGGAGTGGGACGCGACCCGCCGGCAATACTACATGCACAATTTCCTCGCCTCGCAGCCGGACCTCAACTTCCACAATCCTGAGGTTCAAGACGCGTTGTTGCAGACGGTGCGGTTCTGGCTCGAGCGCGGCGTCGACGGCTTCCGCCTGGATACGGTCAACTACTATGTCCACGACCGCTGGCTGCGCAGCAATCCGCCGCTGGCGTCGAGCGTCGCCGGCACCAATGGCGAAACCAACACCTATCTCTTCCAGGAGCATCTGTTCGACAAGACGCAACCGGAAAACCTCGGTTTCCTCAGGCGCTTCCGCGCTTTGCTCGACGAATATGACGGCCGCGCCAGTGTCGGCGAGGTCGGCGACGAAGGCCGTTCGCTGCAGACGCTGGCCGCCTACACATCCGGCGGCGACAAGCTCAACATGTGCTACACCTTCGACCTGCTCGGTCAGCAATTCTCAGCCGCCCATGTGCGCGGCTGCGTCGAGGCCTTCGAGGCAGCTGTCGCCGACGGCTGGGTCTGCTGGGCGTTCTCCAACCACGATGTCGTGCGCCATGTCAGCCGCTGGACGCGGCCGGGCGGCGATCCAGATGCGGTGGCGACATTCGCTATCGCTTTGCTCTCCTGCCTGCGGGGCTCGATCTGTCTCTACCAAGGCGAAGAGCTTGGGCTGGAGGAGGCGGAACTGACCTTCGAGGATCTGCGCGATCCCGTCGGCATCCGTTTCTGGCCGGGGGTAAAGGGCAGGGACGGCTGCCGCACACCGATGGTCTGGGAAGCGGGCGCCGACAATGCCGGTTTTTCCTCGGGAAAACCCTGGCTGCCGGTGCCGGAAAGCCACCGCGCTCGGGCGGTCGATATCCAGAACGCCGACGACAAGTCCGTGCTCGCCGGCTACCGGACGACGCTCGCCTTGCGCAAGGCGCATCTGGCGCTGGTCAAGGGCCCGATCCGCTTTCTCGATACCGACGGCGATGTCCTTGCCTTCATCCGGCAGGGCGAGGACGAGATATTGCCCTGCGTCTTCAATTTCGCCGACAAGCCGGCCGACTGGCGGCTGCCGCCGGATCTCCAGCCTGTCGAGGCGATCGCTCTGGGTGGCGGTGCCGTCCTGCAGGAGGAGGGGCTGTTGCTGCCGGCCCTGGGCTGGTTTGTCGGCAAGGTTGGCTGATCTTTCAGGGACGCCGTCCGGCTTCAAAAAAGATCGAGTCCGCATGCAACCGTGCCGAGTGATCCGCGCAACGTCACCGGCGCCACGTTTTTCATTTTCGGGCTTCTTAGGTACTTTCGTTGAGCTTCGCCACGAACTGCATTCCTGGAATGTTTCCAGATGGTTGCGCTAATGACAACTGCTGAGGGCAAAATGCAAAATTGCAGGACAACCGCAAGCTGCACCCAATTGAACCTGATAGTATAGATTAGCTATGGCTGGTTTAGGGTGAGGATGCTCACTTAGCGTCAAGCAAGACTCGGTTGAAATAATATTTCCGTCTGTCTAGTCTCCTGCCACCAGCTGCCGGAACGGGAACCGGCGGCGCGCTCGAAGGGGCCAGAAATCGGTTCCGGGGCGTCAACACTCGTAAGGCGCAGCCGATGGGCAGCGCCACAGGGAGAGACTTCATGCTGAAAAATATGCTGAAGGCGACGCTTGTCGCCGCGACCATGACCTTTGCCGCAGGCACGTTCCTGACGCCGGCCCTTGCCGAGACCGTCTATAACAGAGGCAGCGCCGCCGAAGCGGAGACGGTCGATCCGCACAAGACCTCGACCGTCTACGAAGCCGATATCATACGCGACCTGTTCCAGGGACTGGTCATGCACGATCAGAAGACGAACCTCATCCCGGGCGCCGCCGAAAGCTGGACGGTATCTGATGACGGCACCGTCTACACCTTCAAGCTGCGCAAGGACGGCTTGTGGTCGGATGGCAGCCCGGTGACGGCGGACGACTTCGTCTATTCCTTCCGTAGGCTGGAGGATCCGGCGACCGCCGCCGAATACGCTTCCATGCTCTATCCCGTGAAGAACGCCGAGGAAGTCAACACCAAGAAAGGCAAGCCCGAGGACATGGGCGTCAAGGCGATCGACGCCAACACCCTGGAAGTGACGCTGAAGGCGCCGACGCCATACTTCCTGGAGATGCTGACCCACCAGGCTACCTACCCGGTCAACAAGGCCTCGATCGACAAGCTCGGCGCCGACTGGATCAAGGCGGGCAATCTCGTTTCGAACGGCGCCTATACATTGGCCGAGTGGATTCCCAACGACCACATGAAGCTGGTCAAGAATCCGAAATTCTGGGATGCCGCGACCGTCAAGATGGACGTCGTCAACTACATCCCGACCGAAGACCGCTCTTCGGCGATGAAGCGCTTCGAGGCCGGCGAACTCGACAGCTACGGCGACCTGCCGACCGAACAGCTCGCTGACCTCAAGACCAAGTTCGGCGATCAGGTCCGCGTCGGACCGTATCTCGGCACCTATTATTACGCGATCAAGACCGACAAGGCGCCCTGGGACAATGTCGAGCTGCGCAACGCCATCTCGATGGCTATCGACCGCGACTTCCTGGCCGAAAAGGTCTGGCAGAATTCCATGCTGCCTGGCTATTCGATGGTGCCTCCGGGCATCGCCGGCTACACGCCGGCAATGGCCAAATACGCCGACATGCCGCAGATCGACCGCGAGGACGCCGCCAAGAAGATCCTTGAGAAACTCGGCTATACGCCCGAGCATCCGCTGAAGATGGAGATCCGCTACAACACCTCGGAAAACCACAAGAACACCGCGGTTGCCATCCAGGAACAGTTGAAGCCGCTTGGCGTCGAGATCACGCTGCTCAACACCGATACCAAGACCCACTATTCCTTCCTCGAGCAGAAGGGCAACTACGACGTGGCGCGTGCCGCCTGGATCGCCGACTACAAGGATCCCGAGACCTTCCTCGGCATCACCCGCAAGGCCAGCGGCAACAACTATTCGAACTACGTCAGCCCGGCATATGAGGCGGCCATGGACAAGGCCGCGGCTGCCGGCGGCAAGCCGGAAGAGCGCATGAAGGACCTCACCGAGGCCGAGCGCATCCTTGTCGATGACGTCGGCAACATTCCGCTTCTCTACTACAGCTTCCACGATATCGTTTCCTCGAAGCTGCATGGCTTCGATGACAATGTGATGGACATCCATCCGTCCCGCTTCGTCTCCAAGGACTGATAATCATCCTTGACTGGACCGCCGCGCCCCATTTGGGCGCGGCGGACTGGTCGGTCATCGCACCGGTCCGAAAGTCGTGGTCGATTTTCGGCAAGCCCGGTGCGAAGATTTGGCGCCGGAGCGTGGCAATGCGTCCGTATGGACGTATGTCGCTCTGGCCGAAGCGGGGCGCCGATGCTGCGATACATCTTACGGCGGCTTTTGACCGCCATTCCGACGCTGTTCGTCATCGTGACCATGGCGTTCTTCCTGATACGCGTCGCACCGGGCGGCCCTTTCAATCAGGAGCGGGGCCTCAGTCCCGAGATCAGGGCCAATCTGGAAGCACAGTTCGGCCTCGACGATCCGCTCTGGCTGCAATATGCCCACTATCTCGGCAATCTCCTGCGCGGCAATTTCGGGCCGAGCTACAATTTGCCTGACTTCACCGTCACCGAACTGTTTGCCAAGGGGCTGCCGATATCGGTCCAGCTCGGCACCTCCGCGCTGATCCTGGCGCTGCTGCTTGGTTCGGTGCTCGGCACCATCGCCGCGCTCAACCAGAACAAGCTTGGCGACTATACGGTGATTGCGCTGGCGACCGCCGGCAGCACTATCCCCACCTTCGTCATCGCTCCTGTGATTCAGCTGGTGTTCGGATTGACCTGGAAGCTGTTGCCGATCGGCGGCTGGGGTGATGGCGCATTGATCAACAAGATCGGCCCGGTGCTGACGCTGGCCTTGCCGCAGATCGCCATCGTTGCCCGCCTGATGCGCGGGTCGATGATCGAGAGCTTGCGTTCGCATCATATCCGAACGGCGCGTGCGCTCGGCCTCTCCGACTGGTCGGTGGTGGTCAAGCACGCGCTGCGCGGCGCCATCCTGCCGATCGTTTCCTTCACCGGCCCGGCAGCCGCGGCGCTGCTCACCGGTTCGGTCATCGTCGAGACCATCTTCTCCATTCCCGGTGTCGGCCGCTATTTCGTCGATGCCGCGCTCAACCGCGACTACACGCTGGTGATGGGGACCGTGGTGGTGATCGCGCTCTTCACCATCGTCTTCAACCTGATCGTCGACGTCATGTACGCGGTCGTCGATCCGAGGGTACGCTATGACTGAGGGTGCGCTATGACTGACATCACAGCCGCCGCCGCTCCGCCGGCCGTCGTCGGCCGCTCGCTCTGGGGCGACGCATGGGCGCGCCTCAAAGCCAACCGCGCCGCCATGTTCAGCCTCTATTACCTGGCCTTCATTGGCGTCATCAGCATCTTCGGCCCCTGGTTCGTGCCGCATCAGTACACCACCATCTATGCCGACTATGTGCGCACGCCGCCAAGCTTTTCAGCCTATCCGAAGCCCGACATGATCGAGACGGCGCTCAAGGATGCCATCAAGCGCATGCGCGTCGACATCAAGGAGTGGAAACTGGACGGCAGTCGCGTCACCGTCACCGTCACCTCGACCAGACCGATCGACGACCGCAACATCCGCTATCTCGACCGCTCCGATGCCTTCGACGATACCAAGATAGAGAGCAAATCGGCCGACGGGCTCGAATTGACTATGACTGCGTCGGTCAAACAGCAGTACTTCCTGTTCGGCACCGACAACACCGGTCGCGATCTTCTCTCGCGAACGCTGATGGCAGGGCGCATCTCGCTGGCCATCGGCCTGCTTGCCGGCATTGTCGCCGTGGTCATCGGCGTCCTCTACGGGGCGGCGGCCGGCTTTTCCGGCGGCAAGATCGACGAGGTGATGATGCGCATCGTCGACGTGCTCTATTCCTTGCCCTTCATTTTCTTTGTCATCATGCTGGTGGTGTTCTTCGGCCGCAATTTCGTGCTGATGTTCCTGGCGGTCGGGGCGGTGCTGTGGCTCGACATGGCGCGCATCGTGCGCGGCCAGGCGCTGTCGATCCGGCGGCAGGAGTATGTCCAGGCGGCCGAAGCCATGGGCGTCGGCCAGCGCGGCATCCTGCTGCGCCATGTCATCCCCAATCTGCTCGGACCAGTGGTGATCTACATGACGCTGCTGGTGCCGCAGGTCATCATCCTGGAAAGTTTCCTGTCCTTCCTCGGCCTTGGCGTGCAGGAACCGATGACCAGCTGGGGCGTGCTCATCTCCGTCGGCGCCAAGAACATCGGCACCGCCAACTGGCTGCTTTTGTTCCCCGCCTTCTTCCTCGTGTCGACGCTGTTTGCACTGAACTTCGTCGGCGACGGCCTGCGCGACGCGCTCGATCCGAGAGACCGATGAAGATGGGACCGATAAAGATGGGGACCGATAAGATGGGGACCGTTGCGATGGAAACGCCCGAAACGATCCTCAGCGTCAAGGACCTTCGCGTCCGCTTCCGCACGCTCGACGGCGCGGTCGAAGCGGTCAAGGGCATCAACATCCACGTCAAGGCAGGTGAAACCGTTGCCGTGGTCGGCGAATCCGGATCCGGCAAGAGCCAGACCATGATGGCGGCGATGAGCCTGCTGGCGTCCAACGGCGAGGCGACGGGTCACGTCGATTATCGCGGCCGCAACCTTTTGACCATGAGCAAGCCCGACCTCAACAAGGTGCGCGGCGCCAAGATCAGCATGATCTTCCAGGAGCCGATGACCTCGCTCGATCCGCTCTATTCGATCGGCAACCAGCTTATCGAACCGATCCGCAAGCACCGCGGGCTGAACGCAGCCGAGGCACGGAACGAGGCGCTCAAGTTGCTCAGGCTGGTGCATATCCCCGATCCCGAGCGGCGGATGAAATCCTATCCGCACGAAATGTCGGGTGGCCAGCGCCAGCGCGTCATGATCGCCATGGCATTGGCCAACGACCCCGACATCCTGATCGCCGACGAGCCGACGACGGCGCTCGACGTCACCATCCAGGCGCAGATCCTGGTGCTGCTCGCCGAACTGCAGCGCAAGCTCGGCATGGCCATCGTCTTTATCACCCACGATCTCGGCATCGTCCGGCGCTTTGCCGACCGCGTCTATGTCATGCGCTATGGCGAGGTGGTCGAGGAAGGCGAGGCGGAAGCACTTTTCGCCAACCCGCAGCATGCCTATACCAAAATGCTGCTGGCCGCCGAACCGACCGGCACCAAGGCGGCGCCGCCGCCCAGCGCTCCTGTGCTGCTGGAGGGCCGCAATGTCGAAGTGACCTTCAAGATCGGCGGCGGCTTCCTTGCCGGCGAACCGCTGCTGCTACGCGCCGTCGATCACATTTCGATCCGGCTGAAGCGCAACCAGACCATCGGTATAGTCGGCGAATCCGGTTCGGGAAAATCGACGCTCGGCCGCGCACTTCTGCGCCTGTTGCCCAGCGACGGTGTCATCCGCTTCGGCGACCGCGACATCTCCACCGCCGACCGCCAGGCGATGCGGCCGCTGCGGCGGGAGATGCAACTCGTCTTCCAGGATCCGTTCGGCTCGCTGTCGCCGCGCATGACCGTCGGCCAGATCATCACCGAAGGGCTTCTGGTGCATGAGCCGAACCTGTCAGGCAAGCAACGCGATCAGCGCGCCGTCGAGGCTTTGCTCGAGGTCGGACTCGATCCCAACGCACGCAACCGCTACCCGCACGAATTCTCCGGCGGCCAGCGCCAGCGCATCGCCATCGCGCGTGCCGTGATCCTGAAGCCTAAACTGGTGGTGCTGGACGAGCCGACTTCGGCGCTCGACCGCTCGGTGCAGAAGCAGATCGTCGAATTGCTGCGCAAGCTGCAGGCCGACCACGAACTGTCCTACCTCTTCATCAGCCACGATCTCTCCGTGGTGCGCGCCATGGCCGACTACATCATCGTCATGAGGCAGGGCAAGATCGTCGAGGAAGGGCCGACGGAAGAGATCTTCAGCAACCCGAAGGCGGCCTACACGCAGACGCTGATGGCTGCGGCAATCGATGTCACGCGCTTCAGGCTGAGTGCTTAAGGCGTGACGTTCAGCAGATAGTCAGGGTAGGGCCAGTTCGCTTAGCCCGCTGACCTGGGGCATCTGTTGGCCCTTGTCGCGACAATGGCCTCTTGCCGCTGCTTCAGCAGTTCGATTCTGGCCGTCTCACGCTTGGCCACTGCGCTCTTCACGCGCGTGCCGCCGAGCAGCCAGTTCGGCACGCTGGTGTTGGCGACCTTGCCGCGGGTGATGGCGGTCTGCGAGATTTCGCGCGCGGTATCGCCCACCGCATTGTTGAGCTCGGCGCATGTCATGCGGTCGTATTTCGCCGGGTTGACCGCGCTGCCCAGCGATGAGCAGCCTGCCATCAGGAAAAGAACAAGCATCGCTGACAGCCGGCCTGCGCTTGAAATAAACAAATTCATCTTCCGCAAACCTCGTTCCGGGCCGCTGTCTCGGCGGCATTCCTATTATCGAGTTAGCGCGGATGGTTGTCGCGTCAAAACACCATGCTGACAGCGACGCCGACGCGGCCGGTTTGCATCAAGCTATCTTGTGGGTCGGGAGAACAAACACCTAAGTGTCTGTTGCCCTTCCCGAGAGATGGGTGACAGTTCATTCCGGAGACATGGGTTACACTTTCGGCCCTTTGCAAGGAGAGC
>NZ_AYWC01000019.1:0-74984 GCF_000502615.1 Mesorhizobium sp. LNJC405B00 | reverse complement strand
CCAAGGCAGTAAGCCAGTGTCAGGCGCAACAGGTCGCTCGCCGACCTGACGCCGCGCGGGCGCAGGAACGCCTTCGTCTCGCGGGCACTTGCTGCGATCAACTCTTCGCCGCCCAGAAGCTCAATCGTCTCGGCCCAGCCGTCATCAACAAGCGATTCGTGTGTCATCGCAGTGTAGAATCACACCCGATTCCGCAGGGCAATACCTATCTTAGCGCCTATGCCNCCGTCATCAACAAGCGATTCGTGTGTCATCGCAGTGTAGAATCACACCCGATTCCGCAGGGCAATACCTATCTTAGCGCCTATGCCCCTTGAGGGGGGAGATGGCCGGCAGGCCAGAGGGGGGTGCTGTCCCGCCAGCCTTTCCAAATGTCCTTTATTCGACACGCAAGCCCAAGCCTTTTTAGGGGCGAGGGTTGCCATTCCCGCGCAAATATGGATTCGATAATAGATCGAACAACAAAATTATCTATAATTCAAACCAGCCAGGGAAGCCGCCATGACCGACATCGCCTTTTCGCCCTCCAAGCCCTCCTTCAGCCCGTTGCGCCTGCAAACCCGCTCGTATGCCTGGCAAGCCGCGGCCATCGTCATCGGCACGCTGTCCATTGCGCTCGCCTCCTACATGGAAGTGCCGATGCTGCCGGTTCCAATGAACATGCAGACCTTTGCGGTGACGCTGGTGGGCGCGCTCTACGGCTGGCGGCTCGGCGCGATCACCATCGCCGCATGGCTCGTCGAGGGCGCTGTGGGTTTGCCGGTGCTGTCGGGCGGAGCTGCCGGCATCCAGCATTTTGCCGGGCCGACCGCCGGTTATCTCTTCGCCTTCCCGCTTGTCGGCGCGCTCGTCGGCTGGCTGGCCGAGCGCGGCTGGAACGGCAACCGCGTGCTGCTCGCCTTCGCCGGCATGGTCCTCGGCAACCTCGCCTGCCTGGTTCTCGGCACGGCCTGGCTCGCCCTCATGATCGACCTCGAACAGGCCATCGCCTTCGGCTTCTTGCCCTTCCTCGTCGGCGGCCTGCTGAAATCGGCGCTCGGCGCCGCGACGCTCAAGCTGTTTTGGAGCAACAAGGCGGACCCGGCAGGAGCATGATCCCGAAAAGTGGAGTCCGGTTTTCGGAAGAGATCATGCTCAAACAAAGAGATGGAGCCCCATCCCGATACCATCGGGATGGAACAGGCTCCGCTGGTGCGTCCTGACCGATGACCGTCCGGCTGCGCTCCCACCATCTTCTTTGCCTGCTGACCTATATCGGCGAAGGGTACAGCGCAGCCTTCGTCGCCAACTATGACGTGATCGCGAAACGTCTGGGCCGGGGCGAGGATATTCTGATCGTCTCCGGCCCCGACGACATCTGCCAGCCGCTGCTCGGCGGGGCGGAGCCCCACTGCTTGCGCGAAAGCGCCGCCGGCCGGGACGAGCTGGCAGCACGCGATGTCGGCAAGCTGCTGACCCGGCCGATCCGGGCCGGCGTCCGCTTCAGCCTCGACGCGGCAACGCTTGCCGGCTTGCGAGCCGCCTTTGCAGCCGGCGTGACGCGTGAGGCCTGCCAGGGTTGCGAGTGGGCCGGCCTGTGCAGCACGATAGCGGCAGGCGGATATCGCGATGTCAGGCTGTAGCTCCCAACCCCGATCTGCTATTGTCGGAACCGATAGTGTCTGCGTCGCCATGGTTTGTTAATCGGGTGACCCGATTGTGAATTCGGCCCGGATTGAAGCCTGACCCCAAAAAGGCCATGCTTTGTCAGGAAACATCGAGTCTATGGCTTCTCCGCGCCGACGCGGGATGGCGCTTGGCTGAAAGGGATACGATGCGGCAAGGACGTGCGCGCTGGCTCGCGGGGCTGGCAATTGTGGCAGGGATGGCGATTTCTCCGCTGCCTGCCTACGCCAAGGAATCGACCGACCCGGTCAAGATCACCTCCTTCTCGGGCGCCTATCTCGCCGCCCGCATCGCCGAAGGCGACAACGACCTCGACAATGCCATCGCTTATTACAAGCAGGCGCTCGCCTTCAATCCCGGCGACACCTCGCTGCAGCAAAGCCTGATGCTGTCGCTGATCGCGCAAGGCCGCTTCGAGGAATCGCTGGTCTATGCCGACAAGCTCAAGGCAGTTCCCGACGTCGAGCGCTTCTCGCGTCTGGCTCTGGCGGTCGATTCCTTCCACAAGAAGGATTTCACCAAGGCGCAGTACTGGCTCAAGCTGTCGCTCGAATCCGATCTCGACCGGCTGATTTCCGGCGTCATGTCCGGCTGGGCACAAGAGGGCGCCGGCGACCCCACCGGGGCGATGGCCTCGATCGACAAACTGCAGGGGCCTGACTGGTTCGGCCTGTTCAAGTCCTTCCACCGCGCGCTGATCGCCGATGCCGCAGGCCTGTCGGATAGGGCCGACGCGCTTTATGACGCGACCCTGACCGACGTCACGGCCGGCGGTGCCGCGCCCGAGACATGGATGCGCAACGCCCAGGCCTACGCGTCTTTCCTGGCGCGCAAGGGCAACAAGAACAAGGCGCTCTACGTGCTCGACAAGGCCGAGGCGTTCGCGCCCGGCAAGCTCGACATCCAGGCGCTTCGCGACAGGATCAGCAAGGGCGACAAGATCGAGCCCTTCGTCGCCAGTCCCTCCGAAGGCGCCGCTGAAATCCTGCTCGACCTCGCCATCGCGCTCAATCGCGGCGGCGGCGAGCCGTTCGTGCGCCTCTATCTGCAATATGCGCTCGCGCTCAAGCCCGACAGCGACGCCGCTTTGGTGCAGCTTGCCGCCGTTGCGGAGCAGCTGAAGGACGGCGAAGGCGCCATTGCGCTCTATAGCCGCATTCCAGCCTCCTCGCCGCTGAAGGAGCTTTCCGACCTGCAGCTCGGCCTCAACCTTGCCGATCTCAACCGTCACGATGAGGCGATCGCCCATCTCAAGGCATTCGTCGAAGCTCACCCCGATGACATGCGCGCCTATCTGGCGCTGGGCGGGGTCTATGCGTCGAAGGAGGATTTCCGCTCCGCCGCCACTCTCTACGACAAGGCGGTCGCGGTGCTGAAGACGCCGACCAATGCCAACTGGAACATCTACTATCAGCGCGGCATCGCCTATGAGCGGCTGAAGGAATGGCCCAAGGCCGAACCGAACTTCCTCAAGGCGCTGGAACTGTTCCCCGACCAGCCGCAGGTGCTGAACTATCTCGGCTATTCCTGGGTCGACATGAACATGAACCTCAAGGAAGGCCTGGCGATGATCCAGAAGGCCGTCGACCTCAGGCCGAGCGACGGCTACATTGTCGATTCGCTGGGCTGGGCCTATTTCCGCATGGGCCGGTTCGACGACGCCGTGCGCGAAATGGAGCGCGCCGTGTCGCTCAAGCCGGAAGATCCGGTGCTCAACGACCATCTCGGCGATGCCTATTGGCGCGTCGGCCGCAAGCTCGAAGCCACTTTCCAGTGGAATCAGGCGCGCGACCTGAAGCCGGATCCCGATGTGCTTGCCATTTTGCAGCAGAAGCTGATGAAGGGCTTGCCGCCGATCGAATCCAACACGGCGCAGGAAACCCCGAAGGTCAAGCCGGCCACCCCGCCAGCGCCGAAGGGGTGATCGGGCCATACTTCTGATGAAACGGGGCTCGCTGAGCCCCGTTTTTTCGGTTTGGTGTCTTAGAGCAATTCCAGGAAAGTGTGCGCGGTTTTCCGTTCGGAATTGCGACAGAAACAAAGAGATAGAGACGCCCTATCGGGATCGTCATTCTATGGCGGAGCAAGGAGCGAAGCGACGCGGCGCAGACCCAGCGTTGGCGCTCATTCTAGAACAGCTTTCGGTAGACGACGAACCCCGAGAGATCGCCGATCTTGTCGTAGAGCTTTATCGCCGTGTGGTTGGTTTCGTGTGTCAGCCAGTAGACGCGGCTGGAGCCTGCGGTTTGCGCCCTGGTATAGACGTCTTCGATCAGTGCCCGGCCGACGCCCTTGCCGCGCGACGCCTCATTGGTGAAGAGATCCTGCAGATAGCAGTTCGGCGAAATCGCCGTCGTGGTGCGGTGGTAGAGATAGTGGACAAGGCCGAGAAGCTTGCCTTCGCTCTCGGCGACCAGCGCATGCATCGGCTCATAGGCATCGAAGAAGCGCGACCATGTCATTGCAGTGATGTCACCGGGCAGGGCGGTCTCGCCCGAGCGGCCGTAAAACGCATTGTAGCCGTCCCACAGCGGCAGCCATTGCTCGTAATCCTCTCGGGTGACGGGGCGTACGGTGAACTGGCCTTGCATGGCTGAACCTTTGTCGTTGAAGCTGGGCGAGCAAACGGCCACCGGCACCGTCCGGCAATGGGCCAGTCCGAAGCAAAGCGTTCAACCTCTCATCAAGGCGGCCATAGGCGCTGCCTTGACGCCTACCGGCCCGGCAACTAGGGAATGTCTTCTTTTTCGCGCTTTCCGAGGCCGCCGTGACGTCAGACAGTCCAGCCCATATGCATCCCAGCCGCTCGTTCCAGGGGCTGATCCTGACCCTGCACAATTACTGGGCCGCCTATGGCTGCGTCATCCTGCAGCCTTACGACATGGAAGTCGGCGCCGGCACCTTCCATCCGGCCACCACGCTGCGCGCGCTCGGGCCCAAGGGCTGGAACGCCGCCTACGTCCAGCCCTCGCGCCGGCCCAAGGACGGCCGCTACGGCGAAAACCCCAACCGGCTGCAGCATTATTACCAGTACCAGGTGATCCTGAAGCCCAACCCGCCGAACCTGCAGGAACTCTATCTCGGCTCGCTCAAGGCGATCGGCGTCGATCCGTTGCTGCACGACATTCGCTTCGTCGAGGACGACTGGGCAAGCCCGACGCTTGGCGCCTGGGGGCTCGGCTGGGAGTGCTGGTGCGACGGCATGGAAGTGTCGCAGTTCACGTATTTCCAGCAGGTCTGCGGCATCGAATGCGCGCCGGTGGCGGGAGAACTGACCTACGGCCTGGAGCGGCTGGCCATGTATGTGCAGGGCGTCGACAATGTCTACGACCTCAACTTCAATGGCCGAGAAGGCGCCGAAAAAGTCACCTATGGCGATGTCTTCCTGCAGGCCGAGCAGGAATATTCCAGGCACAACTTCGAATATGCCAACACCGCCATGCTGCTCAGGCATTTCGAGGACGCCGAAGCCGAATGCAAGGCGCTGCTCGCGGCCGGCGCCCCGGCTTCGAACGACAATCTGCAGATGCACCGCATGGTCTTCCCGGCCTATGACCAGTGCATCAAGGCCAGCCACGTCTTCAACCTGCTCGACGCGCGCGGCGTGATTTCGGTGACCGAGCGGCAGAGCTACATCCTGCGGGTGCGCAATCTGGCGAAAGCCTGCGGCGAGGCATTTTTGCAGACCCAGGCCGGCGGGCTCGCCGCCTGAGGTTCAGGCTCACTTCATCATTTCGGGGGAAATGTTGATTGGCGCCGAGAACTGGCCAGACGATCCCGCCATGGTCCGCATAGCCTGCCGCACACCCGGCATCGAGAAGGCGCCATGCACCTGCGCGGCGAAACAGGCGCTGAGCGCGATGATCTGGAGAAGTCTCGATGCCGTTTTCATGGTCGTTCAGCCAATAGGTCCCTGCCTGAGCGTTGGTCGCTTCAGCGCTGCGTTTGGTTCATGGAAATCTTTGATCCAAGGACGGGCGGGCTGGTTGCGGCCCGACAGGGGCGGTCAAAATTCCTGGAAACAGCGGTCAGCCGAGTTGCTATGCCCTCTTACCTCCCCCTAGATGGGGGAGGTCGCCGCGAAGCGGCGGGTGGGGGTGACAGCGCGACGTTCCATGCCAAAACTCGATCGATTCAAGCTGCAGTCTGCGCAAAGGCTTCGCGCGGCGATGACCGACGAGGAACGCATCCTGTGGCGGCATCTGTGGCGCATTCCAGTAGAAGGCACTCATTTTCGCAGGCAGGCGAGTAGGCGTTTACTTCCCTGATTTCATCTCCCACCGGCTGAAGCTGATCATTGAGGTGGACGGTGCCCATCACAGCTTCGATGACCAGCTGCGCCATGACGAGCGTCGAACGAAATGGTTCGAGAGCCAAGGCTACCGCGTCATTCGCTTCTGGAACCATGAAATCAAAAACGAACTGGATTCCGTGCTCGATACGATCTATGCGGCGGTGGAAGAACGAAAATCACACCTGCGTTTGCGCGATGGTGCCGAAGGTATCGGCGGCTGAGAGGTCGCCACCCCACCCCGGCGCCACGCGCCGACCCTCCCCATCAAGGGGAGGGTGGGAGCTTAACCATGCCAGACCTGCTCTTAGAACTTCGCTCCGAGGAAATCCCCGCCCGTATGCAGCGCAAGGCGGCGGGCGATCTCAGGAAGATGCTGACCGACGGTCTGGTCGAGGCGGGTCTGACCTATGACGCCGCGCGCGAATACTGGACGCCGCGGCGCCTGGCGCTCGATGTCAGGGGCCTGACCGCGCGCTCGAAGGATATCCACGAGGAGATCAAGGGGCCGTCGACGACGGCGCCGGAACAGGCGGTGCAGGGTTTTCTGCGCAAGGCAGGCCTTGCCTCGGTTGCCGAGGCGCATGTTCATTCCGATCCGAAGAAGGGCGATTTCTACGTCGCCCATATTTCGAAGCCGGGCAGGGCGGCGGAAGAAATCATCGCCGAACTGGTGCCGGCCATCATTCGCGGCTTCCCCTGGCCGACATCGATGCGCTGGGGGCCGGCTTCAGCCAAGCCCGGTTCGCTACGCTGGGTGCGGCCGCTGCAGACGATTCTGTGCACCTTCGGCCCGGAGACCGAGGAGCCGGTGGTGGTCGATTTCGAGATCGATGGCATCCGCTCGGGCAATATCACCTACGGCCATCGTTTCATGGCGCCGGGAGAAATCACCGTGCGCCGCTTCGACGATTACGTGACCAAGCTGGAAGCGGCCAAGGTCGTGCTCGATGGCGACCGCCGCAAGGAGATCATCCTTGCCGACGCCCGCAACCTCGCCTTCGCCAACGGGCTCGATCTGGTCGAGGACGAAGGGTTGTTGGAAGAAGTGTCGGGCCTGGTCGAATGGCCGGTGGTGCTGATGGGCGAATTCGAGCAGGCCTTTCTTGCCATACCGCCAGAAGTGGTCCGGCTGACCATCCGCGCCAATCAGAAATGCTTTGTCACCCGGCCGCAGGGCGACGGCGAAAACCTCTCCAACCGCTTCATCCTCACCGCCAACATCGAGGCCAAGGACGGCGGCAAGGAGGTCGCGCACGGCAACGGCAAGGTGGTGCGTGCCCGCCTGTCGGACGCGCTGTATTTCTGGAAGACCGACCAGGGCGATCTGCCGGATCTGGAGCAGCTCGAGGCGTCGGCGAAGAAATTCGGGCTCGATCTGAAAAAGCCGCTCGACCAGCGCATGGCCCGCCTCGACCATCTCAATGTCACCTTTCACGCCAAGCTCGGTACGCAAGGCGATCGGGTGGAGCGGATCAAGCGGCTGGCGCAGGAGCTGGCGCCAACAGTGGCGCAGTCGATCTCCCCCCTCGAGGGGGAGATGGCCGGCAGGCCAGAGGGGGTCGCTTCGGCTGCCGCGACGCCGTCCGGTCTCTCGAAGAAAGAGGGAGTTGGCACTCCACGCGAGACGACCCCCTCTGTCGCCTTCGGCGACATCTCCCCCTCAAGGGGGGAGATTACCGCGCGCGCCGCTCGCGCCGCTGTGCTGGCCAAAGCTGACCTCACGACCGAAGCAGTGGGCGAGTTTCCGGAACTGCAAGGCGCCATGGGGCGCAAATACGCGCTGCTGCAGGGCGAGCATCCGTCCGTGGCCGCGGCGATTGAGGAGCACTACAAGCCGCAAGGTCCGTCGGATAGCGTGCCGACCAATCCGGTGTCGATTGCCGTCGCGCTGGCCGACAAGCTCGACACGTTGGTCGGTTTCTGGGCCATCGATGAAAAGCCGACCGGTTCGAAGGATCCCTATGCGCTGAGAAGGGCGGCTCTGGGGGTGGTCCGACTAATCTTGGAGAATGGAGTCAGATTGAAGCTCTATGCGCCTCTTGCCTCGAAAGCAGGCGCGCTCGCTTCTACATTAATTTCGACCAGGAACATGGACTGGGAAACGGAAAAACGCTGGTTTGAAGGCACCGACATTGATCCAAAGATGACTTTTGCCAAGGAGCTTTTGGCAAAGGGTGCTCGGGAGTTTCCGATGGAAGTACCCGCGTTTGAGAAGATTGGCTCCGACCTCCTCGCCTTCTTCCACGACCGCCTGAAAGTCTATCTCCGCGATCAGGGCGCCCGCCACGATCTCATCGACGCCGTCATCACGCCGCACTCGGATGACCTCCTGCAGATCGTGCGCCGCGTCGAAGCGCTCGGCTACTTCCTCGACACCGAGGACGGCAAGAACCTGCTCGCCGGCACCAAGCGCGCGGCCAACATTCTGGCTGCCGAGGAGAAGAAGAAAACGCGTGTCGCCGCGACTGTTGAGCCGGCGCTGTTTCGCGAGGAGGCCGAGAAATCGCTGTTTGCGGCGGTGAATCAGGCGGAGAGAGAAGCCGGCGAAGCGATTCAAAACGAAGACTTTTCCGCCGCCATGCTGGCGCTTAGCGTGTTGCGTGAACCGGTTGATTCATTTTTTGAACGCGTTCTCGTGAATGATGAGGACCAGGCCGTGCGCGCCAACCGCCTGGCGCTGCTGGCTCGCATCCGCACGGCCACCGATCAGGTCGCGGATTTTTCCAGAATAGCTGGCTAAGGGCCGGACAAGCCCGAAGACGGGCGGCGTTCACACGCCGCCCGTCTTGTTTTCAGTCCTCCCGGGGCTGACCCCGTCAGTCCTCCAAAATGCTGACATGCACGCTGTCTGAATAGACGTCGACCTGGATCAGCGGCTCGCCATTGACGATGGCGTTCCGTGTCGAGGAGCTCATCGCGCCACCGCGCTTCAGCATGCGTTCCAGATACGCGCGATCATCGTTGCTGCGGAACCAGTCATCGCCCTGGTCGTCGGCATCGCGCCGGTGGAACTTGTGCCAGTTGGCACGGTCCTGCCGCACCATCTGTGCTGCGCTGCTCAGCTCATAGCCGTCGCTGGCATGGTGGTCGCGATCGGAAATGCGCGCGACGTAGGACCCTAGCTCGTCACCGGCCTGCGCGCCGCCGACACCTATAGGTGACGCCAGCAACAGGCCGGCAATAGTCAAAGATTTCGTCATGTTCATGATAACCCCTCGCTCTCCTAGAACCCGGCGCGCTCATGCCAAACCCGATTGGCGAAATTGGGGCCGCCGCCGCCAAGCCGATCGTGCGCCGGGGCGTCGATTGGCGTCAAGCGGCATGGATTGGCCGACTGTCTTGGCCGACTGTTTTGGCTGAATGGCCTACTCGGCTTTGCCGACGCCCTCGATCGGCTGCTGCGGTGTTGTTGCCGGCTGCGGCGCTGCCGGTTGCGACTCGGGCTTGCCGTTCGATGCCGTTGCAGTTCCGGCTGGTGCGGTCTCTGCCGTCGGCTCAGTTGCCGGCGCCGCGGCGCTCGCCCTGGCCGGAGCCGGCGCGGCGAAGGCGCCGCCGACGATGCCGCCGCGAATGATCATCGGATCCTGCCTAGGCTTTTCGGGGATCGCCGCGACCTTTTCATAAGTCACATCGGGCTGGGCATCGCCGAGCGCGACGATCGATGGCGTCGAGGCGGTCCTGACCGGTTCGGATCCGCCAACCTTGATGACCGATGGCGTCGACGTCGAGACGCCGAGAAAGACGATCGACGAGGCGTGCGCCCCACCGGTCATCGCCGCCAGGGTGAAACCAAGCGCTCCAAGCACACGCATCGACATCGAAACCGTCCCCTTGCCCAACAAGCCGCCAGCCCTAACCCAAGTAGCCTTAACCCGAGTGGATTGATGCCGGCTTGCAGGGAAACATAGCATTTTAGGCATTGATAATTCGCCAACGCCGGCTTGCCCGAAAACCACTGCCGTATTAGAGCAATTCCAGGAAAAGTGAGTAGCGGTTTTCCGTCCGGAATTCCGCAAAAACAAATACTTAGAGCGTTTAAGCGAACCGCTGAACCGCTCTAATGCATGTCGCTCAAAAGTGGCCCCGGTTTTGAGAGAACGACATGCATCAAAACAAAGACCTAAAGCGCGTCGCATGAATCCGGTTCAGCGCGGCGCGCTTTAGGTCCGGCGCTGTGAGGTGATGCGAGTGGCTGAGATACTATCCGTCGGCGAAGCGATGGAGCGGGCGCTGGCGCTGCTCGAGGGCGGCGACGTCGTCGCCATCCCGACGGAAACCGTCTACGGACTGGCCGGCGACGCGACCAATGGCGTCGGCGTCGCCCGCATCTTCGAAGCCAAGGGCCGGCCGCGCTTCAACCCGCTGATCGCCCATGTCGCCGATCTGGCGATGGCCGAGCGCATTGCAACCTTCGATCCGCTGTCGAAGCGGCTGGCCGAGGCGTTCTGGCCGGGGCCGCTGACGCTGGTGCTGCCGCTCCGACCCGGCAACGGCATCCATCCGCTGGTCACCGCCGGGCTCGATACGATCGCGCTGCGCATGCCGAGGGGCTTCGGCGGCGAGCTGATCGCCAGGCTCGGCCGCCCGCTGGCCGCGCCCAGCGCGAACTCTTCGGGCAAGATAAGCGCGACGACAGCGCAAGCCGTGGCGGCCGATCTCGGCGCCAAAATCCGGCTGGTGGTCGATGGCGGCGCCACCCCGGTCGGGCTGGAATCGACCATCGTCAAGGTCGAAGGCAACAGAGTGCGGCTGCTGAGGCCGGGCGGCATCGCCGCCGCCGATATCGAGGCCGTCATCGGCATGAAATTGCAGCGCGGCGCAACAGCCGGCATCGAGGCCCCGGGCATGCTGGCATCGCATTACGCGCCGGGCGCCGCAGTGCGGCTCAATGCGCAAAGCGTGGGCGCGGGCGAGGCTTTGCTGGCCTTTGGCGAGCAGCGCGCGGAAGGCTGGCAAGCGGCCGCGGCCTTGCGCAACCTGTCCGCATCGGGCGATTTGCGCGAAGCCGCAAGCAATCTGTTCGCGTATCTGCAGGAACTCGACCGCAGCGGCGCGGCGACGATCGCCGTCGAGCCGATCCCGTTCGACGGCTTGGGCGAGGCGATCAACGATCGGCTGTTTCGTGCCGCTGCCCCACGTGACAAGCTCGACTGAGCGCCATAGTTTGCGCCCATGAACGACTCCCCCTTCGATCTCGACCCCACCCTCATCGACCGCTTCGCGGCAATCGCCGGCGACAAATACGCGCTGCGCGACCAGGCCGATATTGCGCCGTATCTTACCGAGCGGCGCGGTCTGTGGCATGGCAGGACCGCCTTGGTGCTGCGTCCCGGCAGCGTCGACGAGGTGAGCCGTATCATGCGGTTGGCGAGCGAGACGGGAACGCCGGTCGTGCCGCAAAGCGGCAACACCGGGCTGGTCGGCGCCCAGGTGCCTGACGCATCCGGCCGCGAGATCGTGCTTTCTTTGTCGCGGCTGAACCGCATTCGCGAGATCGACGTCTTCTCCAACACGGTAACAGTCGAGGCCGGCGTCATCCTGCAGACGCTGCAGGAAGCGGCCGATGCCACCGACCGGCTGTTTCCGCTGTCGCTCGCCGCGCAAGGGTCTTGCCAGATCGGCGGCAATCTCTCGTCCAATGCCGGCGGCACCGGCGTGCTTGCCTATGGCAATGCGCGCGAACTCTGCCTCGGCGTCGAAGTGGTGCTGCCGACCGGCGAGGTCTTCGACGATCTGCGCAAATTGAAGAAGGACAACACCGGCTACGATCTGAAGAACCTGTTCGTCGGCGCCGAAGGCACGCTCGGCATCATCACCGCAGCGGTGCTGAAACTGTTTCCCAAGCCCAAGGGGCGCGAAGTGGCCTTTGCCGGCCTGTCGTCGCCGGAAGCAGCGCTTTCGCTGTTCAGCCTGGCGATGGACCGGGCAGGGGCGGCACTCACCGCCTTCGAGCTGATCGGCCGGCGTCCGTATGATTTCACGCTGCGCCATGCGCAGGGCGTCACGCGGCCGCTGGCGCAGGATTGGCCATGGTATGTGTTGATGCAGGTGTCGTCGGGCCGTTCGGCCGAGGACGCCAGGGGGCTGATCGAAGAAGTGCTGTCGGCAGGCCTCCAGCAAGGCATCGTCGGCGACGCGGTGATCGCGGCCAGCCTGGCGCAGGGCGACGCGTTCTGGAACTTCCGCGAGGTGCTGCCGGATTCGCAAAAGCCCGAAGGTGCTTCGATCAAGCATGATATTTCGGTGCCGGTGGCATCCATCCCGGCGTTTATCGAAAAGGCGGCCGGTGCAGTGGCTTCGGTCAGTCCGCAGGCGCGCGTGGTCTGCTTCGGTCATATGGGCGACGGCAATCTGCACTACAACATCTCCCGGCCGGAGGGCGGTGACGACGAAGCGTTTCTCGGCCTCTACCACGCCATGAACCATGCCGTGCACGATGTCGTGCGCTCCTTCCACGGTTCGATCTCGGCCGAGCATGGCATCGGCCAGTTGAAGCGCGACGAACTGATCGCCACCGCGCCGCCAATGGCGATCGAACTGATGCGCCGGGTGAAGGCCGTCTTCGATCCGGCCGGCATCATGAATCCCGGTAAGGTTATCTGATCCTTTCAACATTTTGTGTCTGGTCTCATTCCGATAACCATCGCCTGAGATCAGCAAAATTTAACTGACTTTCTTAAGCCGCGCGGCAGAAGCTCGCGCTAATGTTTCACACAACGAGGCCGGGAAAACTGGCCCGGTGGGATCCGTGAAAGCGGCTCTCAGGAGAAACACAGGAAGGCAGCAGATGAACAGTGTATTGAAGCCCGTCTGGGCCGGGCGCAACATGCGCCTCGACCCATTCCGCCTGCCGCAAGTGGTGAGCTATGCCACGCGCGACGACTATGGCGACGTTACCTTCACCATCGACCAGCGCGGCGCCGTCATCCGCCGCACGCTCGAGATGAGCGGCGTGCCGGCGATCATCGCGCTGCCCGCCAACGCGTTTCGCGGCGTCGCCGCCCGCGCGATGGAGGATGCGCAAGGCAATGTCACGGTAACCCTCGAACTCCTGCACAACGACCCGATGCTGTCGGTGCCGCTGCTGGTGGCCGACGATCTCGACGACGTCGCCGCCGACTGGCGCGCCTGGGCCGACGCCTACCGGCTGCAGATGCTGCTGATCGAATCCGACGGCATTGCCCGCACGCTTGAGGAATCGCTCGGCGCCGCCATCAAGGCGCTGCCGGCCAAGGATCGCCGCAAGGGCCGGGTCTCGACCACGCGCCGCCCGCGCTTCCTCGCCCGCCGCAGGGCCGGCAATCTCGGGCTGAGGCTGGTGATCGACGGCCAGGAGATTATTTCGCGGGAGTAGCTTGACCGGCGATTGGCGAAACCGCCGACGACAGCCTTCTTCTCCCCGTCACTATACGGGGGTTGAGGAGCGGTCCGCGTAGCGGACGAAAAGCCAATTGCTTGGCTTTTCGAGTGACGAACGCCCGGCAGGGCGATGAGGGGCGGCGCTGACCGAGGCATTTCTCGCAATATCGCCGCTGTGCATCTCACCTCAACTGCAAAGATTGGCGCTGCCCCTCATCCGGCTGCCGCCACCTTCTCCCCGTAGTGACGGGGAGAAGGAGATTAAACCAGCGGCTTTAGCGCCACCCACAGCGCACCGCCGATCAGGCCGATGAAGATCAACCAGCCGACCTGGTTGTTGGATTTGAACAGCCGCAGGCATTGATCGGGATCGTCGATATCCAGAACCGCTATCTGCCGCGCCATATGGGCGCCGGCGGCGATCAGCCCGGCCAGCGCCACCACCGGCACCTGCGCCGAGGCGAAGGCGATGGCGAAGCAGACCAGCGTGCCGCCATAAAGCCCGACCAGCCAGGTCTTGGTGTTGTCGCCGAACAGCCGCGCCGTCGAGCGCACGCCGACGATTGCGTCGTCTTCCTTGTCCTGATGTGCATAGATGGTGTCGTAGCCGATCACCCACAGGATCGAGCCGATATAGAGCATGACGGCCGGGCCATCGAGATCGCCGAACTCGACCGCCCAGCCCATCAGCGCACCCCAGGAGAAGGCGAGCCCGAGCACCAATTGCGGCCAGTTGGTGAAGCGCTTCATGAAGGGATAGACGGCAACGATGACCAGCGAGACGATGCCGAGCGGAATGGCGAAGTCGTTGAACTGCAGCAGCACGACGAGGCCCAGCAAGGCCTGGATGACCAGGAACGCCCAGGCTTGGCGGCGCGTCACCTTGCCGGCCGGCAATGGCCGCGAGCGCGTGCGCTCGACCTTGTTGTCGATGTCCTGGTCGACAATGTCGTTATAGGTGCAGCCGGCGCCACGCATGGTGACGGCGCCGACAAAGAACAGGAACAGGAACCACGGCGACGGCAGCAATGTGAGCAACGGGTCTGCCGGGCGGGGATAGGCGCTGGCCGCAAGCGCTGCCGACCACCAGCAGGGCCACAGCAGCAATTGCCAGCCGATCGGCCGGTCCCAGCGCGCAAGCTGCGCGTAAGGCCACAGCCAGCGCGGCAATATCTTGTAGACCCAATGGCCGCTCGGCGCGTCGGCGACGCGGCCCTGTGCGGCTTTCGACTGGATGGTTTCCATCGTGCTGGAGTGGCAGCAGCGGCGTGCGCCGTCAAGCGGCCGCATTGTCGCTCAGGCGGTGAAAATATCGTGGCTGGCAAACCATTCCTTCGCCACCTCCGTGAAGGCCAGCGCCGCCTTCGACAGCCTTTGCCTTGTGTCATGGGTGAGGATGATGCGCTGCATCGGCAGCGGATCGGACAGCGGCTTGCAGACCAGCGGCAGCCCGTCATAACTCCTGTCGCCATAGGGCCTGGTGTAGCTCACCGCGACGCCGAAGCCGTTGGCGACCATGCTGCGCTGCAGTTCGAACGAACTCGCCGTCGATTGCGAGACCGGCGACAGGCCGCGGCTGAGGAACAGGTCCAGCATATGCTGCCAGCTATGCGGCTGGTCGGTGGTGATCAAGGGATGGGTCGCCAGCTCCGCCAGGCTGACGCTCGCCTGGCTGGCCAGTGCGTGGCCTTGCGGCAGAAGCGCGTGTGGCCGCAGCTCATGCAGCAGGATGCGGGCGAAGTGCGAGGGCAGGCCGAGATCGTAGGTCAGGCCGAGATCGATTGCCGCATCGCCGAGCCGCCGGCCCAGCGTCTCGAAGGTCTCGTCGCGGACCACCACGGTGACCGCCGGGCAGCGTTGCGAAAAAGCGCGGATCAGCGCCGGCGCGAAATAGGGCGCCAGATCCTCGAAACAGCCGAGCACAAGTTCGCCCCCGACATCGGCGTCGCGCGTCCCGAGCCCAACCAGTTCGTCCGCTTCGGCCAGCACCTGCTTTGCCTTCGCCACCGCGCTGCGACCGAACGAGGTCAGCGCGATGCCGCTGCCGCGCTGGCGCACGAACAGTTTCTGGCCGAGCGTCGCTTCGACATTGTCGATCGCCACCGAGATCGACGGCTGTTAGACGTTCAGCATCCGCGCGGCCGCGGTGACGCTGCCATGCCGTGCGACGGCGACGAGGTAACGCAGCTGGGTGAGGGTCAGATTCATAGTCTAAAACGATAAGAGAGATGAGAAGTTATTATTTTACGCGATGTGCGGCGGCTGCGATAGTCGGTCATCGAAACAGGGAAGACATGAGATGGCCGCCAGACATATTGATGCCGCAGCGATTGCCGACTACCAGCGCGACGGCGCGGTCTGCATACGCGGCGCCTTCAAGGACTGGGTCGGCACCATCGCCGCCGGCATCGAGCGCAACATGCAAAACCGCAGCGCCACGGCGTCGGACATCGCCAACGGCAAGGGCAGCTTCTTCGACGATTACTGCAATTGGGAGCGCATTCCCGAATTCGTCGACGTGGTGCGCAATTCGCCCGCCGCCGAACTGGCCGCAGCCGCGATGCAGTCGCGCAGCGCGCAGTTCTTCCACGACCATGTGCTGGTCAAGGAGCCGGGCACCCAGAAGCCGACGCCTTGGCACCAGGACATCCCGTATTACTTCGTCGATGGCACCCAGACCGTCAGCTTCTGGATTCCGATCGATCCGGTCAAGGAAGCGACGCTGCGGCTGATCGCCGGCTCGCACAAATGGGACAAGATGATCCTGCCGGTGCGCTGGCTAGATGACAGCAATTTCTATGCCGGCGAGGGCGACTACCTCCCCGTGCCGGATCCAGACAAGGACCCGTCGCTGAAGGTGCTCGAATGGGAGATGGAACCGGGGGACGCCATCCTGTTCGACTTCCGCACCGCGCATGGTGCGCGCGGCAATCCGACCGCGGCGCGGCGCCGGGCGCTGTCGCTGCGCTGGGTCGGCGACGATGCGCGCTATGTCGAGCGCCCCGGCCGTACCTCGCCGCCCTATCCCGGCCATGACATGAAGCCCGGCCAGAAACTGCGCGAGGACTGGTTTCCAGTGGTCTTCCAGAGCTGAGCCGCGAGAGCCGCGCTTCTGCTTCGGCTTGCCGATGCGTGCGACGTTGCCGTGCGCAACCGGCAAGCAGCGGACCAAAAGTCTTGACCCGCGCCGCGCAGCGCAATAGCGCAGTCCCTGTCGTGAAATGACAAGGGACATCGGCATGCGCGTTTTGTTGATCGGCTCCGGCGGCCGCGAACATGCCTTGGCCTGGAAGATCGCGGCCTCGCCGCTTTTGACCAGGCTCTATGCCGCGCCCGGCAATCCGGGCGTCGCCCGCGAGGCCGAACTGGTCAAACTCAACATTAGCGACCATGCCGCTGCCGCAACCTTCTGCAAGGACAATGCGATCGACCTCGTCGTCGTCGGGCCGGAAGGGCCGCTGGTCGCCGGCATTGCCGACGATCTGCGCGGCGAGGGCATCCGCGTCTTCGGCCCGTCGAAGCGGGCAGCGCGGCTCGAAGGCTCGAAAGGTTTTACCAAGGACCTTTGCGCCAAATACGGCATCCCGACCGCCGCCTATGGCCGCTTCACCGAACTGGCTGCGGCCAAGGCTTACGTCGAAAAGGTGGGAGCGCCGATCGTCATCAAGGCCGACGGGCTCGCTGCCGGCAAGGGCGTCACCATCGCCATGACGCTGGACGAGGCGCGCGCCGCCCTCGATGCTTGTTTCGACGGCGCATTCGGCGACGCCGGCGCCGAGGTCGTGGTCGAGGAATTCATGACCGGCGAGGAGGCGAGTTTCTTCTGCTTGTGCGACGGCACCACGGCACTGCCCTTCGGCACCGCGCAGGACCACAAGCGCGTCGGCGACGGCGACACCGGCCCCAACACCGGCGGCATGGGCGCCTATTCGCCGGCGCCGGTGATGAGCCCCGAAATGGTCGAGCGCACCATGCGCGAGATCGTCGAGCCGACCATGCACGGCATGGCCGAGCTTGGCGCGCCGTTCGCCGGCATTCTCTTCGCCGGGCTGATGATCACGGACAAAGGGCCGAAGCTGATCGAATACAACACCCGCTTCGGCGATCCCGAATGCCAGGTGCTGATGATGCGGCTGAAGGACGATCTGCTGGTGCTGCTCAACGCCGCCGTCGACGGCCAGTTGGCGCACAGTTCGATCCGCTGGCGCGACGATGCCGCGCTGACCGTGGTGATGGCGGCACAGGGCTATCCCGGGACGCCGGAAAAAGGCTCGGTCATCCGCGGGCTGGAAGAGGCGGCCGGCGATGGTGTTGAGATTTTCCACGCCGGCACCGCCATCAATGGCGGCGCGCTGGTCGCCAATGGCGGCCGCGTGCTCAACGTCACCGCGTCAGGCAAGACGGTCGGCGAAGCGCAGAGCCGCGCCTACGCCGCGCTCGACCGCATCGACTGGCCGCAAGGCTTCTGCCGCCGCGACATAGGCTGGCAGGCGGTGGCGCGGGAGAAAGCCAGCGCCACCTGAGCCTCAGCGCTCGGGAACGAGTTCCGTCGAAGCGGTGCTGACCGGGTCGGCGGCCTGCGAGAAGGCGGCCTCGAGCAGAGCCTCCGAACGATACGCAGTCCGCTTCCAGGCGACATACTCGGCAATGCCGAAGCGCGCGCGGCGCGGCACCGTCTTGACCACCGGCATGCGGAAGGCGGCGCGGAATGTCTGCCAGCGCGCGCCGAGCACCGCCACCATCTCCTCGACCGTCGGTGGCGTCGCCACATCGGCATAGGTGATGGTCACTTTTCCGGCGAGCCCGGCTGCGCGCGAGACTGGCACCGGTATCGAGGCGAGGTAGTCGGGCGGCACGTCGATCAGGCCGCCGAAGGGCCATTGCTGGCGCAGTGCCGCCGCGTCCATCGGCGCGACGTTGACGTCGATGTCGTTGGGCGTGCCGGGGACCCGGTAGGGGCAGCGCAGGCGGCCGCAATTGGCCTGCGCCGAAAATTGCCACAGCGCATAGCCCTGCCAGTTGCCCATCGGAAAGTGCACGTCGATGTCGGGCTTGTAGCGCGCATACCAGAGCGGCAGCCGCGACAGCAGACGGTATTGGTAGCGGTTGTCGGCGATGTACTGGGCGGTCTTGCCGTTGGTGTAGAGGATCGGGAAACGGCCGAGCCGCCGGTGCACCTGGCGCACGAATTCCTCGGCATCCTCGAGCGACATCCATTGCGAGGGGTCGTTGCCTTCGAGATCGAGGGCGAGCAGATCGTCCGCCGCCGGTTCGGCGAAGTCGATGAAGCTGTTGGCCTGCTCGAGCGGATTGCCGGGCCGGGCAAGATGATAGGCGCCCCATTTCAGCCCGAGCGCCTTGGCCACCACCTTGCGCGTCTGGAACAACTCGCGCGTCACTGCAAAGCGTTTCCACAACGTCTTGCAGAGTTTGACCGTGGTTTCGTCGCCGTAGCAGAAATAGGGCGGCGGCAGCCCGTCGGAGGCCTTGTTGATGAAGCCGACAATGCGCTTGTCGGTGGCAAGCGCACCCCAGTCGATGGAATTGTATTCATAGGCGTCGACCACCAGCGCGCGGTCGCCATCCCGCCACGGCTCGGAAAACTCCGAGGCTGTAGCCGCTGATATCAGCGCCATCATCGCCGCGAGAGCGATCGCTGAGCGGCGAAGAAGATGCGCCGGCGTTTTCAAACAGGGGATCCCCGCTGACCAAACACCGATGGTGGACCGGTATGGTTAAGGAAGTGCTTTCGGGCAGGAGTCCTGATCGCTCTCGCGATTTCGTCATTCTATGGCGAAGCAAGGAGCGAAGCGACGCGGCGCAGACCATAGAATCCATTCCGCGACTTCGAAGCGTTGCCACGGCGCAGAATTCTGCACCGTTGCGCCCCTGGCGCGAGGTCGCGACATGGTACTCGGCGTCCGCTACGCTCCCGCTCCACCCGTGGACGACGGAGTTCGCTACAAAATCCGCGTGACAAAATTTGACGTTTACGTAAAAAGAACGCCGGAGGCCGCCCAGAGGCGGATGGTTTTGCATCGGCCCGGGTCCTAGGATCGAGCGGTCGGAGCAGCGGAGGAGAAGCGGCATGTACAAGGCCCCGGTCGACGACATTTCGTTCACGCTCAAGCATGTCGCCGGGCTCAAGCCGGCACTCGACAGCGGCGCGTTCGGGGACCTCGGCGAAGACCTTGTCGACGCCATCCTGGCCGAGGCCGGCCGCTTCGCCAGCGAGGAGGTGGCGCCGCTCTACAAGATCGGCGACGAACACGGCGCGATGCTGAAGGATGCAGCCGTGACCACGCCGCCCGGTTGGAAGGCGCTTTACCGCAGCTGGATCGACGGCGGCTGGAACGCGCTGTCGGGGCCGGAAGAATTTGGCGGCCAGGGCCTGCCGACCATGTTGGGCATGGCCGCGCTCGAAATGTGGAACTCCGCCGCCATGGCCTTCGGCATCGGCCCGACGCTGACCATGGGCGCGGTCGAGGCGCTCGACAAGCATGCCTCCGAAGCGCTGAAGGCAAAGTATCTGGCGAAGCTCGTCTCCGGCGAGTGGATGGGGACGATGAACCTGACCGAGCCGCAGGCCGGTTCCGATCTCGCAGCCCTGCGCAGCCGCGCCGAGCCTGCCGGCGACGGCACCTACCGCATCTTCGGCCAAAAGATCTTCATCACCTATGGCGAGCATGATTTCACCGACAACATCATCCATCTGGTGTTGGCGCGGCTGCCCGACGCACCGGCCGGCACGCGCGGTATTTCGTTGTTCCTGGTGCCGAAATTCCTGGTCAATGATGACGGCTCGCTTGGCGCCCGCAACGACGTCAGATCGGAAGAGCACACGTCTGAACTCNACCATGATCTATGGCGACGGGTTCCAGGGTGCTGCGCCCGGCGCCATCGGTTGGCTGATCGGCGAGGAGAACAAGGGGCTCGCCTGCATGTTCACCATGATGAACAACGCGAGGCTTTGCGTCGGCATGCAGGGCGTGGCAGTGGCCGAAGCCGCGACGCAGAAGGCGATCTCCTATGCCAATGAGCGCCGCCAGGGCAAGGCATCGGACTTTTCAGGCGCCGGGATGGCACCGATCGTCCATCACCCCGACGTGCAGCGCAATCTCTTGACCATGAAGGCTTTGACCCAGATCGCCCGCGCCATCTCGTATTCCTGCGCCTACGCCATCGACTTCGCGCGTGTGTCGACAGGCGAGGAGGCAGCGCATTGGCGCGATCGCGCCAATCTGCTGACGCCGCTGGCCAAGGCCTTTTCCACCGATATCGGCGTCGATGTCGCATCGCTCGGCGTCCAGGTCCACGGCGGCATGGGCTTCATCGAGGAGACGGGCGCGGCCGCGCTCTATCGCGACGCCCGCATTGCGCCGATCTATGAAGGCACCAACGGCATCCAGGCGATCGACCTTGTAGCCCGCAAATTGCCGCTTGGCGGCGGCGAGCATGTGCATGGCTATATCGCCGAACTGAAGGCCATGGCCGACGAGGTGCGGACCTCGAACCTGCAGGGCTTCGGCCGCACCGCCGAAGCGCTTGACCAGGCGTTCGACGATCTCACCGAGGCGACGCGCTTCCTGCAGAAGCTGCTGGCCGATGGCCGTCTGGACGAAGCGCAAGCCGGTGCGACCCCCTATCTCAGGCTGATCTCGCTTGCCGCCGGCGGCGCTTATCTGGCGCGTGGCGGACTTGCCCAGCAGAGCCGCATCGCCCTTTGCCGCTTTTTCGCCGAAAACCTGCTCGGCGAAGTCAGCGCCTTGAAGGAACGCGTCATCGATGGCGCCGAGAGCCTCGCTACCGCCGGCAAGGCGCTGATAACGGCCTGAATACCAGAGCGCTCACAGGGAAGAATGACCGTGACAGACCATATTCTCGTCGAGCGCCAGGGCGCCATCCAGATCATCCGCATGAACCGTCCCGACAAGAAGAACGCACTGACGCGCGCCATGTACGCGACAATGTCCAAGGCGCTGGCCGATGGCGATGCCGACCCGGCGGTTCGCGTCCATGTCTTCCTCGGTGTGCCTGGCGCCTTCTCTTCCGGCAACGATCTCGCCGATTTCCTGGTCATCGCCACCGGCGGTGAGGGCGGCAACGAGGTCTGGGACTTCCTGATGGCGCTGGCCAAAACGGAGAAGCCGATGGTCTCCGGCGTCGACGGCATTGCGGTCGGCATCGGCACCACGCTCAATTTGCATTGCGACCTGACTTTCGCCACGCCGCGCACTGTGTTCCGCACACCCTTCGTCGACCTCGGCCTGGTGCCGGAGGCGGGCTCCAGCCTGCTGGCGCCGCTCATCCTCGGCAGGCAGGGCGCCTTCGCGCTGCTTGGGCTCGGCGAAGGTTTTTCCGCCGAACGCGCCAAGGCCGCCGGCCTGATCTATGAGGTGGTCGAGGAGGACGGGCTAGAAGCCGCGGTACTCGCAGCGGCCGGCGCGATCGCCGCCAAGCCGCCGCAGGCGCTGAAGATCGCTCGTGACCTGATGCGCGCCCCGCGCGACGAGCTTGTCGCCCGCATCAAGGTGGAGAGCGAGCATTTCTCCGAGCGGCTGAAGTCCGACGAAGCGCGCGCCGCGTTGACGGCCTTCATGACGCGCAAGAAGGCCTGAACCTCTCCTCAGGGATAAAGCCGTGTCTTGTCCCAGCCGCCTTCGGCGTTGCGCGAAAAGACCAGCCGATCGTGCAGCCGGAATGGCCGGTCGTGCCAAAACTCGATCGCCTGCGGCACGATGCGGAAGCCCGACCAGTGCTTTGGCCGCGGGATTTCGCCGATAGGGTAGCGCGCCGTGTATTCGGCCACCGCCTTCTCCAGGGCGAAGCGGCTTTCCAGCGGCCGCGACTGTTTCGAAGCCCATGCGCCGATCCGGCTGCCGCGCGGCCGCGTCGCGTAATAGGCGTCGGCTTCAGCGTCGCTGACGATTTCCACCGGTCCGCGTATGCGCACCTGGCGGCGCAGCGATTTCCAGTGGAAGCACATCGCCGCCTTCATGCTGCCAAGAATCTCGCGGCCCTTGGCGCTCTCGAAATTCGTGTAGAAGACAAAGCCGCTTTCATCGAACCCCTTGAGCAGCACCATACGCACATCGGGCATGCCATCGGCATCCACGGTTGCAAGTGCTACGCCGTTGGCATCGTTGATTTCGCTTTTCTTGGCGTCCTCCAGCCACTCGGCAAAGAGCCGGAACGGCTCGGCGGCTTCGGTAAAGTCACTACTTGTTAACTCAGTGTCACTCATAGTTTTTCTCAAATCGTCTCGAGCTTCAGGAGGTTGCCGATTGTCGCGTATCGCGCAAGCTTTTGACAGCGGGCAATGGAGCGTTATCGCTTCGGCCAGTTCGAAAGCCGTGATCGTGATTATCGCACTGCCGCTTGCCGCCTGCGGCGCCGGCGGCTTCAGCCTGGAAAAGGCCGAGGTCGATCGTTCCATCGTCACCTCAAGCGCGCCGGCCAGGGTGACATCGACGGACGCCGACAGCGCTTCCGACCAGACCACGATCGGCAATGCGGTGTCTTCGGCCGACATCGAGGAGCTTCGCGGCCAGGCCGTGCCGTGGGCGAATGCCGACACCGGCTCGCGGGGCTCCATCACCGAACTCGCCGAAGTGCAGGACAACGGCCAAGACTGCCGCAGCTTTACCGCCTCGCGCGAAAGCTTCGACGGCGTCGCTTTGTTCAAGGGGCAATTGTGCATCGTCGCGGCCGGCGGCTGGCACATGCAGGACTTCAAACCGCTCTGAGTTTTCGAGGTTTGCGGGCGCTGCAATTTCAACCCTCGATAAGCCTGTGCGCCACTGGAATTTCTTCCTATGGGAGCGCATATAAGGGCCAACGTGGATTTAACTCATTTTCCAGGGCAGGACGCATGCGCGACCCCTATGAGGTGCTGGGCGTTGCCAAGAACGCATCGGCCAAGGACATAAAATCGGCCTACCGCAAGCTCGCCAAGAAGTATCATCCGGACCAGAATCCGAATGATCCCAAGGCCAAGGACCGTTTTGCCGCCGCCAATCAGGCCTATGAGGTCGTCGGCGACGAGAAGAACCGTGCGGCCTTCGACCGCGGCGAGATCGACGCCGACGGCAAGCCGAAATTCCAGGGCTTCGAGGGTGCAGCCGGCGGCGGCGATCCGTTCGGTGGCTTCCGCCGCCAGCAGGGCGCCGGCGGCTCGCGCTTCGAATTTCGATCGGGGCGTCCGGGCGGCGATCCGTTCGACGGCAACAGCGACATTTTCAGCCAGATCTTCGGCGACGCCTTTTCCGGCGCGCGCGGCGCCGGAACAGGCGACCGCCGCCAGCAGGCGACCGCCGCCGATCTGAACGTCACGCTCGACGTCACCATCGAGGAGATAGCGACCGCCGAAAAGGTGACGGCGATGTTTCCCGACGGCCGCAAGATTGCGGTCAAGCTGCCGGTCTATGTCGAGGACGGACAGACCATCCGGCTGAAGGGCCAGGGCGAGCAGGGGCCGGGACAGCCGGGCGATGCACTGGTCAAGATCCGTATCCGCAGGCACCCGCGCTACCGCATCGAGGGCCGTGACCTGCATGCCGATCTGGAGGTAGCGTTGGCCGACGCGGTGCTGGGCGCCAAGGTACCGGTCGACACGCCGACCGGCAGGCTGGCGGTCAACATTCCGGCCTGGTCGAGCTCCGATAAGGTGCTGCGCCTGAAGGGCAGGGGCTTGCCGGAAAAGGCCGGCGGCCATGGCGATCTCTACGCCCATGTCCGCATCATGCTGCCGGAAGGCGGCGACAGCGAACTCGAAGCGCTGATGCGCAGCCGCAAGGGCTGATGCGGCCCGACTTGGCTGGCTAGCTGCCGGGCGCCGCTTCCTCCATCCGCCGGATGGTCTCGCCGAAGCGGCGCAACGCCTGCCGCACCGGGACATGCGGGCTCTCGATCTCCAGCAGGATCATCGTCTCGCTGCCGAGGAATGCGGCGCTGACCAGGCTGGTTACTTCGGCGGCGGAGAATGGCCCGAGGCCGCCGAACCGACGCTCCGCCTCTTGCGCCAGTCCGTCCAGCAGTTCGAACCAGCCGCGCAGGTCGCGGCGCACCGCCTTGGCGATCTCGGGGCTCGACAGGCTTGCCGCGATCATCTCGTGCAGGATCCGGACATAGCCGGACGCCAGATCATCGTCGAGGAAATCGCAAGCGCGCTCCCAGCGTTGCCACAGCGGCATCGGTGCCGCAAAGGTCTCCGCCTGGCGCTTCAGCAGGCCCTCGTTCAGATGGTCCAGCAGGGCCAGGAACAGCCGTTCCTTGGAGCCGAAATGGTAATGGATCTGGCTGAGCGGAACGCCGGCGATCTCGGCAACGCGGCGCGTCGACAGATCGGCATAACCGCCTCGATGGAGGCATAACTCGGCGGCCGAAATCAGTTCGGCGCGCGTGTCGCGCTTTTGCTTGTTCTGCGGCGGGGTAACGGCTTCGGCAGCGTCCGTCATGCGGCGTGGCTGCCGCTGTTAGCGGTGCAATCTGGGCGGATCATAGCTTCTCCTGTCCGGGGCTGGACGTCCCTCCACTCTATCTCGGTCGAGCGACCGATCAAGTTGACTCGCTGGAAAATTTATGGTTTTTGACGCTGAATTCGGTCGACCGACCGAATCCTGATGCTTGCATGGAGGGGCAGTCATGGCGGGCGTAATCACCCTTATCTACGGCGTTGCCGCATACCTGATCTTTCTCGGTTCGTTTCTCTATGCGGTCGGTTTCGTCGGCAACATGGTCGTGCCGAAATCGATCGATTCCGGAGTCGCTGGAAGTCCGGTCGAAGCCGTCATCGGCAATGCACTGCTGCTCGGCCTTTTCGCCGCCCAGCACAGCATCATGGCGCGGCCGGTTTTCAAGCGCTGGTGGACACGGATTGTCCCGCACGCGGCCGAACGCAGCACCTATGTGCTTTTGGCCAGCCTCATCCTGCTGCTGCTCTACTGGCAATGGCGGCCGATCCCCGGTCTCGTCTGGACGGTCGAGAACCCGGTCTGGGTCGCCGTCATCCATGGCGTGTTCTGGCTCGGCTGGGCGGTATTGTTGACCAGCACCTTTCTGATCAACCATTTCGAACTGTTCGGCCTGCGCCAGGTTCTCGCCGCTTTGCGCAAGAGCGAACCGGCGCCGCCCGTGTTCAGGACGCCACTGTTCTACAAATGGGTCCGGCACCCGCTCTATGTCGGCTTCCTCCTGGCCTTCTGGGCGACGCCGTCCATGACATGGGGCCATCTCCTGTTCGCGGTGGGCAGCACCGGCTACATCTTGCTCGGCATCTTCCTCGAGGAACGCGATCTCGTCGCGATGTTCGGCGATCAGTACCGAAGCTACCGCAAGCAGGTGGGAATGCTCATTCCCTGGCGCAAAATGGCTGGATAGGGCCGATGCGTTGCCGACCAGCCGATTCGGCTGGTCGGCCGGGCCTGGGCCATCAAGGCGCGCTGGCCGCAGTGAGGTGTTCAAATCTCACAACAACGTTATTATCCCCCATTCGTTGTCACGCCGAGTGTCTGAATTGAACGCGCGCCCCGTCTGCGCTTGATGCGCCTTTCTGCCTGTGCGATAGGCACTCCAAAGCAGAAAATCTTTCGGAGAGCGCTGACATGGCGGGTGGACAGGGCCTTATGGCCGGCAAGCGCGGCCTTATACTGGGCGTCGCCAACAACAGATCGATTGCCTACGGCATCGCCAAGGCCTGCGTCGACCATGGCGCCGAGATCGCGCTGACCTATCAGGGCGAGGCGTTCAAGAAGCGCGTCGAGCCGCTGGCTGCGGAATTGGGCGCCTTTGTCGCCGGTCATTGCGATGTCACTGATCCGGCGAGCCTCGACGAGGTGTTTGCCAATGTCGCCAAGCATTGGGGCGGCAAGCTCGACTTCCTCGTCCATGCCATCGCCTTTTCCGACAAGGACGAGTTGACCGGACGCTATGTCGAGACGACGCGCGACAATTTCCTGCGCACCATGGACATTTCGGTCTATTCCTTCACCACCATCGCCAAGCGCGCCGAAGCGCTGATGACCGATGGCGGCTCGCTGCTGACGCTGACCTATTATGGCGCCGAAAAGGTTATGCCGCATTACAACGTCATGGGTGTCGCCAAGGCAGCGCTCGAAGCCAGCGTGCGCTATCTCGCCGTCGACCTCGGCGGCAAGAAGATCCGCGTCAACGCTATCTCGGCCGGGCCGATCAAGACCTTGGCTGCTTCGGGCATCGGCGACTTCCGCTACATTTTGAAGTGGAACGAATACAATTCGCCGCTCAAGCAGACCGTCACCCAGGAAGAAGTCGGCGATTCCGCCGTCTATTTCCTGTCGGACCTGTCGCGTGGCGTCACCGGCGAGGTGCACCATGTCGATTCCGGCTATCACGTCGTCGGCATGAAGTCGGTCGACGCGCCGGATATTTCGACCGTCAAGGAATAGTTCTGCCGCGGTTTCCGCCTGCCTGTCCTGATTTCCGGAAGACCTGATGGTTCCGCTCGTCTACATCGTGCGCCATGGCCAGACGCAGTGGAATGCCGAGTCGCGGCTGCAGGGCCAGGCCGACACCGATCTCAACGCACTCGGCCGCGAGCAGGCGACCCGCAATGGGCGGCGGCTGGCCGAGCTGATCCAGAACCCTGAGGATTTCGACTTTGTCGCCAGTCCGATGAAGCGGACGCGCGAGACGATGCAGCGGCTACGCTTGGCGATGCAACTCGATCCCGATGCCTACCGCACCGACCCGCGTCTGGTCGAGGTGCACTTTGGCGACTGGCAGGGCTTTACCTATGCCGAACTCGATACGCGAATGCCGGGCTCGGCGAAGGCGCGACGGCGCAACAAATGGAATTTCCAGCCGCCGGGCGAGGGCGCCGAAAGCTACCAGATGCTGCTCGAACGGGTGAAGCCGTGGTTCGAGGCGCTCGACCGCCAGACGGTCTGCGTCACGCATGGTGGCGTCGTGCGGACCCTGTTTCGGATGGTCGAAGGTGTTTCCGAACACGAAGCGGCAAACCTGGAAGTGCGGCAGGATCGGGTGCTCAGGCTGCAGGACGGGCGCCTGGATTGGCTTTAGGTTCGAGCGGAACAGGACGACCGTCCTGTTTATCTGGGCAGGGCTCCGCCGAGCGGCAAGGGCCTGTGCGATGTCGGTGTTACTCGGTGTCGGGCAGTTCCATGTCGGTGACGACGTTCTCGCCATTCGTCACGTCATAGGCAATGACGATATCCATGCCCGGCTTCAGCGAATCGAGATCGGTCTCGGCGTTGAGCTTGAAGGACTTGCCGTCCTCCAGCGTCAGCGTCAGCGCGTCCTTGTCGACCTTCTTGATCAGGCCTTCGGTCTGGCCGGCATAGGCGGCGGTGGAAATCAGCAACATGGCGGCAGCAGCGCCAATCAGGGTACGCATCGTCGTCCTCTTTGTCATTGCGCCTGCACGGATGGCGGCGAGCTTTCAACGGGCGGATGGAAGAGAGCAGAAACCAACCGAATGTGTCAAAACTAAAACCGCCGGATCACAGTTTGACCGCTGTGGAAAACGCCAATAGAACGCACCTTTGATCCGGTCCGGTGCCGGGCAGGGCTAAAATTCATGTCTCACAACACGTTCGGCCATCTCTTCCGCGTCACCACCTGGGGCGAAAGCCATGGCCCGTCGCTCGGCTGTGTCGTCGACGGCTGCCCGCCCGGCATCCGCTTCACACGGGCCGAAATCCAGGCCGAACTCGACAAGCGCCGCCCCGGCCAGTCACGTTTTGTGACCCAGCGCCGCGAGCCGGACGAGGTGAAGGTGCTGTCCGGCTTCATCCTCGACGAGAACGGCGAGACGATGATCACCACCGGCACGCCCGTCTCGATGCTGATCGAGAATGTTGACCAGCGCTCCAAGGACTATGGCGAGATCGCCCGCCAGTACCGCCCCGGCCATGCGGACTACACCTATGACGTCAAATACGGCCTGCGCGACCATCGCGGCGGCGGCCGTTCTTCGGCCCGTGAGACCGCCGCTCGCGTGGCGGCCGGCGCCTTGGCGCGCAAGGTGGTGCCCGGAATGGTGGTGCGCGGCGCGCTGGTCTCGATGGGCGAGAAATCCATCGACCGCGCCAACTGGAACTGGAATTTCATCGGTGACGCCGAAAACCCGTTCTTCACCCCCGATCCGGCCTCGGTTCCGGTCTTCACGCAATATCTCGACGGCATCCGCAAATCCGGCTCCTCGGTCGGCGCGGTGATCGAGATCGTCGCCGACGGCGTGCCCGCCGGACTTGGCGCGCCGATCTACGCCAAGCTCGACCAGGACATCGCGTCCGGCCTGATGTCGATCAACGCCGTCAAGGGCGTCGAGATCGGCAACNGATCGGCAACGGTTTCGAAGCCGCCCGCATCACCGGCGAACAGAATGCCGACGAGATGCGCATCGGCAATGACGGCAAGCCGGTGTTCCTGTCCAACAATGCCGGCGGCATTCTGGGCGGCATCTCGACCGGCCAGGCGATCGTCGCCCGCTTCGCCGTCAAGCCGACCTCGTCGATCCTGAAGCCGCGAAAATCCATCGACAAGGACGGCAACGACGTCGACGTCATGACCAAGGGCCGCCACGACCCCTGCGTCGGCATCCGCGCCGTGCCGATCGGCGAAGCCATGGTTGCCTGCGCCATCGCCGACCATTATCTGCGGCACCGGGGACAGACAGGCCGGGGATTAGGCAGTAGGGATTAGGTAATAGGCCAGCCCATCCTTCCTTCCCTAACTCCTACTGCCCAACCCCTATTCCCTGCGAGCGAAGCGAGCCAATGCCATACGACCAGAAGAAAATCGTCGAAGCCATCCGCGCCTTCGAGCGCGGCGAGATCGTCGTCGTCATGGACGATGACGGGCGTGAGAACGAGGGCGACCTGATCGTTGCCGCCGTGCATTGCAGCCCGGAGAAAATGGCCTTCATCATCCGTCACACCTCCGGCATCGTCTGCACGCCGATGCCGCGCGAGGAGGCCAAGCGGCTCAATCTGCAGCCGATGGTCGCCGACAATGATTCCGCCCACACCACGGCCTTTACCGTCAGCGTGGATTTTAAGCATGGCACCACCACCGGCATTTCGGCCGAGGACCGCACGCTGACCGTGCGCAACCTGGCCAACGGCAATGTCGGCGGTTCGGATTTCGTCCGGCCCGGCCACATCTTCCCGCTGATCGCTAGGGAAGGCGGCGTGCTGATGCGCTCGGGCCATACCGAAGCCGCGGTTGACTTGTGCAAACTTGCCGGCCTGCCGCCGGTTGGCGTGATCTCGGAGTTGGTCAATGACGACGGCACCGTCAAGCGCGGCCCGCAGGTGGCGAGCTTTGCCGAGGAACACGGCCTCAAGCAGGTCTCGGTCGCCGACCTCATCGCCTACCGGCAGCGCAAGGAAACGCTGGTCGAACGCGTCGCCTGCTCCGAAATCGACACACTCGGCGGCAAGGCGCAGGTCTTCACCTACACGCTGCCTTGGGATTCCATGCACCATGTCGCGGTCGTTTTCGGCGACATCCGTGACGGCGAGGACGTCCCGGTGCGGCTGCATTCCGAGGATGTGGTGACCGACGTGTTCGGCACCAGCCACCGGCTCGACGCCATTATGAAGGCGATGGGCGAACGCAAGCGCGGCGTCATCGTTTACCTCCGAGAGGGTTCGGTCGGCGTCGCCCATCAGGAGCGCAACCGGCCGATGAGTGCCGACCGTGAGGACCACGAAGAGGCCCGCCGCCGTGAGAACGAGTGGCGAGAAATCGGCCTCGGCGCCCAGATCCTGAAGGACCTCGGCATTTCCTCGATCAACCTGATCGCCTCGCGCGAACGCCACTATGTCGGGCTGGAGGGCTTTGGCATTCATATCGCCAAGACCGAGATTTTCTAGGGGACAGGGGGCGGTCGGATGAGCTTCGAGGCCTATCTCAATTGCTTTGAAGATGGCGAAGAGAGCTACTTCCCCACATCGATCGTCGAGGATGCCTTCGCGCCGTTCGTCACCAGGCGTGAACCTGAATTCACCTGCTGGGTCGTCGCCTATGACGATGCGTCGTCGGCCGACCTCTATCTCAATTTCGACCCCGGCGATGCCTCGCGATGTTCAGGCTTCACCGTCGCGCGGCCGCCCGACGATCCGCGCCTCTACGAAGCGCTGTGGAAAATCCTGCGTGTCACCAGCTCGGTCGTGTATTGCGCCGGAGAATGTCCGCCGATGGTCGGGCGCGCTGAAACCATACCCCATCTGAACCCGGATATGGTTGAGACACTGGGAAGTCCTGTTGTCGTTCTCGATGGAAACGAGATCCGCAAGAGGCTTGAACAGTCGTAGGGAGCCGCGCTCCTTTGGAGAAGCTGCGTCCGATCCGCGTTCCCGACCGGACGCTCGTGCGTTTATTCCGCGGGAACGGCGGCTGCACCGCAGCCGTCCAGCTCGCAGGCGCGGGTGGCCAGGCTGCGCTGGCCCAGCAACACCGTCACCAATGCGATGACGCCGGCCGCCACCGAGACCCAGAACCCGTTGCGGGCGCCGAATTCATCCACCACCGCACCGGCGGCAAACGAACCGAGCGCCATGCCGATGCCGATGCCTGTCATCACCCAGGTGATGCCTTCGGTCAGCATCGCTTCCGGCACGTGGCGTTCGATCAGGCCGAAGGCGGTGATGAAGGTTGGCGAGATCGCCACGCCGCTGATGAAAACGGTCAGCGCCAGCAGCGGCACCGTGTCGGCGGTGAGCGGCAGCAGCGTGCCGAGCGCAACGAGGGCGACCGCGAGGGCCAACTGGCGCTGCAGCGGCGCTTTCAGGTTGAGCGCGCCGACGATAAGGCCGAGCACGAACGATCCCAGCGCATAGACGCCGATGACGAGGCTGGCGGCGCCCGGCTGGCCGAGTTCCTTGGTGATCGCCACCGTGCTCACTTCCGTGGTCGCGAAGGTGGCGCCGACGAAGATCAGGGCGAAGGTGATGATCTGCACCGACCTGAGCCGGATTGCCGAGCCGCTCGAGACATGATTCACCGGCCGCACTTGTGGTTCGGTCGAACGCTGCAGGATGAAGGCTGCCGAGCCAAGGGCGAGGAATAGCGTGCTGACCAGGACACCGGCTTCCGGGAACAGAGCGGCACTCAAGCCCACCGACAGCGATGCGCCTGCAATGTAGACGAGTTCGTCCGCCGCCGATTCGAAGGCGAATGCGGTGTTCATCTGCGGCCGGCCGCGAAAAATCTCGGTCCAGCGCGCGCGCACCATCGCCGGCATGCTGGGCATGGCGGCGGCCGCCAGTGCCGACACAAACAGCGTCCACACCGGCCAGTCCTGATTGGCTGCGGCAATCAGCACCGCGAAGGCGAGCACGGTGAGGATGGTGGTCGGAATCACGATCCGCGTCTGGCCGAGGCGATCGACCAGCCGTGATATCTGCGGCGCCACGAAAGCGTTGCTCAGCGCGAACGTCGCCGAGACAGCTCCCGCCAGCCAGTATTCGCCACGCGTCTGCGAGAGCATGGCCACGATGCCGATCGGCGCCATGGCGATCGGCAGCCGCGCGAGGAAGCCCGCGGCGGCAAACCCCTTGGCTCCAGGGGCACCAAAGATTTCCGAGTATGGGTTTTGCATGGCTGGTTCCTCGACAAAGGCCAATTCGACAATTACATACGGTCCGTATGAATATAGGTAGTCGATACGCCGCGTATGTCAATTGGCATACGAAGCGTATGTGAATAAGGCCAGAACCATGCACAGACCCCGCAAGGAGATGATTGCCGAAACGCGCGCCAAGCTGATCACGGCGGCCCGCCACGCTTTCGGCACAATCGGCTATGCCGAGGCGTCGATGGACGACTTCACCGCCTCGGCCGGGCTGACCCGCGGCGCGCTCTACCATCATTTCGGCGACAAGAAGGGCCTGCTGCAGGCTGTCATCGCCGAAATCGATGGCGAGATGGCCGTCCGCATCCATGAGATTGCGTCGCGGGCGCCAAGCCGCTGGCAGCGTTTCGTCGACGAATGCACGACCTATATCGAGATGGCGCTGGAGCCGGAAATCCAGCGCATCATGTTTCGCGACGGTCCGGCTGTGCTCGGCGATCCGGCGCAATGGCCGAATGCCAATGCCTGCGTCGGTTCAATGACCGATCATCTGACGGCTCTGCAGCAGGAGGGGGTGGTCGTCCCCGGCGTCGACCCCGAAACCGCCGCCCGGCTGATCAACGGCGCCAGCAGCCAGGCGGCACAGCGCATCGCCAATTCGAACGACCCCGAAGCCACGTCGAAGACCGTGGTGGCGGCCTTCCAGCAGTTGCTTGAAGGCTTGCTTAAAAAGCAGGACTCGCAGCCGGTCTGAAATCTCGCCAGCCGATCCCCGGCATTGCCGAGATTGACAATTCCCGGCCCGGGTTCATCCTCGCCGTCCATCTCTGAGGGGAGATTCGGGCGCATGTGGGATTTCGAAATCGGCAGGTCGGTGTCCATCATGATCAGGACATGGCCATTCATCGTCTTTCGCATGATCGTCTATTTCGGCATTACGCTCGCCTACATCGTGGCGACCGGCAGCGGCGCCTCGGTCGGCTATGGCGTCGGCCACATCTCCACCGATCCCGACGGGCCGCTGTCTTTTGCGCTCTGGGGCGGCATCGTCGGCATCGGCGTCGTTTCGATCGCGCTGTACTGGATCCGCGAATACATCCTCTATGTCGTCAAGGCCGGCCATGTCGCCGTCATGGTCCATCTGATCGATGGCCGCGAGATTCCCAATGGCCAGGACCAGATCGCCTACGCCAAGGGTGTGGTGAAGGAACGTTTCGCCGAGGCCAACATCCTTTTCGTGGTCGACCAGCTGGTCAAGGGCGCCATCCGCGCCATCACCGGCCTGATCGGCGGCATCGCCGCCTTCCTGCCCATTCCGGGCCTCGGCGGCCTGGTCGCTTTCATCAATACGGTCATCCGCCTGTCGCTGACCTATGTTGACGAGATCATCCTCGGCTACAACATCCGTATCAACTCGTCGTCACCCTTCGAAACCGCCCGGCAAGGCGTCGTGCTCTATGCCCAGAACGGCAAGACCATGGTCAAGAACGCCGTCTGGCTGGCGGTCATCATGTGGGGTGTGTCCTTCGTCATCTTCCTTTTGATGCTGGCGCCGGCCGCCGCCATCATGTGGTTCATTCCGGGGCAGCTCGGCGGCTGGGCCTTCGTGCTCGCCATCCTCCTTGCCTGGGCCTTCAAGGCGGCCTTCATCGAACCCTTCGCCATAGCCTGCCTGATGCAGGTCTATTTCAAGACCATCGAAGGCCAGGTGCCGAACGCCGAATGGGACCAGCGGCTGGCCGAGGCGTCGTCCAAGTTCAGGGAACTCAGGGACAAGGCGGTGGCTTCCTTCGGCGGCTCGCGCTGGACGCAGCCCGCGCCCGGGGTGTAATCCCTGTTGAACGTCGGGGCGGTGAGGCGTCAAACCATGGTCAAAGCGGCCGGGCGCGCCTATATCGGGTCATGGTCACCAGGCTCTACACCCATCCGATCTTCCTCGAACATCTGACGCCCCCCGGTCATCCGGAGCGGCCGGACCGCTTGCGCGCTATCGAGCGCGTGCTCGACGACGAGGCCTTCACCGCACTCGATCGGGTAACGGCGCCGCAAGGCGACGAGGCCACAATCCTCTACGCCCACCCCGAGGATTTCGTCGCCCGCGTCCGCGCCGCGATCCCTGAAAGCGGCATTGCCTCGATCGACGCCGACACCAGCGCCAGCCCGAAAAGCTGGCAGGCGGTGGTCACTGCCATCGGTGCGGCCAACGCTGCCGTCGACGATGTTTTCGAGGGCAGCGTTGCCAATGCCTTCGTCGCCGCGCGTCCGCCCGGCCATCATGCCGAAAAGACCACGGCCATGGGCTTTTGCCTGTTCAACACCGCGGCGATCGCGGCCCGCTACGCGCAGAAGAAACACGGCGCCGAGCGTGTCGCCATCGTCGACTGGGACGTGCATCACGGCAATGGCACGCAGGACATTTTCTGGGACGATCCCTCGGTGCTCTATTGTTCGACGCACCAGATGCCGCTCTATCCCGGCACCGGGGCTAAAAACGAAACCGGCGCCGGCAACATCGTCAACGCGCCGCTGGCGCCGCAGACCGGCTCGGACATGTTTCGCGATGCCTTGCTGTCGCGCGTCCTGCCGGCACTCGACAATTTCGCGCCCGATCTGATCATCATTTCCGCAGGGTTCGACGCTCACCATCGCGATCCGTTGGCCGAGATCAACCTCAGCGAGGACGATTTCGACTGGGCGACCGGCCAGTTGCTGGAACGCGCCGGGCGCCACAGCGGCAACCGGCTCGTCAGCCTGCTCGAGGGCGGCTACGATCTGCAGGGATTGGCATTTTCGGTCGCTGCCCATGTCGGGCGGCTGATGAAGGGATAAAGTATGGCTGGCGAAGCAAACGAAGACGTCAAGGCGATGAGCTTCGAGCAGGCACTCGACGCGCTGGAAAAGATTGTCGATGATCTGGAACGCGGCGACGTGCCGCTCGACCAGTCGATCAGAATCTATGAGCGCGGCGAGGCGCTGAAGGCCCATTGCGACCGGCTGCTGAAGGCTGCCGAAGACAAGGTCGAGAAGATCAGGCTGTCGCGTGATGGCAAACCGGTGGCAACGGAGCCGCTCGACGCGGAGTAGTGGAATGGGGCGGGCATAAAGCAGATAGGAGTTCAAGCATGTGCAGAAACATCAAGACCCTGTTCAATTTCGAGCCGCCGGCGACCCATGACGAGATCCGCGACGCCGCGCTTCAATTCGTGCGCAAACTGAGCGGAACGACGCGGCCCTCGCAGCGCAACCAGGCGGCCTTCGACCGTGCCGTCGAGGCGATCGCCGAATCGGCGCATGAATTGCTGCATTCGCTCGAAACCACACATCATCCGCGCAATCGCGAAGAGGTGGCGGCCAAGGCAAAAGCCAAATCGGCGCTCCGCTTCGCCTGAGGACATCCAGATGAGTTTCTTCCCCGGCAAGGACCCTGAGCCTGGCGATGCCTTCGCCAGCGACCAGATCGAGCTCATGGTCATTCCAAACGCCAAGGATATTGGCGGCTTCCAGGTTCGTCGCGCTCTGCCGACGGCAAAGCGGCGGCTGGTCGGTCCCTTCATCTTCTTCGACCGCATGGGGCCGGCGATCTTGCGCGCCGGCCAGGCGATGGATGTGCGCCCGCACCCGCATATCGGGCTTTCCACCGTCACCTATCTGTTCGACGGCAATATCAGGCACCGCGATTCGCTCGGCACCGAGATGGTCATCCAGCCCGGCGACGTGAATTTGATGACCGCCGGCCGCGGCATTGTCCATTCCGAGCGCACGCCCGAAGAACTGCGCGGCGCGCCGATGTCGGTCTCCGGCCTGCAGACATGGCTGGCTTTGCCCGACGGCAAGGAGGAAGTGGCGCCGGTGTTCGAGAACACGGCCGCGCTCCTTCTGCCCGAGATCGACGCCGAAGGTGTTTCCGGCCGCGTGGTGATCGGCGATTTCCAGGGACTGCGCTCGCCGGTAAGAGCCGACACCGAGACGCTCTACGCCGATCTGAGGCTGGCGCCCGGCGCCAGCGTCAAAATTCCCGCCGACGCCGAGGAACGCGCCATCTACACGCTGGACGGCGATGTCTCAATCTCGGGCGACCGTTTTCCGGCCGAACGGCTGCTGGTGTTCCGGCCTGGCGACGAGATCGTCGTGTCGTCCGAGCGCGGCGCCCATTTCATGCTCTTCGGGGGCGCTTCGCTCGGCTCTCCGCGCCACATCTGGTGGAACTTCGTCTCGTCGTCGAAGGAACGCATCGAACAGGCCAAGCAGGAATGGAAGACGGGCCGCTTCGATATCGTTCCTGGAGATGAGGAAGAGTTCATTCCGTTACCGGACAATTAACGTCAGCATCACCCGCGTCACTGACACGCATTTACATTCCGGCGACGCAGGCATATTTCGCCATGATCGACGCGCATTATAGCTGAGCAGGCCCTTTAACAGTGAACGCAACGCTGCATACGCCGCTTCTCGACAAGGTCCGCATTCCAGCCGACCTGAAGAAGCTTGACGAAAGCGAGCTGCCGCAGCTGGCCTCGGAGCTGCGCGCCGAGCTGATCGATGCCGTCTCGCATACGGGCGGGCATCTCGGCGCCGGCCTCGGTGTCGTCGAACTGACGGTGGCGCTGCACTATGTCTTCAACACGCCGGAAGACCGCGTGATCTGGGATGTCGGCCACCAGGCCTATCCACACAAGATCCTGACCGGCCGCCGCGACCGCATCCGAACGCTCAGGCAAGAAGGCGGCCTGTCCGGCTTCACCCGTCGCGCCGAGAGCGAATACGACCCGTTCGGCGCCGCGCACTCTTCGACCTCCATTTCCGCCGGCCTCGGCATGGCCATGGCGCGCGACCTCTCGGGCGGCCACAACAATGTCATTGCCGTCATCGGCGACGGCGCCATGTCCGCCGGCATGGCCTATGAAGCCATGAACAATGCCGGCGCGCTTGATGCCCGGCTGATCGTCATCCTCAACGACAACGACATGTCTATCGCGCCGCCGACCGGCGCCATGAGCGCCTATCTGGCGCGGCTCGCGTCGGGCAAGACCTATCTTGGCCTGCGCGATTTCGGCAAGAAGCTGACCTCCTATCTCGGCAAGCGCGCCGACCGCGCCATCAAGCGGGCGGTCGAGCATGCGCGCGGCTACGTCACCGGCGGCACGCTGTTCGAGGAGCTTGGCTTCTACCATATCGGCCCGATCGACGGCCACAATCTCGAGCATCTGATCCCGGTGCTGAAGAACGTCCGCGACCATGCCGACGGTCCGGTGCTGATCCATGTCGTGACCCAGAAGGGCAAGGGCTACGCGCCGGCCGAGGCTGCGGCCGACAAATATCATGGCGTGAACAAGTTCGACGTCATCACCGGCGCGCAGACCAAGGCCCCGGCCAATGCGCCGGCCTACACCAAGGTGTTTGCCGAAAGCCTGGTCCAGGAAGCCCGCCTGGACGAACTTATCGTCGCCGTCACCGCCGCCATGCCGAACGGCACCGGCCTCGATTTGTTCGGCGAAGCGTTTCCGACCCGGACCTTCGATGTCGGCATTGCCGAGCAACATGCCGTGACCTTCGCCGCCGGCCTCGCCAGCGAGGGCTACAAGCCCTTCGCCGCCATCTATTCGACCTTCCTGCAGCGCGCCTACGATCAGGTCGTCCATGATGTGGCGATCCAGAAACTGCCGGTGCGTTTCCCGATCGACCGCGCCGGTTTCGTCGGCGCCGACGGCGCCACTCATTGCGGCGCCTTCGACACCACCTTCCTGGCGACGCTGCCGGGCTTCGTGGTGATGGCGGCCGCCGACGAGGCGGAGCTTCGCCACATGGTGCGCACCGCCGCCTATTATGACGAAGGCCCGATCGCCTTCCGCTATCCGCGCGGCAATGGCGTCGGCGTCGACATGCCGGAGCGCGGCTCGGTGCTCGAAATTGGCAAGGGCCGCATCGTCAGGGAAGGCACCAAGGTGGCGCTTCTGTCCTTTGGCACAAGACTGCAGGACTGTCTGCTGGCGGCCGAGGAACTCGGCGCGGCAGGGCTTTCGACGACGGTTGCGGACGCCCGTTTCGCCAAGCCGCTGGACGAGGATTTGATCCGCCGTCTCGCCCGCTCGCACGAAGTGCTGGTGACGGTGGAAGAGGGGGCTGTCGGCGGTTTCGCCAGCCACGTGCTGCAGTTCCTCGCCCATGAAGGCTTGCTGGAAAGCGGTCTGAAAGTTCGGCCGCTGGTGCTGCCGGACGAGTTCACCGACCACGCCAAGCCGGAAAAAATGTATGCCGATGCCGGGCTCGACGCGGCCGGCATCGTGCGCACCGTGTTCGTCGCGCTCGGCCATTCCGCGCGCGCGCAGCGCGCCTGAATCAAACCTCACGCAGCTGAAGCAGTTGCCTGAGCAAGCCTGACACTTTGTTAACGCTTCTCTTTGGCGTTTCGCTTACCGTCTCTTTTGGCCGTTTTTCAACGCCGCCCTGCTAGAACTCTCCAGGCAGGGAGTTAAAAACAATGCGAACGCTTCTGTGCGGCGCGGCCCTTTTGGCCGTCATCGCCGCGCCGGCCATGGCCGAGACGCGCTATGACCGCAAGCTCGAACAGGCGGTGGCAGGCATCGTCGCCCGCAAGATGGGCGATATCAGGGGCGCTTTTTCCTACAAGCAGGTGCCGCAGCTTGTCGTCGTGCCGGACGCACCAGTCGTTGCTGTCGAGCGCCCGCGCAAGCAGGCTTCAGATGACGGAAGCGACGGCCTGATGCCGGCCGTTGAACGGCAGGTCTCACGGACGATCTTCTAAAACCACATATCGCGCACGCAGCGCCCATCGCGCGGCAGGTCGTCATAAGTTGTCCAGCCCGTCGAAATGGTCGATCGGCAGGTCGGCGACCGCCTCCGGCGGTGCCAGCCTGACATTGACGGCGATCCGCGTGCGGCCGCTGTCGCTGCGGCGCAAACCGCGCCAGGCAAGCACACAGGCACATGTCGGGCAAAACAGTATTTCCAGCGACGGCGTCTCCTTGCCAGCGCGGGTGTAGGACTGCACAGGCCCCACAAGCCGGATACGCTCGTCGACAAAGTCATAGGCCCAGAGTGTGCCATAGCGGCGGCAAAGCGTGCAATTGCAGGCCGTGATCGGGCCGGGATCGCCTTCCAGGGTCCAGTGGGCGGCGCCGCAATGGCAGGTTCCCGTCAGCATTCGTCTTCCTCCGCATTGCCTGAGCCTCTACATCTTGCCGGACTGGCTGCGCTATTCAACCGGGCGGACTGGCTTGCGGCCCGGGTCTCGACGTCCTCCTATGCCAATGTCCTTGCCTTCGCGGCCGGCTTTCGCCATGAAGGCCGATGAACTCCCCTCTGCCAGCCAGCACACGCCAGCGGCTCGACGAATTGCTCGTCCAGCGCGGCCTGTTTGCGAGCCGCTCGCGCGCCCGCGACGCGGTCGAGCGCGGCACCGTGACGGTCGACGGCGTGGTCGCCCGCAAGCCCGGCCAGACGGTTCTGCCGCACTGTCTCATCGTCATCGACGACCCGGCGCAGGGTTATGTCTCACGCGCGGCGCTGAAGCTGATCGCCGGGCTCGACCATTTCAGTCTCGATCCCGCGGGCAGTGAAGCCCTCGATATCGGCGCCTCGACAGGCGGCTTCACCCAGGTGCTGCTCGAACGCGGCGCGGCCCATGTCACTGCCATCGATGTCGGCCACGGCCAGATGCATCCCGGTGTCTCGTCCGACCCGCGCGTCACCGTGATCGAGGGCCTCAACGCTCGCGAGCTCGCGGCTGCCGATCTCGGCGGCCGTATCCCCGATTTCATCGTCTCCGATGTCAGCTTCATCTCGTTGAAACTGGCGATGCCACCGGCGTTGGCATTGGCACGGGACGGCGCTCGTGCGGTGTTTCTGGTCAAGCCGCAATTCGAGGCCGGCCGCGAGGCGATCGGCAAGGGCGGTCTTTTGAAAGACCCTTATGACGCCGCCCGTGTGGCCGGCTTGCTGCAGGAATGGCTCGAAGGCGTCCCTGGCTGGCGTACATTGGGCTTGCACATGTCGCCGATCGAAGGCGGGGACGGCAACCGCGAATTCCTGCTTGCCGGGATCAAGGATGCCGGGATCAAGGATGCCGGGACCAAGGATGCCGGGACCAAGGACCGATGAGCACGGGCTTCACCATCAAGAGACTGGGTTCGCAGGGCGACGGCGTCGCCGAGACGGAAACCGGCGAGCTGTTCATTCCCTTCACCCTGCCCGGCGAGACCGTCACCGCCGCGCGCGAGAGGGATCGCGCCATGCTGATGGCGGTATTGGAGACGTCGCCGCTGCGTATCGATCCGGCCTGCCGGCATTTCACCGAATGTGGCGGCTGCGCCGTCCAGCATCTGCAAGCCGACGCTTACCAGCAATGGAAACGCGACAAGGTCGTGCACGCTTTGAAAGGCATTGCCGGCGACATCGGCGCCCTGGTGCCGTGTGCGCCACACACACGCCGCCGCGTCGTGCTTGCCGCCAGGCGCGCCGACACAGGCATGCTGCTTGGCTTCCATCGCCATCTTTCGCCGGAAATCATCCCCATCGAGGAATGTCCGATCTCGCTGCCGGAGATCGTTGCCGCGCTCGATCGCTTGAGGTCGGTCGCCGACCTGGTTTGCGCCACCACCAAATCGTTCCGGATGGCGGTCACTGTGACGGGCTCGGGGCTTGACGTCGCTGTCTATGAGTCGGGCAAGCTGGGCGAGAACCAGCGCCGGGTCGCCTCCAACTTCATCATGGCCAATGGCTTTGCCCGGCTTTCGATCGACGACGAGATCGTCATCGAGCCGAAAAAGCCGGTGGTCATGTTCGGCACCGTCGCTGTCGCCATACCGCCTGGCGCCTTCCTGCAGGCAACGCAAGCCGCCGAACAGACGATGGCCGATCTCGTTGGCGGACATCTGAAGCGGGCCAGGAAAGTCGCGGATCTTTTCGCCGGCTGCGGCAGCTTTGCGCTTCGGCTGGCGGCCAAATCCGAAGTCCACGCGGTCGAAGGCGACGCGGCAGCCCTTTCGGCGCTCGACCGCGGATCGCGCTTCGCCACCGGCCTGAAGCGGGTAACCGGCGAACGCCGCGACCTGTTCCGGCGGCCGGTGACGTTCAAGGAGCTGAATGCTTTCGATGGCGTCGTCTTCGACCCGCCGCGCGCCGGCGCCGAGGACCAGTCGAAGCAGATCGCCCGCTCGGATGTGCCGTTCGTCGCCGCCGTCTCCTGCAATCCGGTGACGCTGGCACGCGACCTGCGCATCCTGATTGACGGCGGCTACATCTTGAAGAGCGTCACGCCCATCGACCAGTTCCTGTGGTCGCCGCATGTCGAGGCCGTGGCGCTGCTGGAGAAGCCGAAACGGCGACGTTAATCCGCCGATTTTCACAAGGCCGTGCTTGAGTTTGCCGCCCCCCGCAAGACGTAGCCGGCTGGCAAACTAGCCTTCGCGAACGCTTTCGTACCCGGCCGCTTGTGCGGCCTTGATGAACTTACGGTCGAAGGACACAAATGCTGAGCAGTGCGAGGACTTGCCCAGATGGAGCGCATCGGCGAAATCCATTCCCGTCTCGGCTAGATCGACCGCGGAAGAGACCATCGCAGCATCCTCTATCTCGATAGTGGGAAGCCCGCCGAACACCCGCAGTGCATTGACGATCGAGGCCTGATCATAACCATAGCCGCTGCGCAGCACCCACTCAGCCTCCAGGATCACCGTGACGGCGACGAAAACGGGCTGACCGTCGATCAGCCGCCGGGCTCGCGGGGACTGCTCGGGATCGTCGTTCGTCAGATACCTGACGACAACGTTGGTATCAATCGCGAGCATGGCGCCGCCGTGCTTCAGCAAGGACGGCTGCGTCCATCTCCTCCAAGGTCTTCGGTCTGCCACTGTGCGGCAGGACACCAAAGACATCTTCTGGTCGTGTCGGGACAAAGGCAGGCGCCGGTCTCAAAAGTACACCGTCCGGTGTGTCTTCGACCTGCAGGCGCGTGCCCGCGCCCCAGTCCCTCCGTTTGCGGATAGCGCTGGGCAGGATGACTTGTCCCTTGGTCGAGACGGTCGTTATAAGCTTTTCTATTGCACCCATTGCGGTATTACTCTTGTGTAAGACAAAGGTAAGATATCCCTGTGAGGGGAACTATTCAAGCCCGCCGACGTCTCCTCGCTCAAACCCTGGTGCCGCCGAGGGTCATCTGGTTCATCCTGAGATGCGGCTGGCCGACGCCGACCGGCACGCCTTGTCCGGCCTTGCCGCACATGCCGATGCCGGTGTCGAGTTTCATGTCGTTGCCGATCATCGAAACGCGGTGCATGGCGTCCGGTCCGTTGCCGATCAGCATGGCGCCCTTTATCGGCTGCGTCACCTTGCCGTTCTCGATCATGTAGGCCTCGGTGCAGCCGAACACGAACTTGCCTGACGTGATGTCGACCTGGCCGCCGCCGAAGGATACGGCATAGATGCCGGTCTTGACCGAGGCGATGATCTCGTCCGGCTCCATGTCGCCCGCCGTCATATAGGTGTTGGTCATGCGCGGCATCGGCTGGTGCGCATAGCCTTCGCGCCGGCCGTTTCCCGTGGCTTTCATGCCCATCAGCCGGGCGTTCTGGCGGTCCTGCATGTAGCCGACAAGCTTGCCGTCCTCGATCAGCACATTGCGGGCCGAAGGCGTGCCTTCATCGTCGACGGTCAGCGAACCCCGCCGCTCCGGCATGGTGCCGTCATCGACCACGGTAACGCCCTTGGCCGCCACCTGCTGGCCCAGCAGGCCGGCGAAGGCGGACGTCTTCTTGCGGTTGAAGTCGCCTTCCAGCCCGTGGCCGACAGCCTCATGCAGCATGACGCCCGGCCAGCCGCTGGACAAAACGATGTCGAACGTTCCGGCCGGCGCGGGAATGGCTTCGAGATTGACCAGCGCCTGCCTGAGCGCCTCCCTGGCCGCATGCTTCCAGGCGTCCTCGACCAGGAACTCGCCGAACGCCTTGCGCCCGCCCATGCCATAGGAACCGCTTTCCTGGCGGTCGCCGTCGCCGACGACGACGGAAACGTTGATGCGGACCAGCGGGCGGATGTCGCGCACGATCTGGCCGTCGGCGCGCACGATCTCGACATGCTGCCAGGACGCCGCGAGCGAGGCCGTCACCTGGCGCACGCGCGGGTCCTCGGCACGCAGCCATGCGTCGATCTCCTGCAACAGCTTGGCCTTGACCTCGAAGGAAGGCGAGGGGATCGGGTTCTCCTCGCCATAGAGATGGCGGTTGGTGCGCGCGGGCGCCCCGGCAAGCGTGCCGGAATAGCCGCCCTTGACGGTCGAGACGACGTCGGCGGCGCGCAGCAGCGACGCCTCGGAAAGATCGCTGGAATGGGCGTAGCCGCTGGCCTCGCCGGCCACGGCGCGAAGGCCAAAACCCTGGTCAGTGTTGAAATTGGCGGTCTTCAGCCTGCCATTGTCGAACATCAGCGCTTCGCTCTCGCTGTATTCGAGGAACAGTTCGCCGTCGTCGGCGCCGTTCAGTGTGTCGGCGACGATCCGCTTGATGCGATCGTCTGAAATGTCGAATTGGCCGGTCAGGCTGTTCATGGCAGGTCCGCTCACAAGAGGAATGGTGTTGCCACGATGTAGGCGCGAAGACGCGCCTGCACAATCCGCAATGACGATCCGCAGCAGGTAGGAGCGGGTAACCCCGCCCCTGAACATGACATCCATCTTGAAGTTCGACCCGTCACCCGAAAAGGCCTTCACCCAGCGATATTTCTTGTTCCATTCATCGGCCTGGTCGGCCGTGAAGGGGTCGGTATAGCCCGAGGAGAACTGGATCGACTTGCACTTCTCATGGTTTTCGCAGCCATAGAAGTAGATGACATATTTCATGCCCTGAAGCCGGCCCGAGACCATCGGATCGCCCCGTCGTCCTTGTCCATCTTGGCCGAGCCATAGCCTTTCGCAAGCTCGAAAATGACGGCCGGATCGGGCGCCGTGATGATTTCGGAATCCTCGGCAAAGGCGACGGAAACGGCGCCGGTCAGGATTAGACCGGTCGACAAAAGCAAAGAACAAGCACGCATGATGACCCCCACAGCCAAAGATCAAACCCGTGGGAATTGTGAGGAAAGACGGTTTCGCAAGCATCAAGCTCAGGGCAGGGCGGCAAAACCGTCGGCGAAGCCCTTGAGGTCGACGGGGATGCCGATGCCTTCTTCCGGCGTCTGGAAGACGATGAAGGTGGCCGACGTCCCGGTCTTCAGCGTATCGAGCAGCGGTTTTTCGAGAATGACCTCGGCATAGCAGCCGTCCTGGAAGCAGCGCACGAAATAGGCGCGGCCAATATCCTTGCCGTCGACATTGAGGCCCAGGCCATTGGGCAGCAGAACGCCGAGCGGGGCCAGCACGCGCAGGATCTCGGCCTTGTTGTCGGCGGTGCGCAGGACGACGACGGACAGTCCCATTTCCGGGCGATCCTCGGCAACGACGTTCTGCATCATCACGCATTGTTCCGAGGTGGCGCCGGCCGGCGTGTCGCAGATGATCGACCACGCGCCATGCGTTGACTTGACCGTGCCGCTGGGCTGCGCTGCATTGGCGACGCCGGTTGCGGACGAGCCGATACCGATCAGGGCGGCGAGAAAAACGACCTTCGCCCCGCTTCTCGAAAGCCAAGCGCTTTTCGAATGCCAGGCGCTCTTCGAATGCCAGGCGTTTCTCGAAAGCCAAGAGGTCATGACGGCTCCATTGCGAATCACGGCACTTTAAGCCGCGCCAAGGCCAAGTAAAGGATAGGGCGACCGCCGGTCAGCCCCGGCAGGCGCAATAATGCGCTTTTCCCTAGCAAATTCGCCCGAATTGCGACCGTCGGGCGCATTCCGGACACAAGCCCGCATAGCCTGTCTGTCGACGACCCGCGCGGGCCACGAGGCCGTCGAAACAGCGCGGCAGCACTTGCGCGCAAAAATGCCGCACGGTTTCGCCCGCTCCTTTCTTGCGGAGGGAAATAGAGTATGGTTTGAACCACCCTTGGGACTGTCCGGGATTCCCATCCCGGCATTGTTCGATATTCTTGCGTCGCGATCGCGAGGAACCGGGAGATGAAGAGGGCGATGAGAAAATTCCCAGCAAGCGCCAAATTGATGGCAACGGCAGGCGCCGCCGCCGCATTTTTCGCCGGTGCCTCCGCCCATGCGGCCCAGCCGCAGCCGTGGGAGATGACTTTTCAGCCGCCGGCGACAGACATGATGCGGCAGATCGAGTGGTTCGGGAACTACACGATGTGGTTCGTCGTCCCGATCACTGCTTTGGTTCTGGCGCTTCTCGCTTGGTGCATCTTCAGGTTCCGCGCCAGCAAAAACCCGGTTCCGTCCAAGACCAGCCACAACACGCTGATCGAGATCATCTGGACAGTCGGGCCGGTCGTCGTCCTGCTGTTCATCGCCATTCCCTCGTTCCAGCTGCTGACGGCGCAGTACACGCCGCCGGAAGAGGCCAAGCTGACCGTCAAGGTAACGGGCAATCAGTGGAACTGGGACTATGAGTACCAGACCGAGAACACGCTCTCCTTCAACTCGGCCATCCTGCAGGACGCCGACCGCGCCGCGATCGGCAAGGAAGACCGGAAGGTCTATCCGCGCCTGCTGGCGGTCGACAACGAGCTGGTCGTGCCGGTCAACACCATGACGCGCGTCCTGGTTACCGCAGCCGACGTGATCCATTCCTTTGCCGTTCCGGCCTTCGGCATCAAGATGGACGCGGTTCCCGGCCGCACCAACGAGACGTGGTTCAAGGCGGAAAAGGAAGGCATCTATTACGGCCAGTGCTCGCAGCTCTGCGGCAAGGACCATGCCTTCATGCCGATCGCCGTCCGCGTCGTATCCGATGCGCAGTACAAGACCTGGCTGGCAGCAGCCAAGACCGACCTCCCCGGCGCCAACAAGGCGCTGATGGCCGAGGTCGACGGTACCAACAAGGTAGCGGCCGCCGGCAATTGATGCCGCGGGTTAGCAAGAATTAGGGAACGGAGCCGACCATGGCAGAAGCTGCAGCTCACGACGACCACGACCACAAGCCCTATCACGGCTGGGTCCGGTGGGTGTACTCCACCAACCACAAGGACATCGGCACGCTCTACCTGATCTTCGCGATTTTCGCGGGCATCGTCGGCGGCGCGCTTTCGGTCGTCATCCGCATGGAGCTGCAGGAGCCGGGCATCCAGATATTCACCGGTCTGGCGCAGATGGTCTACGGCATGAACGGCGATGCCGCCATCGACGGCGGCAAGAGCATGTACAACGCCTTCGGCACCGCGCACGCACTGATCATGATCTTCTTCATGGTCATGCCGGCGCTGATCGGCGGCTTCGCCAACTGGATGGTGCCGATCATGATCGGCGCGCCTGACATGGCCTTCCCGCGCATGAACAACATCTCGTTCTGGCTGCTGCCGCCGGCCTTCCTGCTGCTGATCGCTTCGGCTTTCATGCCGAGCGCGCCCGGCGCGTACGGCGTTGGCGGCGGCTGGACGCTCTATCCGCCGCTGTCGACCTCCGGCCAGCCCGGGCCGGCCATGGATCTGGCGATCCTGTCGATCCACATTGCCGGCGCGTCCTCGATCCTGGGCGCCATCAACTTCATCACCACCATTTTCAACATGCGCGCGCCGGGCATGACGCTGCACAAGATGCCGCTGTTTGCCTGGTCGGTTCTGATCACCGCCTTCCTGCTGCTCTTGTCGCTTCCGGTTCTGGCCGGTGGCATCACCATGCTGCTTACCGACCGCAATTTCGGCACCACCTTCTTCGCCCCGGATGGCGGCGGTGATCCGATCCTGTTCCAGCATCTGTTCTGGTTCTTCGGTCACCCCGAAGTGTACATCCTGATCCTGCCGGGCTTCGGCATCATCAGCCACATCGTCTCGACCTTCTCGAAGAAGCCGGTGTTCGGCTATCTCGGCATGGCCTACGCCATGGTCGCGATCGGCGCCGTCGGCTTCATCGTCTGGGCGCACCACATGTACACGACCGGCCTGTCGCTCGACACGCAGCGCTACTTCGTCTTTGCCACCATGGTCATCGCCGTGCCGACAGGCGTGAAGATCTTCTCCTGGATCGCGACGATGTGGGGCGGCTCGATCTCGTTCAAGACGCCAATGCTGTGGGCGCTGGGCTTCATCTTCCTGTTCACGGTCGGCGGTGTCACCGGCGTCCAGCTCGCCAATGCCGGCCTCGACCGCTCGCTGCATGACACCTATTTCGTCATTGCCCACTTCCACTATGTGCTGTCGCTGGGTGCGGTCTTCGCCATCTTCGCCGGCTGGTACTACTGGTTCCCCAAGATGACCGGCTACATGTACTCGCCGGTGATCGCCAACACCCACTTCTGGGTCACCTTCGTCGGCGTCAATTTGATCTTCTTCCCGCAGCATTTCCTCGGTCTGGCCGGCATGCCGCGCCGCACCATCGATTATCCCGACGCGTTCGCCGGCTGGAACATGGTGTCGTCCTACGGCTCCTATATATCGGCCGTCGGCGTGGTGATCTTCCTCTATGGCGTGTTCGAGGCCTTCCAGAAGAAGCGCGTCGCCGGCGCCAATCCGTGGGGCGAGGGTGCAACGACGCTCGAATGGCAGCTGCCTTCGCCGCCGCCCTTCCACCAGTGGGAACAGCTGCCGAAGATCAAGTAAGGCAGCCCGAATACGAAACCGCCGGCCCGCCGGCGGTTTCGGCCAACGGAATTATTGGACTTATGTACGCATGGCCCTTGTCGACGACCCAATGATTGACGAAGCGGGCTTTCGCATGTCGGAAGCCACGTCGGGCGATTTCTTCGCCCTGCTGAAGCCGCGTGTCATGTCGCTGGTGGTGTTCACGGCCTTTGTCGGCATGGTCGCTGCGCCCGTGACCATCAACCCGCTGCTGGCGGTGATCGCCATCCTGGCCATTGCCATCGGCGCCGGCGCCTCTGGTGCGCTCAACATGTGGTACGACGCCGACATCGACGCAGTAATGAGCCGGACCGCCGGCCGCCCGGTACCCTCCGGCCGCATCCTGCCCGGCGAAGCCCTGAGCTTCGGCCTTGTGCTTTCGGTGCTGTCGGTGATGACGCTGGGCGTACTGGTCAACTGGCTGTCGGCGGCGCTGCTTGCCTTCACCATCTTCTTCTACGCCGTCGTCTACACGATGTGGCTGAAGCGCTCGACGCCGCAGAACATCGTCATCGGCGGCGCCGCCGGCGCCATCCCGCCGGTCATCGGTTGGGCCGCGGTGACCGGAACGGTGAGCCTGGAAAGCCTCGTCCTGTTCCTGATCATCTTCCTGTGGACGCCGCCGCACTTCTGGGCGCTGGCGCTGTTCAAGTCCGACGACTACGCCAAGGCTGGCATCCCGATGATGCCGAACGTTGCCGGCCAGGCCTCGACCCGCCGCCAGATCTTTGCCTACGCCCTGATCCTGGCGCCGATCGGCGTGCTGCCCTTGGTGCTCGGTTTCGCCACCGCCTTCTATGGCGTCGCGTCAGTCGCTCTCGGCGCCGGCTTCGTCTGGTATGCCTGGAAAGTGGTGTGCATGACCGATAGCGACCGCGTCATGAAGCCGGCCAAGGCTCTGTTCGCCTATTCGCTGCTCTACCTCTTCGCCATCTTCGCCATCTATCTTGCCGACTGTGTCGTCGGTCGCGCTTTGGCCATCGGTGGAGCATGACCATGATCGACAAGAAGCTTGAACTGGTCACGCTGACCGAAAGCCAGAAGAAGGCGCGGCGCAACCGTTCGGCGGCGATCGGCGTCGCGCTGGCGATTCTGGTCGTCATCTTCTACGTCGCGACCATCGTGAAATTCGGCCATACCGGATGAGGCCGATGATGACCCGCCAGACCGTGACCGATCCCAGGAAGAAGAACACCAACCGCGCCGTCGCCGCGGTCTGCGTCGCCTTCTTCGGCGGCATGATCGGCATGGCCTACGCCGCGGTGCCGTTCTACAAGATGTTCTGCCAGGCTACCGGCTATGGCGGCACGACGCAGCGCGCCGAAAAGCAATATGCCGGCCGCATCCTCGACCGCGACATCACCGTGCGCTTCGACGCCAACACCAACGGCATTCCGTGGCAGTTCCAGCCGGTCGCCCGTTCGGTCACCATCAAGATCGGCGAGACCACGCAGGCGCATTACAGCGCCACCAACAAGTTCGACCGCGCCGTTACCGGCCGCGCCACCTTCAACGTGCAGCCGGAACTGGCGGGCCCCTACTTCAACAAGGTCGAGTGTTTCTGCTTCACCGACACGACGCTGAAGCCCGGCGAGACGCTGGACATGCCGGTCGTGTTCTATGTGGATCCCGATATCGTCAACGTGCCGGAACTGAAGGACTTGAAGACCATCACCCTGTCCTACACGATGTTCCCGGTCCAAAAGAACAAGCCGGTGGCGTCATCGACGCCGGACAGCAGCAGCAAAGTTTCAGATACCGAAGCAAATCTCGGGGGTTGATATGGCAGACGCGCACGCAAAACCACAACACGACTACCATCTCGTCAACCCGAGCCCGTGGCCCTTCCTGGGGTCGATAGGCGCACTGGTGACTGCAGTCGGCGGCGTCGCCCTGATGCAGTATCTCAAGAACGGCGATTTCCCGATTTTCGGCCACAACATCGCCAATCCATGGCTGTTCTTCATCGGCCTCGTCATCGTCCTCTACACGATGTTTGCCTGGTGGTCGGACACCATCAAGGAAGCGCATGAGGGCCACCACACGCGCGTCGTGTCGCTGCATCTGCGCTACGGCATGATCATGTTCATCGCTTCGGAAGTGATGTTCTTCGTTGCCTGGTTCTGGGCCTATTTCGATGCCAGCCTGTTTCCGAGCGAAGTGCAGAATTACGCCCGCACCGCTTTCACTGGTGGCGTCTGGCCGCCGAAGGGTCTCGAAGTCCTCGATCCCTTCCATCTGCCGCTCTACAACACCATCATCCTGCTTCTGTCGGGCACCACGGTGACATGGGCGCACCATTCGCTTATCCATGGCGACCGCAAGGGCCTGATCAACGGCCTGGTGCTGACCGTCGGCCTCGGCATGCTGTTCACCATGGTGCAGGCCTACGAGTACATGCACGCTCCGTTCGGCTTCAAGGATTCCATCTACGGCGCCACCTTCTTCATGGCGACCGGCTTCCATGGCTTCCACGTCATCATCGGCACCATCTTCCTCCTGGTCTGCCTGATCCGCGCCTGGAAAGGCGACTTCACGCCCAAGCAGCATTTCGGGTTCGAGGCGGCTGCCTGGTACTGGCACTTCGTCGACGTGGTCTGGCTGTTCCTGTTCGCATCGATCTACGTCTGGGGATCGGTCGGCGCGGTGATCGAAGGCCACTGACGGCTTTCACCGAACCGACAAATCAGAAGGGCGGTCGCGGCAACGCGGTCGCCTTTCGTCTTTTCGGCGCCCATCAATGGCCAACGGATACGGCTGGTCGGGCTGGCTGCTTCAATTGGTCGACTGGACCGATGGCTGCATTGGGGTTACCGACTGCGACATGGACCAAATCTGGACTATGGTGCCGGATGGAACGCTGATCGAAATCGAGCCGTAAAGCATGACTATCCATGAGTGAAGATAGGGCGATCTGGCCACCCATCGAGCCGATCTCGGCCGGCCTGCACGGACGCTGCCCGCGCTGCGGCGAAGGACGGCTGTTTTCCGGCTTCCTCACCGTCGGCAAGCGCTGCAACAATTGCGGCCTCGACTATTCCTACGCCGATGCCGGCGACGGCCCGGCGGTGTTCGTCATCCTGATCATCGGCTTCATCGTCGTGGGGCTGGCGCTGTGGGTGGAGGTGACGCTGAGCCCGCCGCTCTGGCTGCATTTCATCATCTGGATACCGCTGGCCGTGGGACTGTGCCTGACGGCGCTGAGGTTGATCAAGGGGGTGCTGCTGACGCTTCAATACGCCAACAAGGCGGCCGAAGGCCGCCTGGACCAGGGGCAATGAACGAGGCTCTGACCAAGCCCGCCGGCCGCTTGCGGCCGAAGACGGCATTGCTGCTCGGCCTCGGCCTGGTGGTGTTCGTCATCCTGCTCGGGCTTGGCACATGGCAGGTGCAGCGCCTGTACTGGAAGGAAGCCCTTCTGCAGACCATCGACCAGCGCACCCATTCAACGCCGCAGCCGCTGGCGGACGTCGAGAAGGAATTCGCCGCCACCGGTGATGTCGACTACACGCCGGTCACCGTCAGCGGGACGTTCCTGCACTCCGGCGAGCGGCATTTCTACGCCACATGGGACGGCGACGCCGGCTTCAACGTCTATACCCCGCTGGCCCTCGACGATGGCCGCTATGTCCTGATCAACCGCGGCTTCGTTCCCTATGATGTAAAGGATGCCGCCAAGCGCCCGCAAGGGCAGGTGACCGGCAAGGTCACGGTCACCGGCCTGGCGCGCAACCCGCTGCCGGCCAAGCCGTCGATGATGCTGCCCGACAATGACGTGGCCAAGAACATCTTCTATTGGAAGGATCGCGATGCCATGGCGGCGAGTGCCGGCCTGCCGGCCGGTGCCGTGCTGGTGCCGATCTTCATCGACGCCGACAAGACGCCGAACCCGGGCGGGCTGCCGGTCGGCGGCGTCACCATCATCGACCTGCCGAACTCTCATCTGCAATATGCCTTCACCTGGTATGGCCTGGCGGCGGCTCTTGCCGCGGTTCTGATCGTCAGGCTGCGCCGTCCGGCAAGACTGAATGATCCAGAGCATCATCCCGAAAAGTGGGAACCGGTTTTCGGACAAGATCATGCTCCAACAAAGAGTTAGATCAGGCTGACCATTCAACCTGATCTCAACTGCCCTTGACAGGGCAGGGGTGCACACCTCATTTCGCGTCACGATACGATCAACCGATCTGGAATCATGCTGCAGACCGCCACAAAACCACCGCTGACGATCCGGCTCTGCCAGCCGCGCGGCTTTTGCGCCGGTGTCGACCGCGCGATCCAGATCGTCGTGCTGGCGTTGAAGAAATACGGCGCGCCGGTCTATGTCCGCCACGAGATCGTGCACAACCGCTATGTCGTCGAGGGCCTGCAAAGCCTTGGCGCGGTTTTCATCGAGGAACTCTCGGAAATCCCGGCCGAGCACCGCAAGTCGCCGGTTGTCTTCTCGGCCCACGGCGTGCCGAAATCGGTGCCGGCCGACGCCAAGGCACGCGAGCTCTTCTATCTCGACGCCACCTGCCCGCTGGTGTCCAAGGTGCACAAGCAGGCGATGCGCCATCAGCGGCTCGGCCGCCATGTGCTTCTGATCGGCCATGCCGGCCATCCCGAAGTGATCGGCACCATGGGCCAACTGGCTGAAGGCGCCGTCACGCTGATCGAGACCGAAGCCGACGCTGGGACCTTTGCCCCCGCCGACCCGGAAGCGCTCGGCTTCGTAAGCCAGACAACGTTGTCGGTCGAAGACACTGCCGGCATATTGCGGGTGCTGCAGGAGCGCTTCCCGCAACTGCATGCACCGGCCGCCGAATCGATCTGCTACGCCACCACCAACCGCCAGGAAGCGGTCAAGGAAACCGCCGCCGGCGCCGATCTCTATCTGATCGTCGGTGCGCCCAATTCCTCCAATTCGCGCCGTCTTGTCGAAGTGGCGGAGCGCGCCGGCGCCACCATGTCGCTTCTCGTACAGCGCGCCGCCGAAATTCCGTGGAATGACGTCACAAACATCTCGACGCTCGGCCTGTCTGCCGGCGCGTCGGCGCCGGAGATCATCGTCGACGAGATCATCGATGCCTTCCGCCAGCGCTTCGAGGTGACCATCGACCTGGCGATCACCGCCACCGAAACGGAGGATTTTCCAGTCATGCGGGTTCTGCGCGATGTCGAACTGACGCGGGCCGACATGGCCTTCGTCAACGGAGCCGCGTGAACAGCCCATGGCGGTCTACACCGACGTCAATGAGGGCGAACTCGGCGCGTTCCTGAGGGCATATCCGGTCGGCGAACTCTTGTCCTACAAGGGGATCGCCGAAGGCACCGAGAATTCGAACTTTTTGCTGCACACCTCAAGCGGCTCTTACATACTGACGCTTTACGAGAAGCGCGTCGACAAGGCCGACCTGCCGTTCTTCCTCGGCCTGATGGGCCATCTCGCCCGCAAAGGCATTTCCTGCCCGTTGCCGGTGACCGCGCATGACGGCACCGTCATCGGCACGCTGGCCGGCCGCCCCGCGGTCATCATCACCTTCCTCGAGGGCCTGTCGCTCCGGCGGCCGACAGCGGCGCATTGCGCGGAGGTCGGCAAGGCGCTCGCCGCCCTGCATCTCGCCGGCCAGGATTTTGCGATGACGCGTGACAACGCGCTCGCCATCGAGGGCTGGCGCAAACTCTGGAATGCCTCGCGCGACCGAGCCGACGAGGTCGAGCCGGGACTGGCGGCCGAGGTCGACGCGGATTTCGCGGATTTCGAACGCCATTGGCCGCCAGGCCTGCCGGCAGGCATCATCCATGCCGATCTGTTTCCCGACAATGTCTTCTTCCTCGGCGAGAAACTGTCCGGCCTCATCGACTTCTATTTCGCCTGCCACGACCTCTACGCCTATGACGTCGCCACCTGTCTCAACGCCTGGTGTTTCGAGAAGGATTTCTCCTTCAACCTGACCAAAGGCACGGCGCTGCTGGCCGGCTATCAGAGCGTGCGGCCTTTGAGCGATGGCGAGAAAGCAGCGCTGCCGATGCTTTCTCGCGGCTCGGCGCTGCGCTTTATGCTGACCCGGCTCTATGACTGGCTGACCGTTCCCGACGGCGGGCTGGTCATGAAGCGCGATCCGACCGAATATATCCGCCGCATGCGCTTCCACCGCGCGATCAAGTCGCCTTCTGAATACGGACTGACATGACCAAGCAGGTTGAAATCTTCACCGACGGCGCCTGCTCGGGCAATCCCGGTCCCGGCGGCTGGGGCGCCATCCTGCGCTTCAACGGCAAGACCAGGGAATTGTCGGGCGGCGAGGCCGAGACGACCAATAACCGTATGGAGCTGCTGGCCGCCATCTCGGCGCTGAATGCGCTGAAGGAGCCGTGTACCGTCGAGCTTCACACCGACAGCAAATATGTCATGGACGGTATCTCCAAATGGATCCACGGCTGGAAGAAAAACGGCTGGAAGACCGCTGACAGGAAGCCGGTCAAGAACGGTGAACTGTGGCAGGCGCTGGATGAGGCCAATCGGCGCCACAAGGTGACCTGGAACTGGGTCAAGGGCCATGCCGGCCACACCGAGAACGAACGCGCCGACGAACTCGCAAGGGAAGGCATGGCGCCGTTCAAGAAGGGTCCGTTAAAACCTGTGGCGCCGAAGCCTGCGGCGGCGCTGAAGCCGGCGGCATCCGAGAAGCAGCCTGCGGCGCCACGGGCACGGCGCTCGACCCAGAGCTATTGAGCTCAAGCTACCGGCAGGAGACCTCACTCATGCCGATCGTATACTACATCGCCCATCCCCAGGTTCAGATCGATGCCAACGTTCCCGTGCCGCACTGGGGGCTGTCCGAGATCGGACGGGCTCGAGCATCAGCCATGCTCGAGCAGCCATGGGTCGGGTCGATCCGGCGGGTCGTCTCGTCGGCCGAACGCAAGGCGATCGAAACCGCCGAGATTCTTGGCAAACACCTCGGCCTCGCGGTCGAGGTGCGGGAGCGCATGCACGAGAACGATCGGTCGGCAACCGGCTTCCTGCCGCCGCCGGAGTTCGAGGCGGTCGCCGACCAGTTCTTCGCCAACCCGCACAAAAGCATCCGCGGCTGGGAGCGGGCCATCGATGCCCAACAACGCATTGTCAGCGAGGTCGAAACGGTGCTGGGTGCTGCGGATGGCGGCGACATTGCCTTCGTCGGCCATGGCGGCGTAGGAACGCTCTTGCTGCTCTCGCTCAGCGGCCGCGCAATCAGCCGCGAGGCGGATCAGCCGGCCGGCGGTGGTAATTACTTCGCCTATGATGTCGGCACGCGCCGCGTCGTCCACGGCTGGCGGCCGATCGACAGTCTGGCGCCGCGCCAAAGCGGCGTCAGGAAATCATCGATACCCTCGCCGCGATGAAGCCGCTCACGATCAGCAAATAGAATCCTCAGCGGATCAAAAGGGCCGTGCCGTAGAGGCCGAGCGCGAACACCGTGTGCGAGATCACGTTGAAGGCGCGGATCTGCATCGCGTTGGGGCGCTTTGAGGCGGCCCAACCGGCGCCCATGCCGGGCGCCAGCAGGAACCAGCCGGCGCCGATGGTGACCATGCCGAGGATGAAGGCCGGCAGGAAGGTCGGCGCGTCCAGCCATGCCGTGCCCACCAGCGCCACCAGGATGAAGCCGTAGACGATGCCGGTGACATAGTGGAAAGCCCAGCCCAGCGCCTGCTCATGCGCATAGGATGCGGCTTGGGCGATATCGTCGTGGAAAACCTTGCCTTCCCTAAGGTGCCAGACCCAGCGGCCGGGCGGCCCCCAGTTCGGCCGCGGCTGGCTGAGCGCCAGATGCAGGAACAGCGCCCAAAGATCCATCAGCACCGTGGCGCCGATGCCGATCGCAACGCTGCGCCAGATGATGTCAAACATCGTCGATNGCAGGCAATCCGGCTGGAAGCGCGTCGTCGTCAGGCCATGGCGCTCATGAGCCGACGCGGCCGCCGCGGTTTAGAGCTGGCTCAGAATGTGAGCGGCACCCGATGTGTCGACTCCTGGCTTGGTCTCGACATTGAGCGCCGTGACCTTGCCGTTGTCGACGATCATCGAGAAGCGCTTCGAGCGCAATCCCATGCCGCCGCTGGAATAGTCGGAGTCGAGGCCGATCGACCTGGCGAAGTCGCCATTGCCGTCGGCGAGATAGAGGATCTTGCCTTGACCGCCGGTGAAATTGGCCCAGGCGCCCATGACATGGACATCGTTGACGGACACGACGGCGATGGTGTCGACGCCGCGGGCCAGGATGGCATCGTGGTTCTCGAGATAGCCCGGCAGATGATTGTTGCTGCAGGTCGGCGTGAAGGCGCCTGGAACGCCGAACAGCACGACCTTCTTGCCCGCGAAAATCTCGGCCGAGGTGATCACCTTGGCGCCGTCGGCGGTCATTTCCTTGAAGGTCGCATCGGGCAGTTTGTCGCCAACGGCAATCGTCATGATGGTCCTCGTGTGAAAAGCAGGGAAGGTTTCTTGCGATAGCGAAATCGGGCATCTCCCGCAACCGCCGACAAGGCCTGGATCAAGGGAAAGCCCGGATCGGGTTCGGTATCAGGGGAACGGCAGAACGCCCTCGACCGCGCCTTCGGCACTTGTCAGGGTGTAATACAACCCGCCATCGGTCGGTGTCGTCGACGGCCGGTCGAGGATCGGAATGGTAAATACCAGCCGGCCGTCCTTTTCGCTGCGTGCAGGCGCCCCGAACATATAATCGCGTCCCCCGGCGACGAATAAATCCGCCGCCTCCGGATCTCCGGGAAAAGTCGCCTCGACCATCAGCGTCTCATGGTCGCCCGGCAGCACCTTGATCCCGAAATCGGGCTTGGCAGGCGCGGGCAAGGTGGCGAGTGCAGCCTTCACCAGCGCCGCATCCTCGGCATTGTCGGGATCGGCGGCGGGATCGACGCTCAGCCGCGTCTGCACCGGAATACAGATCGTCTCGCAGATGCCAAGAAAGATGTCGGCATCGATGACGGCCGCATCCCCAGGCGACGACAAAGTGAATGTCACCGGCAGCGAGACCGGATGGTTGTAGCCGGCCCATTTGCCGTAGCCGTCGTCATGGCGCTGCGGCGGCGGGAAGGAAAACGCCGCATCGGTGATGTTGGTGCTGGCCGAAACGTCGATCTGCGGCGGCACGCCGGCGTCGCCCGGATCGCGCCAATAAGTTTTCCAGCCGGGCTTGAGCGCGATTTCGAGCACGCCCTGTATGCGACCGGCCTCGTCGGCCTTGCCTGTTGTCACCAGCCGCACCTTGCCGCCTTCGCTGTTGTACCATTCCGACGAGGCGGCGGCGGCGGGCAGGACTGCTCCGCATCCGATAGCAATACCGAGCAGCAGGATTTTCAAGCTTTGCATGGCGTTGATTTGATCGTCAGTTCATGGCCGCGCAATGTTTTCATGGCGCTCTGCGTATCATATTTGCGTGACCTTCGGGCAAGGAACAGTTGGCTTCAAGCAATCGGCCGAGTGAAGTTCGCAGTCAAGATTCCGTTGTTCCAACCGTTGGGCTTTGGCCGAATCGCACGCGGCGCATCTTTTCGGCGTCCCGGAAACGCGTTACGCTCCAGTCCATGGACTTGTTGCGCCACAAAAAGACAGCCGGTGGACGCGGCTTTCTTGACGACCAGTTCCTGATTGCCATGCCCGGCATGAAGGACGATCGCTTCACGCGCTCGGTCATCTACATCTGCGCGCACAGCGATGAAGGCGCCATGGGCCTGATCATCAACCAGACGCAACAGATGCTGTTTCCCGATCTTCTGGTGCAGCTCGGCATCATGAACGAGCAGGAGGCGATCAGGCTGCCGGCGCAGGCTCGCGACTTCGTCGTGCGCAATGGCGGCCCCGTCGACCGTAGCCGCGGCTTCGTCCTGCACTCGGGCGACTACCGGGTGGAATCCTCGCTCACCGTCTCCGACGATATCTGCCTGACCGCGACGGTCGACATATTGCGCGCCATCTCGTCCGGCCGCGGCCCGCGGCGCGCATTGATGGCGCTCGGCTATTCCGGCTGGGGCGCCGGCCAGCTGGAAACCGAGATCGCCGAGAATGGCTGGCTGACCTGTCCGGCCACGCCGGAGCTGCTGTTCGACGCCGACATCGAGCGGAAGTACGACCGCATCCTGGCATCGATCGGGATTGATCTGGCGCATCTGAGCCTGGCCGCGGGGCACGCCTGAGGCCTCGCATTCGCCGACGTTCCGCCGAACCTTCGCGACTAGCCGAAGCCGCCCGCCACTTTCGTCATCCTAGGGTCTGCGCCGCGTCGCTGCGCTCCTTGCTTCGCCCTAGGATGACGAAGGCGCGGTCGCTTCAGCTAATTTTCGGGGTTCATTCCAATGTAACCACGCGCCTGCACGACGCATGCCTCACCCATCACGCCTGCGTCATCGGGTACTGCTCTTTCAACGCCTTCAGCACCTGGTCGCCTGGCATCGGCGCGCCGAACATGAAGCTTTGCACATACTCGCAGCCCATCTGGCGCAGTTCCAGCGCATCGCTTTCGTCGGAAATGCCCTCGGCCACCACCGACAGGCCGAGTTCATGCGCCATGTTGACCATGGATTTGAGCAGCACCGCCCGCTTCGGCGTCGCGTCGTCGACGAAGCTCTTGTCGATCTTGATGGTGTCGAAGGGGAAGCGGGTCAGATAGGCGAGCGAGGAATAGCCGGTGCCGAAATCGTCCAGCGACAGGCCGATGCCGAGCTGCTTGAGCTTGGTCAGCACATGCGAGGTCTGCTCTGGATTGTCCATGACCAGCGATTCGGTAAGTTCGAGCCGGAAGCAGCGCGGCTTCAGATTGGCGCGGGCGATGACCGAGCGGACATCGCTGACCAGGTCGCGGCGGATCAGCTGGCGACTGGACAGATTGACCGACACCGACAGCGGCGTGTCGCCGATCTGCTTTTGCCAACCGGCGAGGTCTTCGGCCGCCTGCTGCATGGCAAACAGCCCAAGCTGCACGATCAGGCCACAGCTTTCGGCGACCGGGATGAAATCGCCCGGCGGGATCATGCCGCGGCGCGGATGGTCCCAACGCAGCAGCGCCTCGAAGCCGGCAATGCTGCCGTCCTCCAGCCGTACGATCGGCTGGTAGGCAAGGGTGAACTCACGCCGCTCGATGGCGCGGCGCAGATCGGATTCGAATTGCAGCCGGTCGGTGCCGACGGTGCGGAAGGCCGGCCGGAACGGCTCGATCCTGTCGCCGCCGAAGCGCTTGGCCTGGTGCATGGCAAGCTCGGCGTCCTTGACCATGTCTTCTGCCGAAGTCTGCGCCGAGGTCCAGGTGATCAGGCCGATCGAGGCAGTCAGCACGATCTCGCGCTTGGCGAAGGTGATCGGGTTGTTGATGGCGTGCTTGATGGCGTCTGCCACCGCCGCGATGCGGGAGGGTTCCTGTTCGGAGAGCAGCATCAGGGCGAACTGGTCACCGGCAAAGCGCGACAGCGAATCCTTAGGTTTCAACAGCCGGTGCAAGCGGCGCGCAATGGTGAGCAGGATGGTGTCGCCGGCCGAGATGCCAAGCCCGTCATTGACCTGCTTGAAACGGTCGATGTCGATGACGAAGACGGTGGGGCGCACCTTCTCTTCGGTGCGCGCGATCGAGATGATGGCTTCCAGCCGGTTCATCAGAAGTTCGCGGTTGGGCAGGCCGGTCAGATTGTCGTGAACGGCATCGTGCAGCAGCCTTTCCTCGGACTTTTTCTGCTCGGTAACGTCGACCATGGTGCCGACGCAGCGAATCACTTCGCCATCCGAGCCGATCACCGGCCGCGCCCGAAGCAAGAACCAGTGGTAGTGCCCGTCGGCGCCGCGCAGGCGGAAATTCTGCGAGACCCGGCCGCGCCGATGTTCGAGCACCACGTCGAGCGTGGTGCGGAACGTGTCGCGGTCGTCGGCATGCAGCACCGGCAGCCAGTTGCGGGCCGCACCCCCCAGGCTGTTGGGAGCGAGGCCAAGCTGGATGCTGACGTCGGGCTTGGTGACGACGCGGTCGCGCAGCACGTCCCAGTCCCACACCGTGTCGCCGGAGCCGGCTACGGCCAGCGCCTGCCGTTCGAGGTCGGAGAACAGGCCCTGATGCAGCGCGCCGCCGGCAAAGGCATGCTGCATGACGGTGAAGCCGATCAAAAGGATGATCAGGATCAGCCCGCCGCCCAATGCCGGCTGGGCGATGTCGTTGTCGAGCATGCCGGTGATCGCCATCCACGACCCGCACAGCCATAGCAGCACCATCACCCAACTGGGCACCAGCATGATCGCACGGTCATAACCACGAAGACCGAGCAGGATGATGAGGCCAAGCCCGGTCAGCGCGGTGGCGGCGAAGGACAGCCGGGCAATACCGGCGGCGACGGCCGGATCGATGATGGCCACACCCGCAATCAGCACCAGGCCGAGGATCCAGACCAGCGCGCCATAGCTGAAATGGCCGTGCCACCGGTTGAGGTTGAGATAGGCGAACAGGAACACCACGAAGGTCGCCGCAAGCGCCACCTCCGTTCCCGCCCGCCACATCTGCTCGTTCCCGGGCGATATCTCTATGATCTTGTTTAGAAAGCCGAAATCGACGCAGATATAGGCAAGTACCGCCCACGCAAGTGCGGCTGTCGCCGGAAACATCGAGGTTCCCTTGACGACGAAAAGGATGGTCAGGAAGAGCGCCAGCAGCCCGGCGATGCCGATGACGATGCCGCGGAACAGCGTATAGGAATTGACCGAGTCCTTGTAGGCTTCCGGCTCCCATAGATAGACCTGCGGCAGCTTCGGCGAGGCGAGTTCGGCGATGAAGGTGATCACCGTTCCCGGGTTCAGCGTCACCCGGAACACGTCGGCGTCGGAGCTTGACTGGCGGTCGAGCGCGAATCCCTCGCTGGGGGTGATAGCGGCGATGCGGGTGGCGCCGAGATCGGGCCAGAAGATGCCGGAATTCACCAGCCGGAAATGCGGCGCCACGATCAGCCGGTCGAGCTGCTGGTCGGTGGTGTTGGCGAGCGCAAACACCGCCCAGTCACCGCTCGAGCGCGCGTCATTGGCCTCGACCTCGATGCGCCGGACGATGCCGTCGGGACCGGGCGCGGTCGACACCTGGAAGTTTTCGCCCTGATTGACGTAGATCTGGACGGCGCGCGACAGGTCGAGCGCGACATCGTCGCGGGCAATCTTGATCGGTTCGACGGCGAAGGCCGGGAGCGCCGCGCAAAGCGTGACGACAACCGCCAGAACAAAGGCCAACAGCGACCCGTTTCGCAGGAAATTCGTCAAAAATCAGTCCTTCGTTCCAGCGCCCGGCGGATCGTCCGCGATCCGGGCGTAGAGGTAGTGGTCCTGCCAGATGCCGTTGATCCTGAGGTAGGATCGCAGAAGTCCTTCGCGCCGGAATCCGGCTTTTTCAAGCACGCGGATCGACCGGACATTGTCGGGAATACAGGCAGCTTCGATCCGGTGCAACCTCAGCGTATCGAAGGCGAAGCGGCAGACCACCTTGACCGCGTCGGTCATCAGGCCGCGGCCGCCGAACCGCTCCCCGATCCAGTAGCCGACATGGCCGCTTTGCGAGACGCCGTGGCGGATATTGCCGAGCGTAATGCCGCCTGCAAGCTTGCCGCTCGCCTTCTCGAAGATGAAGAAGGCGATGGCGGTTCCCTGCGCATAGTCTTCGCGGTAGCGGCCGATGCGCAGCCGCCAGGCGGTGCGGTCGAGTTCATCGGGCGTCCAGCGCGGCTCCCACGGTTCGAGGAAGGCACGGCTTTCGCCGCGCACCGCCGACCATTCGCGATAGTCGTTGGTGTAGGGCACGCGCAGCATGACCCGGTCGCCTTTCAGTGCCGGCAGGTCACGGCGAAAGAAAGGGAGCGCGAACACCGGCGCTTGAAGGCTTAGACGGCGAGCTTGCGGGCCGTGGTGTGCGTGCCCGCAAGCGAATCGAGAATCGCCTCATAGGGCGCGAGCGTACCCACCGGTCCAACCGCGGTCAGCGTCGGCTTGGTCGAAAACAGCCGGGACGAAAGGTCGGTCAGCCGCTCGACGGTCAGCGCCGACAGCCGTTCCATCAATTCCTCCTTGGCGATCGGCCGACCGAACAGAAGCAGCTGCCTGGCGATCTGCGAGGCGCGGCTGGCCGGGCTTTCAGCCGACATGATCAGGCCGGCGCGATATTGCGCGCGGGCGCGGTCGAGCTCTTCCTGAAGGATATTCTCGCCGGCCTTCTGCAGCTCGTCGATAATGACCGGCACCAGTTCGGCAATGTCGCTCTGCCCGGTCGCGGCATGAACGCCGAAGATGCCGGTATCGGAAAAACCCCAGTGGAAGGCATAGACCGAATAGCACAGGCCACGCTTTTCGCGGACCTCCTGGAACAGCCGGGACGACATGCCGCCGCCGAGGATCATCGACAGCACCTGCGAAGCGTAGAAATCGCGCACATGATAGGCTCGGCCTTCGAAGCCGAGCACGATCTGCGCGTCCATCAGGTCGCGATCCTCGCGGAAATCGCCGCCGACATACTGCGCATATTGCGGNGCCGAGCACGATCTGCGCGTCCATCAGGTCGCGATCCTCGCGGAAATCGCCGCCGACATACTGCGCATATTGCGGCATCGTGCTGTCGGACTTGCTGCGGAAACCGCCGAGCTGCTTTTCGACCTCGCGCACGAAATTGTCGTGCTTAATGTCGCCTGCCGCCACGATCACCATCTTCTCGGCGCCATACTGGCGCTCTATGAAATCATGCAGCTGTTTGGAGGTGAAGGATTTGACGGTTTCCGGCGTGCCGAGGATCGAGCGGCCGATCGTCTGGTGGCGGAAGGCGGTCTCGGTGAAACGGTCGAAGACGATGTCGTCGGGCGTGTCGTGCGCGGCGCCGATCTCCTGCAGGATCACATGCTGCTCGCGCTCCAGTTCCTCTGGGTCGAATTCGGACTCCTGCAGGATATCGGCAAGGATATCCACCGCCAGCGGCACATCGTCGGACAGCACCCTGGCGTAATAGGACGTCGTCTCGACTGATGTGGCGGCATTGATCTCGCCGCCGACATCCTCGATTTCCGAGGCGATCTCGAAGGCCGTCCGCCTTTTCGTACCCTTGAAGGCCATATGCTCGAGCAGATGGGCCATTCCGTGCTCGTCGTCACGCTCATTGCGGGCGCCGGACTTGACCCAGGCGCCAAGGGCAACGGATTCGAGGCTTGGAAGGGTTTCGGTGGCGACTGTCAGGCCGTTCGACAGACGGCTTACCTCAACACCCATATGGCAAGTACTCCCTAACGCGCTGCCCTTGAGTGGCGGCTCACGTAATCTTCCACCATTTTCAGGTCGGATGGAAGTACCGTGTACTTTTCGTCGGCTGACATCAAGGACCCCAGCCATGCGGGCAGGGCCGGCGACACGCCGCAGGCGGCTTCGACCGCGGCCGGGAACTTGGCCGGGTGCGCCGTGCCCAGCACCACCATCGGCACTGCACCGTCAGCCTTGCCGGCGGCGACATGCACGGCCGCGGCCGTGTGCGGATCGAGCAGATAATTGCTGGATTCGAGCGTTGAACGGATGGTGGCGGCAACCTCGTCCATATCAGCGCGTCCGGCGTCGAATTCGGACCGCATCCGGTCGATTTCTGCGGTCTCGATGGTGAAGGCGCCGGATTGCTTGAGGCCGGCCATGTAACGCCGCACCGTCTCTGCGTTACGGTCGCAGGCCTCGAACAGCAGTCGCTCGAAGTTCGACGATACCTGGATGTCCATCGATGGCGACGTCGTCGCAAACACACCCTTGGTGCGGTATTCACCGGTCGCGAAAGTGCGCGCCAATATGTCGTTGTCGTTGGTGGCGACGATCAGCCGCTCGATCGGCAGGCCCATCTTCTTGGCGGCGTAACCGGCGAAAATATCGCCGAAATTGCCGGTCGGCACGGTAAAGGAGACCGGCCTGTCCGGCGCGCCGAGCGAAAGCGCCGAGGAAAAATAATAGACGATCTGGGCCATGATGCGGGCCCAGTTGATCGAATTGACGCCCGACAGCGACACGCGATCACGAAAACGATGATCGTTGAACATATCCTTCAGCAGGCCCTGGCAATCGTCGAAATTGCCTTCGATCGCCAGCGCCTGGACGTTGGCGGCAGTCGATGTCGTCATCTGCCGCTGCTGCACCGGCGAGACGCGGCCATGCGGGAACATCACGAAAATGTCAGTCCGGTCGCGGCCGGCGAAGGCATCGATGGCGGCGCCGCCAGTGTCACCCGAGGTCGCGCCGACGATGGTGGCGCGCTGGCCACGCTCAGTCAGTACATGGTCCATCAGCCGGGCAAGCAGCTGCATGGCAACGTCCTTGAAGGCCAGCGTCGGACCGTGGAAGAGCTCGAGGATGAACGTGTTGGCGCCGGTCTGCACCAGCGGGCAGACGGCCCGGTGGCGGAAGGTGGCATAGGCTTCTCGCACCAGGCGCTCGAAGACGGGTGCGGCGATCTCGCCGCCGAGGAAGGGCGTCAGCACGCGGATGGCGAGGTCCGCATAGGGCAGGCCGCGCATGGCGCGGATCTCGGCTGCCGAAAACTGCGGCCATGTCTGCGGCACATAAAGCCCGCCGTCGCGGGCCAGCCCCGCCAGCACCGCATCGGCAAATCCAAGCACGGGCGCATCCCCGCGGGTACTCACATAGCGCATCGTCAAAGGTCCATTGCTGCCGCCGGTTTCATCCACGGCAATTGGTTAATTTTCCGAGCCGCCTCAGTCGCATTTTTGCCGTGGCGTTGCTATACGTCACCAACTTTGCGAGAGGGAAGTGCAGTTTCATGGCGTTTCATAAGTTCAACCGTCGCTTTGTCGCGGGTCTGGCGCTAACCGGCTTTATGCTTGCCGCCGCCGGTTGCCAATCGAGCGACAATGGCATCCTCAATCTCGGTTTCGGCAAGAAGACCGACCCGAATGCGCCAATACCGCCTCAGGATCCGAAGGTTCTCGCCAGCCAGTTGCAGGCCTACTGCCCGAAAGTGACGGTGCGTGACGGCACCGCATACTTCAATACCTACGCCAAGGGCGCGCCGCAGCCGAAAAAGAAAAAGGCTGATGCAACACAGGATGCCGAGGCCGCTGCCGCCGCGCAGACGGCGCCTGACGGCTCCATCGTCGACCCGAACAAGGATCCGGCCAAGATCATCTACCAGGCCTCGATCAGCGATGTGAGCCGCGATTGCAGCCGTGCCAACGGCCAGTTGACGATGAAGGTTGGGGTTGCCGGCAAGATCGTGCCGGGACCGCTGTTCGCCCCCGGCACCATCACCATGCCGATCCGCATTGCCGTCATGCACGGCCCCGACGTACTTTATTCGCAGATCCACCCCTATCAGATCCAGGTCAGCGATCCCTCGACCGCCACCCAGTTCGTGTTCACCGATCCCAACGTCGTCGTGCCCGAACCCTCCGCCCGGGATTACACTGTCTATGCCGGCTATGACGACACCGCGCCGGCGGCGGTGGACAAGAAGTCCGGCAAGAAAAAGAAGCGCGCTCCGGCGACGAACTAAGCGCCTGGGCGCCGTCGCTGCTGCGACGGTGCCGGTCAACTCTTTGAAAGATCCAAACGATCCGATCGTAATCCTGCAGGCGTGCGCCTGCGGCAGGTCGCGTCTGCGCTTTAATCTCGATCCATTCCGCCAGCGCACTTGACTCATCCATATCCCGGCGGTTATACGTCAATCAATAGCTCGCAGGTTATTGATCCCGATGCCGGACGCCCACGATACTTTGTTCAGAACGCTTGCCGACCCGACCCGGCGGGCCATCTTCGAGCGCTTGTGCCGCCAAGGTGAGCAGACCGTGGGGGCGCTGACGGCGCAGTCCGGGGTCTCGCAACCGGCGGTGTCGAAGCATCTCGGCGTCCTGAAGCTGGCCGGCCTGGTGCGTGACCGCCACGCCGGACGCCAGACCCACTACAGCGCGCAGCCCGAGGCACTTGGTCCGCTGACCGACTGGACAGTTCAAATGACAGGATTCTGGGAGAGCCGCTTCGATGATCTCGAGAACCTGCTGAAAAGGATGGACCAGTGAGCAATCCCGAGCTGCGCACCGTCGTCGTCGAACGTGAAATATCCTGGCCGGCGGAGAAGATCTGGCGCGCGTTGACGCAGCCGCATCTGATGGAGGATTGGCTCATGAAGAACGATTTCAAGCCTGTCGTCGGCCACAGCTTCAATCTTCGCGGCGACTGGGGCGGCGTGCTCGACTGCGAGGTGCTGGCCATCGAGCAAAACAGGACGCTGTCCTACAGCTGGGATTTTGCGCATGAGGATGCCGCCTACAATCTGAAGAGCGTGGTGACGTTCACGCTCACACCCACGAGCTCGGGAACCCATCTGCGCGTCGAGCAGTCGGGCTTCCATCCGAGCCAGAAGCAGGCCTATGGCGGAGCCATGGCCGGGTGGCAGCAATTCCTCACCAAGCTGGAGCAGCTTCTGGCGAAGCCGGATTGAAGCCTGTCGGTACCATGCCCTGATCGCGGGGCACCGAATGCAAAAAGGAGGAAATCGATGAAGATCAAGCTGACCAGCGTCTATGTGGACAACCAGGATAACGCACTGCGCTTCTACACCGACGTGCTGGGCTTTGCCGTGAAGGCCGACTTCAGCAAAGGGCCTTTTCGTTGGCTGACCGTCATCTCACCCGATGAGCCCGAGGGAACCGAGCTACAACTGGCGCTCAACGAAAGTCCGGCCGCCAAGGCCTACCAGCAGGCCATCTTCAAGCAGGGGCAGCCCGCGCTCATGCTGTTCACCGACGACGTCAAGGGTGATTACGAGCGCATCAAGGGACGCGGCGGTGCGTTCGCCACGGCGCCGACAGAAGTGACCGGCTCGACCATCGCCCAGCTCAACGACAGCTGCGGCAATCTCATCCAGATCACCCAACTGGCGCGTTGGTAGGCGCTGGTTTCAACAGGAGGGTTGCAATGAACTTGAGCAAATGGATACGTCAAACCCATCGTTGGCTGTCGATCATCTTCACGCTGACCGTGGCAGCCAATTTCATCACCATGGCGTTCGGGCAACCTCCGGCCTGGGTGGTCTATTCGCCGCTGCTGCCGCTATTCCTGCTGCTGTTCAGTGGCCTCTATATGTTCGTGCTGCCTTACGTCGCGAGATCGCGTGGCGAGCAGGGCACGCAAGGGTAGGACATGGCCAAGGCGCTGGGAAAATCGAAGGTCGCAAAACCGGCCCCAGACAAGCCGGAAAAGCCGGTCCTGCTTTCGGGCGGCAACCCGCAGATCCCGAAGGCCTATGGGGACGCTCCGGTGCAGGCGTATATTGCTGCCATGCCGGGCTGGAAAAGCGATGTCGGGCGCCGGATCGACGCACTTATCGTCAGCGCCGTCCCCGGCGTCTGCAAGGCGGTGAAGTGGAACTCACCGTTCTATGGCATCGAGGGCGAGGGTTGGTTCCTCAGCCTGCATTGCTTCACCAGATGCGTCAAAGTCGCCTTCCTTCGCGGCACGTCGCTCGATCCTGTGCCTCCGGGCGGTTCCAGGCAAAAGGAAGTGCGCTATCTCGACATCCATGAAGGCGAAGAGATCGACGAAGCCCGCTTCGCCTCCTGGGTGAAGCAGGCCAGCCGATTGCCCGGCGATAAGATGTGAACGGAGGCAGACCATGAAGATCAGCATGTCGAGCAAGGATGAGGGAGGCGCCTCTGCCTCCGAGCGGATAGATGCCCGAATCCGGGAGCTGGACGATTGGCGGGGCAAGACGTTGGCCAGCCTGCGCAAGACCATCCTCGACGCCGACCCGGAAATCATCGAGGAGTGGAAGTGGATGGGCAGCCCGGTATGGTCACGCGACGGCATGATCGCCGTCGGCAACGCTCACAAGGACAAGGTGAAGCTGACCTTTTCTCACGGTGCCAGCCTGCCGGATCCCTACAGGCTGTTCAACAACGGGCTCAACGGCAAGGTGTGGCGCGCCATCGATGTGTCGGAGGGCGACGAGATCGATGCGGATGCGCTGAAAGCGCTCGTCCGCGCCGCGATTGCCTACAACAGGGCTAAGAAGAAACCGGCTAAGTCGGCCAAAGCTAAGGACTGATCGGTTCAGGCGTCCGACCACTCCGACAGAGCGGCAATCACACTTTTCAGTTCGGCCCATCGGCGGATGACGGTTTCGGCGCCGGCTTCGGTCAGCACATCGGCATGGCCGGGATAGCTGTGCGCGGCGCCGGTGAAGCCGATCACGCGCATGCCAGCGGCCCTGGCGCCGGTGACGCCGTGCACCGAATCCTCGATGACGAAGGTGTTTGCCGGATTGGCGTTGAGTTGCTGCGCCGCGATCAGGAACACATCCGGCGCGGGCTTGGTTTTCTTGCTTGGTATTTCCAGCGCTGAAAAAATCCGGCCGGCGAAGAACGGCAGCAGGCCCACTTTCTCGAGCATGAACTCGATCCGCTCCAAGCGTGAGTTCGAGCAGACGCAGCGCGGCGCGGTGACCGCGGCGACCGCCTCGCGCACGCCGTCGATGGCGCGCACGTCGCTGCGCAGTTTGCGGTCGACCAGCTCTTCGGCCCGGTCGATCATCGAGGCCTGGAACGGGATGGCGGATTTTTGCTCGACCCGCATCATGATGTCCTTGAAGGTCAGTCCGGCATAGGTTTCGGCGTATTCCTCAGCCGAGATTTCATATCCGGCCAAGGTCAGCAATTCGGCCTCGACGCGGGCTGCGATGATTTCGGAATCGACGAGCACGCCGTCGCAATCGAAGATGACAAGATCTGGCTGGGGCATGGCAATCCGANAATCCGAACGAGGGAGGGTGATGGAGGCCCGGCAAGGCTCAAGCGGCGCGACATACACCAACGGGCCGGGCTGCGCAAATTGACGACGTCAGGGCTGCCTGGACCGTTGCGTCCTTCACCGAATATTTACGCTGATCGGTAACCATAACGGGGAGTAAACAGTAACGCGTGCCTTGGGTGTAAAAATGTCTGCCGTGCGTCTTCTCGCCGACCTCTCCCACGCCCCCCAGCAATCCGAGTGGCTGGACACGATCCTCAAGGGCGATTGTGTCGCCGCGCTCGACCGGCTGCCGGAAAAATCCATCGACGTCATCTTCGCCGATCCGCCTTACAATCTGCAACTCGACGGCGATTTGCACCGGCCCGACCAGTCCAAGGTCGACGCCGTCGACGATGACTGGGACCAGTTCGAGAGTTTCGAGGCCTATGACGCCTTCACCCGCGCCTGGCTCCTGGCGGCACGCCGCGTGCTGAAGCCGAATGGCACCATCTGGGTCATCGGCTCCTACCACAACATCTTCCGCGTCGGCGCCAAGATGCAGGATCTCGGCTTCTGGATCCTCAACGATGTCGTCTGGCGCAAGACCAACCCAATGCCTAATTTCCGCGGTCGCCGCTTCCAGAACGCGCATGAGACCATGATCTGGGCCTCGCGCGACCAGAAGGGCAAAGGCTATACCTTCAACTACGAAGCCATGAAGGCATCGAACGACGACATCCAGATGCGCTCCGACTGGCTGTTCCCGATCTGCACTGGCGGCGAGCGGCTGAAGAACGACAATGGCGACAAGCTGCATCCGACGCAGAAGCCGGAAGCGCTGCTCGCCCGCATCATGATGGCCTCGACCAAGCCGGGCGACATCGTGCTCGACCCGTTCTTCGGCTCCGGCACAACCGGCGCCGTGGCCAAGCGGCTTGGCCGCCATTTCGTCGGCATCGAGCGCGAGCAGGCCTATATCGACGCCGCCAATGAGCGCATCGATGCCGTGCGGCCGCTGGAAACCGCCGATCTCACCGTGCTCACCGGCAAGCGCGCCGAGCCGCGCGTCGCCTTTGTCAGCCTCATCGATACCGGGCTTATGCAGCCCGGCGCCACGCTTTACGATGCCAAGAAGCGCTGGTCGGCCAAGGTACGCGCCGACGGCACGGTTGCCATCGGTGACAGCGCCGGCTCGATCCACAAGATCGGCGCCGAAGTGCAGGGCCTGGACGCCTGCAATGGCTGGACCTTCTGGCACTATGAGCGCTCGGGCGGCCTGACCCCGATCGACGAACTGCGCCGCATCGCCAGGCTCGGCATGGAACGGGCAGGGGCTTGATCTCAGGGTGTAAAGTCGTAGAGCGCTACCTTCCGGCCTCTGCGCGGCTCACACCGCGATGCCATACCGCTCTAGGTCCGCCTTGAGCGTTTTTGCATCTGTGAACAGCACAGCATTCCAGCCAGCCGCCCTGGCTCCGTCGACATTCCTGGGGCTGTCGTCGATGAACAGCGTGGCGGAGGGCTCCAGGCCGAACGCGACCACGTGATGGTCGTAGATGGCGCGGTCGGGCTTGATCTCACGGATATCGGCCGACACGGTCACGCCGCGCGGGCGGCTAAGGAAATCGAAGCGCAGTCGTGCCTCGGCAAGCGTGTCGGCGGCGAAGTTCGTCAGCATGGTCACGTCGCGGCCGCTCTCGATCAGGCCGAGCATGATGGCGACGCTGTCCTCATAGGCATGCGGCACCATGTCGTTCCAATAGCGCCGGAAATTGCGAATGTTTTCAGCATGATCCGGGTAATCCGCGATCAGCAGCGCTTCCGCCTCTTCCCACGTCCGGCCACGATCCTGCTCGATGTTCCAGTCATGCGTGCAGACATTGTCGAAGAACCACTTGCGCTCTTCGGCATCGGGAATGAGGCGGCTGAACGGAATGTTCGGATCGTAGTGGAGCAAGACGCGGCCGATGTCGAACACGATATGGCGGATTTCAGTCATTTCTGGCCTTTCAAAGCGAATGCTAGTCAATCGGGCGGTGTTTTTTGGTTGCGCCCGGTATCGCTGCTTCGATGACCTTTTTCATGACGGTCGGCAGCGCTTCTCCGGAAATGTCATGGGCCAGCGACCAGAAATGCCCTTCCGGCGCATCACTTTTCACTTGAGCGTGAAAAACTTCGAGCGCGAGCGCGAAATGGGTGAAGACATGCGTGATCTCTCCGGCGCGCCGCCAGTCCGCAGGGAAGGGCGCTGCCTCCGAAGTGGTTGCACCGTCGATCCGCGCTGTCCAATCTGTGGTCGGCACCTCGGTCATGCCGCCGAGCAGGCCCTTGTCAGGCCGCTTGCGCAACAGGATGGCGCCGTCGCCGCGCTCGGCGACGAAGGCGGCACCCCGCCTGAGTGGTTTGTCGACCTTGGGCAGGCGGACCGCAAAGCGCTCGGGGTCGCCGGACAGGATGGCGCTGCAATCCTCGCGCACCGGGCACAGCATGCAGCGCGGCCGTCTTGGCGTGCAGATCGTGGCGCCAAGGTCCATCATTGCCTGGGCGAAGTCGCCCGGCCTTGTCTGCGGAACCAGTCTTTCGACGAGCGCGCGGATTTCAGGCTTTGCCTCGCTGAGCGGCGTTGCGATCGAATAGAGCCGCGAGATGACACGTTCGACATTGCCGTCGACGACCGCCGCCGGACGGTCAAAGGCGATCGCCGCGATCGCCGCCGCCGTATAGGCGCCGATCCCCGGCAATTCCCTCAATCCCGTTTCGTTGTCGGGAAAACGGCCGCCCTGGCTCGCAACCAGATCGGCGCAGGCCTTGAGGTTGCGCGCCCGTGAATAATAGCCGAGCCCGGCCCAGGCCTTCATCACATCCTCGGCCGGCGCAGCCGCCAGCGCCTTCACATCAGGCCATTTCTCGACAAAGGCGCGAAAATAGGATTTTACCGCTTCGACCGTGGTCTGCTGCAGCATCACTTCCGAAAGCCAGATGCGATAGGGGTCCGGCCGTGCACCGCCGGCCGCGGCGTGCGGCGTGATCCGCCACGGCAGTTCGCGATGGTGCGCGTCGTACCAGGCAAGCAGACGCGCGGCGATCTCTCCCGATAGAGTTGGTCCGGATGCGGCCTTGCGGGTCTGTTCGTGCAGTGCCATTGATCGCGGGCTGGCTCTAGGCTGGTGAGGAGCGTGGCTGGAGAACGTACATGGCAGGGAGAACGCCTTACGGCAATCCCGTTCCGGTGAGCGATCTCGCGACCGCGATCCTCGACCCCGTGCTGCGCAAGCGGGCCGGCATTTCGATCGGGCTGGTGCAGTCATGGGAAGAGATCGCCGGCCCCAGGCTCGCCGGCCATTCGCGCCCCGAAAAAATCCAGTGGCCGCGCCGCATGCATGAGGACGATCCGTTCGAGCCGGCGGTGCTGGTCATCGCCTGCGAGGGCATGGCCGCGCTGCACCTACAGCACGAGACCGGCGAGATCATCAACCGCGTCAATGCCTTTCTCGGCTTCAACGCGATCGGCAGGATCCGGATCGTGCAAAAGCCGGTGCTGAGGGACAAAGCCCGGCCGAAACCGACGCCGAGAGCACTGACTTCTGTCGAAAAGGCCAAATTGTCGGATACCGTCGGCAAGATCGAGGATGAAGGCTTGCGCGCCTCGCTGGAGCGTCTTGGCGCCACAATTCTTGGCCAAAGGAAGCGGCCAAGGTAATCAACCGGTAATCAGTCGGTCATGAACGCGTCATCTATCTCGCGCATTCGTGATCCTGCATGTAGAGTTTGGCGATTGGAATGGGGACGGCGATGCCTTAATTCCCGCCAACTCTCGCCTTTTCTAGCCTTTGCGTTGCAAAATCAAACCACAGTCAGGTGATTCGCATGAACCGTAGCTTGTCCCGCAGAAACCTCCTGTCTTCGCTGGCCGTCATTCCGGCAGTGGCTATGCTCGCCGCATGCAGCGATTCAGGCGAGGATGCCAAAGCAGCGGATGTGAAGCCTGCGGCTCCCGCGCCTGCTTCGACGCCTGCCACTCCGGCCGCCGTCAAGGTCCCGGAGTCTTCCGGCAATGTCGACATGGCCGAACTGCTGAAGCCCGGCGCTTTGCCCGACAAGCAGCTCGGCAAGGATGACGCCAAGGTCACCATCGTCGAATATGCCTCGATGACCTGCCCGCATTGTGCGCATTTCGCCGCGACCACCTTCCCTGAGTTGAAGACGAAGTACATCGACACCGGCAAGGCGCGTTACATCCTGCGCGAATTCCCGTTCGATCCGAGCGCCGAGGCCGGTTTCATGCTGGCGCGCTGTTCGAAGGACAATTATTTCCCGATGGTCGACGTGCTGTTCAAGCAGCAGGCCAACTGGGTCGGCGTCAACAATACCAAGGATGCGCTGCTGCAGATCTCCAAGCTCGCCGGTTTTACACAGGAGTCCTTCGAGGCCTGCTTGACGGACCAGAAACTTCTGGACGATGTGAGATCGGTCCAGAAGCGCGGCGCCGATGAATTCAAGGTCGACTCGACGCCGACCTTCTTCATCAACGGGAAAACCTACAAAGGTGCGATGTCGATTGAGGAAATATCGGCCATCATCGACCCTCTGCTCTGACGTCCAGGCGGCGCCGGAGCGACTGCGCTTCGGCGTCAGCGCACCTTTGTGCCTTCCAGGCAGGCGCGAATGAAGTTTTCGCGCCTTCGCCTCCTCGGCTTCAAGTCCTTCGTCGAACCCGGCGAGTTCGTCATCGAACGTGGCCTGACCGGCATTGTCGGGCCGAATGGCTGCGGCAAGTCGAACCTTGTCGAGGCGATGCGCTGGGTGATGGGCGAAAGCTCATACAAGAACATGCGCGCGTCCGGCATGGACGACGTGATCTTTTCCGGCTCGGGAACGCGCCCGGCCCGCAACACCGCCGAAGTCACGCTGTTCCTCGACAATAGCGACCGGACCGCGCCCGCCGCCTTCAACGACGCCGATGAATTGCAGGTGTCGCGCCGCATCGAGCGCGAAGCCGGCTCGCTCTACCGCATCAACGGCAAGGAAGCCCGCGCCAAGGACGTGCAGCTTCTGTTCGCCGACCAGTCGACCGGCGCGCGCTCGCCTTCCATGGTCGGACAGGGCCGTATCGGCGAACTGATCCAGGCCAAGCCGCAGGCGCGCCGCGCGCTGCTCGAAGAGGCCGCCGGCATTTCCGGCCTGCACACGCGCCGTCACGAGGCCGAGCTTCGGCTGAAGGCGGCCGAACAAAATCTGGAACGGCTGGACGATGTCGTCGGCGAACTGGAGAGCCAGATCGAAAGCCTTAAGCGCCAGGCGCGCCAGGCATCGCGCTTCAAGAACCTGTCGGCCGATATCCGCAAGGCGGAAGCCACGCTCTTGCATCTGCGCTGGACTTTGGCCAAAACCCAGGAGGGCGATGCGCGTTCGGCATTGGCGGTTGCCACAGCTCTGGTCGGCGACCGCGCCGCCGCCCAGATGGCTGCCGCCCGTGAGCAAGGCATCGGTGCCCACCGGCTGCCCGATCTGCGCGATGCCGCGGCCGCCGCGGCTGCCGCCTTCCAGCGCCTGTCGATCGCCAAGGCGCAGATCGAGGAGGAGGCAGGCCGCATCCGCGCCCGCCAGGCCGAACTCGAGCGCCGGCTGCAGCTGCTCGACGGCGACATCGCCCGCGAGGAGCGCATGGTCCGCGACAATGCGGATATTCTTGAGCGCCTGCGCGAGGAAGAAGCCACGCTCAACTCAGACAATGCCGGCGCCGCCGAGCGCGAAGCCACGACGCGGGCCGCTTTCGAGCAGGCCGGCGCAACGCTGTCGCAGAGCGAAGCCAAGCTCGCTGCGCTGACCGCCGAACGCGCCGAGGCCGCCGCCGCGCGCAATCAGATCGAACGAACGCTGCGCGAAAACGCCGAACGCCGCGATCGCTTTGCCCGCCAGCTGGCCGATGTCGACCGCGAATTGTCCGAGATTGTGTCGAAGGTTGCGGGCTTGCCCGATCCCGCCGAGAAGCGCGCTCTGGTCGAGGACGCGCTCGCCCGGTTGGAGGAGGCCGAGGCCGGCGCCATTGCTGCCGAACAGGCGGTCGCCGAGGCGCGCGCCACCGAGAGTGCCGCCCGTCCGCCGCTGCAGGATNGGATGCCAGGGCCGAACTCGCCGGCATCGAGACCGAAGCCCGCACGCTGGCCAAGATCCTCAATGCCGCCAGCGGCGATCTTTTCCCGTCGGTGCTGGAGCAACTCAGCGTCGAACGCGGCTATGAGACGGCCCTTGGTGCTGCGCTTGGCGAGGATCTCGACGTGCCGCTCGACCGCAGCGCGCCGGTGCACTGGGGCGAAAGCCAGGTTCAATCAGGCGATGCGGCCTTGCCGGAAGGCCTCAAGAGCCTCGCCAGCGTGGTGCGCGCGCCTTCGCAGCTTGCCCGACGGTTGGCGCAGATCGGCATTGTCGACACCTCTGACGGCCGCCGGCTGCAGGCTCTACTCGCTCCCGGCCAGCGGCTGGTCAGCCGCGACGGCGCGCTGTGGCGCTGGGACGGGCTGACCGCCAGCGCCGATGCACCGACCGCGGCCGCGCAAAGGCTGGCGCAGAAGAACCGGCTGGCCGAGCTCGATGCCGAGGCGGTACAGGCGACGCAGATCGTGCGCGAGGCCGAAGCCGCCCTTGCCCAGGCCGAACAGGCAC
>NZ_AYWC01000018.1:0-75427 GCF_000502615.1 Mesorhizobium sp. LNJC405B00 | reverse complement strand
CGGCTGAAGGTTTGGAAGGGATTCATCGTGGTCGGCCGCAAGGGCCCGAACAGGCTTCCGCCTCCACACCTTCAGGCGCGTTCATATTCGTCATCGGACAGTTGCAGAAATCGATTGCTTGGATAGGCACACATTTACGAAATGGATGCACTCTCGTGCGCTTCGCCCTTCTGCTGAGCAGTTGCGGGGTCGCAGGCGGCGGGGGATCGCCATCCATGCCTCCTCTCATAGTCGAGGGGGGGGCAGTTTCTCAATTTGGGGACAACTCAGACGTCCGGTGCTCTTAGGCAGAGGAATCATACGAGATCCCTCCTGCAACATCATTTCCCGCATCCACATGCTTGCCGGATCACTATTGTGGAGCGCAGGCCATTGAACGGCCTCCGTGAATGCGGGAGGAAGTGGCGGCGGAAGTTTGACAATCCGCAGGGGTGTTGTTTTTGCGAAATGCTGCGCCAGCCGTAAGGGCATGGTCCCGATGCGGCTGGTGCCTGATACAACGGGCGGGATCAGGCTAAAGCCGTGTACGACAACTTCGATGCGTCTCTCGAAACCGTGCTCGAGCAAATACCATTCCTCCATGGAGAGCTGCCGGGTGTCCCCGAATTTGAACACAACCTGCCCCATCGATAAGTATCGCTCCAATGTAAGTGGCTCTGACAGCTGCTTGTTCGTGCCGCAGCCTACGCACACGAGCATATCTTCGAACAGGGCTGCGCGAGGATGTTTCGACATGAATACTTCCGGCATAATTAGAAAATCAACGTCGCCGCGCCGGAGAAGCTCCTCGGGGTCGTCGGAAATAGGGAGACATTCAAAGCGGACGGCGGGAGCTTCCCGCGCAGCACGTTCTACGATCTTCTTAAAAAATACGAGCGTGATGTAATCGGAAAGGATAATCCGGAAGCGACGATCCGATTGGGCTGGGTTGAAGGCGTCCCAGGAAATAATCGATAGCTGGATGTGCAGCAATGCCTCCCTGACTGCTGGGGCGAGCCCCTCAGCGCGAGGTGTCAAAATGAGCTCGCGGCCGCTCATCGTAAATAGCTCATCGCTGAAATAGGCGCGTAACCGAGCAACGGCGGCGCTCATTGCCGGCTGGCTCAGGTTAATACTGCGGGCCGCCGCGGTGACTTTACGTTCCCTGACCAGAGCGTCCAACACAACGAGGAGATTCAGATCGAGTCCCTTAAAACGCATGTCTTGATCTAGGCGGCGTGTGAATGGGTTGCGACCAAACATTCAATTCGAATGGTGAGTAGCGTCAACGCATCAGCCTTCGACGAAAAAGAGCAATCGAAAAGAAGAAGGGCAAAACTGTGTATATGCAAAGCGCGCCGATATGCAGGCCCATTTTGTCAATCGGACGGCCAAGCATCGCTGGACGAATGAGGTCGATTGCATGTGCGAGCGGTAATAAGGAGGCAGCATACTGAAAAGCGCCGGGCAATTGGTTGACCGGAAACATCGCGCCGCAAAGGAACAGCATGGGTGTAATAACAAGCGTATTATAAAATATGAAATATTCATAACTGGGCGCAAGCGCCGTGACGACCATCGCTAGACTCGCGAAGGCGAGGCCATTGAGAGCGATGACTGGCAGCAAGCAGAGGATGGATGGCCACGATGCGTAGCCGAGCGTGGTGGCAACAATAGTGATTGCTGTGCCCGCCATGAGGGCCTTCGTGGCTGCCCACGCCAATTCGCCGAGTAAGATATCGCCGAGCGTCAGCTGAGTGCATAGCATTCCTTCCCAGGTGCGCTGGTCGCCCATGCGGCCGAAACTCCCGTAGACCGTTTCAGCGGTCGCCGATGCCATCACGCTTGTGGCAACCATGCCAGCCGCGAGAAACGCAATGTACGAAGTGCCCTCAACAGGACCTATCATTGTTCCGATGCCAAAGCCGAGACCGAACAGATAGATCATCGGATCGGCGAGGTTGCCGAGAACCGATGCAAGCCCGATTTTCTTCCATCCAAGATAGTTGCGGCGCCAAACCGCGACCCAATTCCACGCATTGGCGGGCATGCCCGCCGCATAACGTTCGCCCATTGTTCAGTCCTCCATCTCGCGCCCGGTTAACCGCAAAAACACATCCTCGAGATTGGGGGGACGCTGCAGAAGGCGTAGACCCGTGCGCCCGCGTAGCTGCGCCAGCACCTGCTCCGGATCGGGTGCATAGCAAAAAAGCGTCTCACCGCTCACCTCGATGCGCTGTGCGTACGGCCGGATCAGCGCACCCAGTTCATGCGGATTGCCGCCGTAGACCTCCACCACGTCACAGCCGATCTGCTCGTCAATGAGTTCGGACGGGCGACCTTCGGCGATCTTGCGCCCCTCCTCCATAACGCACAGCCGATCGCACAGCCGCTCGGCCTCTTCCATGAAATGGGTAGTCAAAAGAATAGTCTTGCCCCGCGCCAGCAGCGATCGCAGCCGATCCCAGATCAGGTGGCGGGCCTGCGGATCGAGGCCGGTGGTCGGCTCGTCCATCACCAGCAAGTGCGGGTCATTGATGAGCGCACGCGCGAGCGTCAGGCGCCGCTTCATGCCGCCGGACAGTTCGGCGACGCGCGCATCCGCTTTGTTCTCGAGGCGGGCGAACTCAAGCAGCGATGGTATGACCGCATCGATCTGGCGTCTGCTCATCCGGAAGTAGCGCCCGAACACCAACAGGTTCTCGCGTACAGTGAACGCGGCATCAAGATTGTCGAACTGCGGGACCACGCCGATGCGCATACGTGCCAAACGCGCGCGCGCCGGCACTGGAGCGCCGAGCACAGTAATCTTCCCCGCATCAGGCGATGTCATGCCGAGGACCATACGCGCAATCGTGCTTTTGCCCGCGCCGTTCGGTCCCAAGAGCCCGAAGCATTCCCCCGCCGCAACGCGGAACGACAGCCTGTCGACAACGAGCTTGTCATAAGTTTTGCTTACGTCAGTAAGGTCGATCGCTATCATGGACATGGGTTCATTTTACCGAGAGGGACGACAAAACTGGCGGTTGCTTGGTTCCCTGCCGACCTGAAACTGTGACTCGTCTTCGTCATCCCCGCCGTCGATAACGAACTGATCGACATCACAAGGATCTAGCCGCTGCTCCGCTAAAGCGGCGACAATTGCGTCGAGATTATCGATGGATTGGTATCGCGGATCGTTGTGCCGCTTTTCCTGGTCATCGCAGAAGACGAGCCGTCCATCCTGGACCAGGGCGATCGCCCCATCATGGGTCAGCTTGGTACCACAGATGCGCATAGTGTCTCCACGTTAACGGCGATAGATTCGAGATTCATCAGGAAGCGGAAATCGGATTCCGGAAACGGACGAGCAAGCAGTCTTCGTTGACCGACTCGCCCCGACACTCAAGCCGCTCTACCTCGATCAACGTTTCGTTCAGCATGGCGATGACCGGCTCAGCACCAGCGGCGTGACCCCAGCGACGGCAATTAGCATCCCTTGCCGATCCGAAGATCAGATGCCCGCCTGGCGCAAGCACCCGCACCAGGTTTTTGACGGCCGCGCGCATCTCGGCTATGTCTCCGAGGTAGTAGAGGACCTCCGCCACAACGATCACGTCAAACAACTCGTCGGTCGAAAACTGTTGAACATCGCAGACTATCCAGTTGATGCGCGACGGCTCCTTTATCCGTTGACGTGCTCGAGCAATCGCTTGCGCCACGACATCGATGACGGTGAGCCCTTGGCAGTAGGGGGCTAGTTTTTCCGTGAATGCGCCGGCAGCGCACCCGACTTCGAGGGCATTTGTAATGGAGCCTTGGGCAAGCGCCAGCTGGAGCATTTGCGTGTGGCGCTTCCGCTCGAATGGATTGCCGTCGAGGCCCCACGGATCGTCGGCGGCCAATTCCCGATCAAGCAACTGATGATTCACGTTCTGGGTCAAACTCGTGCACCTCTCGTCCATTAGGTATTTGCGATCAATCGTCGCCGCAAATGTTGTCCGACAGGACTAATTCCGAAGAATCCCGCGCAAGACTGAGCCTGCGAAGCGGAGCCGAATGGGGCGAGAGTTCTGCCCTGCTGGAACCAGTGATCGGAGCTTGGGTGGGGGCCTGTTTTCCCCCAGTGTTCGATGTAGCCACAGCAGAGCTTCGCGACAGCCAATCGCTATTGCTCAAGGTACACAGCGCGTAGGCCTTCAACGGAAGCAAGAGAAAGACGTTGATGAACGTGTGCAGCGAAAAGCCAAGAAATCGAAATTGTCGAGCACGAAATGCTACCACGCTGCATCGGAGCATGGTCATGGACACAATCATCAGTCCTGTCCACCAAGGCACAGTGCCTGTCAGTGCGAAATGTGCGAGGCCCGTTAATACCGATAGGGCGAGGAGTAGCGCGCCGAGATTCTGTCCGACCACGTCCAACGTGAGATAGCTATTTAGGCTAGGCAGCAAGCGCAGCCCAAGCAGTGTGTCCCGGAATGTGCTTCGTGCCCAACGGAGTTGTTGGCGCAGATACGGTCCGAGTCTGTTCGGAACGACTGTGGCCGCGATGGCGCTCGGAACGTATTCGGTTCGAAAGCCTGCTTTCAGCATCAGGATAGTGAGATGGCGATCCTCACCGAAGTCGCTTGGCTTGCCCCGAAAAAATTGCGACTCGTACTGGTCCAGTAACAAAAGGAGCGCAGACCGGCGGTACATGGCACATGGGCCGCAACAGCACATAACGGCACCGAAGCGAGCCTGTGCCGCGCGCTCCTCGTTGCAAGCCAGCCAGTACTCCATGTCTATCAGCCTGGTCAGCCAGCTCTCGGTTCGGTTACTGGCCGTCAACTGACCCATGACTGCGCCGACCGCTGAATCTCGCATCTTCGGTACAAGCTTGGAAATGACGTCGGGCGCGAGTACCGTGTCTGAATCAACGTTAAGCACCAGATCCCCTGATGAGCGTCGTATCGCGGCGATCTGCGCCTTGCGCTTTCCAACATTCTCGGGAAGCAAAATGATGTCGAACCTGGGGTCGCGCGCGTAGTCTTCGTGGACAGTTCCTAAGGCTTCGCGATTTCCAGAACCGTCATCAACCAAATAGACCCGAAGTCTTCCGGCGTATTCTTGGTCTGCAATGGAAGCCAGGCACTCTGAAAGCGTGCGCGGATCCTCGTTGAAGCAGGGGACGATGACATCGACGCTGGGCAGTTTGTCGGAGCCGGCGAGAACCTCCAACGCCGACGAATCCTTTGTCGGCATAGCATAAAGCCCTTGCATGCTCTTATAGGCAGTCGAGAGCAGTGCATAAAGCGAAATGGCCACAGTGCTGGTTGTACCAAGAAGAGTCATGGGATCTCGTTGTTCAGTGATGTTGAGGAAGTGAGCGGATTACAAATCCGCGCTCACGCAGTGCTGGAATCAGCCGGGACAGCGCCGTGACCGTCTGGTCGCGCATGCCGGCGTGAGCGCCCTGGCTCAACTCGCCGGGAGGGCATCCGTCGTGCAAGAGTACAATTGCGCCCGGCCGGACGGAGGCGAGCACTTTATCGATAATCGCCTCGACTCCAGGGCGAGACCAATCTCGAGGGTCGACGGACCAATGAAGGGCCGCCAGCCCGGCGATCTGTGATGCTGTGCAGACTTCTTCGCTCCAGGCGCCGTAGGGCGCGCGAACAAAGCGGACCGAGGCCTGCGGGCACGCTCTCATGATGGCGTCGTTCGCTTCAAAGACCTCACGTTGCACTTCGCCGAAACCGCATTGGTACAGATCCGGATGAGACATCGTGTGGTTGCCTACCTCGTGCCCTTCTGCGATCATCCGTTGGATTAGATATGGGTGCTCTAAGGCGTAGGCGCCGATGACGAAGAAAGTCGCCGGCACCCGCTGCTCTGCCAGCACGTCGAGAATCTCCGGTGTGAAAAGTGGATTGGGACCGTCGTCAAACGTCAGATAAACGCTTCGACGGCCGGTGCCGTCAGAGCACTCACGGCGCACTTCGTACAAGCAATCGGACCGGCTCATAGCTCTGGTCCGTTCCGATCTATCATCGTGCCCGTGGGCCATTCGCTGATCGGCCGTCCAACTGGCAGAACAATTGTGAGTGCGTCATCGATGCGTGTGGGCGGCAGGTCGAGGCGGGCCTCTGGTCGGGTGGAGCGCACGCGAATTCCCGACAAAACGGCCATAGGGCTGTATCGCCGTCCGAACCTCTCAACATGATTCCGCATCGCGTCCCTGACCGTTCCGAAAGCGAATGGAACGCCAAGCTCCTGCAGTATTGGAAGCATGACATGGATTGAATGGGCGATTCCCAGACCCTCAAGGTCCGGACGTACCCCGTACAGGCCCAGTTCAGCCACCAACAGGTCGACCGCGTCGACCTTGATGAAACGGCGCAGTATGCCCATGTGAGCCGCTACACCGCTTGAATCATAGGCGATTACGCGGAGTTCAGGCCTGGCTCCGGCCCAGCTTCGACTACCTTCGAACGGTTCTGCGTTGGACGCCCCAGTCGGCCCGTACGTATCACGAAAGAACTCGGCGAGCTTAACGTGATCGGAGAGCTGCAACTCGTTTTCCCAGCACAACTTCCACTGCACCTGATGGCGCATTCAGGACCTCTCTTCATATTGGTTTTTGCGGCCGCATTACTCGACCAAAGCGGCGTTGGTGGCTGCACTCAGCCGTTGTCGTTGGCGAAGGTGAGCCAGACGCTCTCTCGAGTTCCGGCCCGTGTCGTCGATTTGAGCTTGACGTCGCTCACTTTCCGTTCCTCTAATGCATGGCTCGTAAATTCGTAAAATTGATTGTTTGAATGATACGCATCCACACGTTGGATAGAACATGACATGCGTTTCAAAGGGCTGGATCTAAATCTCCTCGTTGTGCTGGACGCTCTGATGAGGGAGCGTAAAGTCACTGCCGCGGCTCGCAGTATCAACCTGAGCCAGCCGGCCATGAGCGCCGCCGTTGCTCGGCTACGCGCCTATTTCAACGATGAGCTATTTACGATGAACGGCCGCGAGCTCATTTTGACGCCGCGCGCCGACGGGCTCGCCCCAGCAGTCCGGGACGCATTGCTGCACATCCAGCTATCGATTATTTCCCCCGACGCCTTCAACCCGGCCCAATCGGATCGTCTCTTCCGAATCATGCTTTCCGATTACATCACGCTCGTATTTTTTAGGAAGATAGTAGAGCGCGCTGCGCGGGAAGCTCCCGCCGTTCGCTTTGAATGTCTGCCTATTTGCGACGACCCCGAGGAGCTTCTCCGGCGCGGCGACGTTGATTTTCTGATTATGCCGGAAGTGTTCATGTCGAAACATCCTCGGGCAGCCCTGTTCGAAGATAAGCTCGTAGGCGTAGGCTGCGGCACGAACAAGCAGCTGTCGGAGCCACTTACATTCGAGCGATACTTGTGCATGGGGCATGTTGTGCTCAAATTCAGGCACACCCGGCAGCCCACCATGGAGGAATGGTATTTGCTCGAGCACGGTTTCGAGAGACGTATCGAAGTTGTCGTACAGGGCTTTAGCCTGATCCCGCCCGTCCTGTCAGGCACCAGCCGCATCGGGACTATGCCCTTACGGCTGGCGCAGCATTTCGCAAAAACAACACCCCTGCGGATTGTCCAACTTCCGCCGCCACTTCCTCCTCCTGCATTCACGGAAGCCGTCCAATGGCCTGAGCTTCACAATAGTGATCCGGCAAGCATGTGGATGCGGGAAATGATGTTGCAGGAGGCATCTCGCCTGGCGCCTTTGCCTGAAATCATTGAGCGTCTCGGGCACGCCGATCCGACCTTTCGTTTCTTGGTACCGACTGCCACCTCGAAATCGCGTGCGAAGTCCCGGAAGATGTTGAGCCCCACCTAATCACCGCCTGTAAGACAGGCTGATCAGCATGTTCGACAAGCGCCGGCGCGGCGCGTGTTACCTACGTTCTGGGGCTGATCTCAGGCGAGTTGCTCGTCGAGGGTGTGTGGCAGAGTGATGCCAGCTGCCTTGATTGCCCGCTTTGGCCGTAGGTGGTGACGACGCGAGCATTCTTTTCGATGGCGGCTTCTGGAGGCGGACGCGATCGCGTAGGAGCGGTTGCCCTTCGGGCGTCGGGCCTTTGGCCCGGCAGAGCGGCGCAGTTCCTTGCTAAGTGCGAGGGGCCGGAACGAGCAGAACACACGCCCGGGCTGCTACTGAATTGACTGCCGCCTCGATTTGCGTGCGAAGTCCCAGAAGATGGTTAGCCCGGTTAAATTCCTACCTTGCCGGCTGTGCCGCGGCTTTTCACGTGCAGCCAGGCGAGGAGATGGCGGTCGACGAGGTCGACCCCAAATGGACTGTGCTGGCCTCGCTCGGCTCTTGCCGTGCGGGATCATTGACCACACCCCCTGCACGAGAACGTGGGGCATGTTGGCAAGTGAAGCCGGTGGAGGTTGACGCTGCGGATCTAGGTAATCTACCTCGCGCTTCCGCCTTCATATATTTTCCGGCAGATGGATGTCGAACGGCAGAAATGTCTGTCCGGGTGTTTCAGCGGTGCCGGTCTCGATAGCCCGTGTCATCAGCGTTATCAGCTCCTGGCAAAGCCGGCGCATTGGCGTGGCGACCGCCATCGTGACGATGTTATCTGCAAGCGCTGCCCGAGACTCAGGTGTGATTTCATTCACGATCGCGACGAGATCCCGACTTTTGCCCTCTTCTCGGAGCGCGGAGATCGCGCCCTCCATGCCGCCGCCGGCGACATAGAAGCCGACGAGCTCGGGCTCCCGCTGCATGAGATCAAGCGTTGCCTCGTAGGTGATCTGCCGTTTCTCGAGGTTCATGACCGGATCCAGCACCTCGAACGTGGGCGCGTTCTCACGGCAATAGGAGCGAAAGCCGACGTCACGGAGCTCGTGCCCCTGGAAACGATGGCTGCCGACAAACACCGCCACTTTGCCGGGCCGTTTTGCGACCTTGGACACCATCCAAGCGGCCGTGCGCCCGACCTTGCGGTTGTTAAGGCCGATATACCCCTGTCGCACGCCGGCGGCGAAGTCGGAAAGCAGCGAGAAAACCGGAATGCCCTTGGCCTTGAGGTCCTCAACCGCTGCTGTGATTTTCGGGTGGTCCGGTGCCACCATCGCGATTGCATGGCAGCGTGCGCCCAACTCCTTGAGCGGCGCGATCAGGTCGCTCGGCATATGTGACGGGGCGAATTCGACGAGCGGAATGCCGTGGAAGGACTGGGCCAAATTGACCGATGCTTCGACCTCGCGCGCTAAATCTTGGTAGAAATGCTGGGCTGGTTTTCTCAAGATGAAGCCCAGACGGTAGTGCGGTAGGTCTCGCCGCAACCGCTGCTTGATTAGCCCGGCAGCATGATAGCCGATCGCCTGGGCGGCGTCGTGGACCCGCCGCGCGGTCTCCTCGCGCACCGGATGGCGGGCGTTCAGAACCCGATCGATCGTTGCTACGCTGACTCGGGCTTCGCGGGCGAGATCGGCAATTGTGGGGCGCTTGGTCATAGGTCCTATTCTGATTGGTTTTTGACGCGGGCCGGCTCTCTGTCCGCCTAGCGCGTTTCGGTTTCGGGTGGCAAAGTGAAGACGTCCCCATACGAATGGGCACAACGTGTTGGACGAACATCATTGCAGACGTAAACCGGCCGGGTATACTGAAAGGCTCATTCGCTTAAAGGGCGGTGACGATTTGCACTCACACATTTAGCGCTTCTGATACATGGTCCGTGAGGAGCCGTTTAGAGGCTGCGGGTCGGTCGTTCAGTTATGTGACCAGCTAAGCGACTTGACAGGTCGTGGGCCGCCCACCTTACTTGCAGGAGGGTAGCCGGTTTGTTGCCTCGGTAAGCTGATGACCGCTGAAGGCAGCTTTCATCTGTGCTCGGTCCAACTCTCCTTCCCAGCGTGCGACGACGAGGGATGCCACTGCGTTGCCGACGCAATTCGTCAGCGCCCGGCATTCGGACATGAATCGGTCGATGCCGAGTATCAGTGCCATCCCAGCAACGGGAACACTCGGAACTACCGCGAGCGTAGCCGCCAGGGTGATGAAGCCCGCACCTGTCACACCTGCAGCGCCCTTGGAGGAAAGCATTGCTACGAGCAGCAGCAGCACCTGATCGCCGATGGACAGATCCGTGTTCGTCGCCTGTGCGATGAAGAGAGCCGCTAGCGTCATGTAAATATTCGTGCCGTCCAGATTGAACGAATATCCGGCCGGGATGACGAGACCCACAACCGAACGCCTGGCGCCCGCCTTCTCCATTTTCTCCATCAGCGACGGGAGCGCCGCCTCCGAGGAGGACGTTGCGAGGACAAGCAGCAGCTCTTCCTTGATGTAACGAATGAGAGAACAAATCGAAAAGCCGTTGTACCGGCAGACTGCGCCGAGAACCCCGAACACGAAGAGGAAGGCGGTGAAATAGAACGTCGCGACCAGCATCGCGAGGTTGACCACCGAACCGATGCCATATCTGCCGATGGTGAAGGCCATCGCGCCAAAAGCGCCGATCGGCGCGGCCTTCATCAGAATTCCGACGAGCTTGAAGACAGGCACAATGAGCGCCTGGAGGAAGGAAACGACAGGCTTGCCCGTCTCTCCGGCCATCGCAAGCGCCATGCCGAACAGAACCGAGAAGAACAGCACCTGCAGGATGTCGCCTTCCGCGAAGGCACCGACGATCGTTGGCGGGATGATGTTCATCAGGAAGCCGGTGACCGACTGCGCTTTGGCTTTTGCGGCATAGGTATTCACGGCCTGGACATCGAGCGAGGCCGGATCGATGTTCAGGCCGTCGCCAGGCTGGACGACATTGGCGACGATGAGGCCGACGATCAGCGCGAGCGTTGAGAAGGTGAGGAAATAAACCATTGCCTTGCCGGCGACCCGGCCGACCTTATGAAGATCGTTCATGCCAGCAATGCCGGTCGCAATTGTCAGGAAGATGACAGGCGCGATGATCATCTTGACCAGCTTGATGAAGGCATCACCCAGCGGCTTCAGGCTCTCGCCGGTCTCCGGATAAAAATAGCCAATTGCGACGCCGAGCGCGATGGCGGCAAGCACCTGGGCGTAGAGCTTGGTGTAGAAGGGTTTGCGGGGCGCGGGACTCGCGCCGCGGACTTGTGCAGCTGACACTGTTTCTCTCTCCCTGACCGGATCGAGGTGGCGTGACTTCTCCCGGGCTTCTCCCTATCGCGGCGCTCCGGTCGAACGCTGCACCAACGCCGCCGCAATACCCATGCCAGATGAATCCGCATCACCTGAACTGACGTGGGCTCGCCAATGATGGAGGAATGCGGTGTCAGACCAGCGGGCAAGGTCGCGGTCCGAACGCCCTTGATGGTCTCTGGCAGAGTGCTGCCGGTCGATCCCTCTGGCTAGCGGTTTGCTGCACAGAGCGTGGTGGGTTCCTCGTTAGCCGGCTTTGGACCGGGCCCCATCGTGTCGCCTGTTCAAGGCCGTCCAGATGACAGGCTAACTTACCCCTGTTCGGAAGCGCTCGTTTCTGGACAGCCTACGACCGTGCAGCCACTGCAATGCACAGAATAAATTCGGACGGTCCTTTGGACGACCCATTTTGCAAATCAACGCCCGCAGCAGGGGCAGCCGTTTTCAAGCGGTCGCATCGTAATCTGTTCAGACTTTTCGATACGCTCATTGAGTGTGCCGATTTCGGCCCCAGGCTGGTGATGGTGCTGACCACGACGATGCGATTCAGAAGTTGCGAGCACCGCCTACGAAGTCGTACTCGACGCCAGCTTCGCGCCTTCACACCCGACATCGCCGCCGCCTGATCAACTCGAGAAAGATGGCGGTTGCCGCAACCGACCAGTGCCGTTGGCGGTTATTCTCGCTCCCGCCCCTCCTTCGCGGGCGCTGGTGAATGGCACGGCCCCGCATTTACACTCCGCGCGGTCAGCCGCTCGGGCAACGCATGGCCGGCCCAGGTATTTCTGCTTCAACGCAAAGATAGAACTGATGAATCCTATCATAGGCCGCGAGGTTTCCTTTCACAGATGAAAGAAAGCTCGATTGACTATGCCGCCTCGCTCCAGTCTTTTGAAAACAACGTGTGTTTGCCCGGGGCAAGCCAATAACATGGCCAAGCTTCGTGGAGGGAGTAGCCAAGCGATGCGTCAGGGCTAGACCCGCTTTGCACTCGACCACACGGCGGCGGCACGAGTTCACGTCGGAGCATATTCGCGCGTGCCCGCGACGTCGCGGGCGCACATGCCGCCAGCCTAGATTTGATGGCGCGAGATCGAGGATCACATGCACCACAACATTAGCAAGTCAGAACAGAATGCCCGCGACTGCGGCATATCGCTGCCGAATGCGATAAAGGGTTGTCCAAAGCCCGACACGAATCCTGCGAATGTGGCATTGCACGAGCGCGCGCTAACCGGCATCTTCGAAATATCGAAAGTACTCGCCGATGCCGCCCGGCTCGAACTCAAGTTGGCCAAGGTAGTCGACCTCCTGCACTCGTTTGTGCAGATGCGGCACGGCATCATCGCTCTCTGCGATGCCGAGGGCGGACTGGACATCACAGTGGCCAGCGGCTGCGGCACGAACGGCAATGAGCCCTCCCGGTCGCGCCTGCCGCGCAACGCCATCGATCAGATTGTGACGACCGACACGCCGCTCGTCGCCGACGACATAGCGATGCATCCGACCTTCACTGCCACTGATATCGAGGTGCTTGGGGCCTCCGACACCGTGTCGTTCATCGGCGTTCCCATTCGTGTTGATGGGAACGCCATAGGCGCGCTGACTTTGGACCGGGTTTTGGAAAGCAGGTCAAGCTATGGGCTCGACGATGATGTCCGGCTGCTCACCATGATTGCCAACATGGTGGGACAGACAGTCAAGTTGCATCGCTTCTCCGCGGCCGACAGCGAGCGAGCGCCGGAGCTGGAACATCGGCTGCAAACGAAATTTTCTGATGTTAAGCACCCTGCACCCCGGCGCAAAAAGGTTCACGTCGAGGGGATGATTGGTGACAGTCCGGCGATAAGCGCCCTGCTGGAGAAGATCGCGGTCGTAGCGAAGGCAAAAACCACAGTTCTGTTGCGAGGTGAGTCCGGTACCGGGAAGGAGCTGGCTGCCAAGGCAATTCACGAGTTGTCGCCGCGCGCCAAGCGGCCCTTCGTTAAACTCAATTGTGCAGCGCTCCCAGAGACAGTCCTGGAATCCGAATTGTTCGGTCATGAGAAGGGTGCCTTCACAAGCGCATTCAATTCCCGCAAGGGGCGCTTTGAGCTCGCTGACAAGGGGACGTTGTTTCTGGATGAGATTGGCGAGATCTCGGCCTCGTTCCAGGCAAAGCTACTGCGCGTGCTGCAGGAGCAGGAGTTTGAGCGCGTCGGCAGCAATCAGACCATCAAGGTCGATGTTCGCGTGATTGCCGCCACGAACAGGAACCTGGAAGAGGCGGTTGCAAGGAATGAGTTCCGCGCCGACCTGTACTACCGCATCAACGTGGTTCCCTTGCTGGTACCAGCATTGCGCCAAAGGCGCAGCGATATTCCGCTCCTCGCAGCTGAGTTTCTCAAGAAGTTCAACGACGAGAACGGCTGTACGCTCACCTTCGATCCGCGTGCGATTGAAGTGCTGATGAAATGTGAGTTTCCCGGCAACATTCGCGAGCTTGAAAATTGCGTGCACCGGACAGCGATCCTGGCCGAGGGACTGTCAATCGGGAGAAACGACTTTGCCTGCTCCCAAGGCCAATGCTTTGCCGAGGCGCTGTGGAAGTGCAGATCGGGCAAGGCCGCGCTGCAACCACCGCCGATCCTGCCGGAGTCAGCGAATTTGGCCACGCCCCCGGACGAGGCCGCCAGTTCGGCCGCGACTAACCCGCTTGCCGGCGCAACCCACCCAATTGGCGCGAGGACGCCCGATATAGAGCGCGTCATTGCTGCCATGGAAAGATGTGGCTGGGTGCAGGCAAAGGCAGCGCGCTTGCTTGGGCTGACCCCGCGACAGATTGGCTACGTGCTGAGGAAATACGGCGTCGAGATCAAGCGTCTTTGAAAGCATGACCCTGGGCATGAGCTGAGCCGCTTAGCGCCTTGGCGCCGCGCAGCGATGCAGATCCGCGTGCGCGTCAACTCGATTCGACCGAGGACAGCCTGGCTGAATTCCGATGTCAGCCGGCGCTGCGACCATTGTGTGAAAGGCAACCCTGCCATCGTCAATCCCGTCCGCCATGTTGCTCTCGTTGCGAGCTCATACGGATGCCCCTGTGTGACTGAAACGGAGTTAAATATGTCCGATGCAAAACTGCAAACTGTGCTTTCGGCTCTTTCGCAAGTGACACGACAGTTGGATGCTCTGCCGTCCAACGGACCAGCGCCGGACGCAAATTTTATCAAGCTGAATACGAATGAGAACCCGTTTCCGTTGCCGCCAATCATAATGCAAAGTGCAGTGGCGGCCCTCAAGCGCCAGTATCTATATCCGGATGACGATAACTTCAGATTGAGGGAAGCAGCGTCCAGCACCTATGGCGTTTCCAGGGATCAGGTCATCGCTGGCAACGGGTCGTCTGAACTGCTCGGACTGATCTACAGAGCTTTCCTCGCACCCGGCGACAAGGTTGCGATGATGTCGCCAGGGTTTTCGTTCAACCGCAAACTTGCCATGCTTCAGGGCGCTGAGTTCCTCGAAATCGGATGTCAAGCTCATTCCCTGCCAATGGAGCAATTGCTTTCCGGTCCGGCAAAAGACGCCAAGTTTATTATGTTGGCCAATCCAAACAATCCGACCGGAACATTCCTCCCGATCAGCGATATCGAACGCCTCGTAGCACAATCGGACCGCTTGATTGTCCTTGATGAGGCATACGTCGACTTTGCACCCGATCACGGACTGCGCCTCATCAACCGGTATTCGAACCTTCTGATCTTGAGGTCATTCTCGAAAAGCTATGCCGCCGCCGGCATTCGCGTCGGTTTCGGTTTCGGTCACCCTGAAATTATTGGAAGGCTGCGAAACATCCAGAACGTCTTCAACATGAACGTGATCGGGCATGCCGTTGGTATCAGCGTGCTTGCGCATCGCGGCGCCTACGCAGACAACCACAAGCACATCAAGGATGAACGAGAGCGAGTGACAGTTGCACTATCGCAACTCGGATTTTCCGTAACACCCTCCCGCGCAAATTTCTTGCTGGCCCGTGTGCCCGCGGGACAGGACGGCTCATGGTGGCAAGCAGCATTGGAGAGGCAAAAGATACTTGTCGCGTTTTTTCCGGACAAAGGCTTGGAACACTGTATCCGCGTCAGCATCGGCACAAAAGAGCAGATGGATGAATTTCTTGCTGCCGCTGGCGACATTGCTGGAAGCTTAACGGTGCCAAGCTCCAGGGGCAGGGAAGCGTCAGGCTCTGCTTCTTCGTTACGCTGACGCTAATCGGCGATCACACACATCTCTTCCGACTTGCGGGTGATCCCAGCAAGAAAACAGCCTGCTTTTAAAATCGGGGACTTAAAGAGTGACAAACGTCTTTCCTTCAAACCTGGCTTTCGGCATCTTCGATCATTTGGATGAGGATGGCCGCGATATAGGCCGGCAGTACGAAGATCGCCTGATATTAGCAGAGGCGTGCGATCAGCTAGGGTTCTATGCCTATCACCTCGCAGAACACCACTGTACTCCCCATGGGAGAGGTCCATCGCCGAATCTGTTCTTATCGAGCGTCGCCCAGCGCACCCGGCGCTTGCGTCTCGGACCCTTGGTGATGCTGCTTGCGCTTTATCATCCGCTGCGTGCGTTCGAAGAGATCTGTATGCTGGACCAGTTGAGCGGTGGCAGGCTCGAACTGGGCATAGGGCGCGGTGCTCTCCCGACCGAATTGGGCTACTTCGGGATTGGTGCGGACGCGGTGCCGGGCCGTTATGCCGAAGCCAGCGAAATTCTTATGCAAATACTTGTTAATTCGAGGGAGGTCGGCACGCTATGCTATCAAGGCCGCCATTTTGATCTCAATGACGTTCCTTTGACGCTAAGACCTCATCAGCGTCCACATCCGCCCACATGGGTCGCTGCCAATCGACCCGAGTCCACAGCTTGGGCCGCTGCGAATGGAACAAATATCGCGTGTGTAGGACCTTCCTCTTCTGTTCGCAAAACTACTGATGCGTTCCGCGCCTATCGAGAGGACAACGCAGGCGGGGGGGATCAAGGGAGATTTGTCGGATTGCTCCGCATGGTCGTGATTGGGCGTTGTGACACACATGCCTATTCGCTCGCGGCACCTGCTTACGCACGCTGGCTCAAGAGCTTCCAATTCCTTTACGAGCTTAACGCTATCCCCACTCCACCAAACTTGCCGCTGACCTTCGATGCGGCAGTCGAGAGTGAATTGTGCGTGGTAGGATCAGCAGAGTCTGTGCGAAAAGCTCTGCTAGATCAGTTGGAAGAGGCAGGTGCCAACTACCTGCTTTGTCAAATGGCATTTGGAAATCTGCCGCTAGATGCTTCCCTTTACACCGCGAGGACGATTCAGTCCGAAATCATGGCTCGACTTGGCTGACCATGAAATTCGCGGTCTGAGGTTAAATCGTTGTGCAGCGCTCTCACACTCACGTGATCGAGCGTGCACGTGGTGGGGCGGGCAATCGAGAGGAGGCCAAACTGACGACGAGCAGGCGGCAGGATACCAGCTTGTGCGTTGGCTGGCGTCTGGGCCATCGTGTGAACATCCACGATCCTAAGGAGAGGGTAGCCGAGCGCGTCACGATGCCGGCACGCGTCTGCTCGTCGCGCTGGCGCTAGTCGTTGCCCAGCCAGCCGCAGGAGGTTCTTCTCGCCCGGGGCGGCGTCGGTGCGGCGCCCACTAATCCAGCTTCATCAGCGGCCCGTCGGTGGCAAAGCCGTCACTCGCTACAGCGCTATTGAGGGCGCGCTCGCGAGCGGCTTTGCGACGCCCAGCCAACACCTCCAGCGAGCTCGCCCGATGATGGTGGTGCACCGCGGTCGGATACGATGCTGGAGGAAATCGTTCGCAGCCGGTCTTCACGAATTGCGAGGAGTGCTCGTTCTTGAATGCTGGCTGCTGGCCGGATGCGGTGGCCTGAGTGGTCTGCCGACACGCCCGAAAGTCAACGCCACTACCACAAGGCCGCCAAGATGTCAGGTCTGAGAGCCAGCTTGGACGGTGGTATCGTGTTCGGGAAGGTCGTCGAAGGAGGCGTAGTTGAGATAGTAGAGTTTGGAATACAGGCCGCCCATGGCTATTAGCTCATCGTGGTTGCCAGTCGCAATAACTTGGCCATTCTGAAGCACGATGATGCGGTCGGCCCCCCGGACCGTGGCGAGACGGTGGGCGATGACGAGGCCAGTCCGCCCTTCAAGCAGCTTGATCAGAGCCTTCTGAATCTGCAATTCCGTGTAGCTGTCGATATTGGCGGTAGCTTCGTCGAGCACGAGGATCTTGGCGTCAGCGACGAGGGCGCGGGCGAAACTGATAAGCTGGCGCTGGCCGAGAGATAAGTTGTCGCCGCGTTCGCCAAGTTGGGTCTCATACCCGTCGGCGAGGCTCATGACGAAGTCATGCGCGCCGACAGCCTTGGCCGCCTCGATCACCTTGTCGCGCGTGGCTTCCGTCTTCTGGTATCGAATGTTCTCGAAGACCGTCCCGGTGAACAGGAATGGCTCCTGCAGCACCATGGCGACCTGGCGGCCGAGCGATTCCTGGGTGAGGTCGCGTACATCATGTCCGCCGACCAGCACCTGACCCTGCTGAACATCATAGAAGCGGTGGACCAGGGCCATCGCACTCGATTTGCCTGAACCGCTCGGTCCGACTAGTGCGACCGTCTCGCCCGGATTGACCTTGAACGAGACATTTTTCAGAACCGAACGGTTCGGATCGTAGCCGAAGGTGACGTCCCTAAACTCGACCGAGCCGTCCATTTCGGGCGAAAGCACCTCGGCATTGGGTTTGTCCTTAACATCGATCTTGACGTCGAGCACATCGGTCAGGCGCTTGCCTGAGGCCATGGCGCGCTGCATGACCGAATATTGCAGGGTGAGTGAGCGGATCGGGTCAAAGAAGCGCTGGATGTAAAATAGGTAGGCTACCAACACGCCCACATCTATACGGCTATTCATGACCATCGAGCCGCCGACCACAATAACGGCGGCCAAGGCGAGGCCGGAGATGCCATCGACGATGGGCACCATGACCAGTGCATATCTGGCAGCGATCAGGTGGGTCCTGAGGTTGGCATGGGCCCGATCGTCAAAAAGACTGAAATTCACCTGCTGGCGGTCCATTGACTGTATGGTCCGCACGCCGTGAATGGCTTCGGCCAGCGCGCCATTGACGACGGAATTGGTTTCGTGTGCAGCCATGAAGGCGTCGCGGGCACGCGGCAACCAGACAATGCGGACGATCACCAGGATCGGCAGAACCGATAGCGTCAGGAGGCCGAGGCGAAAGTCGAGCCACAGCATTACGAAAACGATGCCGAAGAGAAGCGCAACATCGCCTAGGGAATATACCGAGGTTTCCAGGAACTCCTGTATGGAGTTAACGTCGCCTTGCAGGCGCGACATCAGGCGTCCGACCTCGGTCTTGTCCATGAAAGAGAGCGAAACCTTTTGCAGATGGCCAAACATGGCGCGGCGGATGTCGAACAGGACAGTTTCGGCCATTTTCCCATCCAAGGCTTCCTGCATGTAGCCGGCGGCGAAATTGACCAAAATCGCCGAAAGGAACGCGCCGACGGCCGCAAGCTGGGCTGAGCGATCGGGCCTTGCCGGGTTCATGCCGAGGTCGATCGCGTACCGGATGATCAAGGGGATGAGAAGCTGCGTCCCGGTGAAGATCAGCATCGCGACAATCGTGACAACTACCTTTGCCCGGTAGGGATGGACGAAGCCCCAGATGCGACGGAGGATGCTCTTGTCGAAAGCCCGGCCGAACATCTCCTCCTCGATCCGGTGCGAGCCGACGACCGCGCGCGGAGGGCGTCTCCCGTCGTCACGTTCGGCTTCGAGTTCGCCGCGGCCCTGGTCCATCAGCGGGCGCCCCCATCCTGGCTAATAATGCTATCACCCGGGCGCGTCTGGAGATCGTAAAGGGCCCTGTAGCGTCCCCGCTTCGCCAGAAGCTCTTCATGCGTGCCGCGTTCTACGATTTCGCCGTTATCGACAAAAAGGATTTGATCGGCATGCTTAAGCGCACTCAGCCGGTGCGCGATGATGATCGTCACCCGATCCTTTGCGAAGCGCCGCATCGCCGCGCGAATGCGCAGCTCGGTGCCGGCATCGATCGCGGCCATCGAGTCGTCGAAAATGATGACGGAGGGGCGCAGCATCATGGTGCGAGCAATCGTGAGACGCTGGCGCTGGCCGCCAGAGAGAGAAACGCCGCGTTCGCCCACGACCGTCTCATACCCTGCCGGGAGCCCGAGGATGTAGTCGTGGAGCTGGGCGAATTCTCCAGCGCGTTCAATTCGCTGTCTCTTCGCCCAGGGATCGCCATAAGCGATGTTGTTCTCGATCGTTGTGGTGAATAGGAACGCATCCTGCTGTACAACCGCGACCGCCTTGCGAAGGCTCTCGAGGGTGACATTGCGTATGTCCTGGCCGTCCAACGTGATGGCGCCACCGGTCACGTCGTAAAAGCGGGGGACCAGATGAGCCATCGTCGATTTGCCGGAACCCGGCGGACCGACGATCGCGATCGTCTCGCCTCTCCGGGCCTCAAAGCTGAGGTTCTTCAGAATGGCGCGGTTTTCGGCGTTGGGGTAGGCAAATGAGACATTGTGGAAGCGCAGAGTGCCGTCACTTATCTCAAGCGGTCTGGCCTCGAGAGCATCCCTGATGGTGATCTCCTGATCGAGGAGACCGAAAAGCCGCGAACCGCAGCTAGAAGCGCGGGCAAACGCATTGACCATGAGACCGATCTGGCGGACTGGCATTTGCAGCATGGTCATGAAGGTCAGGAAGGTCGCCATGGTTCCGACGCTGATCTCGCCAGCGACGAGCTTGTTGCCACCGATCCCAAGCACCAATCCCATTGCGAAAAAGTAGGACAAGGTCATCGCCGACGTGTTGGGTACGTAGATGTCAACGAGATCGTTGGCGAGGTCGAGCGCGTTCTTGGAAGCGCCGTCGAACTTCAGCATCTCATAGGATTGAGCCGCAAAAGCGCGGACCACACGGATACCTGCGAGATTTTCCTTCATCACGCGGCTTAGTACCGAAAGGCGCTCATAGAGGTCGAGCCAGGTGGCGCGCAGCCTAAGCTGTGTGGTCGATGAGCGCCAAGCGACAAAAGGCACGAAGCTGAGCGCGGCCAAGCCGAGCATCGGATCGGTCGAGATCATCATGTAAGCGCCAATCCCGATCAGCATCGTCAGCAGGAGCACCCGCATGAGCCCGGTGGAAAAATACATCCGCACGCCTTCGAGATCGAGCATTCCGGCGGTTATCAGATCGCCTGAATGGACCCGGTCGTGAAAGGAAAAGCTGAGACGCTGGATCTTGTCGTAGTAGGCGAGCCGCAATTCGTACGCGACATGATGCCCGACGGCTTCGGCAAAATAGTTCTGCGCCATCGTGAAAACGCCGCGTAGCGCGCTGACGGCGAGCAGCAGGAGAGCCGGGGCCCAGAGCGCTTGTCCTGCCGCGGCCCCCGCGACACCGCCCCCGATAGCTGTCTGGGTCTGGTCGACAGCCCGGCCGAGAAGCTGGGGAATGAGCAACTGGAGGATTGCCGCCATGATCGTCGAGCCCATAGCGAGGGCAACCTGCCACGGATGGCGCAGATTCATACGCGTGATGCGCAACAGCGTACTCAAATCCCGGCCCCAGCGCGCCGCTTCAACATGGGCCAACGAATTCAGTGCGTTCGTTGCGCCGCTGACAGCTTCACTGTTCACGGGTGTATTCCCGACTGCATTTTGCGCCTTCGAGGAAAGCCGAAGCAGACATCATCAAAGGCATCCGCCATTGTTAATCCCGTCCTCAACCTGCAGCCGTGCCCGTTCCCACAAGCCGAGCCGCCGCTTGACTTAGTGGCACGTCGATCACCGTGATTCCGCTTGCCGCAAGAAAACGCGCTTCGTTTCTGGTCAGGGTTTCCGCGTCCATTACGGTGCAATAGGGACCGCGGGAGCGCTTCATGATCTGTCTGGCGTAGGTGCGCAGCATCTGATCGTTGAAGCGGCAGCCAATGAAGAAAAATCCACGGGTGATGCGCCGTTCCTTCACAGCGTCTGGGATCGGTGTCTGGATATCAATTTCGGACAGGACTTCGACGTAGTCGGAATCTGCGACGAGAAAGTTTTGCGCGGGCGTAATACTCCCGTGAGGTGAATAGAGAACCGTCTTGGCCCCCAATCGGGGGTCGAGCTCCCTCCCGGACAAATCGTAGGTTTTCGTCCAAATGTTGCCGATTTCATTCGCGCGCGTGACGCCTTGTATCTCAAGGACGTCCGTTCGGCCGGTCTCTACCAGAGCCGTGCGCATCGCGCTGTCATACCAGCTGTCGATGATGAGGGAGAGTGGCAGCCTTGCGAGCCAGGCGTGGAAGGGGGTCGGCCCCACCGGCGCTGCGAATATGTCGGTCATCCAAGCTTGAAGCGTCCGGCGATGCCGGCGCTGTTCGATGAACTGTGCAACCGACCACATATTGGTGCGGATCCTGGAAGGGGCTGGAGCCCGTGCATTGAGTGCCGCGGCAACAACCTCCGGGGTATGCGGCACAGGCGGTTCCATACAGTTCAACTCAAGAAGACCCGGACCGAGATAGGGGATCACCTCATCGGCGGCGAGCGCTTCCTTCGCCAGGTCAAGCAGCTTTTCAGCAAAACTGTCCCGCACAATGACGAGGTGGCCCGATGTCAGGATCGTGTTCATCTCGTTTCCTCGCGACGCACCTAGGGGCAGCATCAGCCCTCTTCGGAAATCTTCCTTGCCTCGACGGTGATCGGCAGACGCGTATCGTGTGGGAGATCGGGTAGGAGGAGCCGCCACCCGTTCCTGAGCGTGACCGTTCCGCCCCACAACTCTTCCTTCTCGAGTTTGATGATCGGCTCTTCGAGGTCCTTTTTGGGGACATACGCTGACAAACCAGCATCGGTCCTGCGGATCATGACTTTCATCTGGCCGTCCCTTCATTGGTATTGCTTTCAGCACTGCAGGGCGCCTCGGCCTCGTCGAGGCTCATCAGTTCACGCGCTCGCATACCGACTACGGTGCCACGGTCGATCCACTCGACCGCATAGATGAAGAACTGCTGGAGAAAGGTGCCAATGTCGCGCACATATCCCTCGTCCCCCTTCCGCACGAGATTTTCGCCGATCTCCCTGCCAGGATAGGTGCCGTCATTCTTTATGTGGCGAGTGGCACGTACCCGCTCTCCCGGCATGAATCGTGGAGGCCTGCGGATTTCGATCTCCTCTTCGCGTCCGAGCGACATGTCCCTTCCCTGATTTCTCTTGCGGCTGAGATTGCGAACAAGGCGTTCCAGGCGTCCTGCGTAGGCAGCCCCCAACCATGTCGGCAGTCCAATGTCCGTTACGCAGGAACGCAGGTCTTCGGCACCGGACATACCGAGGCACATTGCTGCGCATCGAAGACCCCCTCGCATTCGGTGCACTTCTGTGACTCGATCACGTAGCTCTCGCCTTTGAACTTGATCGCGCCGGAAGGACATTCGAATTCGCAGGCGCCGCATTGGGTGCATTGGGATGCGATGATCTTGAAAGCCATTTTAACTCCTGGTCCGAATGAAGGAGACAGCTCAGGCCGTCGCCGCGAGTGTGGGGGTCCCAGATGCGGCGATGTAAATCGCGCTGATTGCTGTCTCGATATAGTCATGGGCACAGGCGTCGGTGGCTCTGATTCCAGCCTCCGCGAGCTGATCCTGCGGGCAATTTCCAATCTTGGCGCACAGTACGATATCTATGCCTTCAAGCGCTGCGATGACGCCATCGAGGGCGGCTTCTGCGCCCCAGCCGCCAAGGCAATACTTGTCCACCTTCCGATGCCCGACGAAGCTGATCCCTTTCAGCGAGGCTTGATAAACCTGGAATTCCTTCGCATGGCCGAAATGCTCATTGACGCGGCCGCCGCCCTTGGTCGCCACCGCGAAGAGAAGGGACTTGCCGGGGCTCGCTGCCTTGACCAATCCGATCGCTTCTCTCCTAGCCTCGACGTGATCACGGCGCTCCTCCGCGACCAGCTCCCGATAGGCCTTGCGTTTGCTGGCATCGTAGGTGACCTCGCCGGGAATCCGGTCGACTGTGAATTCCTGGCCACGATCTTCTCCGAGCAGGCCCACGGCATCTGCCCGGCACTGCCGGCAGTGGCGCATCAACTGGGCGCCGTTTTCGACACGATCCTGAAGAGCCTTCATCTCCATTGCGTTTGGGCCGCGCTGCCCGCTCAGACCGTAGTGCGTGCCGTGGGCCGGGTCCGAAATCAGCGGCATAAGGTTGTGCAGGAACGCGCCTCGGTCCTTAATCCATCTATTCACCTCGATCAGATGCTCATCATTCACGCCCGGGATCACCACCGAGTTGATTTTGGTGAGGATGCCCCGCGCGGTCAGCATCTCCAGGCCCAACATCTGCCGCTGGTGCAGGATCCGGGTGGCTTCAATGCCGACGTAGCGGCGATGATCGTGAAAGATCCAAGGATAGATCTTTGCACCGACCTCAGGGTCGACCATGTTGATCGTGATCGTCACGTGATCGACATTCATGTCAGCAAGCTCATCGACATGGTCGGGCAGCGCCAGCCCATTCGTGGATATGCAAAACTTGATGTCTGGGATTTCCCTGGCGACCCTGGCGAAGGTCGCCTTCGTCTTCTTCCAGTCGTAGCAGGCGTCGCCCGGTCCGGCGATGCCGAGCACGGAAAGCTGCGGCACCTCATTGGCGACCGCGATCACCTTGCGTAGCGCCTGATCGGGCGTCAGCTTTTCAGAGGCTACCCCAGGCCGGCTTTCGTTGGCGCAGTCATATTTGCGATTGCAGTAGTTGCACTGGATGTTGCAGCCCGGCGCGACCGCGACGTGCATACGCGCGAAATAGTGATGCGCCTCTTCTGAAAAGCAGGGGTGATCCTTGATCTTCTCCCAGACAGCCGGATCCGTGTCGTCGGGCTTTGTCGACGAGCCGCAGGACGAAGACGCGCAGCCCCCGAGTTTCATGGTGCCAAGCAACTGGTCACCGAATGTCGTGCTGAGGCTCTCAAGCGAAATTGCCGGTGCAGACATGAACGGCTCCGTTGCTGCGTGATGTCGCAGTTCAAAGCGCAAGAGCTATGCCAGCCCAAAGAGCTGTTTCGGTTCATGAATAGGCTTCCCGTGTCACATTCCTTCGGATTGCTCCGACACACCTGTCGGGCTTACGACAGTGGACAGGCAAATAGGGTCGCGAGGCTAGCAGCCTCGGGCGCGCAGAGTGTGAGCGAGACCACTCCGGGCTGCTTACGCTTGACGTCATCACGACGTCCCGAATTCCTTCACCTTGATACCATGCCGGCGCAGGGCGTAGCCGATTATCCAGGGCGTGAGGCCAGGGATACGAGTCGCCCTGGCAAAACCCAACCGGCCTTGTCAATCGCGTCGATCAGCCACTAGCGTTCCGTCAGATGCGGGCGACAAGCGGCATGGTTCGGACGCCGGCCGTAAGGGGAGATACCTTGCTGCGGAGGCGCCGATGCGACTGGCCGGCAGCCGCAATCCGCTCGATCTGGTACAGCCTGTGGTATGAGGCGGCGAGTGCCTGATTGAGGTGCGTGGGTGTTGCCGGCAGTGGCGGCAATCTCCGGCTCTCCTTCAGCGTCCAGACGACGACTTCTCCATCACCCGTCTGCAGAAACGTGGGCAGGACGTTCACGACAATTGCCCAGCGTATGGCGAGCGTAATCTCCAGCTCGCTTGGCGCGGTCAGCACCTTCACATATCGTAGAGTCCCTGAGCGCGGTATCTGCTTAGGGCATGCGTGCGCCGGTCATCCGAATTTAAAGAGGATTCCGAAACCGCCGCGTGGATAGTTCCACTCGATCTCACCAGTCGTCCCGCACAAAATCTGGCAGGTGCCGCACTCCATGCAGCCGTCGGCAGTGATCTCCACTTGACCCTTGTCGTTCAACTCATAACATTTCGCCGGGCAGACGTGGGTCAGAGCGAGCAAATTCGCGCTCGGCTTCTGGTGCGGTCGCACTTTGATGTGCGGGCGGCCGGAATCCACCAAGTAGCGGTTCTGGTAAAGCTTGTCCTCGACACGTGACTTCGTCGCTGCGCTGGTCATTTCGTCTCCCCTCAGCGCCACGCCAATGCAAGGCGGACCGCGTCGCTGACCAGCCCCCAGCGCGAGCGCGCCTTGATGAAGGCCGCCGTGGTCGCCTTTTCCTTCTCGATCTTCGGCGTGCCGTCGACACGCATGAAGTTCTGCGCAGCTTGCGACATCAACCGCGGATAAGTCGTGAAATAATTGCATGAATTGGTGTGGAGCAAGGCCGGCATGTCTTTGTATTTCCTCAGGTCCTTGACCACGAAGGACTTGTCCAGCATGGCTTTGTAAAGGGCGAGATTCCGTTTGTTCATCGGACCGTTGCGGCTCTTGACCTCGACGATTGCCTCAGCCGCAATGCGGCCGGAGGTCATGGCGAGGTTCGAACCCTCGCGGTGAATGGCGTTGTTCAGTTGCGCGGCATCGCCGACCACGACCCAACCATCGCCAAAGAGCTGCGGAATAGCCTTGTAGCCGCCTTCGGGAATGAGGTGTGCGGAATATTCTTTCACTTCCGAGCCGGCGATCAGCGGCCGGATCGAAGGATGGCTCTTCAAGGCATCAAGGAGAACGTAGGGGCTCTCGACCATCGCGGCAAAATCGGAGACGAGGCAGCCAATGCCCAGTGAGATGGACTCCTTGTTGGTATAGAGGAAGCCGAGCCCGGCCATGCTGCGGGAGGTCGTGCCCACCGCCTCGATCACGCAGCCCTCATCGCCCTTTACGCCGAACCGCTGCTCAATGACCTCTTCGGGCAAGAAATGCATTTCCTTGACGGCGAGGGCCACGGTTTGCGGCTTTGGCATCTCGCGCAGGCCGGCTCGAGTGCCAAGCAGTCCGCAGACACCTTCTGCGAGAACGACCACGTCCGCGTAGATGGCTCCGCCCGCCCGGTCTGTGCGGACGCCGATCACCCTGTCATTGGCATCACGGATGAGTTCCGTCACGGTCGTCTCGCACAGAACGGTCGCGCCGGCCGCGCGCACCTTACGCGAAAACCATTTATCGAACTGGGCACGGATGATCGTGTACCGGTTGGGCTTCGCCTCATTGAAGTCGTCCGACCTATAGTGAATCCCTGTATGGGATGTGTCGTCCATCACCCAAAGCCGCTGTTCAACCAAATGCCGCTCGAGAGGCGCATCATCCCGGAAATCCGGGATGATCTTCTCCAGCATGTTCGCGTACATGATGGCACCCTGGACATTCTTGGAGCCCGGATATTCACCCCGCTCCAACTGCAGCACCTTCAGGCCATGGCTGGCCATGGTGTAAGCAGCTGCGTTTCCGGACATGCCTGCCCCAACAACAATGGCGTCGAAGTTTTCCTCGATCATGTCCATCCCCTTAGCTCGAAAGCTTATCGCGACTGTGGGGCGACAGCCGCCGGGTGAAGGCTTCCGTCAGTGCGGGCAGGAAGCGGATCGCGTCGGTGACGATTCCGAGGTGAGCGAAATCGAAAATCGGCGCGTTCGGGTCGGTGTTGATGGCCACGATGAGATCCGCCCCCTCCACGCCAACCCGATGCTGGACGGCGCCGGAAATCCCGGCCGCTATGTAAAGCTTCGGCCGGATCGTCTTGCCAGTTTGGCCGATCTGCCGATCAGCTGGCATCCAGCTCTTCTGGACCAACGGACGCGAACAGCCGTGCTCGGCGCCGATTGCTCGTGCGAGGTTCTTCACAAGCTGCAGGTTCTCCGCCGCGCCAAGACCAAGGCCTCCCGCAACCACGACGTCGGCATAGGCAAGGTTTGCCTTCGCCGACTGATTGTCCGGCAGGAAGCCGAGGACTTTGGTAGCGATCTCGTCCTCGGCAAGCGAAAGCTTGTGCCGGATGACACGCCCGACCGGTTTATCCGTCCGCTGCGGCATGGGCATGACCCTCGGCCGCACGGTCGCCATCTGCGGGCGGAAATTGAGCGTATAGATCGTGCACAACAAGGAACCGCCGAAAGTCGGACGCGTGGCGGCGAGCGAACTGTCGGTATCCACATCGAGTTCGGTGCAGTCGGCCGTGAGCCCCGTCTGCAAGGTCGTCGCCACGGAGCCGGCAAGATCCCTGCCCAGTGTGGTGGCACCGAGAAGAAGGATTTCGGGTTTGTGGGTATCGACCAGATCCGTCAGCGCCTTGGTGAAAGGTTCATTCCGATAGTCGGCGAGCAGGGGCGCCTCGGCGATGTAGACAAGGTCAGCGCCATACGCGAATGCTTCGGCAACGGCGTTCCCGACGGCCTCTCCCGGCGGTCCAAGCACGACGCCTGCAAGCTGGACCTGAAGCTTGTCTGCTAAGTTGCGGCCTTCGCCGAGCAGTTCGAATGATACCGGATGGACCTCGCCACGTTCGAGCTCGATGAAAACCCAAACGTGCCGATAGTCCTTGAAATGGGCGGGCAATTCCTTCTTTATGCCGGCGCGGCCGGCGGCAGGGCGAGGGGTTTCTCCGTTCGCGGTCGACATCGTTTTGCTCCTTGCCGTCACGCGCCGCCGTTAAAGGCGAGCTCATGTTCCAGCGCCGGCTGGCGGGTGAAGATTGCGGTGATGAGTTCGTCAGCGACATCGCGCAAGGCCTTCTCGGCGGTGTCGATTTGTGCCGCCTTTTCAGCTCGAGCAGGAGGGGCGAAAACACGTTTGACGACCGTCGGTGAACCGCGCAGGCCGCATTTGGTGAGATCCTCAATGCCGGCGTCGGCCGCGCTCCATTTCAAGACCTGGCTGCGCGCGGCGCACAAGGCGTCCTGGATCGAGCCCCGGCGGATCTCGTTTGTGCCTTCCAGCATGGTGATGAGGCAAGGGAGCCTGCTCTTCAGCATCTGTGTGCCGCCTTCGGAACGGCGCTCGACCTTGATCTCGCGTGCAGCAAGGTCGACAGAAGGGATCTTCGCGACATAGGTCAGTTGCAGGAGTCCGAGGCGCTTGGCGATGCCGGGCCCGACCTGGGCGGTGTCGCCATCGATCGTCTGCTTGCCGGTGAAGACGAGGTCTGGCGTGCCGAACGTCTCGCCAATCTTCGCGATTGCCTGGGAAAGGGCGAACGAGGTTGCCAGCGTGTCAGAGCCGGCAAAATAGCGGTCGGTCAAGAGCACCGCTCGGTCGGCGCCGTAACCGAGCGCCTTGCGCAGCGCGTCCTCTGCCATGGGCGGACCCATGGTGAGCACAGTGACTTCGCCGCCATGTGCGTCGCGCAGTCTGAGCGCTTCTTCGAGGGCGAACAGGTCGTAAGGGTTGATGATGGTCGGAACACCCTGGCGCATGATCGTGTTCGTGACCGGATGGACCCTTATCTGTGCCGAGTCCGGCACCTGCTTGATGCAGATTACGATGTGCATTGGCGGTTTCTCTAGGCTCCTGTCCGGGTCCGGCATTGCGGTTATCTCCTTTGTCCGCATTATTCGTGCCAAGTCTCTTGCGCTCCCCCCTTCCCTACAACTTCGGCTGGTTGCTTCTGACGGCGCTGTGGTGATGACCGCATTTGGCGGCTGCTCGACATTGTCGCGTCGCACCCTTGTCGCCGATCATTCCCGTCCGAACCGCTTCAGTACCGAGTCGAACGGAACAAAGGTGTGACCCGGCGCGGCAGGTTTGTTCGGATCGTGGTCCTTGAGCACCTTGAAAATCCGATGCGTGAGCGGCGAGGAAATCGCAAAGTCCTCGTAAGCTCGTTCGAGCGTCGCGCGCACCCTCGCGGCAATCACCTGGCCGGGCAGACCGGAGAAATCTTCTTCGGCGAGGTATTGGCCCACACGCTTCATGATATGGAGCCGCGAGACATTCAGTACCTTCGGGTCATAGGCGACGCCTAGGACTGAGAAGAATTCCTCTGCAGCCGACAAGCGCTTCAGTCGTGCGAGGATGTCGGTGACATCCATGGGGCGGCTGTCAGCGGAACAATTCATTGCATTCTTCCTGGTCGCAAAACTGTGGCCTCTGTGCGCTCGCGCACGGCTGACTTGGACCCGCACAGCTCGATGAGGGATGCCTCGCTGCACATTCCATCGTAGAGCTCGACCAGTCGAGTTGCAGTGACGGTCGATTTGGTCTCGGCCGCCTCGCGTCGGACGCGGGCCACCATCGCGGCTGCCAGATCCGGGTCGAGATCGCGACCGCTTTCGCTCAGCACATGGGCAATCGCAGTGGCGCCGGAATGCTTGCCGATGACGATCCGCCGGCAGCGGCCCACGAGAGTCGGATCGAGCCCCTGATAAGTACGCGAGTCCTTCAGCAGCCCTGCGACGTGAATGCCGGATTCGTGGGTGAATACATCGGCGCCGACGACCGGCTTAGTGGCTGCGGTCTGCCGGCGGGCGGCCCAAGCCACCTGGGCGGCGAGGCCGGGCAATGCGGTCAGCTCAATGCCGGTGTCTGCGCCGTCGAAGACTGCCATTGCGGCGGCCACCTCCTCCAGCGCGGCATTGCCCGCACGCTCGCCGAGCCCCAGGACGGTGACGGAGGCATGGCGCGCGCCTGCGCGGATCGCCGCCAGCGTGTTGGCGCCAGCAAGTCCGAGATCGTTGTGCGCATGAAATTCAAGGTCGATTGGAGACTGCACCACGAGCTGGGCGACAAGTTCGAAGGTCGAAAACGGGTCGAGAACACCGACTGTGTCGGCCAGCCTCACGCGGCTTGCGCCGGCGCGTGCGGCCGTCTCGATGATGCGGGCGAGATGATCCCGATTGGCCCGCGAGGCATCCTCGCAGCCCACCGCGACGAAGAAGCCGGCATCGGCGGCGCGCCTGACCATATGATCGATGACCTGGAGCGCTCCCGCCTTGTCGAGGCCGAGCTTGGCGGCAAGTTGGATGTCCGACGCAGGCAGCGACAAATTGACCGCTTGGACGCCGCTCTCGATCGCTGCATCGAGATCCAACGACGTCATCCGGCACCAGGCCATGAGCCGAACCGGAAGACGCCGCGCTACCACGGCGCGAATTGTTTCCATCTCGTCGACGCCCATGACCGGCGTGCCGATCTCGATCTCTGTCACGCCAGCCGCCGCAAGAGACTCAGCGATCTCCAGCTTTTCCGTCGTGGTGAAGGCGACGCCCGGCGCCTGCTCGCCATCGCGCAAGGTCGTATCGTTGAGGGAGACATGACCGGTCATGACAGGCAGCCTGTTCTTCTGCGGCTCACGCATAGACCGGACTACCCGGCCCAGAACCGGAAAAGCTGCGCAGCTTCCCCACGATTCCCGGCATGACCTCGAGCACCCGGTCGATGTCCTCTTCGCTGTTGTCCCGCGCCAAGGAGAAGCGGACTGCCGCGTGTGGCGTTTTCATCGCGCTTAGGACATGGCTTGGTTCCAGAGAGCCGGAGGTGCAGGCCGAGCCAGAGGAACACGCGATGCCAATGCGGCTGAGGAGAAGTGGAATTCCATCACTTTCGACATGTTCGAAGGAGATGTTTGCGGTGTTGGGCAACCGTTGCAAGGGATCACCAGTGACACAGGTGCTTGGGATGCGCTGGAGGATCCCGCCCTCCAGGCGATCGCGGAGCGACTTTACCCGTGTGGTCTCGTCGTCCATGAATTTCAAGGCGAGTTCGGCCGCCGTGCCGAGCCCGGCTATGCCGGGCGTATTCTCGGTTCCAGCACGCCGGTTGTGCTCTTGGTGACCCCCCTTGATCAGCGAATGGAAATCGACGCCACGTTTTACGAAAAGCGCACCGATCCCTTTCGGCCCGTGCAGCTTGTGGCCGGAGAGCGACAGCATGTCGATTGCGGTCGACTTCAGGTCCATCGGAAGCTTGCCGACCGCCTGCACAGCATCGGTATGGAATAGGGCGCCCACTTCCTTGGCCAACTCGGAAAGCCTTGCCACGGGGAAGATCACACCAGTCTCGTTGTTCGCCCACATTATTGACACGATTGCAACCTGTGGGGTGAGGGCGGCCATATAGGCGTCGAGATCGAGCCGACCACGGCAATCCACCGGGATCCTGTGCACCTTGAGGCGGCGGGTCTTCTCAAGATGCGCGCAGAGCGTCAGCACGGCGGGATGCTCGACCGCGGACGTCACGATCTCGGTTCGGTTGGGCGCCGCCTCGAGCGCTGAAAGAAGCGCTGCATTGTCGCTTTCTGTCCCACCCGAGGTGAAAGTGATCTCATCCTCGAACTCCGCGCCGATCAGAGCTTGCAACTGCCTCCGCGCCTTTCTCACCGCCGCACTGACTGAGGCGCCAAGTGCGTGTGCCGACGAAGGGTTGCCGAATTGATCCCTAAAGAACGGCAACATCGCTTGCACGACCTCAGGATCGACCCGTGTGGTTGCGTTGTTGTCGAGGTAGACAGGCTTCATAGGTGCGATCCTCAGTTAAACAGAATGACGCGAGCGCTAGACCGACTCGTTGAGCCTCTGGCGCATGCCGTTGATGATCATTTGAACTGGCAGCGCGCGCAGGCGCCCGGAGTGTTTGACGTAAACCGGATCTCCGTCGATATGGACATGTTCGCAGTGGCCGTAGGTCAGCCCGCAGGTAAGGACGCCCGAACGCGATAACGCTACCGATGAGCCGAATTTGGCGCAGCGGCGCGATTTGTCCGCAAGCAGCTCGGGTGCCACCAGGAACCGAGCTGCTTCGGGAGGCGACGTTCTTTGAATCCTACTGGGAGCGAATGGCGGTCCCGAGATCGGCTTTGACCTTGTCTTGTTTTTTAGGACGGGGACATCTGTTGTGCCGGCCATATAAGTCTCCTCTGCCGCAAAATCACTCTGTCGGCCGCACAGACGCTTCGGGCGTTTAACTGAAGGACTTGCCGCAGCCGCACTTTTCGCGCGCATTGGGGTTATCGAAGACAAAACCGGAAGATTGGAGCCCGGTGAGGAAGTCGACGGTCATGCCGGCTACATGGGGTTGGGAGCCCGCGTCCACGAACAGCTTGACCCCATCTGTGTCAGTGATCGCGTCGCCCTCGCGCGACACGCTCTCCAGGCCCATTAAGTATTTGAAGCCTGCGCAGCCGCCGGCCTCGACCATAATGCGAAAGCCGTCCGCCGGCTCGCTGGCACGGCAAAGAGCAGTCTTGAAGGCGGCAACAGCGTTGTCGGTGAGCGTAATCATGGCTCCATTCTCCTCAGTCCGCGACCTGCTTGCCCATCACGTTGCATGCACCGTGCCAAAGCCAAAAAACGTTTCAACACAGCGCGGCATCTCTCGCACTGGTGCCTCTTGATTGCTGATAAGGTGTCGGCCAACCGACACGTGCTGTCGGGTTTGTCGGGACCGGCACGAGGGATGTTGGCCTGAGTTCTTGGGTGAACTCACATCACCAAGGACAGAACTTCTTCTGAGCTTGCCTCGGCGCAATTGGCACGGTTTTTGAAGCTCCGTTTGGCGAGACGGCAAGAGCATGCCGATCCACAACCATGCCGTGGGTGCCATCGCGATGGATGGGGCGAAGCAAGGGAGTAACATGTCAGGACCGTGGTCAGATACGCGTTGTTGGCAAAGCAGCCGCTCGTGGCATCCGAATGCCCGCTTGGCCGATTGCGACAACATCCATACTGGCTCACCACCGCCCAGTAGCCGCCGACCGGCTCGATGGGATGCCATCGGCATGTGGCTGCTCGCCGGTTTTCGCATCGGTGCGACGCCGTGCGCACGCTGTCCAGCGACACCTTGTTCATGGGCCAGCAGCAGATCAGGATCGAGCATTTCGGCGCGCCTTATCGGCTGAAGATTCCCGGGCAGGGCAGATGATCCTCACACGTCGTAGAAACAGGGGTAAGCATGGACCAACGCGAGAAACCGTCGCCCGACGAAATCCGGCGGGCGTGCAAAGACAATCCGAAGATCCGGGAGCATGATCTCGCCGCTCGATTGGGCATTTCGGAAGCCGAGTTGGTCGCGGCGCATTGTGGTCACGGCGCGGTGCGCATCGAGCCGCGCGTCGATGATCTGCTGACCGGCCTCGAAGCGGTCGGCGAGGTGATGGCGGTCACCAGCAACGAAAGTGCCGTGCACCAAAAGATTGGCGTCTACGGCAAAGTGGTCACCGGCAACCAGCATGCCATACTGCTCGGCGACGAGATCGACCTGCGCATCTTCCCGAAAGCGTGGGCGTATGGCTTCGCCGTCGAGAAGCGCGAGGGGGCCGAGATCCGCCGCAACCTGCAATTCTTTGATGCCACCGGCGAGGCGATGCACAAAGCTCATCTCACGCCCGCCTCGAACCTGCAGGCCTATCAGGATCTGACGGCAGAGCTTGTATCCCCCGACCAGGAGCCGATCATATCGCTCGAGGCGAGCGGCGCGCGCGATAACGCAGTGAGTCCAGACCACGCCACCACGGTCGACGACCTACGCGAGCACTGGGGCCGGCTAAGCGACGTGCATCAGTTCTACCATATGTTGAAGACACTGAAGCTCAGCCGCTGCCAGGCGATGCGTATGGCCGACGAGGATGACGCCTGGCTACTCGACAATGATGCCATTGGCGCCCTGTTCCAACAGGCGGCCGAAGACGAGATGCCGATCATGTGCTTTGTCGGCAATCGTGGTTGCATTCAGATCCATTCCGGCCCGATCAGGTCGGTCAAGCAGATCGGGCCGCGGATCAATGTGCTCGAAGAGACCTTCCATCTGCATCTTAGGACCCATCGCATCCGCGAGGTCTGGGCCGTGCGCAAGCCGACGAGGGATGGTCACGTTACGTCCATTGAAGCCTATGGCGCGGACGGCAAGATGATCATCCAGTTCTTCGGCACGCGCAAGGAAGGCGAACGCGAGGGCAGCGACTGGCGGTTTCTGGCCGAGAGTCTGCCACGCGTTCCCGGTCCGACCTCCAGGGGTGTGTTGACTGCCGACAGGTCCTCGGATTGAATTGGCCGCGATAGGACTCAGCACCACGTTCCGACAGCGGCTCGCGAGCAAATCTAGGTCCATGAGCGGAAAGGATGCCGTCGTAGCGCATGCGCATGGTCAGGTGATGCACGCCGGAATGGACCGCATCTATACAGTCAAGCTGGTCGCCCGTCGGCACCGGTGCGCACGAGTGCATCGCCGTCTGCCGGAAAAGCCTTGCAGCGCCTGCGAGCGATAAAACGCATACGCCATCAGCGCCGAACCGAAGCGCGGCTTGACCTTTTTGATATTTCCGATCGTCTCGCGCAAGCGCCGTCGGGTCTTCTCGGACCGCACCCGATCCTTGCGCTGGATCGCGTCATTGCTCAATCCGGGCCGTGCGAGCGATCTACTCGCTCGTCGACCGGCAGGCTGTGCAGCAACAGCCAAGCCGAACAGCCCGATGTCGCGGGCTCGACAAAACCGACCACGGATGTCGGTTGTCGGACGTTGTCATAAGAATGATGGACAGGTGATCATCAGCGGCAGACCCAGCGCAGGCTGGCATTGCTTGGTGCACCGCCATGGCTACCCTATCCGGCACGCGACTTGCTTCGACAATTTGATCAGCAGGGCAGAGGTGATTGACCAGTCTCTCAACCCTAACGGGGAAGCGGCCGTTTTGCTTCATGACCGGAGCGCGGCGGAGATGCCCCTCTGATCGACTTCGCAACCCATCTCATCCGCGCTGGTGCAGGTGGGCTGTATCAGGCGACAGAATCTAGAAGGCGCCCGACAAGAGACGTGCCCATGCTGGAAATCGACTTTATGAACAGCGGTGCAATCTCAATTGAGCCATGAACGCCAATGTAGAGAAAACAAAATGGCGACCAACCCCGTTCCAGATCATGTCCCGCCCGAAATGGTGAGGGACTTCAGCCTGTTTACATCGCCAGGGATGCCACCAACACCCAACGGGGATCCACACGCAGCTGTCGCTTGCGTACATGACGGGCCTCCGATCTTTTACTCCCGCTACAACACGCAAGATGGCCGGGGTACCTGGGTCATCACCCGTGCCGCGGACCAGCGGAAGGTGCTGCAGGACGCAGAGACTTTTTCCAGCCATCGCAGCATCTTCTCCTCCATACTGGGTGAGAACTGGCCGACGATCCCGCTTGAGCTCGATCCACCGGCCCATGGCGTCTTTCGCTCACTGCTTAATCCGCTGCTTTCGCCAAAGCGGGTGTTGGCTTTGGAACCGGCTGTCCGCGAACGGGCGGTCGAGCTGATCGAAAGGATCGCCGCGTCGCGCACAAGCTGCGACGTGATGAAGGATTTTGCCTTTCCTTTCGCGGTGAGCACCTTTCTTCGCTTTCTGGGGTTGCCTGATGACCGACTCGATACATTCGTCGGCTGGGGGAAAGATCTGCTCCACGGCGACGATAAGGAACGACCTGTGGCTGCCCGGACGATCGTGGCATTCATCGACGAACTTGCAGCCATGCGCCGCGATGAGGCGGTTGACGATTTCATGACCTTTATAGTGCAGGCACAGGTCGAGGGCCGCCGGCTGACTGACACCCAAGTCCGCGGCATCGGCGTGCTTGTCTTCGTCGCTGGGCTCGACACGGTCGCAGCAGCTATAGGCTTTGACTTGGCGTACCTCGCACGCAACCTCAAAGATCAGCAATTGCTGCGGAGCGAACCGGACCGCATCCCGCTCGCAACCGAAGAATTGCTGCGGGCCTATCCGCCCATTCAGTTGATCCGCGTGGCCACGAAAGATATCGACTTCGAAGGCGCGCCGATCCGGAAGGGGGACTATGTTTCCTGCGCCACGATGATTGCCAATCGTGACCCGGCGGAATTCGAATGCCCCAACACGATTGATTTGGAGCGGGAGGACAACCGCCACGCAGCGTTTGGCTATGGTCCCCACCGTTGCCTTGGCTCACACCTTGCCCGGCGCGAGATTGTCATTGGCCTGGAGGAGTGGCTGGCGCGCATCCCGGCTTTCAGGATCAAGCAGGGTACGGCGCCGATAACTTCTGGCGGCCATGTGTTCGGGATCGAAAATTTGATCCTGGACTGGTCTTAGGCCCGCCCCGAGCCCAGGCACAGACAATGGAGGCAGCGCCATGCGCATCATCGTCCAAAAGGCCAAATGCCAGGGCCACGCGCGATGCGCGGCGCAAGCGCCGGACATCTTTAAACTCGATAATGACGGTTACATCCTGCCTGGTGACATTGAAGTTGCGGAAGGGGAGGAACTGCCTGCATCACGAGGCGCGCGATCCTGTCCTGAACGTGCGCTGGAACTCACTCGCTGACGCTCTGGATGAGACGGCATTCAACCGTGAGTCTGGCGGCTTGAACCATGTGGCCGCACTCAGCACGCGACCTCTGTCCCGCACGGTTCACGTCCAACTCTGCGGGGCAAATTCCGGCGCCAGTGTTCCCCGTGAGGCGCAAACGGCAGGGCCGGGGTTCGCGAACCTCTCCGAATCACAGAATTTGCGCCAGAGCCGATGGACCAGACGAGAATTGCCGAACTACTCGACGCGAGGCGACCCGGAGTGCCGTACCGAAGAACTGCCCGACCCATGTTGCGGCAGGCCGGGTCTCTGCATGATTTGATAGGGCGAAACCAGGAGAACGCGCCATATTTGCCCAACATTATGCCCGGCTCAGCACCGGCCAATGGCCGCAGCTGGAGAGAAGGTTCGACCAGCATGTGCTTGCCTGTGTGCTTTCACGTGCGCTCGAGGAGATCGAGGCCGGCGAGGCGACGGCGACGGAGGCAACCGGACTTTCGCGCGCCGAGTTGCGCGATGTCCTGTCCCGCTGTTTCCCTGCTTTTCCTATCAACGCGTTTGCCTTGGAAGAGGGGAGCGAGCCTGAGCCGGATCTGGAAGAAGAACTTCTGCGCGGACTGTTGCTGGCGCATGCCCGGCCCGACGACAAGGCAAGCGCCCGCTTCGCCAAGATCATCGCCCGGCGTGCCATGCGCAATGACCACCTCTGGCAAGACCTTGGCCTTTTTAGTCGAAGCGACCTCGGCCGCCTGCTCGCCTCGCATTTTCCGACGCTGGCGGCCGGCAACACCCAAAACATGAAATGGAAAAAATACTTTTACCGAAAGCTCTGCGAGGCCGAAGGCTTTTCGCTGTGCAGCTCCCCCAGTTGCCGGGACTGCAATGATTTCGAAAGCTGCTTCGGCCCGGAGGAAGGCGAAAGCCGCCTCACACGGACCAAGGACAACGCCCAGGATTGAGAGCCGCTTGCGTCAGTCGTACAGCGTCAGAGCTCGCGCCGCGCCATCTGTCTGTTGTCAAATCTCGACGGACGCCTTGGGGGATTTGAATACTGTGCGCTCGCGATGCTCGCTTCGGCGGGTCGTCGTCATGGCAGGCGCGAGTCGAATGTTTGTTAGATGCCGCCACAACCTAAGCCGGCATCATCAATCGCTACAAGCGCAAGGAGTTGAAGGACACGTTGCGCGATCTTGAGCAGGCCGGACTTGGTGACCAGCTCGTTAGGTTTTCCAATTCATGAGTGGCTAGAGCGATGGGTGTACTGGCGTTCGATCTCGTCTATTTTTCCGGCCTGACGGCAGACCAACTGCTAGGCAGCGTCATCTCACTTCTGGCGTGTTTGCTCCTTTATAACGCTCTGGCTCCGGACCGAGTTAATCGATAGGTCGGCGGCCGCTCGGCGTCACTGCTAATGCCCTGATACGATTTTAGGAAACGGGGTCTGCAGTGTTTTCTTCCGCTTCGGCGCCACATAGCTTTCAACCAGGCGAAATGCTCGACGTCGACAGTTACCAGCGGCCGTAGGTTGATGGTCACCGTGTTTGGCGCTCAGAACTTCCTCCGTGCTAGTCAATGGCGAGCATCGGAAGCGATTTTGCAGGTTTTGCGCTGACGGGATTCTGGCTCGGCCCGCCGGTCGGGTTCGTCAAAAGGTGCTAATATAGCGTTGTATGTCCGATCGGCGGTAGTAGCCGCTTACTGATCGCCGGACGGTCATCCCTGAACCTTGTTGCACCGCACCTGGAGTGCTTAGGGAATGATATTATCTGACAAATGGAAAAATCACGTAGGAGCCAAAGTAAAATTTTATTATATCTGACTCCTCAGAATTACCAAGTAATGATCCAAGAACGAATCTTTCGCGGGCCGTTAAGTTGTTTTTCAACTCTAGTGCGTCACTATGGCGTCCGTAGGTCCCAAAAAATGTCCCATCCTTTGCAGGGCAACAAGGAGGCGTACTATGGCAAGAATTTTTGAAATTCTTACGGGCAGTCTGACTGCCGGATGTGTTCTCGTAATTCTTTGCATGCCAGCGACTGCAGCTGGAATTAATGTCGGAGGCGTCGGCGGGGTATCCGTCGGCAGCGGAGGCGCCAGCGCTAATGTGGGCGGCAACAGCGGCGCTACGGCTAGCGTATCCCTAGGCGGTTCTGGGGCAAATGCCGCAGCCTCCGTCGGCGGCACTGGCGGAGCGACTGCTTCCATCGGCACCGGCCGCGCCAATGTCGGTGTCGTCACCGGGGTCGGTACCGACGTAAATGTCGGCGTTGGAACCAATCCAGCCGCCAACCCCAGCAACCCGACCGCTTCGAGCAACCCGAATCTGGCTAGCGTTGTCGGCGATATGTCGAACGCCCAGGTCACTCGGATGAAGAAGCGCTGCGTCGAAGTGCTTAGCAACGAAGATACCTATGATCGTGAGCTGCGCCGGCTCTGCTTGCTGATCTCGCGCCGCTAACCAGCGACCCCTTTCCGACCTGTCGGGGCTGTCGACATGACACTCTCCAGTTCCGGCAGTGGAAGCCCGCCCGCCGAAAGGTTGGCGGGCTTTTACAGTCAGCGTTTTTCCATCCGCAGCAGGCAGGATGTTTAGGCACTTTCGCGTATGTAAACGTTGACACTTAAGGCGCTTTCGCCTCGTAGGCAAGTTGTGTAACGCCTTGTTCTTGAACAAAAAATGTGAGAACGCCTAGTTGCTTAAGCGAAAAGCGCCTTACCGAGCGGATATCAAAAATAAACATTGTAGCGATCTTGCAACCGCCCGAGGCCGCTTTTACGCGTTCGGAGCAAGTCTAAGGCCGATAAGTCATTGTTTTGCTTATGTTTCTTCACGTCACGGTGGCGGTAGGTGTAGCCGGGAATGTCCTGCAAATGGAACGTATTGCCGGGAGGCGAGTAGCGGTAGATAAATCCGAATTGGTCGGTGATCCCGTTGACGCTCGTATAAGTGATCTCGCCATACAGATACATATGGAAGGGAACCCGCCCCTATGTGAGTATCGGACAGGAAAAGCTCATTCAGCACATTGTTTGTGATAGGGCCGCCGCGATCAAAAGCTGCAGGGCTAAGAGCATCGTCTGCCCCGAGCACCCGTTCAACGTCATTGATTTCTCCGGGATGGTAATGCGGAGTTGGCGGCAAGTTGCAAAGCCGGAGGCTCGCCCGAATCTCGTTTATGATGGCAGGAGTGCGTCCGAAATTCTTGATCGAGTATGCCGCTTCCGGAATTGGTCTTTTGTTGTCGGGCTTGTCAGCCCAATCGTGCGTCACCCCCACCAACGGTTTGGTGGCGGTGACGAACAAATACGGGCGCTCGATATCGAGCAAAGCCTTTTCGGCAATGTCGGCGCTGCGCTGGGTGTGCCTAGCAGCCTCTTTGGCGTAGTAAGCAGCGGCCATAGCAGCGGCGAGCGTGAAAGCACCCACGATAGCGCCAATGGTGGTCCAGTTCGCCGACTGTTGGGCAGCGTCGGCAGCGTTCCACTGGGCACACAGATCGGAACTGCGATCATCGTGACCTGCTTGGCATGGGTTAGTGTAACTTGGGGGTTCATTTGCCTGTTGGACTGGCGGAGGGCTTGCCGCAACAGGGTTGCCTATGGTCTCTTGATGCTGTTCGGAATGTTGGGGCTGAGTGCTCTTGCGCTCGTCTGGCGGTAAAGCCGCCCCGAGTAAAACTACTCCGAAAGCCGCAATGAGGACGCCCCGATAGCGTCTAAGCATTGCAGTAAGAACGCAGCGCTAAAGCCCCCCGGCTTATTTTGTTGTTCAAATTACGCTCGGTTTCGTGAATGTCCATAGTCGCCAATTTTTCGGCGAGTTGGGCATAGGTAACGCCCTTCCGCTTCAACTCTGACTTCAAAAGGTTCTTGGCTTTCGTCTCGTATTCGACGGTCTGCGGGTCGTCCTTGCCTGCCATAGCCTCGCCTCAAAAAATATCATCACAGTCGGTGGTACAGGCCCCTGTATTTGGCGATACAAGCCCCGCATATAACCGGATATGTGACAATAGCCCAACACTTCCTCCTTTCCGCCGAAAGCCGCTCCCTTTCTCTGAAAGAGATTTACAAGGGTGGCGAGGAAAAGGCTTACGACGCGTTCAAGCGCCTTCGCTGGGCTTCGACTCAAGGCGAGCCTGTTTGCCGGAAATGCGGGTGCCTGGATCATTACGACATTCCGACCCGTCGCAAGTTCAAGTGCGCCGCTTGCGGGGGCGCAGTTCTCGGTTACGAGGGCACGATCTTCGCCTTGGCGCAAGCTGTCGTTTGTCGATCTGCTCGCCGCGATCTGCCTGTTTGTTAACGGCGCGAAGGGCATGTCGGCGGTCCAGTTCTCTCGCGATCTGGACGTGCAGTACAAGACCGCCTTTGTGCTGGCTCACAAGCTGCGCGAAGCCTGTCGGCTGAAACCAAGAACGAAACCCTTGAAGGCGAGGTCGAGATTGACGGCGCTTACTTTGGTGGCGTGGTGCGCGCCGAGGGCGCGCGCTTCTGCTACTGCGCGAACGCCTCTGGAGTCGATTTTTAGCAGCTCATTGGCGTGATCTTCAGTTCCTTCGCCACAAAGCCCGGCGGAGAAGAGTGTGCTGCCTGGCCTATTCATTGGCCCAAGTCCGCTTGCCACGGCAGCTATCGTTGTCATTTTTACATCAGACGATCGTCTCGTGAGCAGTGGACCGCAAAGTTGCGAAGACGCAGTTGCCCTTTGCTTCTACTGTGCATAGAAGCCATTTGTGCGGGCAGAGGTACAAAAATGGGTGCGGTGCTGTGGGAATAAAATTCGAAAAGCTAAATAAACTGCGGGAGACTCTACTAGAGGCAAATCACGATTTCCGCGCCAGCACCCAATTGTTCAATAGCTTGGATGTCGCGAAAATTGATCGCGAAATGGATCTTGAAGGTCGTGGAACGCAGCGAGGCGAGGCTAACCAGCCCCCGAAAACGGCCAAGAATTTCGACGATATAGAGCACACAGTTATCGAGAGGGTCGAGGACGAAAAGAAGGCCGCACATCACACACTCGAAGACAGCCTACAGCTACTCTCCGGCCGATTGGCTGGCCTCGACTTTGAAGAGCAGTTTGGTCTGATCCGTCAGGCGAACGCCGCCAGTGTTTCCGATTTCAAGGCCTCGATCGCGGTGGGCCTGGACGAACTTCACGGATTGCGCAAATCGCTCAACGATGCGGAGAAAGAACACGACTGGTTCAAACAGAAGCACGGGCTTGTCCGGGCTGTGAGGGTTCAACACGGAGCGGCCCATGTTTTCCGAGTGTCCCTGCTAATCTTCCTGTTCCTCATTGAAACGGCGATGAACGGAAATTTCCTCGCAAAGGGAAATGAACAGGGATTCTTTGGCGGGCTCCTCGAAGCCGCCGCTTTCTCGTTTTTGAACATCGGCGCCGCTCTGCTGTTCGCAATATTCTGTGCACGCCTGGTGACTCACAGATCGCTTTTTGTGAAGTTGATCGGCGCGCTGTCGATAGTGGCCTATATCGGCTTGGCATTGACCATAAACCTAGCGCTTGCGCATTACCGCGAGGTTAGCGGGTCCTTTGTGGACGGAGCCGGCGTCGAGGTCGTGCGCAGCATGCTCGCCAATCCGGCTGGCCTTATGGACGTGAAATCCTGGCTTCTGTTCGGCATTGGTCTCATGTTTTCGATTTTTGCGTTTATCGACGGCTGGTTCGTTCTCGACCCATACCCGGGCTATGCGGGTGTCGAAAACAGATTGGTGGCTCGCCGGGAAGACTACATCGAGCGCAAGAGCGAGCTCATCGAGGCTCTGCAAGAGGTGCGCGATGAGCACAACGAGAAGGTGGAGGACATCGTCAAGCGGCTGGGGAGCAGACGCAGGGAGCATCGAGCGATCATCGACCATCGGTCGAGGCTGCTGACGCTCTTTGCGCAGCATCAAGACCAGCTGGAGCGAGCCTGCAACCAGCTTCTCTCAAAGTACAGGGAGGCCAATTTCCAGGCCCGCACAGAGCCAGCGCCAAAACATTTTGCCACACCCTACAAACTTGAGCGCATAAAACCCCTGATATCGTCCGACGATGAATGGAGCGAGAAGGACCTGGGCGCCTCAATTCGTGACGCGCAGGAAGAACTCAACGCTCAGGTGCGGCTCATCGGGCTGGAATGCGAGCGCGGGATCGAACAGTACCGAGATCTCGACAAGCTTCATCCGGATAGCGTGAATGGCTAGGCGGGGTCGCAGAAGAAAGAAAGGCAGTGGCGGCACAATTGTCGCAGCAGCCGGATTGGCCGTGCTGTCGGCTGTGATGCTGGCCGGTTTTGTTTGGATGTGGTCGAGATCCGGGAAGGACCAAATCGACATCAGCACGAATTGCCCACTGAACGGACCTGTGAGCCTGACAGCGGTCTTGATCGACGCCACCGACCCGATTTCGCCGATAACCATGGCGGATCTGAAGAATGAATTCCGCAAGACCATTGGGCGCGTCGAGCCTGGCGGCTATCTCAAGATATTGACGCTGGGCGCGAGGCCCGGCGACCTGACTGTGATGTTTGATGGATGCAATCCGGGCGACGGCTCGACGGTCGACAGCTGGACGAACAATCCGTCTCGGCGGCAGAAGAAATGGGAAGATGCGTTCGAGGACCCTTTGACGAACCTTCCCGACCAGATTCCCAATGGAGAATCCGCGAGCCAATCTCCGATCATGGCCGGAATTCAGAAAATCAAACTGTCGCTATTCGATAGCAGTTTGGCGAAAGAGAAGACCGCTAAGCGAATAATAGTCGCGTCAGATATGATCGAACATACGGCGCTGTACTCACAATATCGTTCGGATCTCGATTATCAGAAGTACCTTGATAGCGCGGCTGACAGGACTTACGGGACATCGCTCGATGGCGTCGGGTTTACGATACTCTACGTCGATAGGGCGAAGAAGCCATTTGGCTCTTTCGAACATGCAGAGTTCTGGACCCGGTGGGTTCAAAGCCATCATGGTGATTTTGAGAAGCTGGTAGGGTTGGAGGGGTTAAACTAATGGCCAAGAAGCGAGGGGAGTCGTTCTTAGGACATCCGAGCCTGCCCCTTTTCGTCTTTGCGACGCTAACCCTGGGTGGCTGCGTGTTCATCGCAATAGCCAAGCTGTCGGGCGTAGACCCTATAATGGCGGCGAGCGCACCGGTGTGCCTGATGCTCATCTATCTTGCCGCGTCCGTCTTCACCGGCAAGCTACGGCTCCACGATGAGCAAACAGGCGACAATCTCTACTACATGGGTTTCCTGTTTACGTTGACGAGTCTCGGCGTATCGCTGTTTCAGTTTGGTTCCGAAGGATCCACCGACACAATCGTGAGGAACTTTGGTATCGCGGTGACGTCGACGATCACGGGCATTGCTTTGCGGATCTTTTACAATCAGATGCGCCGCGATCCTGCCGACATCGAACGGACGGTCAGGCACGAACTGGCGGATATGACGCGGCGTGTAAGAGCCGAGATGGAAAGTGTAACCAGGGAATTCGCTGACTTTCGCCGCGTAAGCAATCAGATGTTGGAGGAGGGTTTTGCCGAAATCGCCGTTCAAGCGGAGCGGAACGGAGAGCACATAAGATCGGCCCTGGATAAAATCGCGATGGAATCGATCAGACCAGTTCAAGTGGCCTCGGGAAAGCTCAGCAATGCTTTGAGCCACAATTTTGGGCAGATCGAAAGTCAGTTCTCGTCGATCGCACAGCGCGTCGAGGCGGCAGCCGATCTGCTCGACAAAGCCAACAGCTCAATGTCCTCTTCAGTTGGCAGACTGGGTGAACAGGCCGAAAGCGTAGCCACCAAGTTGGAGAAGGTTGTCGTCCCTGATGAGGTCCTTAAGAACGATCTGGCGCCGATGGTGAAACTTCTTGGCAGCGCGGTCGCTCAGTATGCTGTCAAAACAGAGACGGCTTCGCAGGAACAGCAAGCCCGCATGGCGGGCATCGTTGATGCTGTGGCTAAAGTGGCCGCAGGTGTGGAAAAGGCTGTGGCAGCCGCAGAGCAAACAGCGGAGAGCGTCCAAGCGCAACAACGCTTGACCCAGGCGCTTGCCGCAGTGGTGCAAAAGCAAAGCAAGGACACCGGAGACCTTGTCGCAACCTTGGCAGGAAGAACCCTTCACGCGCCGAGGCCTGTTCCCCCTCTCAACGCTCCTATCGCGATTGAACAGCCACTGGCAGATCTGGCCGCAAATGACACCGTCGAGAGCGCACCAATTCGGGTCGAGCCTGAGCCCCAACCAGACGCTTTCCAAACTCTGGGAAGCGAGCCTGCCGCCGAACGAACGGAACCGCCTAAGCGAACCAGTTGGTGGGGCAGGTGAGTGACGCTGGCGGGACTTCGGTCGCCTTCGAGCGCAAGGGTTTTGGCCGCGGTTTGATACTGGGCCTGACCATGGCCGAGACGATGCTGCTTTTGGTGTTCTGCCTGTTGCTAGCAGCCGGTGCTATCATCACGAAAAAGCAGAAAGAGACCGATGAGGCACTGCGAGCCACTCAATCAAACAAGGAAAACGTGCAGAGGCTCGAAGCCGAGAACAAGCGGCTTCTGGCTCAGATAAAAGCGGTGTTTCAGCCCACGAGGGGAGGAACCGTTCCCGACGAACAATGGCGCGAGCTGGTCCTGGCCAAGGATGCTGTTAAGTCGGTCAAGGAAGCAGGTATTTCTCTGGAGGAGGTCGTGCGAAATGCCCCTGTCGCGAAAGTCCTTGCGGACAACGACATAAGCATTGATCAGACCAAGGCCATGATAGATGCGGCGAAGGTCTTGAGAGAATTCGGTTACGCCGGCACCGACAAAGGGCTGCAGGATCTGGCTGATGTGCTCAAGGAGGCTGCAGAGCCGACGCAAGCAGCAAAACCTCACGATTGGCCGCCGATCATCAGTCTCAGCGAACTGGATGGCTATAATTTCGATACCGGAAGCGCAGAGCTTTCGAATGCCTTCAAAACAAAGTTGCGCGATCTTGCGAAGACCATCGCCGGGACTGCGACCTCGTACGGTGTCGACGTGATTGAGGTAATTGGACACACGGACGAACAGGCAATGGCGGGCGAATCCTCCAACATGGACAAGGGGCTCCAACCGGTCCTGTCAGGGAAAGTGGAAATCGGCTCACTCCATCCCGCCGACAATGCCGGTCTTGGGCTGGCCCGCGCGATTTCAGTTACAAGTGTGCTCAGTGACATGCCCGCATTAAAGGGGTTTACGATTTTGCCGATGTCTGGTGGTCAGCTCATCCTGCCCGGCGATCATCTCACCGACGGAGCGCAGATTGGCGATGTACGGGCTCGAAGGCGCATCGAGATTAGGGTGAGGCAGCGATCAAAATTGGCGCCGGTTGGTGGCGCCAAGCCATGAATGGGGACGAGAGACTGGCGCCTTAGTCGGTACGGCAGTTGAGTTGGGGGGATTGGGCTATGGGGTTTTACGTTCGAAAATCGATCAGTGCGGGACCATTCCGCTTTAACTTTTCGTCCGGTGGGGTTGGCGCTTCCGTTGGCGTGAAGGGCCTCCGCATCGGCACTGGGCCAAGAGGTCACTACATCCACGCCGGCGTGGGTGGGCTCTACTATCGTGGCACTTTAGGCAAGGCCAGCGCGAAGAAGGTAGTTCAGCTCTCTCAGACCCCATCTGCGCCGCAACCCCGTCCACAATCCTCGCGCCCGGAATACGTCTCTGACGGCGTCGTGATGAGAGAAGTCGAGTCCCGCGATGTGGTGGAAATGCGTGACGAGACATTCGCCAATGTGCTCGATGAAATCAATGCCAGGCAATCGCAGACGCGGCTGTCCGTAGCACTCGCGGTTTTGTTCGGGATTGCAGGTTTCCTTGTGGGGACCAAGCTCGGAGGTGCCGCACCGGTGCTGGGCATCGGTGCCTTTGTGCCGGGTATGCTCATTGGCAAATGGTTTGACAGTTACCGCCGGGTGAGCGTGCTCTATTACGATCTGGAAAAAGACGCGGAGGCCGCCTACGGGCGACTTGTCGGCGCGTTCGAAACTCTCACCGGCTGCGCAGGGAGATGGCATGTCGCTGCCGGCGGCAAGATAGAGGATCTGACTGCTTGGAAGCGAAATGCCGGGGCCAGCATGCTGGTCGACAAAAAGCCCACGACACTTACAAGCTCCTTGCCGAAGGTTGTACGCAGCAACGTTACTCCTCCTTCAATCCATGTGGGTCGGCAGGTGCTCTTCTTCATGCCTGACCTAGTGCTGGTGAAGGACGGAAACCGATACGGCGCAGTCGGATATGCCGATCTGCAGACCCAATTCGCCCCGAGTAATTTTATCGAGACCGGCAAAGTTCCATCTGATGCGGAGATCGTGAGCTACACCTGGGCTCACCCAAACAAAAACGGCGGGCCTGACAAGCGCTTCAAAGACAATCGGCAGATTCCTGTATGCCGCTACGAAGCGTTGCGGTTTTCTAGCCCGTCCGGACTTAACGAGCTGGTGGAATTTTCCAAGACAAACGTCAGCCAGCCCTTTTGCCAGGCTCTATCGGCACTCGCGCAATTGCATCGAAGCTCCGACCGCCAATTCATAACGCTAAATGCGCACACTAGGGAGTGATGGTTGGGGATGGGCTCAAAGCGTGAGCCCAGGTCAGCAAACGCCTTCGCACGGAATCCCGTCGCTATCTCGATCCAACTTGCTCCCCCATGAGCAGTTGGCGAGATACCAACGTGCTTCTTCGCAAGATGAAATCTGCGTGCACAAGCGGCGAGGTTGGCATGAGTAGCTCTGTGCTACTTGGCGACGGCTGACAAGCCCAAGGGGGCTTTTGGTTGGGCTCGCAGATTCGGCATGTTGTTCGCGCCAATCCCAAGGGTTGTCAAACGTCCCAATCCAGATTCCAACCTTTGCGGTTTCAGCATTAGTTTGCTGTTGCGCATAGGCGCGGTGGCTATAGCGGGGCCAGTCCAAGGCTTGGCCATGTTCGACCATCCAGGACGCGGCGCTGACACCGTCCGCGCGCCGACAATCACCGACGAAGCGACGGTACCGATCCCATGAAACAAATGTGCATTGGACAGGCTGCGAAGCCGCAAGGAAATTCGCCAATGCTTCGGCCGCCCGGCGCCCGCAGGGGTATTGATGTGCGCTAGCGTCATTGCAGTATTGGCGGCTTTCGGGTGCATCGATGCCGTTGAAGCGGACGCGCTGCCCGTGGATCTCTATCGTGTCTCCATCAATCACCGATGCTATGCCTACTATCGGCGCCCGTCTCGACCCGGCCGAGTTTGCTATATCGAGACCACGTAACTGGTCACCCGAGCCTGTAAAATAGTGGGTCGCGTAAGCAGCCAAGGCCACCACGATCACCAGGATCAGAGGCAAGCGCACATCTGGAGAGAAACGTCTGCGGACGATTGGTTCAGCGCCGCGCCTTGGTCGCGCGCGGCGACGATGAGAATAGCGATTGTTATTCAATTTCCGATCCTTTGCGAAACGCAAGCTGCATGATTTGTAACGTGCCTCTGCACCATTCATAGGCGCCTTTTTCGCTGGCGCTGGTTTGCCTTGTAGTTCGGCGCTTTGAACACCATGGTGCCTTCGCAGATCAGCCCGAAGTCACGACTTTGTAGTTACCTTTTCCGTAAACACGACCATCTTTCCGCGCTGGAGCCTACAAGTTTTCTCGGAATGAAATTAGGAGGCCGATTCAAAAAGAAGTCGGCTTGTGCGCCAGTTGGTCGTGGCCGGTGAGGCGGATGCCAGAGCTGCCAACACCTTGTCCACACGTATGATGGCATTTTGTCTGAAAGGGAACCTCGAGATCAAGGTGGGGATGCGAAGTGTCCGGAACGTTAAACAAACATCCGCAATTTTTCCACCAAGCCGCAGTGCTCACAATACTAAACGATTGAAGTGTTGGTGGCAGCCATTCGAGGTTGAAAAACCAGATTTTATGTTGCGGACAGCCCTTGTCTAGGCTCTATGTGTCCAGCCTATCAGGGGGGTGTGAGTGTCGGAAGTTGAAAAATCGGTCTTCCAAAGCGATCTGCCTTTAAAGGAAAAGCTCGAGCGAGCCAGGATGGAATTGCTCGACCTTTCTGCTCGCAACCGACTTTTGAATGTGCCACGGTTTTCAAAGAGCGCGAAGACGATCGATATTGTCGACGAGAGGTCGTCTGAGATCTATCGATTGCTGGTGAGCGAAGGAAAGGCTTTTACCTTCCTGGCCGGCAAGCCGGATCGGCCGAAGGCAGGCCAGGTTGAAAGCAGCCCTCCAGACGAGGAAATCGACTATTCCCCCGTTGCTCTTGCTCAGCCTGAGGACGAAGGATTCGACGACAGAGGGGTATCTGCGCGACATTCTGACACCAAGCTTCAGACGAGGATGACCCCAACGGGGCTGCAGCGCCGGCTCCTTGATCTCTACCACGATGCCCGCACACTTGAGGAAGAGCAGGGCGTCAATATCCTCTTTCTGGCCCTTGGCATGCTGAAGTGGATTGACCCGAGCAACAAAGAAAACATCCGCCAGGCTCCTCTCATTTTGGTCCCGGTACGGCTGGAGCGAGGGGCCGCTGGAGAAAAGTTTCGGCTGCGAGCTCGTACGGAAGATCTTACCGCAAACCTCTCCTTGGAACTCTATCTCGACCGCATTCACAAGCTCGCCCTGCCGCGTTTTGAAGTAGGAGACGACTTCGACGTCTCGGCCTATCTCGATGCCGTTGCCGAAGCAGTGTCGACCAAAGAGGATTGGCAGGTGCTTGCCGATGATATGGTGCTCGGCTTCTTCTCGTTCGCTAAGTTCTTGATGTACCGTGACCTGGATCCGGATCTCTGGCCGGATGGCGCAAAGATTATCGAACAACCGAAGATCCGCTCGCTTCTTTCAGATGGTTTCGAAACACGCGAACCGCTGATGTCGGACGACATTGCGATTGATCCGCATATCGCGCCTGCCGAAATGTTGCATATCGTCGACAGTGACAGTTCTCAGACGCTGGCGATCCATGATGCAAGAAAGGGTCGCGACCTCGTTATCCAAGGTCCTCCCGGGACAGGAAAATCGCAGACGATCGCAAACATTATCGGGTCGGCCGTTGCCGATGGAAAGACCGTGCTGTTCGTTGCGGAAAAAATGGCCGCACTTGAGGTCGTGAAGCGACGGCTTGACACTGCGGGGGTGGGGGACGCCTGCCTTGAGCTCCATAGCAACAAGGCAAACAAGCGCATGATGCTGGAGGAGTTGCGGCGCACCTGGCAACTCGGATCGCCTCGCGGACAGCTTGCTTCCTCCCTTACTGAACGCCTGCTGGAGGCTAGGGACAAACTCAATGCACATGCTATAAGGATGCATGTTCCATTTGGAACGTCCGAACTCACTCCATACCAAGTTCTTGGCCAGCTAACCCGACTAAGGCAGAACGGGCAAAAGCCAGTTGACATTGAACTTGAGGATACCACCGCTTGGACGAATGACGGTGTCTCGCAACGTCGCAAACTTCTCGATGACGTGTCTCAGCGGATCGACGAGATCGGCTTGCCGATCCACCACCCATGGCGGGGAGTTGGCCTGGATGTCGTTCTACCAACGACCATTGAGAGGCTCGTCCCACGCATTGCGTCGTCGCTGGATCAAGCAAAGGCTCTGCACGCCAAACTGGCCGATATTGCTGAGCGGATCGAGGCGAAGCCTCCGCAAATCCTCAGCGACAGCGGCGAGGTAGAAGATCGCGCTGAGCTTCTCGCGTCCGCACCTGGACTTCCTGCCGAGGCGCTAGTCTCGCCGGTTTGGGATGAGCGTCCAAAGGACATTGCATCGCTTCTCTGGACAGGAACAGATTTCAACCGCAAATCCGAGGAACTGTCGGAGCAGTTGGTGGCGACGGCTATCGACACGCCAATTGAAGGTCTCGAGACAGAGCTTGCTAAGCTTCCTTCAGACTTTCCGAAAGATGGTTTCGTTCGTGCGCGCCAGCTAACCGTGTTGCTCCCACGCTTAAGAGAAGAAGCTGAGCGGCTAAATCAAGAACTGGGGTCTACGGTTTTACCGGACACGCTTGCAGGACTCCTCAGGTTAGTGATGACCGGCGAGAGAGTTGCGGCAGCCCCCGATGCGAGCCCTGAGGCATTCGCAGCCACAGTTTGGGACTCCGGGCTGGAACAGGCTGGTGACCTTGCCGACAGCGTAGCAACGCTAGAGACTGCTAGAGCCGAGCTTCAGGGCAAAGTTGTTGATGCCGCGTGGAGTACCAACGTGGCCGCGGCGCGGCAAGCGCTCGCCGAGCACACGGGAATATTGAAAGCATTGAATGGTGACTACCGTCGTGCCACTGCACTTGTGCGGACTATTTTGGTGGCCCCTAGCGCGCCTGCGGCGGAGATAGTGGGTCTCCTCGACATTCTAATGAAGGGCCAGGCGGCCGCAGCAAAAGTGCGCGAAGGCGACGCCTTTGGCGGTTCCGCCTTCGGAGCCGATTGGCGCGGTGAGAGATCGTCTTCGGCACCACTCCAGGCCTTAGTGGAGTGGATGCGCACGCTGAGGGGACTTGGCTCGGAACCGCGAATTATAGCCGGGCGGATGGCGGAGCGCTCTGAAGCGGGCGCGCGTGCGGTCCGAGTTCGTAAGGTGATCGACATCGGTCAGCCGATTATCGAGGGGTTTTGGAACGATTTAGGCCACCTTGCGTCATCCCTGCAAGGTGACGTGGCTTCCGCCGAGCGGGCCTCGCTGCAAATGATGGAAGCGAAGGCAAGCACTGTAGCTCAAGCCGATGACGCGTCACGACAGGTTCTGACTGACGTTCCAGATCTGATCAGTGAGCGGGTGGAGATACTACGCCGACTAGGCAGACTACAAGCGCTTGATCAAGAGATCGAGGACGGGGAAAGCCTTGGCAAGTTCGCATTCGGCTCGTCGTGGCTCGGTCGAGGATCCGATTGGGCCGCTCTCGCGCAAGCCGAACTTTGGCTGAGAGAAAATGGCTCAATCCGGCATTTGGCTGCGCGGTTGCCTGAAAGAAAAGAGATCGCAAACTTGGCGCGTTCAGCGCGTGAAGCGGCCCAAGCGGCAGCGCGGGAATTGAAGGCGCTTGCAGGGGATTTGAAAGCCGATGCTCCCTCCTTGTTTGGAGTAGACGATTTTCCAGACGTCGCGATAGTCGAGGTTGTTTCTCGACTGGAGGGGTGGCTTGATCATCAGGAACAGCTCTCAAAATGGGTTGCCTATGGAGAGCGATCCGAAACAGCCCGAAAGGCTGGACTGGGACAGTTGATAGACGGCCTGGCCGACGGCCAGATTACAACAGGATCGGCGCAATCAGTCTTCGATATGGCCTACTACGAACGAGTGTTTCTAGCGATGGCGACCGATGAGCCGGAGCTGGCAAGGTTCGACGGGGAATTGCATTCCAGGGCTGTACGTGACTTCGCGGATCTGGACCGACAGAGGATCAAGGCCGGTGCCATCGAAGTTGTGACGGCTCATCACCGAAAAATTCCTTCAAGAGACGGCGGAGCTGGACCAGTCGGACTGCTTCGTTCTGAGATGGCGCGCAGACGGGGCCACATGCCTATCCGGCAGTTGATGCAGAAGGCAGGGCCTGCCATCCAGGCACTCAAGCCAGTGTTCATGATGAGCCCGCTTTCGGTGGCCCAATTCCTGTCGCCCGGCAGGATGTCCTTCGATCTTCTTGTGATGGACGAGGCGTCTCAGATACAGCCTGTGGACGCGCTCGGCTCGATCGCCAGGGCCAATCAGGTGGTCGTTGTTGGCGACGAACGCCAACTGCCACCCACGACATTCTTCGCCAAGGTGACAGGCTCGCAGTCTGAAGATGACGAGGGTGAGGGCGCGCAGGTCGCCGACATCGAAAGCATCCTCGGCCTGTTCACGGCCCGCGGCTTGCCGCAGCGTATGCTCCGCTGGCACTACCGTAGCCGTCACCAATCTCTGATCGCCGTATCGAACAGCCAGTTCTACGAGAACCGGCTTTTCATCGTGCCAAGCCCCTATACCCAAGAGGCAGGCATGGGGTTGCGGTTTAATCATGTGCCAGAGGGGGTCTTCGATTCCGGTGGCACAGGAACCAATCCGGTAGAGGCGAGAGCAGTAGCCGAAGCGATCATCCGTCATGCGAAGGTGAACCCGCGAGAGACTCTAGGCGTTGCAACATTTTCGGTTAGCCAACGCCGCGCGATCCAGGATGAACTCGAAGGGCTGCGGCGACTAAATCCCGATACGGAGGAGTTCTTTCACGCGCACCCCAGCGAGCCATTCTTCGTCAAGAGCCTTGAAAATGTTCAAGGCGATGAGCGCGACGTGATCATGATCTCAGTGGGGTATGCCAAGAATGCGCAGGGGTACATGGCCATGCGTTTCGGCCCTCTTGGTGCGGAAGGCGGCGAGCGTCGGCTCAACGTCCTCATAAGCCGCGCCAAGCGCAGCTGCGAAGTATTCGCGTCCATCACAGACGAGGACATCGACCTGGAGCGTGGCAAAGGGAAAGGCATCTTCGCCTTCAAGCTCTTCTTGCACTACGCGAGAACAGGGCGAATTTCGCTTGCCCAGGCCACGGTTCGCGAAATGGATTCAATCTTTGAAGAGCAGGTAGCCAACGCGCTGATCGGAAAGGGTTACCAGGTTCATGCTCAGGTTGGCATTGCAGGCTTCTTCATCGATCTCGCGGTTGCTGATCCGGAGAGGCCAGGCCGCTATATTCTTGGCATCGAATGTGATGGCGCAGAATATCATTCATCGCGCTCGGCCCGAGATCGAGACCGGCTACGGCAGTCTGTTCTGGAAGACCATGGTTGGATAATCCATCGCATCTGGAACGCTGACTGGTTTCAGAGGCCACGCGAGCAGCTGGAGCGAACCATATTAGCGATTGAGGCTGCGAGAAAAGAGCTCGATGAGCGGGCCGAATTGGGGGTCCAGAGAAATCGTGCTGTAGCCGTGCAGGTTGTTACGGTCGACAGAGGCAACGTGACGGAAATCGGTCTCGAAAGCACAAAGGGATCCGAGATACCCAATCGAGCCTACGAAGAGGCCGAACTAAACCGACCGGGATCGTTCGAACTCCACGAGACGCCCAGCGGAATCATGGCCGGACTGGTCGAGCAGGTGGTGGCTATAGAAACACCAATCCATGTCGACGAAATAGTTTCGCGTATTCGGGGCGCGTGGGGTCTGCAGCGGGCCGGTGGCAGGATTCAGGATGCAATCGAGCGAGGGGTAGGCATAGCGCAGAGAGGTGGTGCAGTAGCCCGTCGAGGCAGCTTCTGCTTCAAGCCAGGTGCTCCTGTTCGTCTCAGGGATCGCAGCGGCGTCGTGTCCGCTGGATTGCGCAAGCCCGAAATGATTGCGCAGGACGAAGTCGCCCAAGGCGCCATGGAAGTCGTGAAATCCAACCTCGGTGCGACGGAGGAAGAAATCGCAATAACCGTTGCGAGAATGCTGGGCTTCAAAGCCACAAGTGCACAATTGCGGCAGTTGATTTCAGCTGGGGTCGCCGATTTGATTGCCAAGGGCTTGCTGCGGCCCCAAGACGGTTTGTTGGTGGCCGGCGAGTCCGCGAGCGAGGCATTAGCTGAAGTGTGACCGGGCATTGTAGAGCCCTCGTTGCAATCTCTGTTGAAGCTCGGAACACCTCTTTTGCTGGCGGAGGCCGAATGGCATTTCGATTCGTACACACGGCCGATATTCATCTCGACTCGCCGCTGCGTTCGCTCGCGATGCGTAATCCCGATCTTGCCGGGCTCGTGGGCGACGCCAGCCGCCAGGCATTCGTTTCGATAGTGGATCTCTGCCTAGAGGAACGCGTGGATGCGTTGGTAATAGCCGGCGACTTATACGATGGTGATCAAACCTCGATGAAGACGGCGCGGTTCCTGGCAGCGCAGATGACACGCCTGCACCAGGCCGGCATCAGGGTTTTCAAGATCCGCGGCAATCATGACGCCCTGTCGCGGATTTCCAAACAGCTGGTGTTTCCTGACACCGTGACCATTTTTGGCGGTCGTGCTCAGTCGGTATTGCAGACAGCCGGCGGTGTGGACGTCGTTTTCCATGGTTTGAGCTTTGCGAACCCTAAGGCGCCGGACAGCCTGCTGCCCAAATATCCGGCTGCTCGCGAAGGAGCCGTCAATATTGGCATCATGCATACCAGTCTGGCCGGATCGCCCGGTCACGACGTTTACGCGCCCTGCAGCATCGCTGACCTGCACGCCCACGGTTTCGACTATTGGGGGCTTGGCCACATTCATCTTCGCCAAGTCCATTCCGGCGCAAGCACGGTGGTGATGCCGGGAATACCGCAGGGGAGGGACATTAACGAGGCCAGTGAGAAATCAGTTTCCCTAGTAACGGTGCGCGACGACCGTTCGGTGGAGGTCGAGGAAAGGCTGACCAGCGTTGCGCAGTTCGAGCGGGTCAGCGTCGACCTTACCGGAGCAGTTGAGTGGCCGGAAGCCGTCGCGCGTGTTCGCTACGCACTCGAAGAGATGCGGGCCACCGTCCGCTCGCGTCATGCTGTGGCGCGCGTTGGCCTAACAGGAACATCACCACTGATGTGGGCGCTGATCCGCGACAAGGACCTCCTTCTTGCCGAAGCCGAACAGGCTGCGGAACAGCTGGGCCATACGTGGGTGGAGAAGCTCGAGCTTGACCTCGCGCCACCTCGGGCGGAGACGGCCGAGGATACTGCTGATCCGATTTTCGAACTCGAGCAATCCATGCGCGCCGATGCCACCTCGGATGCCTTCCGCGCCGAGGCGAGGGCGTTCGTCCAAAGGATGGTCGCCGACCTTCCGGCCGACGGACGGGATTTTGCTGGGACGGACGAAGCCGGGCTGGAACGGTTCCTCGATCAGGTGCTTTCCAAGGGCGCAGACTTGGTGACTTCCCGCCTTAAGTCCGGTGGATCGTCATGAGGCTGCAGCGCCTTGACCTCATTCGCTATGGAAAGTTCACCGATGGTACGATCGACTTCGGACCCAAACCGGAATCCGGACCTGATCTGCATATCGTGTTTGGCCTGAATGAGGCCGGCAAATCGACAGCGCTTTCCGCCTATCTAGATTTGCTGTTCGGCATCGAGGAACGGAGCCGCTACAACTTCCTGCATGAGTACAGCGCCATGCGCATCGGTGGGGTGCTGGAACTGGCCGGCTCCGAGCACACGTTCACGCGTACGAAACAGCGTACTAATTCGCTATTGAACGCGACGGGCCAATCGGTGATCGAGGTGGCGATCACGGCGCATCTCGCCGGACTGTCGCGTGACGCTTACACGACCATGTTTTCACTCGATGACGAAACGCTGGAAGCCGGCGGAAAATCGATCCTGGAGTCGCGGGGCGACCTCGGCAAGCTCCTCTTCACGGCCAGCGCCGGTCTTGGGAACGCAAGCGATACGTTGAACGCCCTCGAGGCCGAAGCAGACGCGCTGTATCGGAAGCAGGCGCATGGCACCGAACTGGCGCTGCTGAAGAAGCGCCTTGTTGACGTGAAGTCGCGCAGGGATGCGATCGACACACTTGCATCGACCTATGAGGGGCTGGAGGCCGAACGTCTCGATGCATCGCAGCAGTACGGCCGAACCATCAGCGATCGGGCGGTGCTGGTGGCCAGGCTGGATACCATTGCTCGTTACGTACGTGCTGCGCCGATGCTGGCGGATATGCGCCGCAAGATTGCCCGGCTGGATCAGCTGCCGGACATCACCTCCCCAGCCCGGACATGGACGGGAAGTGTCACCGAACTGATCGATGACGATGCCAGCCTCAGAACGCGACTGTCCGCAAACATCGATGAGGTCGAGCGGCTGTCGGCAAAAGTCACTGCGGTCGACGAGGACGAACGGATCCTGTCGATTTCCGAACGCATTCGCAGCCTGGCGGAGGGCAAGGTGCGCCATACCGCGGCTGGCTTTGACTTGCCCACTCGCAGGATGGGGCTGCAAATCCTCAACAACACAGTGGCAAGCTGCCTTGCCGCGTTGGGCCGGTCTTCCGAGCCGGATCCTGCCGCACTGCTTCTGACTGCCGTCACAGTTGGCGTCGTTCGCGCTATGGTCGAGCAGAGGTCCGGTATTGCTACGGGCGCGCGCGCCGCCCGCGACGAGACGGCGGCAGCACTCGATGCGTTGCAGGTGGCAAGGCAGCGGGTCGGCGAGGAAAGGGCGGTGCCCGAACCCGCCAGGGCAAGGCTGGGCTCGGCTTTGTCGAAAGCGCGAGCAAGCGGACACAAGGCAGAGATCAAGACGGCTCGCGAGGCGGGAGATGCGGGAACAATCCGATGGAAGGCATCGCTGGCTCGCTTGCGTCCATGGAACGGAGATGCCCTCGCTCTCGCCAACGTTGCGGTTCCGAGCGCCGGGCAGATTGCCGCCTGGAAGACAGTAGCGTCAGTACTGGCAAGGAACACCGCGGTACTTGCCGAACGCCTCGCCGAATACGAGGGCCACCATGCAATGCTCGCCGCACGATTGGATGCCCTTCGAGCCTCGGTTGACGTTGTCGACGATGAAGCGGCTGCCGCCATCCGCCGTCTCCGCGATGATGCGTGGGCAAGGCACCGCGCAGTGTTGACTGGTGACACCGCTGACGATTTCGCCGTGGCACTGACGCGCGATGACGTTGCCAGCGCAGGCCGGCTGGCCGGCGCGGCGGATCTGGCCGAGATCCGGGCAATGCCGCGTGCCCTGGCCGAGGCGACGGCCAACCTGTCACGAAACGGCATCCAAAGCCAACAGCTCGTCAAGGATGCGGATACCCAATTGTTGGAAATCCGTGTGGCCGCCAGCGAGCTCCTCGGAGAAGCCCTGGAACCTTCGTCTGAGCGCCTGATCGAAAGGATCGAGGATCAGATCGAGGCGCGCAGCGATGCGCTCGCTGCCTGGGAGCAGATCGAACTTGCTCGCTTGAAAGCCGAGCGAGCCGCTGACGCCGGCGAGCAGATACACTTGGAAATGAGAGCGGCGCTGGAAAGCGTCGGCATAGTATCAGAGCCCGGCGACACCCTCGAAGCAGTCATGGCCATCGCGGAGCTGTTTCTGGACCGGCAGCGCAAGCTGGACGCCGAGTATGCCGAGGCGCTCAGAATGGTGAGTTCCAAAGAAGAGGATCTAGCTGCCCGACGGGTTGCGGTGGGGGTGGCGGAGCGTCGCGAGGAGGAATGGCTGGCCGGCATTACCGAAGCGCTCAAGGGAACGTGGCTCGAAAGCGGTCTGTCCGCGTCAGGCGTTGGCGCTGTGCTCGATCAATTGGCCGAACTGTCAAGAAGCCTGCAGGAACGGGAGGATCTGCAGCTGCGTATCGACAAGATGGAGGCCGACAGGGCCAATTTTCTGGTCGAGGTCATCGCCGTCGCGGTCGAAGCCGACGAGCCGACGAAGGATGGCGAGCCGGAGCAGTTGGCCACCCGCCTTGCCGAGCGCCTGGAGCGTGCCGAGCGGACACGTGAAACGAAGGCAAGCCTGGGCAACGAGCTGAAGCGCCTCAAGGAGGCGCGCGAAATCCTCGACACCGAGATTTCGGCACACGAACGCCGCAAGAATGAAGTGCTGGGCGTCTTTGGCGTCGCCACTCTGTCCGAGGTAGTCGAACGCGACGAGCTGCTGCGTGAGCGCGACGGCTTGCGCACTACCGTCGCCGAACTTGAGGAACGGGTAGTGGCGGAACTCGCAGTCGATGGATTCGACCAGGCACGCTCGATCCTGGACGCGATCGATTTCGACAGCCTCGCGGTCGAGAAGGCTGAGGGCGAGCAGCGGCTTCGCCAGTTCGATGAAACCATCCAGCAACAGCTGATCCGGCAGACGCGCGCGGCCGACAAGCTGGACGCCATCGGCGGTGATAGTGCGGTTGCACGCCTGGATGCCGAACGGCGCACGACCCTGTTGGAAATCGAGGAGAAGGCCACCCGTTATATCGAACTGAAGCTTGGCATTATGTCGGCCGGAAATGCTTTGCGGCTCTACCGTGAGAGCCACCGCTCCGGGATGATGGCGCGCGCATCAGACGCGTTCAAGCTAATGACGCGTGGCCAGTATTCGGGGCTGACAACCCAGCCTGTAAAAGGTGGTGAGGTTCTCATCGCGGTGCAGGGTGACGGGCAATCCAAGGTCACCGATGCGCTTTCAAAGGGCGCGCGCTTTCAGTTGTACCTTGCCCTGAGACTCGCCGGTTATTACGAGTTTGCGCAATTCCGGCCTTCGGTTCCCTTCATCGCCGACGACATCATGGAAACCTTCGACCATATTCGCTCGGAGGAGGTTTTCAGATTGTTTGGGGAGATGGCGAACACAGGTCAGGTCATCTATCTCACGCACCACAAGCACCTATGTGAAATCGCCAAGGCTGTTGTGCCACAATCTACCATTCACCAGCTGGATTAGGCTCGATTAGAATTCGCGTCAAAACGGTTCAACTAACCAACTCGTCTGACATAGGAACCTTCGATCGAATCCGTCATGACGTCCCTAGAGGCTGAGAAATGCCTATTTTGCTTAATGTTGCGTGGATGAACGACTACGCCGGGCGGAGCGCGGATGCCCGCCTCTCGGTGGCGGGGCATTTCGAGTAAGCAGGGTTATTGCGCCGAAGAATGCAACTTTGTTGCAGCCAATGACGGGTACGTTTACAGCGGTTCGAGACGATTAAGGGCGAATTGGATCGGCAGGCGCGCCCAGAATATGGGTTCAGTTCAAGGGGCGTAACCCGCCCAGCACTACAAGGATAAGATCAGGTCGTTCAGGGCTAGGACGCTCGCCGAAAATGCATTCGTGCTGCCCCGGAGGGATAGGCACCGTGTCAAAGGGTGGAGTGGCCAGGCAAGCTGGTGGTGCGAACGATACGACAGATCGATCCGCCAGAGCATTCGTCAAGAGAGTAAAGGCATTATCGAAAGCGAGCCAGTCGCTCCCGTCGGGGCATCGGCCGTTCATGATCGAAGTCGTGGCCGACCGGCTGGAGCGGCAGCGTCCGACGTCTACAAACGGTATGTGCGGAAGTACGAGATCAATGTCCATCCTCAGCATGACAGATCTTCCCGCTTGTTTTCGCGACGACCTTCGGTTGCGGTTGACGCAATCCCGAAGTGATGGTCGAGATCAAGCCTGCTGATGCGGCTACGATGCGCTTCGCGATTCGCGCCGTGATCGGCCAGTTGCTCGACTACCGCCAGCATCAGCGGTGGACTGGCCGACAAGTAATTCTCGTCGGTGCGAAGGTGACGAGCACGAACGATCTAAGTCTGCCGTTTGTCAACGGCTTTGGCCTGGCCTGGCCCATTGGAACCGAAGGAAACGAGATCCGCTGGCCCGACGGCGCTGGTTGATTGGCAAGCAAGCGCCGAACGTCGGAGGCTAAAGGTCAGGGTCGATGGATCCGCATTGCTGCTTTCGGTGCCGACCCATCTCTCATGTGGGGATATCGCAGTCCTCCAAACGATGCTCAAGTCGGTAGTAATGGTCCCTCATGCTTCGCAATCGTGCAATCAGTCCTTACTCGCCGGCGCGCAGAGCTGTGACGAAGTCGTTTTCTTCCGCGCGAGCCTCTAAGGTCGCTGTACGTGGCCTTTAACGGTGCGGCAGATGCCGGTGTCCGTCGCCATGCTCGGAGGTGAAGCCGGCGAAGCGCTTCCGCGGGTCCATGCAAGCGGAGGATCGCGCCGCGCCGTGCATGCGATTGGACCTCTCGTCCCGCTGCGCTGCTGAGATCTCTCCTGTCAGGCGGTCTAGGTTCCGCGCTTCGGGCCGAGCAGGAAAACTATGAGGGCAGCGACGAACGTGGCAACAGCACTGTAGGCAATGGCGCTGGCGATCCCCGCATTCTCCACCAATAGCCCGCCGAAAATCGCGCCGGCTGCGATTGCCACTTGGAATGCTACGACCATCAGCACACCGGCGCTTTCGGCCTGCTCGGGAACGGCCCGCCGCACCATCCACGTCTGTAATCCCACCGGCACCGCGCCGAAGGCAAAGCCCCACGCGCCAACCGCAATCCCCGAGGCGAAGGCCGATGCTCCCGCCGTCAGTAGCGAAACAGCCGCTATCCCTATGAGCAGCGGTGCAAGGGCCGCGACTGCCTTGAGACTGTACTCGGCCAGAAGCCCGCCGGCCAAATTGCCGAAGAATCCGCCGATGCCAAAAGCAAGCAACACAAGCGAGATCGTCTCAACGTCAAGCGCGGGAATCTTTTCGAGAAAGGCGCGGATATAGGTGATTCCGGCGAAGTGGCCGGAAGCGACCAGCAGGATGACAAAAAGCGCAACCTTGACCATCGGAATCTTTGCCACATCCAGCAGGCTGCGGACGCTAGTCACTCCAATCGGAGGCAGTCTCGGAATGGTCATGAGCTGCACGAGCAGTGTAGCGACGCCGCCGGCTGCGGCGAGCATGAAGGCGCTTCGCCATCCCCAGATATCGCCGACATAAGCGCCGATTGGAGCTGCGCAGACGGTAGCTACGGAAACGCCGGTGAGGATGATCGACATAGCGCGAGGCAGGAGGTGGCTTGGAACGAGCCGCATCGCCAGTGCTGCCGACATCGACCAGAATCCTCCGAGCGCTATGCCGAGCACGACGCGTGCAGTCAGGAGAACCGCCAGCGACCACGCGCCGGCCGCCAGAACGTCCGACAGGATCAGCAGCAGCGTCATGGTCCACATGACGGTCCTGCGGTCCAGGCGCTTTGTGATGATGGCCACCGTCGGCGCCGAGATCGCCCCGACGATAGCTGTCGCCGTCATCGCCTGTCCAGCCGCNCCCTCGCTGATACCGAGATCATGCGCGAGGGGCGTGAGCAGGCTGACAGGCAGAAACTCTGCCGTGACCAGCCCGAAGGTGCCCAAGGAAAGCGAAATGATGGCACCCCATGCTGGACCAGACGGTGGGACGGGTTTTTCTGGGTCGTGCAGAACAGCGTTCATGACGCCTGCTGCGGATCGGGCCATGAACGAAGTCTCCACTTTGATGCAATGCAAGGTGATGTTGGCTGCTTTGACCCAAATCTAAAAACACAAGCGCATTTCCCGGCGGCGTTGCACGGAGGAGGGGATGTTCATTGCTTCGCGATACTTTGTGACGGTGCGGCGCGCAACATCAATGCCGGTTTCCTTCAGCCGGACAGCGATGTCCTCGTCGGAAAGCACGTCGCCGGGACATTCTGCGGCAATGATCGCTTTGATCCGATGCCGGACAGCTTCGGCGGAGTGCGCATCGCCGCCTTGGCAGGACGCGATCGCGACGGTGAAAAAATACTTCAGTTCAAAGACGCCGCGCGGGGTAAGCATGTACTTGTTCGAGGTCACCCGGCTTACCGTCGACTCGTGCACGCCGATCGCGTCAGCGACGGTTCTGAGATTGAGAGGCCGCAGGTGGGCGACGCCATGTTCCAAAAAGGCATCCTGCTGACGCACGATTTCAGCCGCAACCTTAACAATCGTCTTGGCGCGCTGATCGAGGCTGCGGATTAGCCAGTTCGCGTTTTGCAAGCATTCGTCGAGAAATGCTTTATCTTTCGAATTTTGGGCAGTTTGACGCGTGACTTCGGCATAGTAGGTTTGGTTGATCAGCAGCTTCGGCAGCGTGGCGGGATCAAGTTCGATCTGCCACCCGCCTTGCGGCGAGGGCGTGACCCAGACGTCGGGTATGATTGATTCAGACGCACCGGATTCGAATCTGTTCCCAGGCTTTGGATCGAGCGCACGAACCTCATGCATCATGTCGAGAAGGTCTTCTTCATCGACGCCGCAATGCTGCTTCAGCGCCTCAAAATCGCGTCGCGCAAGCATTTCAAGATGGGCAACCAAAGCTGCCATTGCCGGGTCGAGCCGGTTTCGCTGGCGCAACTGAATCTCGAGGCATTCTCTGAGACTTCGCGCAAAAACTCCCGGTGGATCAAATTGCTGCAAGGTTCCGAGAACCCGTTCCACAACAGCCTCATGGACATTTAGGCTCTCGGCCAGCTCCAAAAGGTTTGCCCGAAGATAGCCAGTGTCTTCCAGATCGGCGGCAAGCTGGCCAGCGATCAGCCGCTCCTGTGGTGTGAACGCAGTGAGGGCGATCTGACGAGCGACATGGTCGTGCAATGTTTCGGCGAGGGTGGCAAACTCGTCGAGGGAAGGGGCATTGCCCGGCGGGTTGTTGGTCGTGTTGCGAAGTGATTTCCATTGCCCGAGCCGTTCAGGCGACCCTGCCCCGGTCAGCCCTTCAACGGCGTTTGCACCAGGGCCGAGGGGCTGATCCGCTCCCGAAATCGAAGCATCGTCAAAAGGCCCGCCATCGTTTGACGCAGATTCCAAGAGCGGGTTCTTCTCGATTTCCCGCTCCACGAACTGATGCAGTTCGGTATGCGCCAGTTGCAGCAAGCGAATCGACTCAATGAGTTGAGGCGATGCGACGATGGATTGCTTCTGGCGCTGAAACAGGCTTGCTGAAGATTGCATGGTGAGTGCGATAATCCTGTCGAGGAGCCTCTTGGGGCCTGCAATGGCGCCAGTGAGACGTTTTCTAGGTCATGCGGCGGCTTTCAGCGTTTCAAGAACGTTTTGCGGGGATGAGACGCCATACGGGTCGGCCTCGCAGTTGTCGGAGAAACCTTCCTCCTCGAACCAGTGCTCCACCACGCCATTGTTGATCAGGGCGGCGTAGCGCCATGAGCGCATCCCGAATCCGAGATTGTCCTTGGCAACCAGCATGCCCATCTTGCGTGTGAACTCGCCTGAGCCATCGGGGATGAGCTCGACCTGCTTCAGGCCCAAGGACTTCCCCCACGCATTCATGACGAAGGCGTCGTTGACTGAGAGGCAGTAAATCGCGTCAATTCCCTCCTTCTCAAACTCATCATAGAGCTCTTCGAACTTGGGCAATTGGTAGGTCGAGCAGGTCGGAGTGAAGGCGCCAGGCAGCGAGAACAGGATGACCCGCTTGCCGGCAAAGTAGTCGTCAGATGTCTTTTCTTCCCAGCGATATGGATTTGGCCCCTGGACTGACTTATCGTGAACACGCGTGAGAAAGGTGACGAAGGGAACTTTGTTTCGAACTGTCATCAAGTTGCTCCTGAAGAAGACTGCGCTGAATTCTGGCAGAGGCTGGCGCAATACCGGGCAAAGGCTCGTATGCCCGGCACGGAATGAGGGCCTCGCGGCTCGCAACCTCCTTTTTCCCTCCCGACAATGGGAACGTCTTGGCGGTGTCTTGGCCACCCGAACGCAATCGATCTGTGCGATCTGGACACCGTCGAGCCGGTTGCTTTCCACGGCTATGGCGCCGGAAGCGGGATCGGTCACTAGCGATCTTGCGTTTCGAAAAAGGATAGCGGCCGGAAGGAGCCAATATCGCAAGCATATGGGGGCCTGAAATGTCTTCATGCAACACACCCGCGTCACAGGACTCCGAGTCACTGGACTGGTTCAGCGTGTTGTGGATATGTGGCAGTGACCCGCCGGCCTTGGCTTGGGTGACCCTTTGACAAGGCTTTTCGGCACTCACATGCTGAACAGAACCGGCAAACCGCATTTGCGCGCGCTGCCCGTGTTGGCGTGCCGGCATCGGACCAGCCATGCGCAAAGCGGCCATCCAGATCGGACTTCCGGAGGAGACGATGCCCCGATGTTCAGCTGCAAGGGGCACCGTCTCCTCAGGCCACGGTCTGGAGCTTCGCGTGTCGGGCATGGTGCAAGTCGCTTTCATCGTGATTTGATGGTGCTCTAACCAGGAGCAGCAAGCGGCGTGCCATTTGGAATAGAGGGGCTGTTGGACCGCCCCTCCTTCTCGGAGGCCGTGTCTTAGAAGATCGGGCGCGCGCTATAACCGCCTCGTCACACAGGCAACAACGATGCTGTATGGTGCGGATATTCGGCGCTTCAGCCCCGGCTGGGCAAAGACGAACCGGAAGCCGAGCCGATGCATTACCTGAGCCTGGAGGGCACTCCAGTCATTGCGTAACGTGTGGCGCTAGCGTTCATTGGTGCGCAGGCACGGCTATCGCGAACATGCGCCTGTCGCAGCGACCATGAGCGGGGGCTCTTGGGCAAGCGCCTTGGCCCCGTGAGGATCGAATTCCCCAATCGTGTCTGTTCGCCGCCTCTTATGTTCGAAACTGGACCAGAATGTCGCAAGCCCGACCTAAAGGTCGCCGAGGCGTTCTGTCCGACACTGTTCCGTCGCCTTTGTTGGCCCGCGACACCGGCCTATTTCGCCTAGCTCTTCTCTGGCCTCAGGCTAAGCCCCTAAAAGCATCACAGATTTTTTCTTCGGTTGGCCAAATTGGCACGAGTTTTGAAGCCGCTTCGTTGCGGGCCGGGAGCCGCCGACCGACTTTCATTTCGTGGATGGCACGGAACGAAGAAAGAAAAGCAAAATGTCAAATCCGCGTCGGATAGCGTCTATGGGCATGGGGTCCTCGGCGAAACCGCCCTTACCCAATAGCTCGCCGCTCTTGTCGACCCTTGCGCAGGAAATCTTGGCTGGCGGCGGCTCAAAGGCCCACCACACCGACCTTATCCTGACCTCGAAGGTGCAGGATAACGTTCTGCATATCGCCGCGCGATGTGCCTAGACAGTTACGCGCCAGCCGTTCTTGATAATCGGTCTGCCTTCGGACGACGTCATCTATATGCCGTCTTAGGTCTTCGCTGCCGCAGCGCCCGCCGGTCACCTTCCGCCCTCGCTATAGAGTGAAGTGCCACCATGTCCGAACAACCCTTGCCGACGCTGCCGATGTGGCGCGTCGATCACATTGAGCCATCCCCCGAGATGTTGGCGCTACGCGCCAACGGTCCGATCCACCGCGTGCGCTTCCCGTCCGGGCACGAAGGCTGGTGGGTGACAGGCTATGACGAGGCCAAGGCGGTGTTGACCGACGCGGCGTTCCGGCCCGCGGGAATGCCGCCGGCGGCATTCACCCCGGATTCGGTGATTCTCGGTTCGCCAGGATGGCTGGTCTCGCACGAGGGGGGCGAGCATACGCGGTTACGCACGATCGTGGCGCCGTCCTTCAGCAACGGCAGGGTGAAGCAGCTCGCTCAGCAAGTGGAGGCGATCGTCGCGCAGTTGTTCGAGACGCTGGCGGCCCAGCCCCAGCCCGCCGATCTGCGGCGCCACCTCTCCTTTCCGCTTCCTGCCATGGTCATTGGCGCGCTGATGGGCGTGCTCTACGAGGATCACGCCTTTTTCGCCGGGCTGTCCGACGAGGTGATGACGCACCAGCATGAAAGCGGCCCGCGAAGCGCGTCGCGCTTGGCCTGGGAAGAACTCGGCACCTACATTCGCGGCAAGATGCGGGACAAGCGCCAGGATCCGGGCGACAACGTGCTGACGGATCTGCTCGCGGCGGTCGACCAGGGCAAGGCGACCGAGGAAGAGGCGATCGGCCTGGCGGCGGGCATGCTGGTGGCGGGGCACGAGAGCACCGTGGCACAGATCGAATTCGGCCTGCTGGCCATGTTCCGCCATCCGCAACAGCGCGCACGCCTGGTGGGCGATCCATCCCTGGTGGACAAGGCGGTGGAGGAAATCCTGCGCATGTACCCGCCGGGCGCGGGCTGGGACGGCATCATGCGCTATCCCAGGACCGACGTGACCATCGCGGGCGTGCATGTTTCCGCGGAGAGCAAGGTGCTGGTCGGCTTGCCGGCGACGTCCTTCGATCCGCGCCATTTCGACGACCCGGAAATCTTCGATGTCGGACGTGACGAAAACCCGCACCTGGCGTTCTCCTACGGGCCGCACAGCTGCATCGGCTTGGCGCTGGCCAGGCTGGAACTCAAAGCGGTGTTCGGTTCGATCTTCCAGCGCTTTCCCGCGCTGCGCCTGGCGGTGGCGCCCGAAGAACTGGAGTTGCGCAAGGAGATCATCACTGGCGGGTTCGTGGAGTTCCCGGTGCTCTGGTGATGCGCGGACGCCACGAGGAATCGCGATGTCCTCGAATTGCCCGCGCGACTGCCGCGCGCCGATCAGATCAGCCAACCAACAGGTGACCAAGATGGACGTGCAAGAAACCACGGCAGCATGCCGGGACGCCTTCGCCGAACTGGCGTCGCCAGCGTGCATTCAGGACCCGTACCCATTCATGCGGTGGTTGCGCGAGCACGATCCGGTACATCGCGCGGCGTCGGGCCTCTTTCTGTTGAGCCGCCACGCCGACATCTACTGGGCGCTCAAGGCCACGGGCGATGCTTTTCGGGGGCCGGCACCAGGCGAACTGGCGCGCTATTTCCCGCGTGCGGCGACCAGCCTGTCGCTAAGTCTGCTGGCGTCCACTTTGGCGATGAAGGAACCTCCAACGCATACGCGTCTGCGCCGGCTGATCTCGCGCGATTTCACCATCGGCCAGATCGACAAGCTGAGGCCGACCATCGCTCGCATTGTCGCAGCGCGCCTGGACGGCATGGCGCCCGCACTGGAGCGCGGGGAGGCAGTGGACCTGCATCAGGAATTCGCGCTGGCCTTGCCCATGCTGGTTTTCGGCGAACTGTTCGGCATGTGCCCGGGCGACATTCTCGCGCTCGTCACCGGCATCAGCGCCATTCTGGAAGGCCTGAGCCCGCACGCCAGCGATCCGCAGCTCGCCGCGGGGGACGAGGCCAGCGCCAGGGTGCAGGCCTACTTCGGCGACCTCATACAGCGCAAGCGCTCCGATTCCAGCCACGACATCGTGTCAATGCTGGTCGGCGCACACGACGGCGATGCCGAGATGCTGTCGGATACGGAATTGATCAGCATGCTCTGGGGCATGTTGCTGGGCGGCTTCGCCACCACTGCCGCGGCCATCGGCCATGCTGTCCTGGCGATGCTGGCGTATCCCGAACAGCGGCACTGGCTGAAAGGTGATGCCATGGGAGTAAAGGCATTCGTCGAAGAAGCCCTGCGCTACGACGCGCCCGCCATGTTCAGCTCCATTCCGCGTATTGCCCAGCGCGACATCGAACTGGGCGGCGTGGTGATCCCGAAGAACGCGGACGTGCGCGTTCTGATCGCGGCCGGCAATCGCGACCCGGACGCCTTCGCCGATCCGGACCGCTTCGATCCCGTGCGGTTCTGCGGCACTAGTTCTGGCATTTCGATCGACGGGAAGATCATGCTGGCCTTCGGCCACGGCATCCACTTCTGCCTTGGCGCGCAACTGGCCCGGGTGCAGTTGGCCGAGAGCCTGCCGCGGATCCAGGCGCGCTTCCCCACGCTGGCATTGGCCGAGCAGCCGACCCGGGAGCCCTCCGCGTTCCTTAGGACGTTCCGCGCGCTGCCGGTGCGGCTGCATCGGCAGGAGGGCTGAGATGCGGGTCGTGGTCGATCAGGATCTGTGCGGAACTACCGGGCAGTGCGTGCTGACGCTGCCGGGCGCCTTTCGCCAGCGCGAACCGGACGGGGTGGCCGAAGTGTGCGTGGCGACGGTCCCGCAGGCGCTGCACGCCGCCGTGCGGCTTGCGGCCAACCAGTGCCCGGTCGCCGCCATTCGGGTCATCGAAAGCGACGCTGGCCATGACGAGAGCGCCAGTGCCGACCCTGCGCCTTCTCCGGCGCAGGCCGAGCGGCATGCTGCGAAAGACCAATGCAATTCAGGAGACACGATGGCAAGGTTTGAAGGCAAGGTGGCCGTGGTGACCGGCGCCGGCGCCGGCATCGGCAAGGCATGCGCTCTCGCCATCGCGCGCGGGGGCGGCAGAGTGGTGGTGGCCGACATTGATGGCTCGGCGGCCATCGCCTGCACCGCGCAGATCGCGGCCGAAGCAGGCCACGCGCTGCCCATAGCCATGGATATCGCCGATGAGCAGGCGGTGGCAGCGCTGTTCGAGACGGCGGAGCGGCACTTCGGTGGGGTCGACCTGCTGGTTAACAATGCGAGCGCCATGCATCTGACCCCGCGCGACTGCGCGATCCTCGACCTGGACCTGGCAGTCTGGGACCAGACCATGGCGACCAATCTGCGCGGCACGCTGCTCTGCTGCCGGCAGGCCATCCCACGGATGATCGCCCGCGGCGGTGGCGCGATCGTCAACATGTCGTCGTGCCAAGGGCTCAGCGGTGACACGGCGCAGACGTCCTATGGCGCGTCGAAGGCGGCGATGAACATGCTCTCGGCTTCGCTCGCCACCCAGTACGGTCATGCGCAGATTCGCTGCAACGCGGTTGCGCCGGGTCTTATCATGACCGAGCGTCTCCTCGCCAAGCTGGACGAGTGCATGCAACGGCATCTGCGCCGGCACCAGCTCCTGCAGCGCGTCGGCCGCCCCGAGGACGTGGCCGCGCTCGTGGCGTTCCTGCTCTCCGCCGATGCTGCGTTCATCACCGGCCAGGTCGTGTGCATCGATGGCGGCATGCTGGCGCATGTGCCGACATACGCCGACGGTGGCAACAGCTGCGCCGCGCGCCCTGCCGACGACACCGAATCGGCGACGGCGGCGCGCTGCTGATGGACATACTGCTCAACCCACTCAACCGTCGGCACCGGCTGCGATCCGACATCCCGGTCATGCCCGGCGCTTTCCCGCTGGTCGGGCATCTTCCCGCCATTGTCTGCGACCTGCCGCGCCTGCTGCAACGCGCAGAACGGACGCTGGGCAGCCACTTCTGGCTGGATTTCGGCCCTGCCGGACATCTGATGACCTGTGTGGATCCGGACGCATTCTCTCTGCTCAAGCACAAGGACGTGTCCTCGGCGCTGATCGAAGAGATCGCGCCCGAATTGCTTGGCGGAACGTTGGTTGCCCTGGACGGCGGCGCGCACCGGCAGGCGCGCGATGCCATCAAGGCAGCGTTCTTGCCCAAGGGGCTGACCCAGGCCGGGATCGGCGACCTGTTCGCGCCGGTCATCCAGGCGCGGGTGCAGGCGTGGCGCGCCCGCGGCGAGGTAACTATCCTGCGCGAGACCGGCGACCTGATGCTGAAGCTCATCTTCAGCCTCATGGGAATCCCCGCGCAGGATCTGCCGGGATGGCATCGCAAGTACCGGCAATTGCTGCAGTTGATCGTCGCGCCACCAGTCGACCTGCCCGGACTGCCCTTGCGGCGCGGCCGTGCCGCTCGCGACTGGATCGACGCGCAGTTGCGCCAGTTCGTCCGCGATGCGCGCGCGCATGCCGCGCGCACCGGGCTGATCAACGACATGGTGAGCGCCTTCGACCGCAGCGACGGTCCGCTCTCCGATGACGTCCTGATCGCCAATATTCGCTTGCTGCTGCTTGCCGGTCACGACACCACTGCCTCGACGATGGCCTGGATTGTGATCGAGCTGGCGCGGCAGCCTGTGCTGTGGGACGCCCTGGTAGAGGAGGCGCAACGCGTGGGCGCGGTGCCGACCCGGCACGCGGACCTGGCGCAGTGTCCGGTCGCCGAGGCGCTGTTCCGCGAGACACTGCGCCTGCATCCGGCGACCACGCTCCTGCCGCGTCGCGCGCTGCAGGAATTGCAACTCGGCCAACGGCGCATTCCCGCGGGCACCCACCTATGCATCCCGCTGCTGCATTTCTCGACCTCGGCGCTGCTGCACGAGGCGCCTGATCAGTTCCGCCTGGCGCGGTGGCTGCTACGCACAGAACCGATCCGGCCCGTGGACATGCTGCAGTTCGGTACCGGCCCACACGTCTGCATCGGCTACCACCTGGTATGGCTGGAAATGGTGCAGTTCTGCATCGCCTTGGCGCTGACCATGCACAAGGACCGGGTGCGGCCGCAGTTGCTGAGCGACGTCGAAAAAGGCCGGCGCTATTACCCGACCGCACATCCGTCCATGGCAATCCGCATAGGCTTCTCATGAGCTGGCATCGCATGCCTTGTGTGGCAAGGCAGCGGCGCCGGCGGGGCGCGGCATTGCTGCACTCAGCGCACGCGCTCGTGTGACGCCGGCAACACCGTGACGGCTTGCGCTCGCCGTGGCCGTCTCAGCTACAAGGACATCAACAACATGCAGACCGGTTCCACTCCACGCGACCGAACTGGCGTTTCCGCATTCGGCGGATTGGGCGCGCAGGCGCGCGGCGCATCTGGCGGGCTGCTCCCGCAGATCTGGATGCAGGACGGCGCAAAGCGGGTCGAACAGGCGCTGGCGCGTCTGCTCTGCGCCGAAGACGACGGTAAGACAGAGCTGATGGCGGCCATGCGCTACGCCACCTTGCATGGCGGGAAGCGCACCCGCGCCTTGCTCTGTCTGGCTGCCGGCGCACTGGCGGGCACGCCGGCGCACATGCTCGACGACGTCTGCGCCGCCATCGAGATGATGCACGCCTGTACCCTGGTCCACGACGACCTGCCCGCGATGGACGACGACGTGCTTCGCCGCGGCCTTCCGACCGTGCACGTAAAGTTCGGCGAAGCCACTGCGATCCTGGTCGGCGATGCGCTGCAGGCCCACGCCTTCCTGACGCTGGCGAGCCTGGATGCGCCGGGCGACAATCGTATTGCGCTCGTGCGCGAACTGGCGCAGGCGGTGTCCGCCGAGGGTGCCGCAGGCGGGCAGGCCATGGATCTGTCGCTGGTCGGAAAGCACGCCGGGCTGGACAGGATCCTGGCGATGCACCGGATGAAAACCGGAGCGCTAGTGCGCGCGTCGGTTCGCATGGGCGCGCTATACTCCATCGCGGAGGATGCCGCGCACGCTGCACTGTACTGTGCGCTCGATCGCTACACCGCCTGTTATGGCCTGGCGTTGCAGGTGGCCGACGACATTCTCGACGCGACGGCGGATACCGCGACTCTTGGCAAGACCCCCGGCAAGGACGCGGCCGCGCAGAAGCCGACCTGCGCGTCGATCATGGGGCTGCAGGCAGCGCGCCAGTTCGCGCTGTACTTGTTGCACGAGGCCGGGGAGGCCATCGCCCCTCTGGGGCCGCGTGCGGAAGGGTTGGCGCAGATGCTGCAGCGGGCCAACGTCTATCTGTCCGCGCCACACGCATGAGCGCGCCCATCCGTAAGGACTCGCCCCTGTGCTGGTGCGATCGGCCGGCGGGCGCTGCATGCTGCACAGTGTCCGTGTCGGCGGCGACGTGCGCGGCGTCTGCACGTTTCTGTTCTCGTTAGCCCTCTGCAGAAGGAACATACCGCGTGAACGCGCTGTCCGAACAGATCCTTTCCGAATTGCGTCATCTGCTGAGCGAGATGAGCGACGGCGGTAGCGTCGGTCCGTCCGTATACGACACGGCGCGAGCTCTGCAATTCGACGGCAACGTCACCGGTCGGCACGACGCATACGCGTGGCTCATCGCGCAGCAACAGGCCGATGGCGGATGGGGAAGTGCGGACTTCCCGCTGTTTCGCCATGCGCCTACCTGGGCGGCGTTGCTGGCATTGCAGCGTGCCGATCCTCTTCCCGGCGCTGCCGACGCAGCCCAGGCTGCAATCCGGTTCCTCGAGCGCCAGCCCGATCCCTACGCGCATGCGGTGCCGGAAGACGCGCCCATCGGCGCGGAGCTGATCCTGCCGCAGTTGTGCGACGAGGCCGCATCCTTGCTGGGCGGCTTGGCGTTTTCGCGCCACCCGGCGCTGTTGCCGTTGCGGCAAGCACGCCTGGTCAAGTTGGGGGCTGTGGCGACGTTGCCGAGCGGCCATCCGTTGCTGCACTCCTGGGAAGCCTGGGGGACGTCGCCGGCCACCGCATGCCCGGACGACGACGGCAGCATCGGCATCAGTCCAGCGGCCACCGCCGCGTGGCGTGCGCACGCCGTGACACAGGGAAGAACGGCGCAAGTCTGGCGCACCGACGGGTATCTGCAGGCGGCATCGCGGGCGACGCGCACCGGCATCGAAGGTGTCGTTCCCAACGTCTGGCCAATTAATGTGTTCGAGCCATGCTGGTCGCTGTACACCCTGCATCTGGCCGGTCTGTTCGCGCATCCCGCGCTCGCCGAGGCGGTGCAAGTGATCATCGCGCAACTCGACGCCCGTCTCGGAGTCCGCGGTCTGGGTCCTGCCTTGCACTTCGCGGCCGATGCGGACGACACCGCCGTTGCGTTGTGCGTCCTTCGCCTTGCAGGCCGCGACCCGGCGGCCGACGCGTTGCGCCAGTTCGAAACCGGCGAGCTCTTCGTCACCTTCCCGGGCGAGCGCAATGCCTCGGTGTCGACCAACATCCATGCCCTGCATGCGTTGCGAATGTTGGGAAAGCCCGCCGCCGGCACCAGCTCCTACGTCGAGGCCAGTCGCAACCCGCATGGTCTATGGGACAACGAAAAATGGCACGTTTCCTGGCTGTATCCAACCGCGCATGCGGTCGCTGCGCTCGCGCAAGGCAACCCGCAGTGGCGCGACGAGCGCGCGCTGGCGGGGCTGCTGCGGACGCAGCGCGACGACGGCGGCTGGGGCGCCGGTTGCGCGTCCACACTCGAGGAAACCGCCTATGCGCTGTTCGCGTTGCACGTGATGGACGGGAGCGAAGAGCGGGCAGGGCGCCGGCGCATCGCGCAGGCGGTGGCGCGTGCGCTGAAGTGGATGCTCGCCCGCCACGCGGCGCATGTATTGCCCCAGACGCCGCTGTGGATCGGAAAGGAACTGTATTGCCCCACTCGGGTGGTGCGCGTGGCCGAACTCGCCGGGTTGTGGCTGGCGCTTCGTTTGGGGCGGCGCGTCTCGGCCGAGGGAGCAGGAGGGGGGCCATGATCCCGACCGATCGCGCGCTGCAGCAGGTGCTGGAGTGGGGGCGTTCCCTGACCGGGTTCGCCGACGAGCATGGCGTGGAAGCAGTCCGGGGCGGCCAGTACATCCTGCAGCGCATCCATCCGAGCCTGCGCGACACCAGCGCCCGCACCGGCCGCGATCCGCTGGACGAAACGCTGATCGTTGCCTTCTATCGCGAACTGGCGCTGCTGTTCTGGCTCGACGATTGCAACGACCTTGACCTGATCGCGCCGGAGCAGCTCGCCGCGGTGGAGCAGGCGCTGGGGCGGGGCGTGCGGTGTGTGCTCCCCGGATTCGAGGGCTGTGCTGTGCTGCGCGCTTCGCTCGCCGCGCTCGCCTACGATCGTCGCGACTATGCCCAGCTTCTGGAGGATACCCGGTGCTACTGCGCGGCGCTGCGCGCCGGACACGCGCAGGCGGCAGGGGAGGAGCGCTGGTCCTACGCCGAGTACTTGCAGAACGGCGTGGATTCGATCGCCTACACGAACGTGTTCTGTTGCCTGTCGTTGCTGTGGGGGCTGGACATGGCGACCTTGCGCCCGCGTCCGGCGTTTCGCCAGGCCCTGCGGCTCATATCCGCAATAGGGCGTTTGCAGAACGATCTGCATGGACGCGAAAAGGATAGATCGGCCGGCGAGGCCGACAACGCGGCGATCCTGCTGCTGCAGCGCTATCCGGCCATGCCTGTGGTGGAGTTCCTCAAGGACGAGTTGGCCGGCCACACACGCATGCTGCACCGGGTGATGGCGGAAGAACGTTTTCCCGCGCCGTGGGGACCGTTGATCGAGGCCATGGCGGCCATCCGCGCGCAGTACTACGAGACCTCGACCAGTCGCTACCGCAGCGACGCTGCGGGCGGAGGCGAGCGTGCGCCGGCCTGAACGCGCGGGAGACGGCGGCGTCCGCGCGCTGCCGTCGGTCCGATCCGACGCAACGCCGTCGCCCGATGACGCGGAAGGAGCGAGCATCAGCGACACCAAGTTGAGCCGGCGCAAGGACGACCACCTGGACATCGTGCTGGATCGGCGAACGGCACGGGCCAAGGCCGCTGGCTGGGAGTACATTCGTTTCGAACACTGTGCATTGCCCGAGTTGGACCTGACGCAGATCGACCTCAGCGCCTCGCTGCTGGGCAAGACCATGCGCGCGCCTCTGCTGATCAGCTCCATGACCGGCGGCATGCCACGCGCCGAGGCCATTAACCGCCATCTGAGCGAGGCAGCGCAAGCCTTGGGGATCGCCATGTGCGTCGGTTCGCAGCGCGTAAGCCTGCAATCCCGCAACTCCCAGGGGCTAACGCGCGCGCTGCGCCGCCTGGCCCCAGACGTTCCCTTGCTGGCCAATATCGGCGCCGCGCAACTGCGCGAGGCCGACGGCCTGGACCTCGCGCGCCGGGCGGTGGATGCACTAGAGGCCGATGGACTCATTGTCCATCTCAATCCGCTGCAGGAAGCGGTACAGCCGGAGGGCGACCGCGACTGGCGCGGCGTCCTGGCCCAGATCGCTCGCGCCGCGCGCAGCATGGGGGTGCCGATCGTGGCCAAGGAAGTGGGGTCGGGCCTCTCTGCCTCGGTGGCTTGTGCGCTCGTTCAGGCGGGCGTGGCGGTGATCGATGTCGCCGGCGCCGGCGGCACCAGTTGGGCCGCGGTGGAGGGCGAGCGGGCCCCCGATGCCGCCGACCGTACAGTTGCGATGGCGTTCGCCGATTGGGGGATCCCGACCCCGGCCAGCGTGCAGGCGGTACGTCGGGCGCTGCCAGCGGTGAAGCTGATCGCGTCGGGCGGGGTCAGCGACGGCGTCGACGTGGCCAAGGCTATCCGCCTGGGCGCGGACATCGCCGGGCAGGCAGCCGGCGTGCTGCGCGCGGCTACGGTATCCACCGAGGCCGTTGTCGCGCATTTCGAGATCGTCATCCGCCAGTTGGCCGTCGCCTGCTTCTGCACCGGCTCGGCTGATCTGGCGGCGTTGCGCCAGGCCCGCTTATTGCCCTCGGCCCATCTGCCCGCCGGTTGATGCCGGCGTAGCCCGCAGGTGGCGGCGGGCGCATAGCCTTACTGAGTGAGAAAGTCTCGGAAGCGGAGACGCGCTGGTCACGGGCTTGTTCGGGTGCTGCTTCGTGATCGGGGAGGCACCCCGCCATGCCCCGAACGGACAGCCGAGAGTAAAGCGGTATTCGACGGCTATGTCGATGCTTGATCAGGGTGGTCACGCCGATCGAGCCGAGCCCCTGAAAGGGCCGGAACACCAGGTGCGGCGGGAGACCGGCAGGAGCAGATGGTGCAAATCCATTGCAATGAAGGAGTATTCCTGCAAGCAACGGAGAAGGTAAGCCAGCCTCAATCCCTTGTGTTTGCTTGGTGTTATGCAAATTAGGCACCGATCCACATTGCCCCGGTAGTGTGCTGAGAGTTCTGCAAATTCGCTGAGAGGGGGCGGTCATGGCAGGCTGGTGATTGTTCACGTCACCTGATTCCCGCGAAGGAACGCCACCATGACCAAGACTGAAGTTAAGACCGCCAGCGCTGCCGTCAAAGACATTTT
>NZ_AYWC01000017.1:0-82096 GCF_000502615.1 Mesorhizobium sp. LNJC405B00 | reverse complement strand
GTGCGCGGCAGCCGCTATCTGTTCGACAAGACCCGGCGCAACGAAATCCCGCTCGATTTCCTCGCCGGCAATCTGTTGAAGAAGAAGCCGCAGCTGGTGTCCGGCACCGCCGTGTTCCTGACCAGCGATCCGCAAAGCGCGCCGACAGCGCTGATGCACAGCCTGAAACACTACAAGGTGCTGCACGAGCAGAACGTCATTCTGTCGGTGGTCACCGCACCGCAGCCGCTGGTGCCCGACAGCGAGCGGGTCAAGATGGAGACAGTCAACGAGTTGTTCATGCGGGTGACGCTGACCTTCGGCTATATGGAGCAGCCCAACATTCCGCGCGCGCTGGCGATCTGCCGCAAGCAGGGCTGGAAGTTCGACATCATGACGACGTCGTTCTTCCTGTCGCGGCGCTCGCTCAAGGCATCGCCCAATTCCGGCATGCCGGTGTGGCAGGACAAGCTGTTCATCGGGCTCGCCCGCTCGGCGGCCGATGCGACGGAGTATTTCCAGATCCCGACCGGACGTGTGGTCGAGATCGGNATCGGGCTCGCCCGCTCGGCGGCCGATGCGACGGAGTATTTCCAGATCCCGACCGGACGTGTGGTCGAGATCGGCACGCAGGTGGCGATCTGAGGGTCTCGAACGGATAAATCGTCGAGGAGGCTAATATGAGCGGCGAATTGGTGCTGGTCACCGGCGGGTCCGGCTTCCTCGGCGCTCACTGCATCCTCGAACTGTTGAAGGCCGGCTACCGCGTCCGCACCTCCGTGCGATCGGCCAGGCGCGAAGCCGATGTGCTCGCCATGCTCAAGGCAGGTGGCACGGAGCCCGGTGACGCCCTTTCATTCGCCCATGCCGATCTGATGGCCGACGCAGGCTGGCCGGCGGCGGTGGCCGGCTGCGATTACGTGCTGCATGTCGCATCGCCTTTTCCGCCCGGCGTGCCCACGCATGAGGATGACCTGATCCTTCCGGCGCGCGAGGGCGCGTTGCGCGTGCTGCGGGCGGCGCGGGATGCCGGGGTCAGGCGCGTCGTGCTCACCTCATCCTTCGCGGCCGTCGGCTATGGCAAGATGCGCGCGGATGGGCAGCCTTTCAACGAGGAAAACTGGACCGATCCGGCAGGCAAGGTCAGCGCCTATGTGAAGTCCAAGACGCTCGCCGAGCGCGCGGCCTGGGATTTCATCGCCGAGCAGGGCGGCGCGCTGGAGCTTGCGGTCGTCAATCCCGTTGGCATCTTTGGACCGGTGCTCGGCGCGGACCATTCGACCTCGACCGAATTTGTCCAGCGCATGCTGAACGGCGCCGTGCCTGGGCTGCCGCGCCTGTCCTTCGGCGTCGTCGACGCGCGCGACGTGGCGGATCTGCATGTTCGCGCCATGACCCACCCCGCCGCCAAGGGCGAACGGTTCCTCGCTGTCGCCGGCGATTTCATGACGGTGCGCGAGATCGCGCAGACCCTGAAGACGCGGCTCGGGCCGGCGGCGTCGCGCGTCTCGACGCGGGAGTTTCCCGATTGGCTGGTGCGCATCATCGGGCTGTTCAATCCGGAAGCGGCACAACTCGCAACGGAACTGGGCAAGATCAAGAACGCCACCAACGCCAAGGCGGTGCGCGTGCTCGGCTGGGCGCCACGCTCGCGCGAAGATGCTTTGATTGCCACGGGCGAAAGCCTGATCCGGCTGGGACTGGTCAAGCGACGTAGGTAATTGTGCGGGAGGCCGCCGAACCTTAAGGGCTCGGCGTCCCGCAACGGCAGCTTTCAGCCGGCCAGTGCAGCCTTGTTCGTCTCCAGAAACTGCTTCAGCGGCACCGACTTTCGGCCGGAGAGTTTTTCGACCGCGTCGGTCACCATGCCGAGGTCACCGGCGCGGGCGGCGGCGTCGAATGAAACCAGCACCTTGGCGAAGGGTTCAGGCAGGCCGGCCGACTTCATTCCCTCGGTCAGGGCTTCGTCGGAAAGCTGGATGACCTGGATCGGCTTGCTGGTGACTTCGGTGACCAACGCCGCCACTTCGGCAGCCGTATACGCACCGGGGCCGGTCAGCGTGTAAGTCGCGCTTTCGCTGCTGTCCGAGGCGAGCCCCGCTGCGATCGCCGCCGCGAAATCGTCGCGCGTGCCGTAGGAAATGGCGCCGTCGCCGGCGGAGGTGTACCACTGACCCGATGCCAGAACCTGCGGCAACGCCATGAACAGGTTCTCGTTATACCAGCCATTGCGGAAGATCGTGTAGGGGATGCCGCTCGCCTTGATCGCCTGTTCGGTGTCGTAGTGGTCGGGCGCGAAAACAACCGGCGAACCAGGCTCGGGGTTGGGCATCGAGGTGTACAGCAGGTGGCCGACGCCAGCCTGTTTGGCCGCCGTCACCGCCGCAAGCTGCTGCTCGCGCCGCTTCCCCTGTACCTCAAGTTCGTTGGTCGAGATGACGAGTGCCCGGTCGGCTCCCGCGAAGGCCTCGGCAAGCGATTGCGGGTCGTTGAAGTCAGCGGCTCTGACGACGACGCCGCGCGCCGCCAGATCGGCAAGGTTGGCGGGTGTACGGGTGGTGGCGATGATGCGGTTTGCGGGGACCTTTAATGTGTCCAGCAGGTGGTTGATGACGCCGCGGCCAAGCTGGCCGGAAGCGCCGGTGACGAGAAGGGTTGCGGTCATGGGGGATCCTGAAATTGCGCCGGGTGGCGGGTGCTTCTGACAGTCTCAAAAAGAGACCAGCACTAAAATAAGAATTGACCGGCCACCGTAAAGAAGGCAGTTTTTAGGGAGGTAGGCACCGCCAGGGAACCAGCAGCCATGGACGGCAAGGTCGTCAATCTGAGAACCAAGCTCAATATATTCAAAGCCACCAGCGATGGCGCAAACATTGCCGATTGCCCGGTTCGCGACGTGATGCAGGGCGTGAACGGCAAATGGAGTTCGCTGCTGATGGCGGCGCTCGCAGAGCAGCCCTATCGTTTCGGCGAGTTGCGGCGCCTGGTGCCCGACATCTCGCAGCGCATGCTCACCCAGACGCTCCACGATCTGCAGCGCGACGGCTTTGTTCATCGCGAAGTGTTCCCGACCAAGCCGCCAAGCGTCGAATACAGCCTGACCGATCTCGGCCGTTCGATGTTCGGCGCCTTGCATCAATTGATCCTGTGGGCCGAACTCAACCATGGTGCGGTGCGCAAGGCGCGCGCTGCCTTCGACGCCGGTGGCTGATATTTTGGTCCATGCAGCAAAGGCTTGATTTGACAATGGCGCTGAAGGAGTGTCCGGCCAGTAGTTGGGCGGGCAATGGAAAAATCTCTCGACATCGCGATTGCGGGCGCCGGCCCGGCGGGGCTCGCCACCGCGCTCTATCTCAAGCGCGCGGGCCACAACGTCACCATCTTCGAACGTTTCGAGGAACCCAAGCCCGTCGGTTCCGGACTGATCCTGCAGCCGACCGGGCTGAGCGTGCTCGCCGATCTCGGCCTGCTCCACGACATTCTGGCGCTGGGGAGCCGCATCGAGCGTCTGCATGGCGCCGATGCCTCGAGCGGCCGCACCGTGCTCGCCGTGCGCTACGACGCGCAGCCTGGCGGCCGCTTCGGGCTGGCGGTGCACCGGGCGGCGCTGTTCAACATGTTGTTCCGCGCCGCGCAGCGCCAAGGCATCGCCATGGAAACCGGTGTCGAGATCGAGGCGCTGGACGTCGGTGAGCGGGCAAGCCTGATCTTCGACAAGAGCCGAACGGTGGAGGGCCGCAGGGCAGGGCCGTTCGACCTCGTCGTCGACGCCAGCGGCTCGCGTTCGAAGCTGCGCCGGTGCCTCAACGATCCGGCCGAGCCGCGGCAGCTCACTTACGGCGCGTTCTGGGCCTCGCTCGGCTGGCGCCAAGGCTTCGACGAAAATGCGCTGCTGCAGCGCTACGACAAGGCCAGCGTGATGATCGGCGTCCTGCCGATCGGCCGACTGGAACCGGGCGCGGAAAAGATGGCGGCGTTCTTCTGGAGCCTGAAGCCGGCGGATGCCGAAAACGTGCGCGCGGCAGGGCTCGACGCCTGGAAGGCGAGACTGGTCTCGCTGTGGCCGCAGTGCGAGGCGTTCACCAGCCAGATCGACAGCTTCGACCAGCTGTCGCTGGCGCGCTACGGCCACCACACGATGAAGCTGCCGGCCGGCCGCAGGCTGGCCGTGATCGGCGATGCCGCGCATTCGACCAGCCCGCAGCTCGGGCAAGGCGCCAACATGGCGTTGCTCGACGCGGCAGCGCTCAGCCATGCCTTGGCACAGACGGGCAACGTCGAGGCAGCGCTGGAAAGCTACGCCCGGGCGCGGCGATGGCATGTCCGAATCTTCCAGCTGCTGTCGCTGGCGCTGACGCCGTTCTACCAGTCGGACGGCACGATGCTGCCCTTCTTCCGCGACAGGCTGGTGGCAACCATCGCCAAAATCCCGCCAGTGCCAAGCGTGCTTGCCTCGATGGTGGCCGGCACGCTGATCGATCCGTTCAGGCGGATCGGGCTAGAGGAGGTGCACTGGCCAGATCATCCGGCGGGATCAGGGTCGAGAGAAGCGAATTTCTCGCACGCAGGAATAGACGCAGCCGCTGCGGATAGTCCGGCTCCACGGCACCCTTGATCGAGGCGCGTTCGCTCAACGCCTTGCGCCAGGCCTGGACCCGCAGCTTCCCGTCCAGCAGGCCGAAATTGCCGATCCGGTCGAAGGCGTCGAGATAGCGGAAGACCGGGCCGTAGACGGCGTCGACGAGGCAAAAGCGCTGGCCGCTGAACCACGGTCCGGCCTGGTCGGCCAATTCGTTCTCGACACGATCGAACATGGCTGACAGCGCTGCGGATTCCGCCAGGAAGGCGGCCTCCGTCGATGCCGAGTAGAACCGGCCGATGGTGTTCAATGTCGCCGAGCCGAACTCGATCCAGGCGCGATGCCGGGCACGGGCGTAGGCGTCGGCCGGATGCAGAGGATTGGCTTGCGTCTCCTCGAGGAATTCGAGAATGACGGCGGATTCGAAGATCACCGTCTCCTCGCCATTCGCCTGGAGGATCAGCAGCGGTACCTTGCCCAGCGGCGAAATCGCCTTGAACCAGTCCGGCTTGTTGGCGAGGTCGATGGTGACACGCTCAAACGGCACGCCTTTTTCGGCCAGCGAGATAGCCGCGCGCTGCACATAGGGGCACAGATGATGGCTGACGAGAATGAGCTTGCCAGGCATTTCATTCTTCTCAGGCATGTCACTCTCCCCAGACATAGTTCAACGCGCCGTCGTCGACGCGCGTCGACAGGAACATCAGTCGCGACGCTTTTGGCGCCGGACCTTCAAGCCGATCGCCGCTTTCCATATCGAAGGCGGCACCGTGCCATTGGCAGACCAGCTTGCCGTCTTTGCAGTCGAGCGGCCCGCCGAAATGCAGGCAGACATTGGCGGCGGCACGGACACGCTCGCCGCTGCGCCAGACATGGACCTCGCGGCCGAAGAATGGCGCGATCAGGCTGCCCGTCTGTGGGACGTCGGCGACTTTGCAGATTTCGTGTTTCATGGATCTTTCCCGGATTGATGCAATTGCATGCATATAGATGCAAGTGCATCGATCGTCAAGCTTGATGCTAGTGCATTGACCGTCAAGCTTGATGCAACTGCATCTATCGCCTAGGGTGGGTCATGACCAAAACAACCACGCCTTCGCCCGAAGCCGTCAAGGCCTGGGCCCGCCTGATGCGGGTTTCGCGCCAGCTCATCGAAAAGGCGGAAGAGGCTTTGAAGACTAGCGGCTTGCCGCCGCTCGACTGGTATGACGTGCTGCATGAACTCGCCGAGGCGGGCGAGGGCGGGCTGCGGCCATTCCAGCTGACCGAGCGCACTCTGTTTGCGCAGTACAACATCTCGCGGCTCCTGGCGCGCCTCGAGGCCGACGGACTGGTCGAGAAGCTCAGGGTTGCCGATGACGGCCGCGGCCAGACCATCCGCATCTCGGCCAAGGGCCGTCAGACGCGGCGACGGATGTGGGCTGTCTATGGACGGTCGATTGCGGAATTGGTCGGCGCAAAACTCTCCGCGGAGGAGCTGAAGATACTGGCGAGCCTGCTTGGAGAGCTGCGCCATCCGCCCGCCGATGATTGATCCGTCAGAATCTCGTGGTTTGCTCGGCGGCTCTCACGTCGACGATTTTTCTACCTGACCCCTTGCGTCGAGCATAGGATTGCGCAATATGCCGAACCGTAACGTACGGTACGCCGTTTGAGGCGACCCGGCGACCTCATCGAATGGGCAGGAAATTGTTGCAGGCAAGGGCCGAGATCGATACCAGCGAAGTGCTGACAGAGCGGCAAAAGGCCGTCCTGGACGCGGCTTTGCGGCTGCTGGTCGAGGAGGGCGACAATCTGACCATGACGGCGGTGGCGCGCCGCGCCAGCTGCTCGAAGGAAACGCTCTACAAATGGTTCGGCGACCGCGACGGACTGCTGACGGCGACCGTGCAGTGGCAGGCATCGAAAGTGCGCGTGGTGCCGGTCGACGGTGAGCGGCTCGACCTTGCCTCGCTGACGGCAAGCCTGGAAGGCTTCGCCTCGGACTGGCTGAAGGTGATTTCGAGCGATACCTCGATCGCGCTGAACCGCGTCGCGGTCGGCCATGCCGGATCCGGAAAGGACGATCTCGGCGCGATCGTGCTGGAGAATGGCCGTTTCGCGCTGGCCAGACGGTTGAAGCCGGTGCTGCTTGCCGGCAAGCAGGCCGGGCTGCTCGACTTTACGGACGCCGAAATGGCGTTCCGGACCTTTTTCGGGCTGGTCGCCCGCGACGTGCAGATCCGTCTGCTGCTCGGCGACAGGCTGGAATTGACTGAAGCGGCGATCGGCGGCGATGCCGTCCGGGCGACGCAGCAGTTTCTCGCTCTTTATGGAGCAAAAACCGGGCCGCAAGGCCTCTAATCTCTGTGGGAAGGAAGCAAAAGATGCGTGTCTATTACGATCGCGACGCCGATCTCAATCTAATCAAGGGCAAGAAGGTCGCCATTATCGGCTATGGCAGCCAAGGCCGGGCGCACGCGCTCAACCTCAAGGATTCCGGCGCCAAGGAAATCGCCATCGGCCTCAAGGCGGGATCGGCGACCGCCAAGAAGGTCGAGGCCGACGGGCTCAAGGTGATGAGCGTGGCGGACGCTGCCAAATGGGCCGATTTGATGATGATGGCGACGCCTGACGAGCTGCAGGCCGACATCTACAAAAACGAAATCGCGCCAAACATTCGTGACGGCGCCGCGATTGCCTTCGCGCACGGCCTCAACGTGCATTTCGGCCTCATCGAGCCGAAGTCGACCGTCGATGTCGTCATGATCGCGCCGAAAGGCCCCGGCCACACGGTGCGCGGCGAATACCAGAAGGGCGGCGGCGTGCCGTGCCTGGTCGCCGTCAACCAGGATGCTTCCGGCAACGCGCTCGATCTCGCTCTGTCCTACGCCTGCGGCGTCGGCGGCGGCCGTTCGGGCATCATCGAGACCAATTTCCGCGAGGAATGCGAGACCGATCTGTTCGGCGAGCAGGTCGTGCTCTGCGGCGGCCTGGTCGAACTGATCCGCGCCGGCTTCGAGACGCTGGTTGAGGCCGGCTACGCACCCGAAATGGCCTATTTCGAGTGCCTGCACGAGGTCAAGCTGATCGTCGACCTGATCTATGAAGGCGGCATCGCCAACATGAACTACTCGATCTCGAACACCGCCGAATGGGGTGAATATGTCTCAGGCCCGCGCATCATTACCGCCGAGACCAAGTCCGAGATGAAGCGCGTGCTGAAAGACATCCAGACCGGAAAATTCACCTCGGAGTGGATGCAGGAATACCGCGCCGGCATGTCGCGCTTCAAGGGCATCCGCCGCAACAATGACAGCCACCAGATCGAGGAAGTCGGCGCCAAGCTGCGCGCCATGATGCCCTGGATTTCCAAGAACAAGCTGGTCGACAAGGCCAAGAACTAACCCGCAGTCGTCGGGATTGGGAGCAAAGAGCCGGCGGAGCGATTCGCCGGCTCTTTCATGCCGGTTTATCGATCAGGACGCTCAGCCATAGTGCCAATGCGGCTTTGGCTCGGTGCCGGTGAACTCGACGCCGATGCGGTCGTCGCGGCGCCAGCGCACGATGGCCTTGTAGCCGATGCCGTCGACAGGCACATAGAGCAGGAACTCGTCCGGCACGCGCGCGTCTATCGAGACTTTCAGTTCGGCGCCGCCGGCATGCATGTTGCGGACCGTGCACTTGACCTCGGAATTGGTGAGGCCGGTCAGAATCGTCGCGCCCTTCAGCACGCGCTGCCGGTGTTTGTTTCGCAATTCGTTGTCGGCCATGACGGCGTCCTTCGCGACCGGATCGGCGCGATCGTCAGATGGGGCACGATATCACGGATAGGCTGAGCCGATAAACATATGGTTAGCGGTGACCGAGACCAGCCGTCTTTCCCAAATGAAAACGGCGCCGCGATGGGGCGGCGCCGTCGTGTATTGTCGTTTATAGTTCAGCTGTAGGGCGACCAGCATTGCTGGCGCGGGCCACCATAGGGCTGGAACGTGTTGTCCCAGGCCCGATAGGACCGATAGCGGTCGTAGCACCACTGGACATGGGCGCTGGACAGACGCTGCGTGCGGTAATAGCGCCGGGGCGCCGGCTGCACGTAGTAGCCGTCATTGTAATAGCCGTTATTGTAGTAGCCGTTGTTGTAGATGCTGCCGAGGCCCAGACCCAGGCCGAGGCCGAGAACCGCTGCGGCGCCGCTGTCAAAATCACGGCCGCGATGGTGGCGGTGATGGCGCCAGCGCCAGTTGTCGCCGCCGTTCCAGTTGCCGCCATTCCAATTGCCGTTGTTCCAGTTGCCTGACCGGGCAAAGCGACGGCTGTCGTGGCGGCGCCACTGCCAATCGTTGAAGGAGCGGCGGTCATTGCCGCCCGCCCAGCTGTCGCGAACCGGTGTGATGTCAGACAATGCGGTGCTTGCCGGCACCGACAAGTCCGGCTGCAGGATCGGGCCCGCGGCGGATGGCGCCGTGAGACCCGAGAAAAGACCGAGCGCTAACAGCCCGGATTTGACTGTGGACGAAAAGAGCGAGCTCATTGCACTCTCCAAGTGATACAGGCCCCACGCCCGGATACCCCAGGGAAGTGGCCTATTGATGGACCTTGGCGTCTGAACGGAGGATGAACGGAAAGGTTCCATCAGCCATGACGAGCAGCCCTTGTTTTCATGGGCGCTTGCAGGCAAAGGTCAGCCCATGTCGCTGCGCCTCGCCACTTTCAATGTCGAAAACCTGATGAACAGGTTCGATTTCTCGGGCTTCCGCAACCAGCTCAACGAAGACCGCACGCTGGCGCTTTTCGACATCCAGAGCGAAGCCGAATACCGGATGCTGGAGCAGGCGCGCGCCATCGCACAGTCCGACGATACGCGCCAGTTGACCGCGCTCGCCATCGCCGCCACCCGCGCCGACATCATCTGCATGCAGGAGGTTGACAACATCGAGGCGCTGAAGGCGTTCGAGTATGGCTATCTCTTCAAGATGGTGGGCGAGGGTTACCGGCAGAAATACACCACCGCCGGCAATGATTCGCGCGGCATCGACGTTGCCGTGATGATGCGCAACGAGACCGCGCAAGGTCAGCCGATCGAATTCGTGCGCATGACCAGCCATGCCTATGTCACGTTCGAGCAGTTCGGGCTGCACACGCCTGAACTCGAGGCGCTCGGCAACCTGGCCAACGAACGCATCTTCCGGCGCGATTGCCTGGAGGTCGACATCAAGGTCGGCGGCGTGCCGCTGACGCTTTACCTCGTCCATTTCAAATCGATGGGCTCGCCGCGCAATGGGCTCGACGGCCGCGAGGCGACGATGCCGGTGCGCATCGCCGAGGCGCAAGCGGTGCGCCGCATCATCGACGAGCGCTTCGGCAAAGAGCACGCAGCCGACAAAAACTGGGCGATCTGCGGCGACATGAACGACTACCGGCAGCGGGTGAAGATCGAGGGCGACGCTATCGACGGCTACCGCTTCCAGGTGATCGACGAGAGCCAGTCCTGTATCGATGTGCTCACCGCCGGCGGCTTTTGCGAGAATGTCGTCGAACGCCGGCCGGAGATGGACCGCTGGAGTTTCTACCACACGCGCGGGCCGAAGGAGCGGCATCTGTGCCAGCTCGACTACATCCTGCTGTCGAAAGGGCTGGCGGCGAAGAATGCGACGGCGGTTCCCGACATCATCCGCAACGGCCAGCCCTGGCGCACCATCTTTCCGGCCGGACAGGCGGTGGAGCGCTTTCCGCGCGCCGGCTGGGACCGGCCGAAGGCGTCGGACCATTGTCCCGTCGCAATTACCCTGGACATGGCTTGAGCACGGTGAGCTTCGACCTGCCGCGCAACGTCATCCTGCCCGTCGACGAAATCGACGTCCGGCTCGACCCCGGCCCGCATCCGTTCGAGCGCGACAACGCGCAGGCGATCATTGACAACTGGCGGCGCGAGGTCACGGCCAATCCGGCGCTGTTCGACGGCACGGTGGTGCTGCTCTCGGCGCTCGCCTGGCGCGACAACCGGATCGTCGGGCGTTGTCACGCTGTGAAGTACTCGACCTTCCTGCTGTGGCGAAAGAACCGGCAGGGGACGGGCGCCGAGCATGCCTATGGTCACGCCATGCTGGTCGCCGGCGACAACGCCCTGGTGGCGATCCGCATGGGCGCGCACACGGTCCCGGCCGGTAGTGTCTACTTCGCTGCCGGCTCGTTCGAGCCGATCGATTTTCGCGATGGCCGCGTCGATGTCGATTTCAACATGATCCGTGAAGTGCGCGAGGAGACCGGGCTTGACCTGACAGGCGCTGCGCGCGGCAAGCGCTACCATGCGCTGTCGACTTCGACCGGCACGGTCCTCTTCCGCCGCTACCACGTCGATGCGCCGGCCGACGAGATTGCGCGGCGCATCGGCGCCTTCGTCGCGACCGAGACCGAGCCGGAGATCGAGGGGCCGGTGATCATCCGCCACGCCGCCGACCTGCCGGAAGGGCTGGCACCGCATATGAAGCCGCTGGTCGAGTGGCATTTTGGCGGTGGCGGGGGCTAACGGCGCGGATTGTTCTGCGCCGCCTTGCGGTCGTTGCGGGCGGCGACGAGGAACAGGATAACGCCGATGCCCAGCAATCCACCCATGACCATGCCCATCGTCTGGCCGACGACTGCCTGAAAATCGGCGGTGACACGATCGGGATTGGCCATGCCGTAGCGGGCGAGATACCACCAAAGTCCCGCAAGGGCGCCTTCGATGATCACCATCGTCAGAATCAGCCGCGCCTTCTTGCTCATTGCCACTCCTTGACCAGATGCTTTGCTCTAAAATTAGCATCGCAGACCGGACGACAACAAGTATTGCGATGTCGACAAGCACCCATCCTTGTGGATAGCGGTTGGTTGCGGTGGAGCTGATCTGGCGCTTATTCGTGGCGCAGCGCGTCGATCGGGTCGAGCCTGGCGCCGCGCAGCGCCGGGAAGAAGCCGAACACCATGCCGATCAGCGCCGAAAAACCGACGGCGAGCAGGATGACCGCCGGGCTCGGCGCAAACGGTATGGCCAGCGTTGCCGAGGCGAGGCCGGCCAGCGCCAGGCCGATCAGGATGCCGATAATGCCGCCGAGCAGCGACAGCACCGTCGCCTCGACCAGGAACTGGATGAGGATGTGCTTTTCATGCGCGCCGATGGCGAGCCTGATGCCGATCTCGCGGGTGCGCTCAGTGACCGAGACCAGCATGATGTTCATGATCCCGATGCCGCCGACCAGCAGGCTGACGCCCGCGACGGCGCCCAGCATGCCGGTCATGGTGGTGGTGGCGCTGGCCATGGCGTCGGCGATCTGGGTCATGTCGCGGATCGAGAAATCGTCTTCGCGGTCCGGCGTGATGCGGCGGGTGTCGCGCAAAATGTCCTCGACTCGCGGCTGCAATTCGGTGGTCGGCGTGCGGTCGTCGGCGGCGACGTAGATGTTGTCGATGTCGCGGTTGCCGGCGATGCGGCGCTGATAGGCGGCAAGCGGCATCAAGACGACATTGTCCTGGTCCTGGCCGAAGCCGGTATAGCCCTTGGGTTCGAGCAGGCCGATGATCTTGCACGAGGTGCGGTTGACGCGGATGATCTCGCCCTCGGGTTCGCCGGCGCCGAAGAATTGCTGGCGCACCGTCTCGCCGATCAGGCAGACGCCGGTGCCCGAGCGTGTCTCCGAATCGCTGAATGGGCGGCCCGACACCAGCTTCCAGTCGCGGGCGTCGAGATAGGCGCTGTCGGTGCCGGTGACGCCCGAGGTCAGGCTCTCGGTGCCGAAGATGACGCGGACTTGTTTCTGCGACGCCGGCGCGATGGCGCGCGCGCCGGTCAGGTGGGCTACGAGGGCGGCTACATCCTTGTCGGCCAGAGGCCGTACCGCCTGGTCGAGCCCGCCTGGTCCGCCAGTGCCTGCCGGGCGGCCGGAACGGACGACGAGCAGGTTCGAGCCGAGCTTGGCGATGTCCGACTTGACCTTGGCCGTGGTGCCCGAACCGATGGTCAGCATGGCGATGACGGCGGCGACACCGATGACGATGCCGAGCAGCGTCAGGAACGAGCGCAGCACATTGCGGCGGATGGAGCGCAGAGAGAGGCGGACGGTTTCCCAGATCATGACGCCAACTCCGACTTGGCCGTGTCGGACGCGACGTGGCCGTCGAGGAAGCGGATGGTGCGCTCGGCATAATCGGCGACATCGGCCTCGTGGGTGACCATGGCGATGGTCAAGCCGAGCTCCCGGTTCAGCCGCGTCAACAACTCCATGATCTCATGCGTGCGGGCGGTGTCGAGATTGCCGGTCGGCTCGTCGGCGACGAGCAGCGTCGGCCTGGTGACGATGGCGCGCGCGATCGCCACGCGCTGTTGCTGACCACCGGAGAGTTCGGCCGGCGTGTGATGTTCGCGCCCGACCAGGCCGACCTCCGCCAGCGCCTGCATGGCAAGATCGCGGCGCTCGCGGGCCGGCGCGCCGCGATAGATCAGCGGCAGCTCGACATTTTCCGCCGCCGTGGTGCGCGGCAACAGATTGTAACCCTGGAAGACGAAGCCGATATAGAGATTGCGCAGAAGCGCCCGGCGGTTGCGGTCGAGCCGCCCGGCGTCGATGCCCATGAAGGAGTAGGTTCCGGCCGTCGGCGTGTCGAGGCAACCGATGATGTTCATCGCGGTCGATTTGCCCGAACCGGACGGGCCCATGATGGCGACGAATTCGCCACGCTGGATGGCGAGGTCGACGCCGGCCAGCGCATGGACCTTGGCTTCGCCCTGGCCATAGCTCTTCCAGACCGTGTCGAAACCGATGAGGCCCGCGGCCATGGCGTCAGCTCCGCAGCTGCGAGGTCGTGATAACCTCTGCACCTTCATCCAGCCCGGAGGTGATCTCGGTCAGTTCGCCGTCGGTGGAGCCGATCTTGACGTTGACCGGGTGCGGCCGGCCGTTCTCCAGCACATAGAGCGTGCGTGAGCCGTCGGTGGGCGCCTTCACCGGCTGGCGGCGGTTGCCGCCACGGCCCATGCGGCCGGTGAACAGATCGCTGAGGCTCCACGCGCGCGCGGCCTGCTGCGCCGGGCGGTAGCGGAAAGCGGTGGACGGCACGGTGAGCACGCTCTTGGCCTGCCTGGTGACGACCGAAACCGTGGCGGTCATGCCGGGCCGCAGCAAAAGCTCGTTATTGTCGACTTCCAACCGTGCATTGTAGGTGACGACGCCGTCGGTGGTGACCGAGGCGTAGGAGATGTCGCGGATCTCGGCGTCGAACGGCCGCTCCGGAAAGGCATCGACGGTGAAGCGTGCATGCTGGCCTGGTTTGACCGCGCCGATATCGGCCTCGTCGACCGCCGCCACCAATTCCATGTTCCTCAAATCGGCGGCGATGATGAACAGAACCGGCGCCTGCAGCGAGGAGGCGACCGTCTGGCCGGGGTCGACGGAACGCGTCAAGACGATGCCGTCGATCGGCGCATAGATGGTGCTCTTGGCAAGGTCGGTCTGCTGCGCCTTGAGATCGGCCTGGGCGATGGCGAGATTGGCCTGCGCACTATCGAGCGCCGCCTTGGAGCGGTCGCGCGTGGCAGTCGCCGCCTCGAGCGACTGATCGGTCGCCATGCCACGCCTGGTCAGTTCGGCCGCGCGGGTGAGGGCGCTTTCGTTCTCCTTCAGGGTTACCGTGGCGTCCTCGACATTGGCGGCAGCGGCCTTGGCCGAGGCTTCGGCTCGTTCGATCTGGACCTCAAGTTTCACCCTGTCGAGCGTCGCCAGCACATCGCCCTTCTTGACCTGCTGGTTCTCTTCGGCCGACACCGAGCGGATGATGCCGGACAGTTCGCTTGAAATGTCGACCTGGGTGAGGGGCTGCAGCGTGCCGGTCGCCGATACCGCGACGGTGAGGTCGGCAATGGTGGCCGGCGTTGTGGTGTAGTCGATCTTGGCCGGGGAGCCGGCATACCATTGGTAGCCGGCGAGGCCGCCGGCAAGTGCGATCAGCGCCAGCAGCGCGTAAAGCCAGCCACGGCGGCGCGTCTTGCGCACACCACTCTGGTCAAGTCCAAGCGCCGCCTCGATGGCGGAATCCGATTCCGTCTTTGGCAGATTGACAAGCTGGTCCACGCCGGACCCCTATGAAAGCGTAATGTCCCTATATGTGCACAGATCAGGCTTGGTGGTTCGAATATCAAATTAAATTTCGGCCATGTTCGGATTGAGGCGGAAGGTTTTCCAAGATGCAGACGCGCAATTACTTGCTTTACGATGTGTTCACGACGGAACGGCTGGCCGGCAATCCGCTGGCCGTCGTGCTCGACAGCCAGGGGCTGGATACAGCCGCCATGCAGGCCATTGCGCGCGAGTTCAACCTGTCCGAATCGGTCTTCGTGCTGCCGCCGGACAATCCAAAACATCGCAACCGCATCCGCATTTTCACGCCCGACTATGAGATGCCGTTCGCCGGACATCCGACAGTTGGCGCCGCGATCGCGCTGGCCGAACTGACAGGCGAGGGCGAAGCCGGCATCTTCGTGCTGGAGGAGAATATCGGCCCGGTGCGCTGCGCCGTCAGCCGGCACGATGGCGCCACCTTTGCCGAGTTCGACCTGGTGAAGCTGCCGGAGCCGCTGAAGCTCGATGCCGACCCGGAGGCGATCGGCGCCGCCCTCGGGCTGGCGCCGCACGAGATCGGCTTCGAGAATCACCTGGTGTCGTTCTGGTCGGCAGGCGTGCCTTACGTCACCATTCCGGTCGCCAATCTGGAGGCTGCCGGCCGGATCAAGCTCGACAACCAGGCCTGGTCGGAACTGGCGCCGCGCAAGAGCGAATGGGCCTTCGCCAGCCCGTACGTCTATTGCCGCCAGACGGTGAACCATGACAGCGCCTTCCATGTCCGCATGATCGTGCCGGGTACTCCCTCCTATGAGGACCCAGCGACCGGGTCGGCGGCGGCGGCCTTTGCCGCCGCCATCATGCAGTTCGATGGCCCGACCGACGGCATTTCGCAGCTGTGGATCGAGCAGGGGCTGGAGATGGGCCGCCCTTCGCGTATCCGGCTCGAACTCACTGTCGAGGGCGGAAAACTGGCCTCGGCGCGCATCGGCGGCCATGCGGTAAAGGTGGCGGAAGGCAAGCTGTTCGTTTGAGTGGCCCGTGGCTGAGATCGTCGCTGTCGGCGATCCTTCACGCCCCCCTCTGTCCTGCCGGACATCTCCCCCACGAGGGGGGAGATCGGATGTCGCATTGGCTTTCGCCAATCTCCAACGCCGAAAGACAGGCGAAACGGCAAGTCTGCCAATCTCCCCCCAAGTGGGGGAGATGCCCGGCAGGGCAGAGGGGGGCGCTGTCCCGCCGACGACTCTGGTTTTTGCTTCGCTGCAACACTCGAAACCGAAGCCCGGAGCGATTTGTCGGGAAATGATTCCGGCAGGGCTGGACAGGACCGGTATCGGCGGCTATATGCCCGCCAACGCCGGTTTTTGCCGGCCGAGTGGGTGCGTAGCTCAGTTGGTAGAGCAGCTGACTCTTAATCAGCGGGTCCACAGTTCAATCCTGTGCGCACCCACCAAATTTCTAGAAAAGTTGGTGGAAGACCTTTGAATGCCGGACGCGTTGACGCGCCTCGACATGCCTCAATCATGGGGCAGGTTTGCCTTAAACTCGGCGGCCGGTAAGCCGGTGCGCTATTTGGCGAAGGAGGGAAGGCCGCGCTGGATTAAGAAAGGCCCGGAAGCCGAAGCCGCCATCAATTAAAGCCAGTTTGAAACCACGGACTGGTGTCATACCCTAAGCGCGGATTATAATGATCCAGGAAGTTTTCGGCCCTATTTGACGGTCGCGCAACCACGGTGCCTGTCGATTTGCAATCCGGTTTCGCGGTCGGCTTGCTGCCAGCCTTCTTATGAGCTGTAGAACACGAGGTTGTAGCCTGAGCGGTGGCCACCTTTTTCTTCTCTTTCGCAACAGCTGCTCCGGTAACGGCCAATACTATTGCTACGCCAAAGACAACGAGTTTCATTGAAAACGCCCTCACCCTGCACAATCCGTAATGATTGCGCCTGGTCACCGTTACGTCAATCACATTTTGTCGGCAAGGGCGGCGAATAGTGCCAGTAAAAAGAGCCTACCACAGAAGCAGCGGGCCAACCCCCAGGTGGGGAATCTTTCAGCGGCCGTGCTGTTCGAGCCACCAGCCCGGAATGCCAGTGACCGGCCCGACGATGGTCAGTGAAGGTTCGGGCCGGCGCCCTCCCGTCAAATCGCTCTAGCTACTTCTCCGACACGCCAGCCTCGGCAAAACTCGCCATCCTCGCATGGCATTCCAGTGCCGAGCGGACGATGTTGACGGCGAGGCAGGCGCCGGAGCCTTCGCCGAGCCGCATGCCGAGGTCGAGCAGCGGCGGCAGGCCGAGCGCTTCGAGCAGGCGGCGGTGGCCGGATTCGGCCGAGACATGGGCGGCGATGGTGTGGGCGAGGCCTGAGGGGTGCAGTCGCGCCAGGGGCGCTGCCGCTGCCGTGCAGACGAAGCCGTCGAGCAGCACCGGGACGTTCTTGCAGCGGGCGGCGAGCGTGGCGCCGAAGATGGCGGCGAGTTCGCGGCCGCCAAGGGCGGCGGCGATCTTCAGCGGGTCGGACAGCGCGTCGGCGTGGCGCTTGAGGCCGGATTCAATGGCGGTGACCTTGCGCTTCAGCCCGGCATCGTCGACGCCGGTGCCGCGCCCGGTCCATTTTTCAGCGCCGCCGCCGAACAGGGCGGTCGAGATGGCGGCCGCCGGCGTGGTGTTGCCGATGCCCATCTCGCCGAAACAGACGAGGTCGAGGTCGTTCGTCACCGCGTCGTAGCCTGCCGAGACGGCGGCGAGGAAGGTTTTTTCGTCCATTGCCGGCACGTCAGTGAAGTCGCCGGTCGGATGATCGAGATCGAGCGGGATGACGTCGAGTTCCGCGCCGGCGATGCGGGCCAGCTGGTTGATGGCGGCGCCGCCGCCGGCGAAATTCGCCACCATCTGCACCGTCACTTCCGACGGGAAGGCCGACACGCCTTGCGCCGTCACACCGTGGTTGCCGGCGAACACGAAGACTTTGACGCGGTCGAGTTTCGGCATGTCGCGACCCTGCCAGCGCGCCAGCCAGGCGGCGAGAGTTTCCAGCCGGCCCAGGCTGCCTTGCGGCTTGGTCAGCGTGTCCTGGCGGCGGGCGACGGCGTTGGCGGCGGTATCGCTGCCGGCAGGCAGATCGAGACAGGCGGCGCGCAGTTCGTCGAATGATTTGAATGGCATGGGGAAGGAATCTCCGGGGAAGAATCAGGACAGGGAAACGGAAGCGACGAGCAGGACAGTGATCTCGCCCAGCTGCTGCAGGGCGCCGATCGTGTCACCGGTGTGGCCGCCGATCTGGTTGAGGGAGAGCGCGCGCAAGGCGCTGAACACGAGAGCGAGCAGGATCAGTGCGGCACAGGCGCCGCCGAGCCCCAGCGTCAGAAGGGGGATGGCGCCGAGCACGGCGCCGAGAACAGCTGTCTGGGCCGAGACGGTCCCGGCGCCGGCAGACAGGCCGTCACTGCGCGCCGCCGGCGCCAGATGCATGAACGCGCCGAGCAGGCCGCGCGATGCGGCGTGTGCGGCGATCAGCGCGAAGAGCACGCTTGTCGGATTGGCCAGTTGCGACAGCGCGCTCCAGCGGATGAGCATCGACAGGCCAAGAGCTGCTGCGCCATAGGCGCCGATGCGGCTGTCGCGCATGATCTCCAGTTTTTTATCGCGCGTCTTGCCGCCGCCAAAACCGTCGGCGACATCCGACAGCCCGTCCTCATGCAGGCAGCCCGTGGCGAGCAGGGTTGCTGCAAGCGCAAGGGCTGCTGCCGGGCCGGGGGCAAGGCCGAGCTGTACGCCCGCTGCGTAGACGACAGCACCAACCACAGCGATGGCGAGGCCGGCGACAGGCGCCGCCCAGATCGCATCGGCCAGGCTGCGGCCACGAAAGTCGAAGACCGGCAGCGGCAGCCGGGTGAAGAAGACGAGGCAAAGCGCGACGTCCTCGAGCGCTTGCCGGGGCGAGGGCACGGCGGTCATGCACTCCTCGCAATGGCATGAAAGAAGGTGCCGCTGACATGGCCGCGCCGGTAGCCGGAGGCGCCGAGTGGATTGCCCTGGCCATCGGCTAGGTCGGCCAGCGGCTCGTCATTGCCGGTCGCAATCATCTGCGCATAGTGGAATTCATGGCCACGGATCAGCGCGCCTTGCGGCCCCAGCTGACAGGCGACGCGCAGGCGTGCCTCGCGGTAGCCGAGGTTCATCTTGCGCTTGGCAAAGCTGGTGGAATGGCCGAGCAGGCCAAGCATGGCGTGCGTCTCGCCGGCCGCGTCCTCCAGCGCTTCGCCCAGCACCATGAAGCCGCCGCACTCGCCATGGATCGGCTTGGTCTCGGCAAACCTGGCCATGCCAGCTCGGAAATTGGTCGCCGCCGCGAGGCTGCCGGAGTGGAGCTCGGGATAGCCGCCGGGCAGCCAGCAGACATCGCAATTCTGCACCGGTGCTTCGTCGGCTAGCGGCGAGAACGGCACGATCTCGGCGCCGGCCTGACGCCAGTGGGCGGCGACGTGCGGATAGAGGAAGGTGAAGGCGGCGTCTTCGGCGAGCGCGATTCGTTGGCCGGGCGGCTGCAAGGCATGTTCGAAACTGCCTGATGCCGGCGAAAACGGCGCGGCCAGCGCCATGATGGCGTCAAGGTCGAGGGATTTCTCGACCATGTCGGCGAGGCGGTCGAGATGCGTCATCAGGTCGGCATATTCGCCGGCCTGGACGAGGCCGAGATGGCGCTCCGGCAAATTGAGCGTGGGATCGCGCAGGATGGCGCCGACGACCGGCAGGCCGAGCGTTTCGATCGCCTCGCTGCACAGCTTGCGGTGGCGCTCGCTGCCGAGACGGTTGAGCACGATTCCGGCCATGCGCACATCCGGGTCGTAGGTGGCAAAACCCTTGGCGACGGCGGCCGCCGTCGTCGACTGTCCCGAGACGTCGAGCACCAAAAGCACCGGCAGGTGGTAGAGCCGCGCCAGATCGGCGGCCGAGCCGGTGCGGCCTTGTCCGGCCGGGATGCCGTCGAACAGGCCCATCGCGCTTTCGAGGAAGATAAAATCGGCATCCTCGGTGGCATTGCCGGCCAACGCGTTGAGCAGGTCAGGCGACATCGCCCAGCTGTCCAGGTTGACGCCGGACAGACCGGTTGCGGCGGTATGAAAACCCGGATCGATATAGTCGGGGCCGGACTTGGCGCCGCGCACCTTGATGCCGCGCCGGGCGAGCGCGCGCAAAATGCCGATGGTGACGCTGGTCTTGCCGGAGCCGGAACGCGGCGCGCCGATGATGATGGCGCGGGTCATGCGTTACCCGCCAGTGCTGCGCGCATGGCGACGATGCCGCCGACGACAATGAGGGCCGGCGAGGCCAATTCCGCCGCGGCGGCCGCTTCGGAAATGGTGGCGAGTGTCGCGACGACGGTCCGCTCCTGCGGTGTCGTCGCCGAAACGATGACAGCCGCCGGCGTCGACGGCGCCAGCCCGCCTTCGAGCAGCGACGCGGCGATAACAGGCAGATTGGCCATGCCCATATAGATGACCACCGGCTGGCCGGTGCGGGCGATCGCGCCCCAGTCGAGATCGTCATCTGTGCCGGCGGCATGACCTGTCGCCAGGATGATCGCCTTGTTGATGCCGCGCATGGTTGCGGGAATGCCGGTGGCGGCCAGCGCGCTCAGCCCCGATGTCAGGCCGGGCAGGACGCGGAACGGGATTTTTTCGCGCGCCAGCGCCAGCGCCTCTTCGCCGCCACGGCCGAAAATATAGGGATCGCCGCCCTTCAGCCGGACGACGCGGCGGCCCTCGCGTGCCAGCCGCACCAGCAAAGCGGTGATATCGTCCTGCCTCATGGACGGTTTGCCGCCGCGTTTTCCTGCAAAGAACAGCTGGGCATTGTCCGCAACGGCGACAACGTCAGAGGAGACCAGCGCGTCATAGACCACGGCGTCGGCCTCGGCCAATGCCGCCAGCACTTCCAGCGTCAGGCAGCCGGGATCGCCCGGGCCGGCGCCGGCCAGCCAGACATGGCCCGGCTCAAGCCGGCGCGGCTTGAAGTTCAGCCGGGCAAGGGCCTGTTCGAGCGTGGTGTTTTCGCTTTTACCGCTCACAATCCGTCCCGTCCGCGAAAACGCCGCTGATAGTGGGCGTCGTACAATGAACTCTCGCCAAAACCTTCCGCTGCCAGCGAGCGGCCGACGAAGATGATCGCCGTGCGCTCCATCGGGTCGGCGGCGAGCAGTGCCTCGATCGTGGCGAGCGTGCCGGTCAGCACGCGCTCGTCCGGCCATGAAGCGCGAAAGACGATCGCCACCGGGCAATCGCCGCCATAATGCGGCGACAATTCGGCGACGACTCGGTCGATGGCGTGGATGGCGAGATGAATGGCCAGCGTCGCGCCGGTGCGGCCGAAGCCGGCCAGCGTTTCGCCCGGCGGCATTTTCGAGGCGCGGCCCGAGACGCGGGTCAGCACCAGACTCTGCGCCACCTCGGGAATGGTCAGTTCGCGGCGAAGGGCTGCGGCTGCGGCGGCGAAAGAGGGAACGCCCGGCGTCAGCGTGTAAGGAATGCCGTGTTTTTCCAGCCGGCGGATCTGCTCGGCCACGGCGCTCCACACCGAGAGGTCGCCGGAATGCAGGCGGGCGACATCGTGGCCGGCCTGGTGGGCTGTCACATATTCGACCTCGATTTCGTCGAGTGACATCGGCGCCGTATCGATCAGTTTGGTCCCCGGTGCGCAGTGTTGCAGCAATTCCGGCGCGACGATCGAGCCGGCATGCAGACAGACCGGGCAGCTTGCCAGCAGCTTGGCGCCGCGCAGTGTGATGAGGTCGGCGGCGCCGGGACCGGCGCCGATGAAATGCACCGTCATGGCGCGTCTCCGCTGATGGCGATGGCGCAGGTGACCGGGCCGAGCACGGTGCGTGGACCAAGCAGCTTTGCACCGGGGCCGGCAACGGCAAGGGCGGAGGCTTCTGAGACGGAGGGTGTGCCGGCGAGATCCTGCGAGAGATCGGATTTGCTGAGTGCCTCCGACGAGACGGCCTGAAGTGCTGCGTCATCAACGATGATGACGGGAAGGTTGAGCGTGCGGCCAGCGGCAGAGATCGCTTCTTCGTCTTTCTTGAGCGCGGCGGTCGCCAAGGCCGACAGCGCCGTTATCGCCAGCCCGTGCGCTTCGAGGGCGGTTTCGATCGCCGCGAGCACGTCTTCGACGCTCACGCCCTTCCGGCTGCCGATGCCCGCCACCATCATGGCTTCACCCAGCTCCACTGGGTGACCGGCATGGCCGGGCGCCAGGCCTGCATCGAACCGACAGGAGAAGCGCGGGAAATGGTGATGCGGGTAAGGTCGCCGCCGCGCTTGATGTGCTCCGCGAGAAGCAGCGCCTCCATCTCCAGCGTCACCGCATTGGCAACGAGACGGCCACGGGATGGCAGCGCCTTGATGGCGGCGTTCAGTACGCCGGCGTCGCTGCCACCTCCGCCGATGAAGATCGCATCCGGCGTGTCCAGCCCGGCCAGTGCCTTGGGCGCCGACCCTTCCACCACGACAAGACCGGGCACGCCGCAATGCGCGGCGTTGCGGACGATGCGGGCGGCGCGGTCGCTGTTGGCCTCGATGGCGATGGCGCGCGTCGAGGGGTGAGCGAGCATCCATTCGATGCCGATGGAGCCGGAACCGGCGCCGATGTCCCACAGCAATTCGCCACGCCTCGGCGCCAGCGCCGCAAGCGTGATGGCGCGGATGTCGTGCTTGGTGATCTGGCCGTCGTGCTCGAACAGATGGTCGGCGCGGCCAACGGTCAGCGGCAGGATGCGGGCCTCTTGTGTCGATTCAAGCTCAAGCGCCAGCACGTTGAGCGGATTGATGTCTCTGAGATCGAAAGCGTCGGCACGTGCCGAGCGAAGCTTCTCGTTCGGTCCGCCCAGCGCTTCCAGAACGGTCAGCCGCGAACCGCCGAAGTCGAGCTCTACGAGCAGGCGCGCTATTGTCGCTGGTGCGTCGCCGTCCGATGTCAGCGCCAGGATGCGCGCCCTGGGATGCAGCAGCGGCCGGATCAGATCGAGTGGGCGGCCATGCAGCGAGATCGTCTCGATGTCCTGCAACGCCCAGCCGAGCCGGGCGGCAGCCAGCGAAATCGCCGATGGCGCGGGGATGACATGCATCTCTTCAGGCTTGACCTTGCGGGCAAGGGTGGCGCCGACCCCGTGGAAGAATGGATCACCGGAGGCGAGCACGCAGACGCGCCGGCCGGCCAGCGCCAGCACGTCTGCCATGCCGGCATCGAATGGCACCGGCCATGGGCGCTGCTCACCCTTGATGAGCGAAGCCACCAGCGCCAGATGCCGCTTGCCGCCGAAGACGGTCTCGGCGTCAGCGATCTGCCGCTTGGCCTCGTCGCCGAGACCCGCTAAACCGTCCTCGCCGATGCCGATGATTGTAAGCCATTTTGGCGTGGGCTGTTTTTTTGACATGTCGCGCCGCCCCTCATCCGCCTGAGGCGTTCGTCGTTCGAAAAGTCAAGCAATTGACTTTTCGTCTGCCAGCCAGACCACTCCTCACCTCCCCGTGTAGTGACGGGGAGAAGGGAGACGCTCCGGCGCTGACGCCTCCCTCTCCCCGTTCTTCACGGGGAGAGGGTAGGGGTGAGGGGCAGCGCCGACGCTGTTCAACATGGTGCTCATGAAGAAGATTCTGATCCTTGGCGGCACGACAGAAGCGCGCCAATTGGCCGAAAAACTGGTGGAAGATTTCCGTGTCACCTTGTCGCTGGCCGGCCGCACCGAAAGCCCGGTCGCGCAAGGCGTGCCGGTGCGCAGCGGCGGATTTGGCGGCGCCGACGGGCTGGCCGCCTATCTCAGGGAGGCGGGCATCGACCTGCTGATCGACGCCACGCATCCCTATGCCGCGCGAATTTCCGCCAATGCGGCGCAAGCCGCGCGCCTGACCGGCGTGCCGATCCTTGCTTTGCGCCGCCCCGGCTGGGAGCCTGTCGATGGCGACCGCTGGACGCATGTCGATACGACAGGCGATGCGGTGCACGCGCTTGGATCGACGCCGCGCCGCGCCTTCCTGGCGCTCGGCCGGCAGGAGGTTGCGGCTTTCGAGGCGGCGCCGCAGCATCATTACCTTGTTCGCAGCGTCGATCCGGTCGAGCCGAAACTGGCGGTGCTGGATGCGGCCTACCTGCTGGCGCGCGGGCCGTTCCGCGAGCCGGATGAACACGCACTGCTCGAGGAGCACCGCATCGATGTCGTCGTATCCAAGAACAGCGGCGGCGAGGCCACCTACGGCAAGATCGCCGCGGCGCGGGCGCTTAGCATCGAAGTGGTCATGGTGCGCAGGCCCTTCCTGCCGGAGGTGCCGTCGGCCGAAACTGTCGAAGCATTGGCCGCGATGATCGATCATGGTCTCGACCCCGTCGCGGAGCGCGGCGTGTAGACCAGCGCCGGTTTGTCGCCGCGCTTGATGATCCGTGTTTCCGGCGAACCGATGATGATGCAGGTCGCCATGTCGGCTTTTTGCGCGTCGACATCGGCCAGCAAAAAGACCTCGATGCGCTCGTCCGGGCGGCCGGCGGCGCGGCCGAAGATGACCGGCGTGGTGCCGGGCAGGATGGCGCGCAGGCATTCGAAGGCGCGGCCGAGCTGCCAAGGGCGCGCCTTGCTGATCGGATTGTAGAGCGCGATGACGAAGCCGGCGCCGGCCGCCGCCAAAAGGCGCAGCTCGATCAGATCCCACGGTTTGAGATTGTCGGACAGCGAGATGGCGCAGAAATCATGGCCGAGTGGCGCGCCGATGCGGGCGGCAACCGCCAACATGGCGGTGACGCCGGGCACGACAGTGACATCGACGGTTCGCCATTCGGCCGGGCCGGCCTCGATCGCCTCACAGACCGCGGCGGCCATGGCAAAGACGCCGGGATCGCCGCCGGAAACGACGGCGACGTCATGGCCCTCGGCAGCCCTGACCAGCGCGTCCTTGGAGCGGGCGAGTTCCTCGCGATTGTCCGAGGCGACGCGGGTTTGGTCGGTGCGAAGATCAAGCCGGTCGAGATAAGGTTTGTAGCCATAGAAGAATTTTGCCTGCGCCACGGCCCGGCTCGCCTCCGGCGTCACCTGATCGGCATTGCCTGGCCCAAGGCCGATGACGGTGAGCCGGCCGCTCATGGCTTGGCTTCCATAACGCCAGGCCGGCCGGACCAGCCGGCGACCAGCACGATGGCGAAATAAGGCGCCTTGTCGTCCGGCTTGTCGGCAAGCTTCATCGAGATGCTACCGGCCATGGTGCCGCGCTCGACATAGACGGCGCGGGCGAGCTTGCCGGTGGCCTCCAGCGCCCGCCTGATCTTGGGCAGGTTGCGGCCGACCTTCATGATGACGGCGGCATCGGTGTCGGCGAGACGGCGTGTCAGTTCGAATTCGCTCATCGTGCCGGGCAAAACCGTCAGCACATCGTCGCCCTGGACGATCGGCACGCCGGTCTGCGACCAGCAGCCCGACATGGCGGTGACGCCGGGGATGACTTCGGTCGGGAAGCGATGGGCGAGGCGGACATGCAGGTGCATGTAGGAGCCGTAGAACAGCGGGTCGCCTTCGGAGAGCACGGCGACCATGCGGCCGGCTTCGAGGTGTTCGGCGACCTTCTCGGCCGACTCCTCGTAGAAATCGGTGATCTGCGAACGGTAGTCGTCGTGATCCTTGTCGATCTCGGTGGTGACGGGATAGAGAAGCGGCAGTTCCAGCATATCCGGCCGGAAACGCGCCTCGACGATGGCGCGCGCGTTGCTGTTGTTGCCGCGCTTGGCGAAATAGGCAACGACATCGGCCTCGGCCAGGACGCGCGCGGCTTTCAGCGTCAAGAGTTCGGGATCGCCGGGACCGGTGCCGACGCCGACGAGGCGGCCTTTTGCCAGATCTTCTTTGACAGCTGCGTTCACAGGCCGGGCCTCGCCAGCGAATTGAGCGCGGCTGCAGTCATGGCGCTGCCGCCAAGCCTGCCGCGCACGATGGCGTAGGGTACGCCATAGGAATTCTCGGCCAGCGCATCCTTGGATTCGGCGGCACCGACGAAGCCGACCGGCATGCCGATGATGGCGGCCGGTTTCGGCGCGCCATCGCGCAGCTTTTCCAGGAGATAGAAGAGCGCTGTCGGCGCATTGCCGATGGCCACGACCGAACCGGCCATGCGTTCGCCCCAGAGGTCGATCGCGGCGGCCGAGCGGGTGTTGCCGATCTGCTTGGCGATGTCGTGCGTGCGCGGGTCGCGCAAGGTGCAGATCACCTCATTGCCGGCCGGCAGCCTGGCGCGGGTGACGCCATGCGAGACCATTTCGGCATCGCAGAAGATCGGTGCGCCGGCCGCCAAAGCGCTGCGGGCGGCGGCGACGAAANCCATGCGAGACCATTTCGGCATCGCAGAAGATCGGTGCGCCGGCCGCCAAAGCGCTGCGGGCGGCGGCGACGAAATCGCTGGAGAAGACAAAATGACTTGATGCTTCGACCTGGCCGCAGGCATGGATCATGCGGATGGCAACGTCGGCCTCGGCCTCGGAAAAGCGGGACAAATCTGCCTCGGCGCGGATGATGGCAAAAGAGCGCTCATAGATGGCGTTGCCGTCATGGATGTAATAGTAGGCGGCCATGCTTATTCCTGTCGGTAGCTTTCGGCGATTGCCGCCGGCCCGAGCCTTGTCAGGCAAGCGGCGGCGGTTTCGCCCTGAAATCGTGCGCTGCGGATCATCGCCGCGACGCGACTGACGCCGCGTGCGGCGTCATAGCCCGGCCTGTAGCCCGCAGGAAGGGCCTTTGCCGTCGCGTTCACGACAAGTCCGGCTCCGTTTTCGCCGCCGACCAATGTCAGCGCCGCCGGACCGGGGTGCGCGCAGCCCTTGGCGCAGCCGGAAATGTGCAGTGTGAAGTCGAGACTATCGGTCATTTCGGCGGCGATTGTCTCGGCAATATCGCGCGTGGCGATTTGTCCGGATGCGCAGGCAGGAGTGCCGGGGCAGGCGGCGATGCGGGTGCGCGGGTCGGCGGCGATGGTGACGAAGCCGAGGGCGGCGGCGGTGGCTCGCAGGGGGTGGTTTGCGGACGACGGTTGGCCGAGGAACAGCAAGGCGCGGCCGGGGGCGAGGCGGATTTCGGCGACGCCGAGGGACAGGGCGCTTTGGGCGAGGGCGATGAGTTTTTCGGCCGGCATGCTGCCATAGGGGAGGGCTATGCCGAGAGCGGTGGTGTCGTTGGATAAGGGGAAAAGACCGATAGGCCGGCGATCCTGCACACCCCCCTCTGTCCTGCCGGACATCTCCCCCTCAAGGGGGGAGATTGCGTCTTCGTGGGCGATTTCGCCAATTTTCAGCGTGGAAAGTGGAGAGCCGCCGGCGACCCTGCTGATCTCCCCCGTTGAGGGGGAGATGTCCGGCAGGACAGAGGGGGGCGCGAAGGAATGCCAGCTTGCGAGAGAGGCCAATTGCCTCTCCGACAAATCCCGAGGATGTGCGTCACGCCCCTTCTCGGCAACCATCCTCAGCACAGCAACCGCAATATCGCGCGCTGCATCCTCATCGGCCGTCGCAAGCGGCCTCGCGCTTTGACCGTCGCCGGCAACAGACAAAGCCCACATAACGTTGCCGCCCACCCGCACCGCCTTCAGCCTGACATCGGCCGTCACCGCATCCATCGTCAACTGCCCGCCGCCGTCGACAACCACCGAAACCTTCGGTCCCAGCCTTGCCGTCAGCCCAGCCTCCTCAACCGCCATCCTGATCCGCTCAGCCAAAGCTCGCGGATCGGCAATCTCCCGCGGATCGATGCCGGCCAGCGGCCCGGTCTCGACCGGCACGCCGGTGCGCACGGCGATGCCCAGCGCATCCACCTCCGCCGCCAGCAGCGCTGCGCTTTCCGCCGTCAGCCCGCGTATCTGCAGGCTGCCGCGCGCGGTCACTTCCATGATGCCGTTGCCGCGCTTCAAGGCGGATTCGCAGAGTCCGATCAGCGACTTGGGGGAAAGCCCTCCAGCAACCGGGTTGAGCCGCACCAGCAGGCCATCGCCGGTCTGCATCGGCGCTGACAGAGCCGGGCAGGCGCCGCGCCTTGAAAAGGCGTTCATGCCGCAACCCCGAGCGCCTCGGCCTCGGCGATCAGCGCCGCGAGATCGTCGTCGACCGAGTTGCGCAAGGGATGCCAGAGACCGCGCCGGCGCGCCGACAGGAAGCGCTCGGCGATGACTTTGGCAGCGGCCGGATTTTCACGCAGGATGAAGGCGCGGACATCGGGATCGCCGACATAGGCGTCATGCACGGCCTCGATCAACGCGCCCGAAATGGCGTGCGTGGTTTCGGCAAAGCCGATGAGGCGGTCGACGGTTTCGGCAAACTCGGAAGCGCCGCGCGGACCATGCCGCATCTGGCCGGCTATAAAGCGCGCATTAACGGCGCGGGCGCGCACCACGCGCGACACAGCCTCGCCGACCGAGCGCGGCTTGGGCTTCTGCGGATCCGTGGTGTCGAGCACGATCACGTCGGCATTGCGGCCCAGTGCCGCCAGCGCCGCCGAAAAACCGCCGATGAAAGCGACGTCGGCGGAGCCTTCAAGTATATCGCGGCCGGGGTCGTCACCGGTGTGGACGAGAAGATCGGCCTCGGCGACGCGGGTCTCGAAGGCACCGGGGGAAGCGATGCCTTCGCTCTTGGCGCCGCCATAGGCATGCGACGTCGCATCGAGATAGGCGCGGCCGATTTCTTCGCGCCCGACCCAGTCGCCGCTGGACAGCAGGTCCTCGACGCCGGCGCCGTAGGTGCCGGGCGAGGTGCCGAAGATGCGCGGGCCGATCTTGCCATCGGCGCGGGTTCTGGCGGCGAGCGGGTTTTCCGAATCGTCCTCGTCACGCGCGGCAACGGCGTTGGCGGCGGCGTCGATCAGCGCGATCTGGGTCGGGAACATGTCGCGGAACAGACCCGAAATCCGCCAGGTGACATCGACGCGCGGGCGACCGAGCGTGGCCGGCGGCAGCACTTCGATGCCGGTGATGCGGCCGGTGGCCGAATCCCATTGCGGCCGGCAGCCCATCAGCGCCAGGCCTTGCGCGATCTCCTCGCCGCCGGTGCGCAGCGAGGCCGAGCCCCAGAGGTCGATGACCAGCGAGCGCGGCCAGTCGCCATGCGACTGCATATAGCCGCGCACGACTTCTTCTGCCGCCGCCTTTCCCAGATCGTAGGCGGTCGGCGTCGGCATGGTGCGCGGGTCGGAGGTGAACAGGTTGCGGCCGGTGGGCAGCACGTCGGAGCGGCCACGCGCCGGTGCGCCCGCCGGACCCGCCTTGATGTGACGGCCGTCGAGCGCGGCAAGAAGTGCTGCCTTCTCGGCTTCGGCACTTTGCCGGCGCACGGCGTCGGGTTCGTCGTCGGGCGCGCGGCCGTAAATGTGCAGGCCGTCCTTGATGGCGAAATCCTTGAGGTCGCAGAGCCAGGCATCGATGCGGCGCAGCGCCTCGTCGGGCGCATCGGTTTGGGCGACACCTGCTTCGGAGGCGAGGCCGTTCTTTTGCGCGGTGTCGACGATCAGCTTGGCCAGACGATCGCGGCGGCGGCGGTCGAGGCCGTCGGCCTGGGCATATTCGTCGACGAGGCGTTCGAGCCTGTGCTGCCCTTCGTCGAGGCCGGCACCGGTCAGCGGCGGCGGCAGATGGCCAAGCGTGACGGCGGCGATACGCCGCTTCGCCTGCGCCGCTTCGCCGGGATTGGAGACGATGAAGGGGTAAATGACGGGCAACGAGCCGGTGACGATCTCGGGGAAGCAGTTTTGTGAGAGCGCTACCGTCTTGCCGGGCAGCCATTCCAGCGTGCCATGAGCGCCGACATGGATGAGAGCATGGATGCGGAGCGATTTGCGCAGCCACAGGCCGAAGGCGATGAGGTTGTGGCGGGGAGGGAGCGTCGGGTCGTGGTAATCGGCGCGGCGGTGGGCCGAGCGGCCACGGTCGGGGGCGAGAGCGACAGTGATGTTGCCGAAGGTGGCGGCGCGGAAGGGGAAGCCGCTCTTACCCTCCCCCTTGTGGGGAGGGTGGCCCGCAGGGCCGGGTTGGGGTGGTGCACCGCTACCCCCACCCCGTTTCGCGCCATCCGCTTCGCGAATGTCGCGAACCGACCCTCCCCACAAGGGGGAGGGTGAAGGGGCGCCCCATGCCGCCTCGACTGCAGCCAGTGCGTCAGCCGGCAAATCCTTTGAGAAGTCCAGATACTCCTCCAACCCCAGCCCATCGCCTCTCCGCTCCAACGGGTCCAGCAACTCACGCGGCGTTTGCGGAATCCCTTCAACGCGATAGCCCTGCTCCTTCAGGTCATGCAGCATGGCCAGCACGCTGGACGGCACATCCAGGCCCACTGCATAGCCAGTGCGGCCGGGCGCGCTCGGATAGTCCGGAATGAGGATCGCCAACTTACGCGTCGCGCGGGGCGTCTGCTGCAGCTTGATGAACGCCGCGACACGCTCCGCCACTTGCGCCACGCGATCCGGTTCCGGCCGGTTTGCAAAGGCGCGGTGGCCGAGTGCCGGGTCGGTTTCGCTCTCGCCCTTGAAGGAAATCGCGCCGGCCAGGATGCGGCCGTCGAGTTCGGGCAGCACGACATGCATGGCAAGGTCGGCGGGCGCCAGGCCGCGCTGGTTGTTGTCCCAGACGTCGCGGCGGGTGGTGGCGACGATGACCTGGAAGACAGGCACGCCGGCGCGGTCGAACAGGGTTTCGACGCCGGGTTCGGCGCCGGAAGCGAAGGCGGTTGCGGTGATGATGGCGGCGGGGTTGAGTGCGGCCAGCGCGGTTCCGACGAAGGCCAGGGAGGTCGGGTCTTTGAGGCTGGAGACGAAGATCGGGACCGGTCTCATGCCGCGTTGGCGCAGTGCATCAAAAAGCGCATCGATTGGCGCGACATCGGCGGCCAGCAGCATTGAGCGGTAGAAGAGGATGGGGATGATGGGAGAGTTGATGTTGTCTGCGCCGAGTTCCCGCCCACCCCCCTCTGTCCTGCCGGACATCTCCCCCGGAAGGGGGGAGATTGTGCTCTCATAAATGTTTTCGCCAATCGCAGACCTTGCGGAGATCTCCAAAGGAGCAGGAGAGGAGCCGCCTTTGGTGACGGCTGATCTCCCCCCTTGCGGGGGAGATGTCCGGCAGGACAGAGGGGGGTGTGAAGGAACGCCGACATCGGCCAAATCCAACTTGCCTACGACGCCGCGGCCTGGCTCGTAGTAGCCAGCTTTCGGCACGCTGACCGGCTCAGCCGCCGCCACATCGGACCCAGCCAACCCCGCTAGCCGCTGCATCAGTGCTGCCATATTCTCCGGTCCGCCCTCGCGGAAATAGCCAAGCAGGCCGTCCAACTCCTCGCGCGGCAGCGTCGAGGCTTCGATCAGCCTGAAATCCTCGTCGTGGCTTTCACCCGGCAGCAGTGCCAGCTTGATGCCGTTCGCACGGGCAGTCGCGGCAAGCTGGTCGCAGCCATAGCGCCACCAGTCGTAGCCGCCGAGGATGCGCACCAAAATCACCTTGGCGTGGCGGGCGACGCTGTCGATCCAGAGGTCCACGGACATGGGATGGCGCAGGTCGCGCAGCGCCGCCAGCCGCATCGACGGCAGGCGGACGGCATCGGCCTTCCAGGCCGCCGCGAGGCCGGCGAGGTCGCTGTCGGTGAAGGACAGCACCACGATATCCGCCGGCGTCTGCCCGAGATCGACGGGCTCGGCGAGATCGTCGAGCGAGGCGGAGGTCGTGGTGAGTATGTGCATCGCGGCTCGTGCCTGAGATCAGCCGGCGAGTATACGCTCGATCGCCGGGCGGTTCAGCCCCTTCAGGCCAATGACGACGAGACGCGAGCGGCGATCGTCTTCGGTCGTCCAGGCGCGGTCATAATAATGGTTGACGCGTCGGCCGACGGCCTGCAGCAAAAGCCGCATCGGCTTGCCGCCGACATCGACGAAGCCTTTCACGCGCAGAACATTCTCTTCCTCGGCCACCGTAGCGACGCGCCTGGCCAGTTCGTCCGGATTGGTGATCGAGGGGATGTCGACGATGAAGGTGTCGAAATCGTCATGCTCGTGGTCGAAGGCGCCGTCATGGTGCGACTTGCGGTTCTCGATGTCGTCTTCGACGGCGAGACCGAGGCCAAGCAGCACCGACGGGTCGACCTTGCCATGCGCGGTCGGCACGATTTTTACCGCGCGGGCGGAATGCTCATTGATGATGGTGTTGGCGCGGGCCGAACCGGCTGAATCCATCAAATCGCTCTTCGACAGGATGATCAAATCGGCGCAGGCGATCTGGTCTTCGAAGACTTCTTCGACGGGGTCGTCATGGTCGAGCGTCTCGTCCTGGACACGCTGCGCCTGAAGCGCGTCCATGTCGTTGGCGACGCGTCCCTCGGCCAGCGCCGGGCCGTCTACCACGGCGATGACACCGTCGACCGTCACCCGGCTCTTCACGCTCGGCCACTGGAACGCCTGGACCAGCGGCTTGGGCAGAGCGAGGCCCGAGGTCTCGATCAGGATGTGGTCGACCCTCGGCGTCAGTGCGAGGATTTTGTCGAGGGCGGGCACGAAATCGTCGGCGACTGTACAGCAGATGCAGCCATTGGCCAGTTCGACGATGTTTTCCTCGGGGCAAGTGTCGATGCCGCACCCTTTGAGAATCTCGCCGTCGATGCCGATGTCGCCGAACTCGTTGACGATGATGGCAATGCGCTTGCCCCCGGCGTTTTCCAGGAGATGGCGGACCAGCGTCGTCTTGCCGGCGCCGAGAAAGCCGGTGACGACGGTGCAGGGAACACGGGAGAGATTGCCGGTCGGGTTTGAAACGTTCATCGTCAGTCCTTCAGCATATCGAGGGGTGGGATGCGGGCAACGAGGCCGCGCTTGAGGCTATCGGGCCGGCCGCGCCACGGGATGAGACCGTCGGTCGAAGTCGCGAAGAGCTTTGCGCCGGTGACGAGATCGGCGCCGCTGGTTGCGGCCAGATCGCCGAAGACATAGCTCCAGCAGCCATCACGCAGGATCGCGGCGCTGAGGCGGCGCTTGCAATTGCCGAGACATTCGGCGGTGCGGACGCGGATGTTGTCATCGGCTGCGGCGAGGCGCGTGTCGTCGGCCAGCAGTTCGCCGGCGCGGGGGTGAGCGTCTGAGCCGGTTTCATCGCGGCATGAGGCGCAGACGATGACGGTCACGCCAGCCAACGCGTCGCTATTGGCAGACGAAACATCCGCTGTGCCAGCCGAAAAACTGCTGTTCTGGTCCAAAAACCGTGCTCCTTGCCCGGAAACCCGCCAGGCGATCGGATACTTTGTCTCAGACGGCAGGTCTCCTGGCTCGCGGGTCATCGCCTTGGTTAGCCGCCTTCCCGGTGTTACCCAGTGGCTTTCGGCCTTGGCTCTTCGCTTACAGTTGCGGGGACAGCCGCGGATTTGGGATTTTCGTCCCGCACCGCATTCCCTCTTGGCCCTTGCCGTTGCGGGCAGGGGACCGTCTGGAGCGGATTTAGGCTGTTGCGGGGAGTTGTGTCAACGCACTGCTACGACATGGCGATGTCGACCAGGGGTTTCCCCAGATTGCCGGCCGGCGCCACTTCGATGCGCTCAAGGCCAAGCCAGCCCTGCATCTGCTTCAATTCCTCGAACAGCTCTGCGGCAGTTTCCGGCGGTGCGCCTGCTTCGGCGTAGGCGGCGTGGACGCGTAAGACACTCGCAGGCCGGTCGGCCTTGAGATCGACGCGGGCGACGATCCGGTCGCCGAGCAGGAAGGGCAGCACGTAGTAGCCATATTGGCGCTTTTCGGCCGGCGTGTAGATCTCGATGCGGTAGTGGAAATCGAACAGGCGCTCGGTGCGCGAGCGCTCGAAGACCACCGGATCGAAGGGCGCCAGTAGCGCGCGGGCCTCGATCTTTCGCGGCAGACGGGCGTCCTTATAGAGGTAAGCCGGCTTGTCCCAGCCTTCGACGCGCACCGGCAGCAGTTCGCCCAACTCGACCAGTTCCTCCAGCCGGCCCTTCATATCGGCCGGCGACAGGCGGAAATAGTCGCGCAGGTCACCCGACGTCGCGATGCCGTGGGCGCGGGCGGAAATGCGCAGCAATTCGCGGTGCGCGTCCTCGGCCGCCGGCACCGGCAGGTCGAGGATCGCCTGCGGCAGCACGCGCTCGGGCAGGTCGTAGAAACGCTCGAAGCCACGGCGGTGCGCCGTGGTGATGCGTCCGGCCCAGAAGAGCCATTCGAAGGCGTGCTTGGCGTGGCTCCAGCCCCACCAGCCGCCCGAACCTTTCTGGCCCTCCAGTGCCGAAGCGGCAATCGGGCCGCGCTCGGCGACCGCGCGGTAGATCTCTTCGATATAGGCGGCGTGCTCGCGGCCCCATTTGGCGAGGCCCAGATACATTTCGTCGCCGCTTTCAGCGCGCTGCATGCGCCAGCGCATCAGTGGGTAGGTCTCGAACGGCAGGAACGAGGCCTCATGCGCCCAGTACTCGAACACGGTGCGCTTGCGGGTGATTGCGGCATTGTCGAGCAGGGTGAGCGGGTAGGGGCCAAGGCGCGAATAGAGCGGCATATAGTGGGCGCGCACCACGGCGCTGACGGAATCGATCTGCAGCAGGCCGGTGCGCGACAGCACGCGGGCGAGGTGGCGGCGATCGGGCGTGCCGACCGGGCGGGGATCGAGAAATCCTTGCGCGGCGAGCGCGATGCGCCTGGCCGTCGGGAGTGAGATATTGTCCTTCGTCAAAGTGTCTTGCCTCGAACCATTTTTCCCGACTTTAGCCGGCGATTCCGGTCATGCTAGCAGGCAAATGGCGGGAGATGTGTCAGGAGACAAAAGTGGAGTGAAAGATGAAGGAAATCAAACAGGAGGAGATCGGACCAGTTTTTCCCGGCCTGCCGTCCAGCACTGTCTTTTGAACAAGGTTTGACTTGCTTCGCTGAAAGCCCTGCGCTAACCCTCGCCGCGTTGCAGCAAAGGCACCTAAAACGGTTCAGCGGTTAAACTGTCGCGCTTCCGCATTAGGGTTGGTTGCTGTAATCAAAGTGGATTGGCCGCCAACGGAAAGCCGAGCATGAACGTACTCCTCAGTTCATACCTGCCCATCGTCCTCTTCATCGCCGTGGCCGCAGTTGTAGGCTTGGCGCTTATCATCGCGCCGTTCCTGGTGGCTTATCGCAATCCCGATCCGGAGAAGCTTTCCGCCTACGAGTGCGGGTTCAACTCGTTCGACGATGCCCGGATGAAATTCGACATCCGCTTCTACCTGGTGTCGATCCTGTTCATCATCTTCGATCTGGAAGTGGCCTTCCTGTTTCCGTGGGCGGTGTCGTTCTCGAAGATCGGCATGCTCGGTTTCTGGTCGATGATGGTGTTTTTGGCGGTGCTGACCATCGGCTTTGCCTATGAATGGAAAAAAGGAGCGCTGGAATGGGATTGAACGACAGTTCCGGAACGCTCGTCGCGCCGAAGCCCAAAGGCCTGATCGACCCCAATACCGGACGTCCGGTCGGTTCCGACGATCCGTTCTTCCTCGAGATCAACAATGAACTGGCCGACAAGGGTTTTCTGGTCACCTCGACCGAGGCGCTGATCACCTGGGCACGCAGCGGCTCGCTGATGTTCATGACCTTCGGTCTCGCCTGCTGTGCCGTCGAGATGATCCACACCTCGATGCCGCGCTATGATTCTGAAAGGTTTGGCGTGGCTCCTCGCGCGTCGCCGCGCCAGTCCGACATCATGATCGTGGCGGGAACGCTGACCAACAAGATGGCCCCGGCTTTGCGCAAGGTCTACGACCAGATGCCGGAGCCGCGCTACGTCATCTCGATGGGCTCCTGCGCCAATGGCGGCGGCTATTATCACTATTCCTATTCGGTGGTGCGCGGCTGCGACCGCATCGTGCCGGTCGACATCTATGTGCCCGGCTGCCCGCCAAGCGCCGAAGCGCTGCTCTACGGCATTCTTCTCCTGCAGAAGAAGATCCGCCGCACCGGCACGATCGAACGGTAGACCCATGGCCGCATCCCTGAGCGAACTGTCGACCTATCTCGGCGAAAAGCTGCCGGGCCGCGTCACCGATGCAGTGCTTGCCTATGGCGAACTGACGATCTCGGTTGCTACAGACAATCTGATCGAGGTGACAAGCTTCCTGCGTGACGATTCGGGCTGCCAGTTCATTTCGATCATCGATATCTGCGGCGCCGACTACCCGTCGCGCGTCAAGCGTTTCGATGTCGTCTATCATCTGCTGTCGCCGAAGCAGAATTTGCGCATCCGCATCAAGGTGCAGGCCGACGAAGAGACGCTGGTGCCGTCGCTCACCGCTGTCTATCCCGGCGCCGACTGGTATGAGCGCGAAGCCTACGATCTCTATGGCGTGCTGTTCTCCGGCCATCCGGACCTGCGCCGTATCCTCACGGATTACGGCTTCGAGGGCCATCCCCTGCGCAAGGACTTCCCGCTGACAGGTTTCGTCGAGGTGCGCTACGACGACGAAGCCAAGCGCGTGATCTACGAGCCGGTGGAATTGAAGCAGGAATTCCGCAATTTCGATTTTCTTTCGCCATGGGAAGGGACGGATTACGTCCTGCCTGGGGACGAAAAAGCCAAGACGAATTGAGGCGCCAGAATGGCTGAAACCTCCGTCCGCAACTTCAACATCAACTTCGGACCGCAGCACCCTGCGGCGCACGGTGTTTTGCGTCTTGTGCTGGAGCTCGACGGCGAAGTGGTCGATCGCGTCGATCCGCATATCGGCCTGCTCCATCGCGGCACCGAAAAGCTGATCGAGCACAAGACCTACCTGCAGGCCGTGCCCTATCTCGACCGGCTCGATTATTGCGCGCCGATGAACCAGGAGCATGCCTTCGCGCTCGCCACCGAGCGGTTGCTCGGCATCGAGGTGCCGAAGCGCGGCCAGCTGATCCGCGTGCTCTATTCCGAGCTCAGCCGCATCATGTCGCACATCCTCAATGTGACGACGCAGGCGCTGGATATCGGCGCGCTGACGCCGCCGCTGTGGGGTTTCGTCGAACGCGAAAAGCTGATGGTGTTCTATGAACGAGCCTCGGGTTCGCGCATGCACGCGGCCTATTTCCGTCCGGGCGGTGTGCACCAGGATCTGCCGGCGAAGCTGGTCGAGGACATCGGCAAGTGGATCGACCCGTTCCTGAAGTCGCTCGACGACCTCGACAAGCTGCTTACCGGCAACCGCATCTTCAAGCAGCGCAATGTCGATATCGGTATCGTGTCGCTGGCCGACGCCTGGGCCTGGGGCTTTTCCGGCGTCATGGTGCGCGGCTCGGGTGCGGCCTGGGATTTGCGCAAGTCGCAGCCTTATGAATGCTATTCCGAGATGGATTTCGACATCCCGATCGGCAAGAACGGCGACTGCTACGACCGCTACCTCGTGCGCATGGAAGAGATGCGCCAGTCGGCAAAGATCATGCGCCAGTGCGTCGACCTCTTGCTTGGCAAGGAAAGCACCGGGCCGGTGTCCAACCTCGACGGCAAGGTGGTGCCGCCCAAGCGCCAGGCGATGAAGCGCTCGATGGAAGCGCTGATCCATCATTTCAAGCTCTATACTGAGGGTTACCGTGTGCCGGCCGGCGAGGTCTATGCCGCGGTCGAGGCGCCGAAAGGCGAGTTCGGCGTCTATCTCGTCTCGGACGGCACCAACAAGCCCTATCGCTGCAAGCTGCGCGCGCCCGGCTTCGCGCATCTGCAAGCCATGGATTTCCTCTGTCGCGGCCACATGCTGGCCGACGTCACTGCCGTTCTTGGCTCCCTCGACATCGTGTTTGGTGAGGTCGATCGCTAAATGTCAGTCCGCCGTCTCGCAGAAGCAAGCGTTCAGCCAGCCTCCTTCGCCTTCAACCGGGCGAATGCCGCGGTTGCGAAGCAATGGATCAAGAAATATCCGAAGGGCCGGGAGCAGTCGGCGATCATTCCCTTGCTGATGATTGCGCAGGAGCAGGAAGGCTGGGTCACCAAGGCGGCGATCGAGACGATTTCGGACATGCTCGGCATGCCGCGCATTCGCGGGCTCGAAGTCGCGACCTTCTACACGCAGTACCAGCTCAATCCGGTCGGCACGCGCGCGCATATCCAGGTCTGCGGCACCACGCCCTGCATGCTGCGCGGCTCGGAAGCGCTGATGGATGTGTGCCGCTCGAAAATCCATCACGACCAGTTCCACACCAACGACAAGGGCACGCTGTCGTGGGAGGAGGTCGAATGCCTCGGCGCCTGCGTCAACGCGCCGATGGTGATGGTCTTCAAGGACACGTTCGAGGATCTGACGCCTGAGCGGCTGGCCGAAATCATCGATCTTTATGATGCAGGCAAGGGTGCCTCGGTTCCCACGGGACCGCAAAATGGCAGAACCGGCTCGGAGCCGGCGCCTGGCCTGACGACGCTGAAGAGCGAAAAGGCGATCCTCAAAGCGACGCGCGACAAGGAAGCCAGGGCGGCGAGCAAGGCTGCCCACGCGGCGCCCGACGCGATTATTGCAGCGCCCGTTCCGGCGCCTGCCGCTCCTGCAGCGGCCGCCCCGGTCGCGCCATCCAACGCCGGCAAGCCGAAAACCGATGCGCCGGAAACCAGCTCGGCGTTGAAGTCGCCCTCCAGGGCCAAGGTTGCACCGGCGGCGGAAAAAGCGGCGAGCGTCCCGGCGCCCCTGCATTCGGCCGCCAACGCCAACACCGCGGCGCCTGAAGTCGAGAAGGTCGCCAAGCAGCGTAATGGCCCGAAGACCACCGCCACGCCGGCAACTGCCTTCACTGCGCCGGAATTCAAGGCGCCAGCGGTCAAGGCCGCGGTGGCCCCGGCCTTCAAGGCGCCGGCAGCCAGGCCCGCAAAGCCGTCGCTCGAGGACAAGAACCGTCCGGCCGGAATCGACAGGCCGGCTGCGGTCGACGATCTCAAGCTGATCTCGGGCATTGGCCCGAAGATCGAGGGCATCCTTCATTCGCTTGGCATCTTCACCTTCACACAGGTCGCATCCTGGAATAAGGCCGAGCGCGACTGGGTGGATGGATATCTCGCTTTCCAGGGCCGCATCGAGCGCGACGACTGGGGCAAGCAGGCCAAGGCGCTCGCCAAGGGCGGCGTCGCCGAATACATCCGCGTCTTCGGCAAGGAGCCACGTTGATGGCTGAAGCGCAAAGCACCGGATCTTTGCTGACGCTGCGCAGCATTGTCATCGGCGTTGTCTGCATCGCTGCTGCCAACATCCTTCTGGAGGGGCTTCGGCGCCTCGTCGAATTGCCGTTTTCGGATACCCTGGAATCGATGGCCGCGACCGGCATGGGCGTGCTGGTGTGGTTCTCGATCGTCTTGCGGGGAAAGAGGTAAGTCATGCTGGCCGACAAAGACCGCATCTTCAACAACATCTACGGCCTCTTCGACAAGTCGCTGGCCGGCGCGATGGCGCGCGGCGCCTGGGACAACACGCCCGGCATCATCGCCAAGGGGCGAGAGTGGATCGTCAACGAGATGAAGGCGTCCGGCCTGCGCGGCCGTGGCGGCGCCGGCTTCCCGACCGGGCTGAAATGGTCGTTCATGCCCAAGCAGAGCGACGGAAGGCCGAGCTATCTCGTTGTCAACGCCGACGAATCCGAGCCCGGCACGTGCAAGGACCGCGATATCCTGCGCAACGATCCGCACACGCTGGTCGAGGGCTCGTTCATCGCCGGCTTCGCCATGGGCGCGGTCGCCGCCTACATCTATGTGCGCGGCGAGTTCATCCGCGAGCGCGAAGCGCTGCAACGCGCCATCGACGAGGCCTACGAGGCCAGGCTGATCGGCAAGAACAACACGTCCGGATACGATTTCGACATCTACATGCATCACGGCGCCGGCGCCTATATATGCGGCGAGGAAACAGCACTTCTGGAAAGCCTCGAAGGCAAGAAGGGCCAGCCCCGGCTGAAGCCGCCATTCCCGGCCAATGTCGGCTTGTACGGTTGTCCGACAACCGTGAACAATGTCGAGTCGATCGCGGTGGCGCCGACCATTTTGCGCCGTGGCGCCGCCTGGTTCTCGTCCTTCGGCCGGCCCAACAATGTCGGCACCAAGCTGTTTTGCATCTCGGGCCACGTCAACAATCCGTGCACCGTCGAGGAGGCGATGTCGATCCCGTTCCGCGAGCTGATCGAGACGCATTGCGGCGGCATTCGGGGCGGCTGGGACAATCTCCTCGCGGTCATTCCGGGCGGCGCTTCGGTGCCGCTGGTGCCGGCCGAGCAGATCATCGATGCGCCGATGGATTTCGATGCTTTGCGCGACCTGAAATCCGGCCTCGGCACGGCGGCTGTCATCGTCATGGACAAGTCGACCGATATCGTGAAGGCGATCGCCAGGCTTTCCTATTTCTACAAGCATGAGAGCTGCGGCCAGTGCACGCCATGCCGCGAAGGCACCGGCTGGATGTGGCGGGTGATGGAGCGGCTGGTGCGCGGCGAGGCGCAGAAGCGCGAGATCGACATGCTGCTCGACGTCACCAAACAGGTGGAGGGTCATACGATCTGCGCGCTGGGCGATGCCGCGGCATGGCCGATCCAGGGCCTGATGCGGCATTTCCGCGGCGAGGTGGAGCGGCGCATCGACGAGTTTTCGCGCAACGCGCACCGGGCCGAACCGGTGATGGTGGCTGCTGAGTAGATTGAAATCGGGCGCAAGCCCCGGACGGAAATATAGGGCGGGGCTGACGAAGAAACGACCAGGAGATGTCTATGGCGCCCTATTCGAACCCTTTGATGCCCAATTTGGACCAGCTTGAGAAGATGAACCAGGATTTGACAAGGATGATGCCGAAGGAGATGGCCAGCGCCGTCAACCTTCTCGCGCATCCTGTCGCGGGTGCCGCCGCCATGTCGGCGCTGGGCTTCGGCCTTGCCAACCATGCCTTTGGCGTGTGGCTAGGCGCCTTGTCGGGTGCTGCCGAGGCATCGCAGCGGATTTTCCAGCCGATCATCGACGATTTCGAGCAGCGCAGCCAAGAGTTCTCCGAGACCGCGCCGGCCACCAAGGCGCGCGCGGCGACCAGAACCCTGATCGCCGAGGCGCAGAGTTTTGCCCAGGATGTGACCGATATTGCCGCTCGCACCGTCGATGCCGAGCCGGAGAAGACCGATGCCGTCGCCGAAGGCGCGACGATCGGATTGATGCCGGAGGATTTCAGACAGCCCAAGGCCGTGGCTCGTCCGGCCAAGCCGTCGGATCTCAAGGCGATCACCGGCGTTGGGCCGAAGCTGGAAAAAGTGCTGAACGGCCTCGGCATCTGGACCTTTGCCCAGATCGCCGCCTGGGCGCCGGAAGAGATCGCCTGGGTCGAGGACTACCTGTCGCTCACCGGCCGTATCGGCCGCGACGAGTGGACCCGCCAGGCCGCGGCGCTGACGCTGGCCGCCAAGGCGAAGAAGTAGGGGTGGCAGGCATGGAGATCCACGACAGGAGCGATGTTCTCGATGTGCGCAATGCCATCGTCAGCAACTCCAGATTTGACGATGTGAACTTGTCGAACACGCAGTTTCACAACGTCGACCTGTCGGCGGCCGTGGTGGACGACGCGAACCTCTCGAACGCGTTTTTCGGCAATGTGAATATGAGCAATCTGAAGATAGAAAACGCTGAAGTCGCCGGCATGATGATCAATGGCATCAGGCTGAGCGATCTGTTTCAGGCATATGAGACGGCGCAGACCGCCGGGGGCAATTGATGGCAAAGCTCAAGGTCGACGGGAAAGAGATCACTGTACCCGACCACTACACGCTGCTGCAGGCAGCCGAGGACGCCGGCGCGGAAGTGCCGCGCTTCTGCTTCCATGAGCGGCTGTCGATCGCCGGCAATTGCCGCATGTGCCTGATCGAGGTGAAGGGCGGGCCGCCGAAGCCGCAGGCCTCCTGCGCCATGAATGTGCGCGACCTCCGTCCGGGACCCAATGGCGAGGCGCCTGAAATCTTCACCAACACGCCGATGGTCAAGAAGGCCCGCGAAGGCGTGATGGAATTCCTCTTGATCAACCATCCGCTGGATTGCCCGATCTGCGACCAGGGCGGCGAATGCGACCTGCAGGACCAGGCGATGGCCTTCGGCGTCGATTCCTCGCGCTATCACGAGAACAAGCGCGCGGTCGAAGACAAGTATATCGGCCCATTGGTCAAGACGGTTATGAACCGCTGCATCCACTGCACGCGCTGCGTTCGCTTCACCACGGAAGTTGCGGGCATTTCCGAGCTTGGCCTGATCGGCCGCGGCGAGGATGCCGAGATCACCACCTATCTCGAAAGCGCCATGACCTCGGAGCTGCAGGGCAATGTCATCGACCTCTGCCCGGTCGGCGCGCTGACCTCCAAGCCTTTCGCCTTTCAGGCACGGCCGTGGGAGCTGACCAAGACAGAATCAATCGACGTCATGGACGCCGTCGGCTCGGCAATCCGCGTCGACAGCCGCGGCCGCGAGGTGATGCGCATCCTGCCGCGCGTCAATGAGGCGGTGAACGAGGAGTGGATTTCCGACAAGACCCGCTTCATCTGGGACGGATTGCGCACGCAGCGCCTCGACCGCCCCTATGTCCGCAAGGACGGAAAGTTGGCGCCGGCCAGCTGGGCCGAAGCGTTCGTTGCGATCAGGGATGCGGTGTCGAATGCGGCGCCCGAGAAAATCGGCGCGATTGCGGGCGATCTTGCCGCCGTCGAGGAAATCTACTCGCTGAAGCAGCTTATGGCTGCGTTGGGCTCGAAGAACACCGATTGCCGCCAGGACGGCGCCGCACTCGATCCCGCGCTCGGCCGCGCCAGCTACATCTTCAACCCCACCATCGAGGGCATCGAGCAGGCCGACGCGGTGCTGATCATCGGCGCCAATCCGCGCTTCGAGGCCTCGGTGCTCAATGCCCGCATCCGCAAGCGCTGGAGGATCGGCAATCTGCCGGTCGGCGTCATCGGCGAGGTCGGCGACACGCGTTACGACTACGAACAGCTCGGCGCCGGTCCGGAGTCGCTGAAAGACCTGGCTGACGGCAATGGCAAGTTCTTCCAGGTGCTGAAGAAGGCGACGCATCCGCTGATCATCGTCGGCCAGGGCGCGCTGTCGCGTGCCGACGGCGCGGCGGTGCTCGGCCAGGCGGCGAAACTCGCCACCGCCGTCAACGCTGCCCGCGCCGACTGGAACGGCTTTGCCGTGCTGCACACTGCGGCCGCGCGCGTCGGCGGTCTCGATGTCGGCTTCGTGCCTGGCAAGGGCGGCAAGAACGTTGCCGGCATGCTGGGTAAGAGCGAGGTTCTGTTCCTGCTCGGCGCCGACGAGATCGACATGTCCAAGACCGGCGGCGCCTTCGTCGTCTATGTCGGAACGCATGGCGACGCCGGTGCGCACCGCGCCAATGTCATCCTGCCGGGAGCCGCCTACACCGAAAAGTCCGGCACCTATGTCAACACCGAGGGACGCGTGCAGCAGACCAACCGCGCGGGCTTCGCGCCGGGCGACGCGCGCGAAGACTGGGCGATCCTGAGGGCATTGTCCGATGTGCTGGGCAAGAAACTACCCTTCGATTCGCTGCAGCAGTTGCGCGCCAAACTCTATGGCGAATACCCGCATCTCGCCCGCATCGATCATGTCGAAGCCGGCAATGCCTATGACGTCGCTAGGGTGGCGAAGCTCGGCGGGCGGCTGAACAAGGGCACTTTCACCTCGCCGGTCACGGATTTCTATCTGACCAACCCGATTGCGCGGGCCTCCGCCGTCATGGCGGAATGCTCGGCGCTGGCGAAAAACGGCTTCAGGCAGGCGGCAGAGTAGACATGGACACCTTCTTCTCCTTCTACGTGCTGCCGACGCTGATCATCCTTTTAAAGTCGGTCGTGCTGATCGTCGTTTTGCTGATCGGGGTTGCCTACCTGCTTTACGCCGACCGCAAGATCTGGGCGGCGGTGCAATTGCGCCGCGGCCCGAACGTCGTCGGCCCGTGGGGCACGCTGCAGGCTTTCGCCGATCTGCTGAAATTCGTCTTCAAGGAACCGGTCATTCCGTCCGGCGCCAACAAGGGCGTGTTCCTGCTGGCGCCGCTGGTCTCGGCGGTGCTCGCCATCTCGGCCTGGGCGGTCATTCCCGTCAATGCCGGCTGGGGGATCGCCAACGTCAATGTCGGCATCCTCTACGTCTTCGCCATCTCCTCGCTCGAGGTCTACGGCGTGATCATGGGCGGCTGGGCGTCCAACTCGAAATACCCGTTCCTCGGCGCGCTGCGCTCGGCGGCGCAGATGGTGTCCTACGAAGTCTCGATCGGCTTCGTCATCGTCACCGTGCTGCTCTGCGTCGGCTCGCTCAACCTGTCGGACATCGTGCTGTCGCAGCAGGATGGGCTGGGCACCAAGCTTGGCCTGCCCAACAGCTTCCTCGACTGGCACTGGCTGGCGCTGTTCCCGATGTTCGTCATTTTCTTCATCTCGGCGCTGGCCGAGACCAACCGCCCGCCCTTCGACCTGGTGGAAGCCGAGTCGGAACTCGTCGCCGGCCATATGGTCGAATACTCCTCGACGCCGTTCCTGTTGTTCTTCCTCGGCGAATATGTCGCCGTGGTGATGATGTGCGCGCTGGCCACCATCCTGTTCCTCGGCGGCTGGCTGCCGCCCTTCGACTTCGCCCCCTTCACCTGGGTGCCCGGCGTGATCTGGTTCGTGCTCAAGATCTGCCTGATGTTCTTCATGTTCTCGATGGTGAAGGCCTTCGTGCCGCGCTACCGCTACGACCAGCTGATGCGGCTGGGCTGGAAAGTGTTCCTGCCGATCTCCCTGTTCATGGTCGTTGCCACCGCGGCCTTCCTCAAAATCACGGGGTTTGCGTGATGTCCGCTTTTGGCCAGGCCGCAAAATCGCTGCTGCTGCAGGATTTCGTCAGCGCCTTCTTCCTGTCGATGCGCCAGTTCTTCGCGCCGAAGGAAACGATCAACTATCCGCACGAAAAGGGGCCGATCAGCCCGCGCTTCCGGGGCGAGCATGCTTTGCGCCGTTACCCCAATGGCGAAGAGCGCTGCATCGCCTGCAAATTGTGCGAAGCGATCTGTCCGGCGCAGGCGATCACCATCGAGGCCGGCCCGCGCCGCAATGACGGCACGCGCCGCACCGTGCGCTACGACATCGACATGGTGAAGTGCATCTATTGCGGCTTCTGCCAGGAAGCCTGCCCGGTCGACGCCATCGTCGAGGGGCCGAATTTCGAGTTCGCGACGGAGACGCGCGAAGAGCTTTACTACGACAAGGACAGGCTGCTGGCGAATGGCGACCGCTGGGAGCGCGAACTGGCGCGCAACATCTCGCTGGACTCGCCCTACCGCTGACATTTGACGCATGGACGGGGCGAGGGGCCTCGTCTAAGGACAACGCAACTTGCCGGCCGGAGGCGGTCGCAGAAATCAAACAGGACGGATGTCCTGTTTGGACAGGAACCCGGGGGATCCCCAATGCTGAGTGGACTAGAGGCGGCCTTTTTCTACCTCTTCGCCTTTGTCGCGGTGGCGTCGGCCTTCATGGTCATTTCGTCGCGCAACCCCGTGCATTCCGTGCTGTTCCTGATCCTGACCTTCTTCAACGCCGCCGGCCTGTTCATGCTGACCGGCGCCGAGTTCCTGGCGATGATCCTGCTTGTCGTCTATGTCGGCGCGGTCATGGTGCTGTTCCTGTTCGTCGTCATGATGCTCGATGTCGACTTCGCCGAGATGAAGGAAGGCGCCCTGCAATATGCGCCGATCGGCGCGCTGGTCGGGCTGATCCTGGCGGCCGAGCTGATCGTGGTGCTCGGCGGCTACACCTTCGCGCCGCAACTGGCCTCGACGGTCTCCAAACCCATCCCGGATCTTGCCGCGCGGACAAATACCGCAGCACTCGGCGACATTCTCTATACCGACTACCTCTACTACTTCCAGATTTCGGGCCTCATCCTGCTGGTCGCCATGATCGGCGCCATCGTCCTGACGCTGCGCCACAAGGAAGGGATCAAGCGGCAGTCGATCGCAGCCCAGGTCGGCCGCACGCCGGCGACAGGCATGGAAATCCGCAAGGTCAAGTCGGGCGAGGGGCTCTGACGATGTTCGGTCGTTTGAAGAAAAAATACTGGGGAGAGCAGGTTGCCTCTTGGCGGGTTGATTCGACTGAAAAGGCCTGGGTATTCGTCTGGAATCGCGACGGGAATCTTACGCTGAACATCAAGAGCGAAGATTTCACATACGTTCAGGGGGCAGGCCGGAATGATGCAACAGTTATCTTCGAGCCTTCTGCCATAGACAGCCTTTTGGACGCCATCGTATCCGCGCGTTCAATGATTCAACAAATGCCGGGAAAGGTTTGATCTGGCCATGGTCGTCGGCATCGCACATTACCTGACCGTATCGGCGATCCTGTTCACGCTGGGCGTGTTCGGCATCTTCCTGAACCGCAGGAACATCATCGTCATCCTGATGTCGATCGAGCTGATCCTTTTGGCGGTCAACATCAATTTCGTTGCCTTCTCGGCGGCATTGGGCGATCTCGTCGGCCAGGTGTTTGCCCTGTTCGTGCTGACGGTCGCGGCCGCCGAAGCGGCCATCGGTCTTGCCATTCTCGTCGTCTTCTTCCGCAACCGCGGCTCGATCGCGGTCGAAGACGTGAACCAGATGAAGGGTTGACGGGGCTAACATGTATCAAGCGATCGTCTTCCTTCCGCTGCTCGGCTTCCTGATTGTCGGCCTGTTCGGCAATGCGCTCGGCGCCAAGGCATCGGAATATATCACCTCAGGCTTCCTGGTGATCTCGGCCGTGCTGTCCTGGGTCGCCTTCTTCTCCGTCGGCTTCGGCGAAGGCGAGGTGTTCACCGTGCCGGTACTGCGCTGGATCCAATCCGGCGGGCTCGACGCGTCCTGGGCGCTCAGGATCGATACGCTGACGGTGGTCATGCTGGTGGTGGTCAACACGGTGTCGGCGCTGGTCCACATCTATTCAATCGGCTACATGCACCACGATCCGAACCGGCCGCGCTTCTTCGCCTATCTGTCATTGTTCACCTTCGCCATGCTGATGCTGGTGACGGCGGACAACCTCGTGCAGATGTTCTTCGGCTGGGAAGGGGTGGGTCTCGCCTCCTATTTGCTGATCGGCTTCTGGTACAAGAAGCCGTCGGCCAATGCTGCTGCCATCAAGGCCTTCGTCGTCAACCGCGTCGGCGATTTCGGCTTTGCGCTCGGCATTTTCGGCGTCTTCGTTTTGTTCGGCTCGGTCAATCTCGGCACCATCTTCGCCAATGCCGCGACGTTCATTCCGGCTGAAGGCGCCCCACAAGGCGCGGCCGTGCTGACCTTCCTCGGCTACGCGCTGGACAAGCAGGCAGCCATGACCATCGTCTGCCTGCTGCTGTTCATGGGCGCTATGGGCAAGTCGGCGCAGGTGCCGCTGCACACCTGGCTGCCGGACGCGATGGAGGGCCCGACCCCGGTCTCGGCACTGATCCATGCCGCCACCATGGTGACGGCCGGCGTGTTCATGCTGGCGCGGCTGTCGCCGCTGTTCGAACTGTCGCATTCGGCGCTGACCGTGGTGACCTTCATCGGCGCCTTCACCGCCTTCTTCGCGGCGACCGTCGGCCTGGTCCAGAACGACATCAAGCGCGTCATCGCCTATTCGACCTGCTCGCAGCTCGGCTACATGTTCGTGGCGCTCGGCGTCGGCGCCTATGGCGCGGCGATTTTCCATCTGTTCACGCACGCCTTCTTCAAGGCGCTGCTGTTCCTGGGCTCGGGCTCGGTCATCCATGCCGTCTCCGACGAGCAGGACATGCGCAAGATGGGCGGCCTGCGGAAGCTCATTCCGAAGACCTACTGGATGATGGTGATCGGCACGCTGGCACTGACCGGCGTCGGCATTCCGGTGACCGTCATCGGCACCGCCGGCTTCTTCTCCAAGGATGCCATCATCGAGGCTGCCTTTGCCGGCCACAATTCGGTCGCCGGCCTCGCTTTTGTCCTGCTGGTCATCGCCGCCTGCTTCACCTCCTTCTACTCCTGGCGGCTGATCTTCATGACCTTCCACGGCGAGCCGCGGGCGAAGATCGGAAGAGCACACGTCTGAACTCCNTCAGACGTGTGCTCTTCCGATCTGCTGTGGGTCGAGCTGGCACCGTTCGTCGCCATGGTCATCGGCTTTGCCGTCGCCTGGAAGTTCTACATCCGCTCGCCGGAACTGCCCCGGAGCGTCGCCGCCAACCATCGGCTGCTCTATGCCTTCCTGCTCAACAAATGGTACTTCGACGAGCTCTACGACGTCCTGTTCGTGCGGCCGGCAAAGGCGCTGGGCCGGTTCCTGTGGAAGACCGGCGACGGCACCATCATCGACGGGCTCGGTCCTGACGGCATTTCGGCGCGCGTCGTCGATGTCACCGACCGCGTCGTCAAGCTGCAGACCGGCTACCTCTATCACTATGCCTTCGCCATGCTGATCGGCGTGGCCGCACTCGTCACCTGGATGATGCTCTGATGACCGCCTGGCCAATCCTCTCGCTGGTCACCTTCCTGCCGCTCGTAGGTGTGCTGCTGATCCTGTTCATCAGGGATGACAGCCCGAATGCGCGTCGCAACATCCGCGCCATCGCGTTCACGACGACAGCGGCCACCTTCATCATCTCGCTGTTCATCTGGACCGGCTTCGACAATTCGCAAGCCGGCTTCCAGTTCGTCGAGAAGTTTGCCTGGTTGGATTCCGGCATCTCCTACCATATGGGCGTCGACGGCATTTCGATGCTGTTCGTCATCCTGACGACGTTCCTGATGCCGCTCTGCATCCTGGCGTCGTGGGAAGCGATCGACAAGCGGGTCAAGGCCTACATGATCGCCTTCCTGCTCTTGGAAACGCTGATGATCGGCGTGTTCTGCGCGCTCGACATCGTGCTGTTCTACGTCTTCTTCGAGGCCGGCCTGATCCCGATGTTCATCATCATCGGCGTCTGGGGCGGCAAGCGCCGCGTCTACGCCTCGTTCAAGTTCTTCCTCTATACGCTCGCCGGCTCGGTGCTGATGCTGCTCGCCATCATGGCGATGTTCTTCCAGGCGGGCACCACCGACATCCCGACGCTGCTGACCCACAACTTCCCGGCCCACATGCAGACATGGCTATTTCTAGCCTTCTTCGCCTCCTTCGCGGTGAAGATGCCGATGTGGCCGGTGCACACCTGGCTGCCCGATGCGCACGTCGAAGCGCCGACGGCGGGCTCGGTGATCCTGGCGGGCATCCTGTTGAAAATGGGCGGGTACGGCTTCCTGCGCTTCTCCCTGCCGATGTTCCCGCTGGCGTCGGAAATGTTCGCACCGCTGGTGTTCACGCTGTCGGTCGTCGCCATCATCTACACCTCGCTGGTGGCGCTGATGCAGGAGGACATGAAGAAGCTGATCGCCTATTCCTCCGTCGCCCATATGGGCTTCGTCACCATGGGCATCTTCGCCATGAACCAGGAAGGCGTGCAGGGCGCGATCTTCCAGATGCTGAGCCACGGCCTCGTCTCGGGCGCACTGTTCCTGTGCGTCGGCGTCATTTACGACCGCATGCACACACGAGAGATCGACGCCTATGGCGGCTTGGTCAACAACATGCCGAAATACGCAACCGTGTTCCTGATCTTTACCATGGCCAATGTCGGCTTGCCCGGCACGTCAGGCTTCGTCGGCGAGTTCCTGACCATGCTCGCCGTGTTCCGGGTCAACACCTGGGTGGCTTTCTTCGCCGCCACCGGCGTCATCCTGTCGGCGGCCTACGCGCTGTGGCTCTACCGCCGGGTCATCTTCGGCGCGCTGACCAAGGAAAGCCTGAAGGGCCTGCTCGATCTGTCGACGCGCGAGAAGGCAATCATCTACCCGCTGGTCGTGCTGGTCATCTTCTTCGGCGTTTATCCCGCTCCCGTCTTCGATGCCACGGCCCAGTCGGTCAAGGCGCTCGTCACCAATGTCACCGAATCCATCGGCGCCGCGCAGACCGCGGCGGCGAACTGACCAGAGGTTTTGCGAACCATGACGCCGGACCTTTACTCCAGCCTTTCGCTCTCGACGCCGGAGCTGATCCTCGCCATCGGCGCGCTGGCGCTGTTGATGGTGGGCGCCTATTCGCGCGCCAACACGGCCATTCTGGTGACCGGCCTTGCCGTCGCCGTGCTGGTGATCGCAGGCCTATGGCTGATCTTTCCCACGGGGCAGGGGAGCGCCTACGGCAACGCCTTCATCCAGGATCCGTTCTCCCGCTTCATGAAGGTGCTGTCGCTGATCGGTTCGGCGGTGACGCTGGTGATGTCGATGCGCTTCGCCAGGCAGGAGCATTTCGATAAGTTCGAATACCCGGTGCTGATCCTGCTCTGCACGCTCGGTATGATGCTGATGATCTCGGCCAACGGCATGATCGGGCTCTATCTCGGCCTCGAACTGCAGTCGCTGGCGATCTACGTGCTGGCGGCGATCAACCGCGACAATCTGCGTTCGACCGAGGCCGGTTTGAAGTATTTTGTGCTGGGCGCGCTGTCGTCGGGCATGCTGCTTTACGGAATCAGCCTCATTTACGGCTACACCGGCAATGTAGGCTTCCAGGAAATTGCCTCCGCGCTTGGCAGCGGCGAGCGCCAGTTGGGTCTCGTCGTCGGCCTGGTCTTCGTTTTGGCCGGCCTTGCCTTCAAGATTTCGGCGGTGCCGTTCCACATGTGGACGCCCGATGTCTACGAGGGCGCGCCGACGCCGGTCACCGCCTTCCTGGCGGCCGCTCCCAAAATGGCGGCAATGGCCTTGATCGTGCGCGTCACCATGGGCGCCTTCAAGCCGATCGCTTCCGACTGGCAGCAGATCATCGTCTTCATCTCGATCGCATCGATGGCGCTCGGCTCCTTTGCCGCCATCGGCCAGACCAACATCAAGCGGCTGATGGCGTACTCCTCGATCGGCCATATGGGGTATGCGCTGGTCGGCCTTGCCGCCAACAGCCAGGCCGGCGTGCGCGGCGTCGCCATCTACATGCTGATCTATCTCGTCATGACGCTCGGCACCTTCGCCTTCATCCTCGCCATGCGGCGCAAGGAAGGCAATGTCGAGCAGATCAGCGATCTCGCCGGTCTGTCGTCGACCAATCCGATCATGGCGACGATCCTGACCATCCTGATGTTCTCGCTGGCCGGCATCCCGCCGCTCGCCGGCTTCTGGGGGAAATGGTACGTGTTCCTCGCCGCCATCAACGCCAACCTCTATGCGCTGGCGATCATCGGCGTGCTGGCCTCCGTCGTGGGCGCTTTCTACTATCTGCGTATCATCAAGATCATGTGGTTCGACGAACCGGCCGGTGGCTTCGTGCCGATGGCGGTTGAGCTGCGCCTCGTGCTTGGTGTCTCCGGCGCTTTCGTGCTGTTCTATGTGCTGATCGGCGGTCCGATCGCGACCTACGCCGAAGCCGCCGCCAAGACATTTTTCTGACCGGATGGCATTTCGGCTGGCTCCGACCTCTGAGACGGAAGGGTTCCGGCTCGAGGCGCATGACAGTGTGGGTTCCACCAACACGCTGGCGCTGGACCATGCAAGGGCAGGCGACCCCGGCAAATTGTGGGTCGTTTCCAAGAAGCAGGAAAGCGGCCGTGGCCGCCGCGGCAGGGCCTGGGTATCGCCCGAGGGCAATCTGGCGGCGACATTGCTGGTCATCGCCGGCGGTGAGTTGCGTCTGGCGGCGACGCTGGGCTTCGTCGCCGGCCTGTCGCTGGCCGATGCGCTCGACGCCGTGGTGCCGAAGGGCAGGATCGCTATCAGCCTCGACGGCGCCAGCCAGGGGCAGAACCGCTTCGAGCTGAAATGGCCGAACGATGTGCTGGCCTCCGGCGCCAAGCTGGCCGGCATCCTGCTGGAATCGGCCATTCTCGATGGCGGCCGTTTCGCGGTGGCGGTGGGCATCGGCGTCAATGTGGTGGCGCATCCGCCGGATTTGCCGTATCCGGCGACATCGCTTCAGGCGCTGGGCGCGACATGCGACGCCGAAACGCTGTTCTTGGCGCTGTCCGATGCCTGGACGGACAATGCCCGGCTGTGGGATGACGGACGCGGGCTCGACGCCATCCGGCGTCGCTGGCTATCGCGCGCGGCGGGGCTTGGCGGCGAGGTTGCTGTCAGGATTGACGGGAATGTGGTGCGCGGTACCTTCGAGACCATTGACGCGGACTGCCGTTTCGTGATCCGCGATGATGAGGGGTCGGTTGTGACGGTAGCCGCCGGCGACGTGCATTTCGGCGCCGTCGCGTCGGCAAAGATTTAGGGGCTGGTCGCAAGGGCCGGGAAGGGAAAATTGATGGCGAAAGCGCAAAACGCCGAACTCGTCTTCGTGCCGCTCGGCGGCGTCGGTGAGATCGGCATGAACTTCGCCCTTTACGGCTATGGGCCGCCTAGCGCGCGCGAGTGGATCGTCGTCGATGTCGGCGTGACCTTTCCCGACGCGGCGCATCCGGGCGTCGACCTGATCCTGCCCGATACGCGCTTCATCGAGGAGAACCTCGCCGGCCTGCGCGGCATCATCATCACCCACGCGCACGAAGACCATTACGGGGCGCTGCTCGACATCTGGCCGAAGCTGAAGGCGCCGGTGTGGATGACACCGTTCAGCGCCGGCCTGCTCGATGCCAAGCGCCAGGGCGAGCAGGGCGCGCCGAAGAAAATTCCGGTGACGATCTACCGGGCAGGCGAGACATTCACCGTCGGCCCGTTCTCGATCGAGGCCATTCCGGTGGCGCACTCGATCCCCGAGCCGATGTCGCTGGCGATCACCTCGCCGGCCGGCACCGTCATCCATACCGGCGACTGGAAGATCGATCCGGAACCGACGATCGGCCCCAAGACCGACGAGGCGCGGTTCCGCGCCTATGGCGACAAGGGCGTGCTGGCGCTGGTCTGCGATTCCACCAATGCGCTGCGCGAAGGCGAATCGCCGTCGGAAGTGGCGGTCGGCGAAGGCCTCAGGGGCGTCATCCAGAGCGCCGTCGGCCGCGTCGCCGTCACCACCTTCTCGTCCAATGTCGGACGCATCGTTTCGATCGCCAAGGCGGCGCGCGATGCCGGCCGCCAGTGCCTGGTGCTCGGCCGCTCGCTGAGGCGGGTCATCGATGTCGCCGGCGAGCTCGGCTACATGGACGGGCTGCCGGAGTTCATCGCCGAAGAGGATTTCGGCTTCATCCCGCGCGAGAACCTGGTCATCATCTGCACCGGCAGCCAGGGCGAGGCGCTGGCAGCGCTGGCAAAACTGTCGCGCGACGAGATGAAATCGGTGTCGCTGACGGCCGGCGACACGGTGGTGTTTTCCTCACGCACCATTCCCGGCAACGAGAAGGCGATCCTCGAGATCAAGAACCGCCTCATCGACCTCGGCATCAAGATCATCGAGGATGGCGACGCGCTTGTGCATGTCTCCGGCCATCCCCGCCGCAGCGAATTGCGCAGGATGTATGAGTGGGTGCGGCCGCAGATCGGCGTTCCCGTGCATGGCGAAGCCGCGCATCTGGTGGCGCAGGGGTCGCTGATGTCGACCTCCGGCATCGGCCAGGTGGCGCAGGTGCGCGACGGCGACATGCTGCGGCTGGCGCCGGGTCCGGCCACGATCATCGACCAGGTGCCGTTCGGCCGCATCTACAAGGACGGCAGGCTGATCGGCACCGACCAGGCGATGGGCATACGCGACCGGCGCAAGCTATCCTTCGCCGGCCATGTCGCGGTCAATGTCGTGCTCGACGACAAATATGAGCTCGCCGGCGATCCCGATCTGGTCGCCATCGGCGTCGCCGAGGCCGATGCCCGTGGCGAAAACATGGAAGATCTGATGCTCGACGCGGCCGTCGGCGCGGTCGACTCGATCCCTCGCCAGCGCCGCAAGGACCTCGATCTGGTGCAGGAAGCGGTGCGCCGCGCCGTGCGCGGCGCAGCCAACGAGGCCTGGGGCAAGAAGCCGCTGGTGACGGTGTTTGTGACGAGGTAGTGGATGGTGAATAGTGAATAGTGAATAGTGAATAGTGAATAGTGAATAGTGAAGGGTCGACGTGCTGCGCTGATCGAGATTGGTATTCACCATTCACCCACTAGCCACGGAGCATCGATGCTCGGACGCCTGAACCATGTAGCGCTTGCCGTGCCGGACCTGGCCGCGGCGATTGCGGCCTATCGCGATACGCTTGGCGCGAAGGTCACCGCGCCGCAAGCGCTGCCCGAGCATGGCGTTACCGTGGTGTTCGTCGATGTCGGCAACACCAAGATCGAACTCCTGGAGCCGCTGGGCGAACGGTCGCCGATCGCGGCCTTTCTGGACAAGAACCCCTCGGGTGGCATGCATCATGTCTGCTACGAGGTCGACGACATCCTTGTCGCGCGCGATCACCTCAAAGCGAGCGGCGCCCGCGTGCTGGGCGACGGCAATCCCAGAACCGGCGCCCACGGCAAGCCGGTGCTGTTCCTGCATCCCAAGGATTTCTTCGGCACGCTGGTCGAACTGGAGCAGGCATGAGCTGGATTTCGTTTGCCGCGCTGTTCTTCATCACCTGGTGGCTGATGCTGTTCATCGTGCTGCCGTTCAGCGTCAAGACGCAGGATGACGACCAGGACGTGACGCTGGGCACGGTTGCGAGTGCGCCGCGCGGGCCGCATATGCTGCGCGCCGTGATCCGCACCACCATCGTCACGGCTGTCGTCATGGGGGTTTTCTATAGCCTGACGCACGGGCTGGGCTACAGCCTCGACGAAGTCCCGCATATCATCCCCGAAGCCAGCCAGGCACCTGCAAACTAACCACTTTCCCGCCGGCAGATCGGGTGGGGTGTTCGTGCCTGTTTTCGGAGCGCCAAACTCAGGTTTTGTCTCGCCAGCCTGCGATGCACAATCGGCGGCCAGGCATGGCCGACCCGCATTAGAATCACGACTGGGCATCAGGCTGACGCAAGCTCACGTGATTTGGGAACAGGTTGATCTAACCAGATGATCGGGCAAAAAAAATGCAAGGCACAAGGCCTTGCAATTTAAACGCGTTCCGATCTGTTTTCCGGTTTCCGGCGGCAGCGGGTAACCGCGCCTAGATCGCATCCTCCCAAGACTTTGACCGCGTAGGAGAGCAGATTTTTCTCCACCCTCTCGGTTATCGGGGCACACTAGCCTAACCCTGATGAAATTGTCACGCAGAATTTTGCCCGCAATCGGGCAATCTGTGCTGCAGTGCACAATAGTGCGGCAGGCTTTGCTTGCGAAACGAACAACACCGGGGCTGCCGCCTTAATCTGGTCAGGTGTGCCGCGTCGCCCGGACGCGCAAAGCGTGTGTGAGCACTTCGGAGTCCGGGTCATCATTTTGCATCAAAAGCATTATCGTTTTCGGTGCGAAGGTCTTTGGAAGAAGAATCGATTTTTGCGATTTCGGACCGATGCGGCCGGTCGGGTTTCCATTCCGTCACGAAATAGCTATGAAGCCGGGGCAAGCAAGCCAGCCGCGCCGATTCCGGCGCAGCCTCCTCTCTCACGGACCTGTCCATGCGTTTGTCGCAGTTTTTCCTGCCCATCCTGAAAGAAAATCCGCGCGAGGCCGAGATCGTCTCGCACCGGCTGATGCTGCGTGCCGGCATGATCCGCCAGCAGGGGCAGGGCAGCTTTTCCTGGCTGCCGCTAGGCAAGCTGGTGCTCGACAAGGTCTGCCGCATCATCCGCGAGGAGCAGAACCGCGCCGGCGCTCTGGAAATCCTGATGCCGACCATCCAGTCGGCCGATCTGTGGCGCGAAAGCGGCCGCTATGACGATTACGGCAAGGAGATGTTGCGCATCAAGGACCGGCAGGACCGCGACATGCTCTACGGTCCGACCAATGAGGAAGTGGTCACCGAGATCGTGCGCGCCTACGTCAAGTCCTACAAGGACTTGCCGCTCAACCTCTACCACATCCAGTGGAAGTTCCGCGACGAGGTGCGGCCGCGCTTCGGCGTCATGCGCTCGCGCGAATTCCTGATGAAGGATGCCTATTCCTTCGACCTCGATTTCGAGGGCGCGAAGGCCGCCTATAACCGCATGTTCGTATCCTATCTCAGGACGTTCACGCGCATGGGGCTGCAGGCCATTCCGATGCGGGCCGACACCGGGCCGATCGGCGGCGATCTCAGCCATGAATTCATCATCCTGGCCGACACCGGCGAGAGCCAGGTCTATTGCGACCGCGAATATCTGTCGCTCCAGGTGCCCGGCGAGAAAACCGACTTCGGCAATGACGGCGAGATCGCCGACATCGTCAAAACGTGGACGACGCCTTACGCCGCCACCGACGAGATGCATGACGAGGCGGCCTGGGACAAGCTTGGCGAAGCCGACCGGGTCTCGGCACGCGGCATCGAGGTCGGCCACATCTTTCATTTCGGCGACAAATATTCCAAGCCCATGGGCGCCAAGGTGACCGGGCCCGACGGCAAGGATCATTTCGTTTCCGGCGGCTCCTACGGTATCGGTCCGTCGCGGCTGGTGGCAGCGATCATCGAGGCCAGCCATGACGATAACGGCATCATCTGGCCGGAAGCGGTGACGCCGTTCGACATCGGCCTGATCAACATGAAGGCCGGCGACGCCGAGTGCGACCGCGTCTGCGGCGAGCTCTACGCCGCCTTCACCAGCGCCGGCAAGGATGTGCTTTACGACGACACCGACCAGCGGCCGGGCGGCAAGTTCGCCACCGCAGACCTGATCGGCCTGCCCTGGCAGGTGATCGTCGGGCCGCGCGGCGTGGCCGCCGGCGAGATCGAGATCAAGAACCGCCGGACCGGCGAGCGCGAGACGCTGCCGGTCGCGGAGGCCAGGAAACGCTTCGGTGCAACCGCATGAGCGAAGCCGCGGCAGCGAAGTCTTCGGTAGCCCAGTCTCCGGTTGGCAAGTCTCCGGTCGCCAAATCTCCGGTCGCCGGCCCGTTCTCCATGTTCGAACGCATGGTCGCCTGGCGTTATTTGCGGTCGCGCCGCAAGGAGACGGTGATCTCGGTCATCGCCTCGATCTCCTTCCTCGGCATCATGCTAGGCGTCGCCACGCTGATCGTCGTCATGGCTGTCATGAACGGGTTTCGAGCCGAACTTCTGACCCGCATCCTCGGCGTCAACGGCCATCTGATCGTGCAGCCGCTGGATTCGCCGCTTGAGGACTATGCGCAGGTCGCAGCCCGCATCAACGGCGTGGCCGGCGTCAAATACGCGATCCCGCTGATCGACGGCCAGGTGCTGGCGCAAGGCAATGTCGGCGGCGGCATGGGCGCGCTGGTGCGCGGCATACGCGCCGAGGATCTCGGCAAGATCGCCATCGTCGCCAAAAACGTCAAACAAGGCACGCTTGACGGTTTCGACTCCGGCGAGGGCGTCGCCATCGGCAAGCGTATGGCGGAGAATCTCGGCCTTGTGCTTGGCGACACCATCACGCTGATATCGCCGGATGGCGACGTCACGCCGATGGGCACGACGCCGCGGCTGAAGGGCTACAAGGTGGCGGCGATCTTCGAGGTCGGCATGTCGGAATATGACAGCTCCATCGTCTACATGCCGTTTTCCGAAGCGCAGCTCTATTTCAACATGGACGGCAGGGCGCAGACGATCGAGATCTATGTCGACAATCCCGATAATGTCGACGCGCTGAAACCGCTGGTCGATGCGGCGGCGCAACGGCCGATCGACATGGTCGACTGGCGCCAGCGCAACGAGACGTTCTTTTCAGCACTGCAGGTCGAGCGCAACGTCATGTTCATGATCCTGACGCTGATCGTGCTGGTGGCGGCGCTCAACATCATCTCCGGCCTGATCATGCTGGTGAAGGACAAGGGCCACGATATCGCCATCCTGCGCACAATGGGCGCCTCGCGCGGCGCCATCCTGCGCATCTTCCTGATGACGGGCGCTGCGATCGGCGTAACCGGCACGCTCGCCGGCGTGCTGCTCGGGGTGCTCATCTGCACCAACATCGAATCGATCCGCCAGTTCTTCTCCTGGATGACCGGCAAGGTGCTGTTCAATCCGGAACTCTATTTCCTCAGCCAACTGCCGGCAAAGATGGACCCACGCGAGACCACCTACGTCATCCTGATGGCGCTCGGCCTGTCCTTCCTTGCAACCGTGTTTCCGGCATGGCGCGCCGCACGGCTCGATCCGGTCGAGGCCTTGAGATACGAATGAAGTCCGAGATCATTATCGAGCTGAAGAGCGTCGAGCGGCACTATGTCCAGGGGCCGCGCAAGCTCACCATTTTGAACGGCGCCGACTTTTCGCTGAAGCGCGGCGAGATGGTGGCGCTGGTGGCGCCGTCGGGCACCGGCAAGTCGACGCTGCTGCACACGGCGGGCCTGCTCGAGCGCCCCGACGCCGGTGACGTCATTCTGGCCGGCCGCGCCTGCGGACGGCTCTCCGACGACGAACGCACGGCAATCCGCCGCAACGATGTCGGCTTCGTCTATCAGTTCCATCATCTGCTGCCGGAGTTTTCGGCACTGGAAAACATCATGATGCCGCAGCTGATCAAAGGGCTTTCGCGCAAGGAGGCGTCGGAGCGCGCAGCACAGCTGCTCGACTATATGCAGATTGGCAAGCGCGCGTCGCACCGGCCGTCGGAGCTGTCCGGCGGCGAACAGCAGCGCGTCGCCATTGCTCGCGCGGTCGCAAATGCGCCCTTGCTGCTTTTGGCCGACGAGCCGACCGGCAATCTCGACCCGGTCACCGCGTCCTATGTCTTCGAGGCGCTTGGCGCGCTGGTCAAGCAGTCCGGCCTTGCCGCGCTGATCGCGACCCACAATCACGAAATCGCCTCGCGCATGGACCGCCGGGTGACGTTGGCGGATGGCAAGGTCGTTCCGTTGTAGGCCCCAACTTCGTCATCCTAGCGTCTGCGCCGCGTCGCTGCGCTCCTTGCTCCGCCCTAGGATGACGAAGTGATTGGTGCGTCTCGGCCGATCGCAAAGGCATGCGATGCGCCCTGCGTCAGCACTGCCGTCACCCCGTCAACCTTTCGTTAACCCTGCCCAAACCGGCTGTCAGGATTCGTCGGCATGCCGCTTTCCGCTCATTGACTTTCGAACAAAGTTAGAACAAAATAAGAACATAGCAACAACAGGAGAGAGTTATGAGCGATCTTGTTCAGGACGTCGTTTCGTTGGTGTGCATGAGTGCGTTTCTGGTTTCCATGGCCGTCTGGATCGGCGCCATGTGATGCAACTGCGGTTCGCCGCACTGTTTTAGGCGGGCAGGAAGGCGCTGTGCCGTTAAGCCTTTCTTGCCGCCATGACGCTAGGCTGCCCCGCCAAGACAGGGAGCAAAAACCTCAGGTGTCGCCGATCGTGACGGCCCTTCTCGTGGCCGGTAATCTCGGACTGATTTTCCTTCTGATGACCGCGCCGCTCGGTTTGCGCACGGTGCGGCTGAGCCGCGTGGTTGCGGTGGACCGGCAGCGCCTCTGGCAGGCGCTGTGGCCGCTCGGCAGCGATGCCGGCTGGTCCGGCGAGATACTCTCGGCCCAGCCGCTGGACGGGCAGGGCACGGCCCGCATCCTGCTGTCCTGGGAGGGCCGGGACGGCCAGCCGATCGAGCGAAGGTCGCGCTTCGAGGACGTCGTCGAAGGCAGTCGTTTTTCGATGCGGGTCATCGAGGATACCGCGCTCGACGCGTCGTTCTGGAAGGATTTTTATGAGACCACCGAACTCACCTCGGAAGGTGCCGGCACGCGGGTGACGCTCAGTCAGACCGATCGCTATCGCGGCGTCGCCTTCCTGGTGTTCCGCTACTTCGCCATGCGCCGCGAGCTCGGCAAGCTGGAGATCTGGGCGAGGACCGGACAGTATCGCAAGGGCGGCTGGTTCGAGCATCCGCTGAGCCAGGTCGGTTTCGCCGTTCTGTCGGCTTTCATCCTTTGGCCGTTCTTCGGGCTCAATCTCGGCGGCCTGGCGCTGGCCGCGATCCTGACCTCGGTGGTTGCCCTGCATGAGCTCGGCCACATGGCGGCCTTTCGGCTAACCGGTCATCGCAAGGCGCGGATGATCTTTATCCCGCTGCTCGGCGGCATCGCCATTGGCGGCCGGCCTTATGACAGCCGCTTCGAGGTCGCCTTCGTGGCGCTGATGGGCGCTGGTTTTTCCGCGTTCCTGGTACCGCTGCTGATCGTCGCCAGCGGGCTCGCATCCGGCGAGGGACATCGGCTCGCCGCGGCCCTTCTGGCGACGCTTGCCGGCTTTGCCGCGCTGTTCAACATCGCCAATCTGGTGCCGGTGTGGAAATTCGACGGCGGTCAGGTGCTGCGCCAGATCTGCCCGGGGCCGGTCGCCCTGGCGCTCGCCTCGTTTTCCCTGCTCTCGGCCTTGCTATGGCTTGGCTGGCTGGCCGGCTTTTCCCAAAGCTTTCTGCTGGTGGCGGGCGCCGTCTTTGCCATCCTCAGCCTGATGACAGTGGGTAGCGGGGTAAAACCGCGCCACGAATTGAAGCCGATCCGCATCTTCGACCGTTTCGCCATGGCCGGCGCGCTGCTGGCCGTCTTCGCCATTCACGGTTTCGGGCTGTTGTGGGCCTCGGCGCGGTTGCTTTGAGCGTTGGTCGAGGCGAGACTCAGCCGGCCTTGCGAGCCGGTTCTGCAGAAGTTGACTCCGCTGCCCCGAAAACATCCTCGAAGGCGGATTTCAGCGCCAGGTCGAAATCGCCCATGGTCACGGGCAGGCCGAGGTCGACGAGGCTGGTGACACCGTGATCCGGCACGCCGCATGGCACGATGCCGCTGAAATGGCTGAGATCCGGCTCGACATTGACGGCGATGCCATGAAAGCTCACCCAGCGCCGCAGCCGGATGCCGATGGCCGCGATCTTGTCTTCAGCCGGCGAGCCGTCGGGCAGGGACGGGCGCTCGGGCCGCACCACCCAGACGCCGACGCGGTCCTCGCGGCGTTCGCCGCGTACATTGAAGGCGGCAAGCGTGCCGATGATCCACTGCTCGAGCGCGGCGACGAAGGCGCGCACATCCTCACGCCGGCGCTTCAGGTCAAGCATGACATAGGCAACCCGCTGCCCCGGCCCGTGATAGGTGTATTCGCCGCCGCGTCCGGCGGCAAAGACCGGGAAACGGTCGGGGTCGATTAGGTCCTCGATGCGGGCGCTGGTGCCGGCGGTGTAAAGCGGCGGATGCTCGACCAGCCAGACCATCTCGGCGGCTGCACCCGCGCGGATCGCCTCGGCGCGCGCTTCCATCAGGGCCAGCGCATCGGTGTAGCCGGTCAGGCCGGGCTCGATGCGCCATTCGACCGGCGTCGAACCCGGCAAGGGCAGGAACGACGTGGCGATCTGGCTGCGTTCGGTCATGGCTTTTTCGTTTTTCGCGTGATGCACGCCGGCTTGGCGAAACCGCCTTGCGCTCTGGGGCCAAATGCATTTGCCCTTCATATGGCGGTATCCGGCTGAAACGTCCAGTTCGCCGTCCTTTGCGCGTACCACAGGACGCGCGGCGCTGTAGAGGCCGATATGCCAATTCGCGGCGATTATTGCGCGCGGCGCCCTTGTTTCGCCGGAAACGATTTGCTACACGCCGCGAGCCGGTTCGTTCCGGCTCCTACCACGGGCGGTCGTGGCGGAATTGGTAGACGCGCAGCGTTGAGGTCGCTGTGGGGCAACCCGTGGAAGTTCGAGTCTTCTCGACCGCACCAGTTATTTTTCGGCCATTTAATCGTTGCGACTTCAGGCTGTCGAGGCCGAATCATCGCTTTGGCGATTGAACCGGCCGCTGCAGAGTTGCAACAGGAGTTTGCAGAAACTGCAACGCGAACACGTTAGCTCGCGCTGCCAGCCTCCTGCACCGGGTGGCGGGGCAGGGGACGGCTTTCTGGGCGACCTAAGCGGCGCGTCGTTGAGGGAAATGGAGACCCGGACGGGCTCGACGAGGGTCAACGGCCGTCACGACGGTGTGGTGGTGATCGCAATAGACGCGATCCGGCGACGTTGGCCCGGCACAAAAACGGTAGCCACCGGGTACCGAGCGGTCTTCGCTCACCGGGAAGCGGCACTGGTTGAGGCCTAGCTGAATGAGGGGGACGTCTCTAGACGCTGGTCTGATATTTTCATGCATGATGGTTTTCAGTTTCCTGGTTCATAGCCATTGCCGGCAGACGGCCGCGGTGCGACCCGCTGGAGCGAGCTTCTCTCGTTTTGGAGGGCTGTGGACCACATATGGTGCTGATCGCACCGTCAAAGAAGCCCGGCGCCCCGCTTCTGCAGCCAAATCGTTTGCGACTTAAGGCCACACCCGCGAGCGCCCGAAAGCACCTGTCCGGCCGGGATTTGCCGGCGCGCCGTTGCATAGCCTCAGTCCGTCGCCGCCGATCGCTTGAAGACGATGGTGACCTTGGTTCCCTCGCCGGCACTCGACTTGACGTCGAATTGCGCCTTGGCATTTTCGGTCAGCGACCGCGCGATCAGGGAGCCGAGCTTGCCGGGCCTGGGCCAGGTCTCACCCGTCGGCAGACCGATCCCATCATCGGCGACAGTCACCCGGCAACCATCGCCGCTGACGACGCTGTGCAGCGTGATCGTGCCGCCATCGCGCCCGACGAATGCATGTTTGAGAGCGTTGGTCAGCAACTCATTGACGACCAGGCCTGTCGGCATGGCAACGTTGATGGATACCGGATAGGTATCCACCTTAAGGTCGAGGCGGATACCTTCGACTGCGTGCGACGCCATGACGGCGGACGCGATCTGGCTGAGATACACGCCAAGATCCACCTCATCCTTCTGCTGGTCAGCCGACAATGTCTGGTAGAGGATTGCCAATGCGTCTACCCGGCCGGCAAGCCTTTCGAAACGCTTCTGGTCCGGTTCGGTGGCGTTGCGGGTTTCCATCCGGATCAAAGCGGTGATCATCTGCAGATTGTTTTTCACCCGATGCTGCAGTTCGCGCAACAGGGTGTCCTTCTCCCGGATGAGCTCCTCCGCGGGTCGCGCGTCCTCGGTCTCACCGTGTGCCGTGACGTCGACAAGCGCCACCAGCCGGAAGCAGAGCTTGCCGTTGTCGTCCTCGATAACGTTGGAATAAACGTCGACGATTGCCGGCTTGTCCTCGCCGCGCTCGAGGCGAAATGTGCCGACGAAATCGGTGTCTTCAACGACAGCCTCGGCGAGCGGCCTGTCCTTCTGCCGATGAAGCCCCCTGCCGGAAAGGGCCGCCCAGTTTTCCCGCGCAAGCTTCGGCGCCTTGAGGTCCGAGAGCTTCTCGAATTCGGGATTGGCGTAGACGACACGTTCCTTCGCGATCAATTCCGAGACGGCGATCGCGATCGGCATCTGGTCGAGAAATTTCTTGAACTGGTCGCTTTCCAGCGCGGTGGCGAGGTCAGGCGTATCGAGCAATTGCTCGACAGCGTCAGCCTTATCGGAGTCTGTCATCTCGGCGCCTGCGTGATGCGTGGAAGCCATCAATATCAGGCATGCAATTCACCCGCCATCTCCAATATCGAAGGGGATACGACAGCGTCACTGGTGCGGGCCGCGTCGCGCAGCGCTCCACCGCCTGCCGCTCACGAACGAATTGGACAGAAGGCATTTTTCTCAGGGCCGCCGAACTTTGAAAAGAAATGTCTATGGAATTTGTAGAATTACGCTTTGAATGGGATCTCGGTACTGCTCGCAAGCCTTGGCGGCCTTCGCCTCCTGAGCTGAGATCAGTGCTCTCGTTACTAAGCAAGTCGGCTCCCGATGAGGGAGTTGCTCCGCCGATCGCTGTGCGGCCGGCAGACGGCGGAGCATTGCCAGCAGCCCCGCGGCTTTAGAGGAAGAGGTTCCCATGACCAGACTTACCCCCGTAGAGCAGATCATCCCGGATGCCGATATTGTCCCGCTTACCGGACGCGTCGGCGCAGAGATCAGGAACATTCGGCTCTCCGGCGACCTGCCGCAGCAGACGGTCGCGGCGATCAACCAGATCCTGTTGCGGCACAAGGTGGTGTTCTTCCGCGACCAGGCGCATCTCGACGATGCCGGGCAGGAGCGCTTTGCCCAGCGTCTCGGCGACCTCGTCCCGCATCCGACGCAAGGTCCCGTCAAGGGAACGGCGTCCATTCTCGAACTCGATTCCAGCCGTGGCGGCGGTCGCGCCGACCAATGGCATACCGATGTCACCTTCGTCGACGCCTATCCGAAATTCTCCGTTCTTCGCGGCGTCGTCATACCGCCGGCCGGCGGCGACACCATCTGGTCGAACACCGCGGCCGCCTATCAGGACCTGCCCGAGCCGTTGAAGCTGCTGGCCGACAATCTCTGGGCGGTGCACAGCAACGCCTACGATTACGCCGCGGTGCGGCCGCGTGCGAGTGCTGCGGAAAAGAAGCACTTCGAGGAAATCTTCACCTCGACGATCTACGAGACCGAGCATCCCGTTGTCCGCGTCCATCCCGAAACAGGCGAGCGCTCGCTGCTGCTCGGCAATTTCGTGCAACGGCTGATCGGTCTTTCCAAAAGCGATTCGGCGAAGCTCTACGAGGTGTTCCAGTCCTATGTCACGGCGCCGGAGAACACCGTGCGCTGGCGCTGGAAGGCCGGCGATGTGGCGATCTGGGATAACCGCGCGACGCAGCACTACGCCGTCAACGATTACGGCGACCAGCACCGGGTGGTCCGTCGCGCCACGGTCGACGGCGACATTCCGGTCAGCGTCGACGGCCGCCGCAGCGCCACCCGCACCAAGGTCGCGAAGCCGGCAGCCGACAAGGCGGCATGAGGCGCGGTCGAACGCGAAGGCCGCTGTTCAGGCGGCCTTCTTCATACGTGACAGCGTATCGGCGACCACCTCACCAAACGAGGACGGCGTCGGCACGATGATCACACCGGCCTCCTTCAGGATTTCGACCTTTTCCTGCGCCGACTCGCCGAAGGCCGAGATGATGGCGCCGGCGTGGCCCATGCGGCGGCCTTTGGGGGCGGAGAGGCCGGCGATGTAGGCGATCAGGGGCTTGCGCATATTATCGCGCGCCCAGATCGCGGCTTCGGCTTCCTGCGGTCCGCCGATCTCGCCGATCATCACCACCGCGTCGGTGTCGTCATCCTGTTCGAACAGTTTCAGCATGTCCTTGAAGGACGAGCCGTTGATCGGGTCGCCGCCAATGCCGACGCTGGTCGAGACGCCGATGCCGAGCGACTTCATCTGCGACGCCGCCTCGTAGCCCAGGGTTCCCGAGCGGCCGACAATGCCGACGCGGCCAGGCAGATAGATGCTGCCGGGCATGATGCCCATCAGCGCCTGTCCAGGCGTGATGACCCCGGCGCAGTTCGGCCCGATCAGCCGCATGCGGTCCTCGTAGCGGTAGCGCAGCATGTAGCGCTTGACCTGCATCATGTCCTGCGACGGGATGCCGTCGGTGATGCAGACGCAGAGTTTAATGCCGGCGTCCGCCGCTTCCATGATCGAATCGGCGGCAAAGGGCGGCGGCACGAAGACGATGCTGGCCTCCGCGCGGGTCTCGCGCACCGCGCCCTTGACCGTGTTGAAGACGGGCAGGCCAAGATGCTTCTGGCCGCCTTTGCCGGGGGTGACGCCGCCGACCAGCTTGGTGCCGTAGCGCTTCATGTCCTCGGCATGAAAACTGCCGATCTTGCCGGTGAACCCCTGGACGATGACGCGGGTGCTGCGGTTGAGCAGGATTGCCATTTTCTCGACCTCCCTCAGGCTGCTTTTTTCTTGGTGGCCGCGCGCCAGGCGGCGACGGCTTTTTCGGCGGCTTCGGCCAGCGTGTCGGCAACGATCACCGCCTCGCCGGAATCGGCCAGGATGCGGCGACCCTCCTCGGCCCTGGTGCCGGAGAGACGGACCACCAGCGGCACGTTGACGCCGACCTCGCGTATCGCCTTGATGACGCCTTCGGCGACCCAGTCGCAGCGGTTGATGCCGGCAAAGATGTTGACCAGGATGGTCTCGACATTCTTGTCGCCGAGCACGGCGCGGAAGGATTTCGCCACCCGCTCCGGCGAGGCGCCGCCACCGATGTCGAGGAAGTTGGCCGGTTCGCCGCCGGCGATCTTGATCATGTCCATGGTCGCCATGGCGAGCCCTGCGCCATTGATGATGCAGCCGATGTTGCCGTCGAGGCCGACATAGGAGAGGCCGCGATCGCTGGCGAAGGTTTCGCGCGGATCTTCCTGGCTTTTGTCGCGCAGCTCGGAGATTTCCGGCCGTCGGAACAACGCGTTCTCGTCGAACGACATCTTGGCGTCGAGCGCGATCAAATTGCCGTCGCGGGTCACCACCAGCGGATTGATCTCCAGCATCGAGGCGTCGTAGTCGCGGAACACCTGATAGCAGGCGAAAATGGTTTCGGTCGCCTTGCCGATCAGATTGTGGTCGAGGCCGAGCCCGAAGGCGATCTCGCGCGCCTGAAACCGTTGCATGCCGACGCCAGGATCGACCGATGTGCGCAGGATGGAGTTCGGCGCCTTTTCGACGATGTCCTCGATCTCCATGCCGCCGGCAGCCGAAGCCACGATCATGACGCGCTCTTCCTTGCGGTCGAGGACGAAGCCGACATAGAGCTCCTGCGCTATGTCGACGGCTTCCTCGAGATAGAGGCGCGAAATCAGCTTGCCGCGCGGGCCGGTCTGCTGTGTCACCAGCTTGCGGCCGAGCATGCCCTCGGCCGCGCTGGAAATCTCCTCGTCATTGGCGCACAGCTTGATGCCGCCGGCCTTGCCGCGGGCGCCGGAATGCACCTGCGCCTTCAGCACCCATTTGGCGCCGCCGATCTCGCGGGCCCTGTAGGTCGCCTGCTCGGGGCTGTAGGCCAGCCCGCCGCGCGGCACATGCACGCCGTGGCGTGCCAGCAGTTCCTTGGCCTGATATTCGTGGATGTCCATTTTGTCCTCCCTGAACGGTCAATGCGTGGCGACGCGCGGCTCGCTAGAGAATTGGCTGGCCCGTTCGATTGCCTCGTTGACCACCAGAACATTGCGCGCCATGCGTTCCGACGCTGCGTCGATCATCTTGCCGTCGAGTGCGGCCGCTCCCTTGCCCTGCGCCTCCGCCTCCCTCAGCACTTCGAGGATTCGCCTGGCACGGGTCACCTCTTTTTCCGGTGGAGAGAATACGCCGTTGGCGAGCGCGATCTGCGAGGGATGGATTGCCCATTTGCCTTCGATACCGAGGGCCGCCGCGCGCCTGGCCCCGGCGACGTAGCCCTCCGGATCGGAGAAGTCGCCGAACGGTCCGTCAATGGCGCGCAAGCCATAGGCGCGGCAGGCGACGGTCATCCGCGACAGAGCGAAATGCCACTGATCGCCGGGATAGTCGGGGTTGAGGCCGCCGATGTTGACCGTGCGCGCCTTGCAGCTTGCCGCATAGTCGGCGACGCCGAAATGCATGGCTTCCAGCCGGCCGGGTGTCGCGGCAATCGCCTCGACATTGGCCATGCCGAGCGCGGTCTCGATCAGCGCTTCGAGGCCGACGCGGGTCCTGAAACCCTTTGCCATCTCGATCTGGTTGACCATGGCCTCGACCATGTAGAGGTCAGCCGGCACGCCGACCTTCGGCACCAAAATGGTGTCCAGCCGGTCACCGGCCTGTTCCATGACGTCGACCACGTCGCGATACATGTAATGGGTGTCGAGGCCGTTGATGCGCACCGAGACGGTCTTGCCCTTGGCGCGCCAGTCGATGTCGTTGAGCGCCTGGATGATGTTCTTGCGGGCGCGCTCCTTGTCGGGTGGGGCAACGGCGTCCTCGATGTCGAGGAAGATGAAGTCGGCGGCGCTGTTCGCCGCCTTGTCGATCATTTCCGGGCTGGAGCCTGGAACCGCCAGCTCGCTGCGCTGCAGCCGTAATTTCTTGAGGTGGTTGATGGTGTGGCTCATTGTCGGCTCCTCAGGCGGCTTCGGCGACCGGCACGGCGGCCGAGGCGCGGAAGTGCTGGATGGCGGCGCCGACGCCGGAGCCGGGCGCCAGCCGTACGCCGCAGTCGAGCAGCGCCATTTCGGCGGCCGAGAGCGAGGCCAGCACCATCACCTCGTTCAGCCAGCCGAGATGGCCGATGCGGAAGACCTTGCCGATCACCTTGTTGAGGCCGCCGCCGAGCGCGGTCTGGTATTTCTGGTAGGCGCGCTTGACCACATCGCCGCTGTCGACGCCGTCCGGCACCAGGATGGCGCTGACGGTGTCGGAGTGCCATTTAGGCGTCTTGGCGCAGAGCTTCAGGCCCCAGGCGTCGACCGCCTTGCGCACGCCTTCGGCGAGGCGATGGTGACGGGCGAAGATGTTTTCCAGCCCTTCCTCGGCGATCAGGTCGAGCGAGGCGCGCAGGCCGCGCAGCAGCTGAGTAGCCGGCGTATAAGGGAAATAGCCGGCGTCGTTGGCGCGGATCATATCTTCGAAGGAGAAGAAACAGCGGCGGTGGGTGGCGCTCCGCGAGGCCACCAGCGCCTTCTTGCTGACGGAGAGGAAACCGAGGCCGGCGGGCAGCATGAAACCCTTCTGCGAGCCGCTGACCGCGCAATCGACGCCCCATTCCTCCTGGCGAAAGTCGATCGAGCCGATCGACGAGACGCCGTCGACGAAGAGCAAAGCAGGGTGGTTGGCGTCATCGAGCGCGGCGCGGCAGCCGGCGACGTCGCTGGTCACGCCGGTCGCGGTCTCGTTTTGGGTGCAGAAGACTGCCTTGATGCGGTGCGCCTTGTCGGCCCTGAGCCGCTCGGCATAGAGCTCGAGCGGCACGCCGGTTCCCCATTCGCAGTCGATGACATCGACCTCGAAGCCGAGCCGTTCGGCCATGTCGACCCACAGATGCGAGAACTGGCCGAAGCGCGACATCAGCACGCGGTCACCGGGGCTGAGCACATTGGTCATCGCCGCTTCCCAGGCGCCGGTGCCGGAGGAGGGATAGATGAAGACGCGGCCGGTCTCGTTCTTGAACACCGTCTTGATGTCTTCGAACAGCGGTAGCGTGAGATCGGGGAAGGATGCTGCACGCATGTCCTCCATCGGCAGGTTCATCGCCTGGCGGACCTGTTCGGGAATGTTGGTCGGTCCGGGAATGAAAAGATGGGTGAAACCGGCCATGTCGCGAACTCCTCCTGATCCAGCAAAGCGGTGATGGGGAGTTTCGTTTCGACGGCTAATGGCAACAACACCTCAAGAGGTAACATCTTGCCGCGCGCGGGTGGGGGTTGCCTACCCGGGTGACCTACCCGCGGCTCATCGCTTTCCTACCCGAACGGCTGCTTCTGGGTACGCCGCTCGCGCGCATAGAGCGCGACGGCCATCGCCCGGTTGCGGACGTCGAGCTTGTCGTAGAGATTCTTGAGGTGATACTTCACCGTGTTCTCGGAAATCCCCGTACGCGTCGCGATCTGCAAATTGGTCCAGCCGTCGGACAGCACGGCCAGCAGTTCGCGCTCGCGCACGGTGAGCAGCGACAAGGGCGTGTCGTTGACCTTATTGATGTCGATGTAGGGGATGCAGATGCGTCCATGCGCGACGGCCAGGATGGTCTCGAAGATGATCGCTGGATCGTCGAACTGGAAGCAGTAGCCCTGGGCGCCGAGGCGCACGCACTGCTTCAGGATGCCGATGTCGTGGTCGTTGGAAAACACCGCGATGCGCACGCCGAGCTTGCGGCTGTGAACCTCGGCCAGCACATCGGCGCCGTCCATGTCGGCAAGCTTCCACCCGATGATTGCGACGTCGAATTCGCCTTCCGCTGCCAACTCAAGAAAATGCCTGCCGCTTTGCACGCAGGCCAGGAGCTCGAAGCGCCCGTCGCAGTCCAGCATGTCGCGCAGCGCCGATATCACGAGCGGATTGCGTTCGGCCACGACCACGCGCACGCGCCGTTCCTCGATTGCTTTCTGCGTCTGCGACCTGATCTTCAAGGGCTTCCGGCTGTTCTGGTTGTCGCCTGGGCGGGTCCGGCCTTTGCCTGAACCTGCATCATGACAATTCTGCCCCAACCGTGCTGGGGTGCTCTTTCCCCAGCGACATGCGCTGTCGCGCCGCCTGAATCCTGGGCGGCGTCATATCCTGATGAAATCGCTCTCGCCCATATGCAGGGCGGGGCGCATTTCGTTTGATATTACCGTGCGTTGCGCGCTAGACCTGACAGGCACCTTTTCCGAAATTCCCATGGCGGGAGCCGCTGGTGGAACGCCAGGACGACCACACGACCGGCGCCAAAGCCGCTGACGATGCCCACGCCGACATCTATGGCGAGGACGGCGCCGTTCTGTCATCATTCCTCGCCCAGATCGGGGCGGCGATCGCCGATCGCGATACGCTGACGCTGAAGCGCGAAGTCGACGACCTGCACCAGTCGGAACTTGGCGATCTGCTCGAGGCCCTGCACCCCGAACAGCGTCGCGCCCTTGTCGAACTGCTCGGCGCCGACTTCGACTTCTCGTCGCTGACCGAGGTCGACGAGGCGATCCGCCGCGATATCGTCGACAATATGCCCAATGAGCAAATTGCCCAGGGCATGCAGGACCTCGATTCCGACGACGCGGTCTACATTCTCGAAGACCTTGAAAAGGAAGACCAGGACGAGATCCTGTCGCAGCTGCCGTTCACCGAGCGGATCAGGCTGCGCCGCTCGCTCGACTACCCGGAAGAGACCGCCGGTCGCCGCATGCAGACCGAATTTGTCGCCGTGCCGCCGTTCTGGACCATAGGCCAGACCATCGACTACATGCGCGAAGACAAGAACCTGCCCGAGCGCTTCAGCCAGATCTTCGTCATCGATCCAAGCTTCAAGTTGCTCGGCGCCATCGACCTCGACCAGATCCTGCGCACCAAGCGCACGACCAAGGTCGGAGACGTGATGCACGAGACGAGGCACGCCATTCCGGCAACCATGGACCAGGAAGAGGCGGCGCGGGACTTCGAGCAATACGATCTTCTGTCCGCCGCCGTCGTCGACGAGAACGAGCGGCTGGTCGGCGTGCTGACCATCGACGACGTCGTCGACGTCATCCAGCAGGAGGCCGAGGAAGATCTGCTGCGCATGGGCGGCGTCGGCGACGAAGAGCTGTCCGACAGCATTCTTTCGACCTCGCGCTCGCGCGTTCCCTGGCTGCTGGTCAACCTGTTGACGGCGTTCCTGGCGGCATCGGTGATCGGCTTGTTCGACCGCACCATCGAGCATATTGTGGCACTGGCCGTGCTGATGCCGATCGTGGCCGGCATGGGCGGCAATGCCGGCTCGCAGACCATGACCGTCACGGTGCGCGCGCTGGCGACCAGGGATCTCGACATCTACAATGCCGGCCGCATCATCCGCCGCGAAATGGGCGTGGGTTCCATCAACGGCATCATCTTCGCCGTGCTGATCGGCATCGTCGCGGCCGTCTGGTTCCGCGATGCCAATCTGGGCGGCATCATAGCGGCGGCGATGATCATCAACATGTTCGTGGCAGCCCTTGCCGGTATCCTGATCCCGCTATTGCTCGACCGGTTCAAGATCGACCCGGCGGTGGCGTCGGCGGTTTTCGTCACCACCGTCACCGACGTCGTTGGCTTCTTTGCCTTCCTCGGGCTGGCCACCTGGTGGTTCGCTATCCCTTGAGAAAGAGGCGTTGCGGGTTCAATTGACTTTTACGTAAATGTGGTGCGAGGCTTGCGCGGGGTTCCATGCCGAGTCCGGCTTGGAACGGGGTTGATCGGAATGCGTTGGAAATCCCGGGCGACCGGCGTTTTCCGATGTTCCGACATTTGGAGCAAAGATGCGGGAATATTATTCGATCACCGAACTGACCCGCGAATTCGACGTGTCGACGCGGACGCTGCGCTTCTACGAGGATGAGGGGCTGGTGCAACCGGTGCGGCGTGGCCGCACAAGGCTGTTTCGTCCGTCGGACCGGCATCTGATCCGTCAGATCATGCGCGGGAAACGGCTCGGTTTCTCGATCAACGAGATCCGCGAAATCATCCAGATGTATAAGGAACCGCCCGGCGAGGTCGGTCAACTCAAGCTGATGATCAAGCGCATCGAGGAGAAGCGCGAGGATTTGCGCCAGAAGCGGCGCGATCTCGAGGAGACGCTGGCGGAGCTCGACCAGGCTGAGGAGTCATGTGTTGAGCGGCTGGTGGAGCTGGGGGTTAATACCTGAGCGGACCCTCGAGCGTTTGCGCGCCCGTCGCAAACGTTCGCGATTAGCCGGAGCCCTTCCGCACTTCGTCATTCTAGGGCGAAGCAGGAGCGAAGCTCCATCGCGGAGACCCTAGAATCCATTCCGTGACATCGGTCGTGGAGTGCAGCGGTAGCGAATTCTGGACCATAGCAACGCTCTGGAGTCGCGGCATGGATCCTCGGGTCTGTGCTGCGTCGCTACGCTCCTTGCTCCGCCCGTGGATGACGAAGAGACGGATGCGCCAGCTAATCGCCAAGGTATACACCCCTGCCACGTCGCCTCAGATCCAGCGCCTGACCCGCTTCGCATAGTCGCGGTACTTCTTGCCGAATTTGGCGAACAGCACCTTCTCCTCGCTCTCGATGGCGACCTTCTGCGTTGCAAATGCCGCGATCAAAGCCAGCGGCAGGAACCATACGATCCCCGAGACGAAGGCAACGCCGATCAAAAGCAGCGTGTTGGCCAGATACATCGGGTTGCGCGTGACGCCGAACGGGCCAGACGTCACCAGATGCTCCGGCACGCCATTGGGGTTCATCGTCGTTTTGGCCCGGATCATGGTGCGGATAGCGGTGAACCAGAGGGCTGCGACGGCAAACAGCACCACAAAGCCGGCGGCAAACAAAAGGTCGCCCAAGAGGTCGCCGATCCAGGGCAGCGGATAGAACAGGCCGAGCACGATGCTGATGGCGATGGCGGCGATGTAGATCACCGGCGGCCACGGGATCAGCCGTGGTCTCGGTAGATCGGGTTTTGCCAGCCGGGGTTTTGCCAGCTTGTCAGTCATTGTTGCCCTCCCTGCGTCATCGGACTCTCCTCCGTCCTTGCGGTGCAGATGCCGGCGAGTTCACCGAGATGCGCTTTGAACTCCGGGGTCTGGTCGCCATTGTAGAGCCGGTCGAATGCCGCTTCGCTTTGCAGCGTGTCCAGCATGCACACACAATAGCTGGTGCAGAACTCCGTGTCGCGCTGCTGTTCGCAAGATACCTGGCATTCCTTGAGGAAGATCACTTCCCTTGTTTCGACGGGCGCCGGCGCAATCTGCGAGAACAGCCAGACGCAGCCGAACAGCAGCGGCTGGTGGATCAGGTAGAAAGCCAGGCTGTGGCGGCCGATGAAGGTGAGCGGCCTGGTCCAGCTTCCTGATCCCAGCGTGGCCAGCCGCGCCAGCAGGCCAGTGGTGGACGCAAACTTTGCCGCGGCGATGCCGAGAAGCACGGCGCCGAACCAGGGAAACAGCGGCACGTAATCATTGGAGCGCGGGTTGATCGCCGACAGGCCGACCCACCACAGCGCCGGATGATCGAAGGCTTCGGATCGGAGATAGAGGGGGACTGCGATCACCACCGCCGCCACGACCAGCGTCAGCCAGGAAGGCAGCCGCAGAAACAAAAGGCCGAGCAAGCTGGCCAGCGCGACCTGATGCAGGATGCCGAAGAAGATGAAGCTGTCCGGCGTGATGAAGTACGTGACCGCCGATATAGCGGCGGCCGCGACGGCGACCATGGCAAAACGTTTCCAGAAGCCGGTCCAGCGGATCTGCCTGCCATGAGCGAGAAACAGGCTGACGCCGACCAGGAACAGGAAGGTCGAGGCGATGCAGCGCGCATAGATCTTCCACCAGCCGACGGCGGTGAGGCCGGGGTCGGTGTAGTGGAAATTTTCGAGATCCCAGGTGAAGTGGTAGCTCGCCATGGCGATCAGCGCGATGCCGCGTACGACATCGATGGCGACGATGCGCTTCGGTTGATCTCGCTTCAGTTGATCTCCAGGGGGTGCGGTATGGATGCTCATGGTCTCGCGATCTGATTCAGCCCCAAAGACGACTATCACGGTTGCACCGGACAAAAGAAGGCCGCCCTCTACGCTCCGGGTCATGCCGTGCAGCTGCATCGGGCGGCGCTTTAGGCCAGAGCCGGAAAGCCTTTGGCCGAATTTGCTTTTTGCCGGGAAGGGGTCGGTTTCCTGTTACCGGCGGAGGAAGCGCCAGCGCAGATTTGGGCTGCGAGTCTGATTTGGGGATCAAATGTCCACCCATGTGCGCCATCCGATCTGGCTTCCGGCCCTGCGTCCGGCGGATGGGCGCACCTTCGCCTCGCTCTATGCGGTCGAATCCTTCGCCCGCGCCACGGTATCGAGCGTCATCCCGATCCAGGCCTATGAGATTCTGCACAACGAGCAGATCGTCTCGATCCTCTACACCATCGTGGCGCTGCTCGGCCTGTCGGTGACCTTGTTCATGCCGATGTTGATCCGCAGGTTTGCCCGGCGCTGGGTCTATACCGCCGGCGCCTGCCTGCTGGCGATAGGCTCGCTGTTCTTCGTCACCCACACGCTTGCCGGGCAACTGACAGGCATGCTGTGCCGCGTCATGGGGGCGAGCGCGCTGTCGATCACGCTCAACCTCTACATCATGGATCACATCCGCAAGACCGATTTCATGCATGCCGAATCGCTGCGCATGGCGTGGTCGATGCTGGCCTGGACCGGCGGGCCGACACTCGGCATCTTCCTCTACACACGCTACGGCATCTATGCCGCGCATGGCGCGGTCGCGGTGTTTGCGTTGGCCTTGCTGGCGCTGTTCTGGACCTACAGGCTGGGCGACAACCGGTCGATCCGGCCGGGCAAGACACGGCCGGCCAATCCGCTGGCCAATATCGGCCGCTTCGTAGCACAACCCAGGCTCAGGCTGGCCTGGCTGATCGCCTTCGGCCGCTCCTGCTTCTGGACGACGTTCTTCGTCTACGGGCCGCTGTTCATGGTGATTACCGGCGAGGGCAAGCTTGCCGGCGGCCTGCTGGTTTCGGCCGGCAATGCGCTGTTGTTCATGGCGATCTTCTGGGGCAAAGCGGGAAAACGCTTCGGCGGCCGGCGCACCATGACCTTCGCCTATTTCGCGATGTCGGCGACGCTGCTTGCGGCGGGCGCGGTCGGCACTACCGCGCCGCTGCTTACGGGCTTTTTCCTGCTCTGCGGCGCCTTCTTCACCATCGCGCTCGATGCACTGGGCTCGACCGCCTTCATGCGCTCGGTGCGGTCCTATGAGCGGGCGCAGATGGCCGCGGTCTACCGCACCTATCTCGACTTTTCCGAACTGACGCCGCCGCTGGTTTATTCGGTGGTGCTGGCGTTTTTCGGCCTCGGCTCGGTGTTCGTGACGCTGGGCATTCTGGCCGCGGTTTGCGGCTTTATCACCTGGCGCTATCTGCCGAAGTCGCTTTAGTCGCCGATCAGGCGGTTGCCTCAAGTGCAGCATGCCGCTCGCGCACCCAGTTGTGGAAGCGGTGCAGATCATACTCCTCCGGCATCAGCACGCCGGCCCGGTGCCGCATCGAGCGCAGGCCTTTCTGGTTGATCTCGCAGATCGCGGCATCCTCCTCCAGCACCTGGGTGCCGAAGGCGACGACATTGTCGACGTCGGTCTCAGCCAGCGCCTCGGGCGCGAACAGCCATTCGGCGGTCAGCTCGGTCTGGTCCGGGCCGAGCGGCACCAGCCGCACCGTTCTGATATAGTCGACATGGCCAACGATGAACATCGAGGGCAGGTTGGTGGCATAGGTCTGTCCGGCCGCGCGCTCGGCCGCCGTCAGACCCGGGAAGACCGGGCCATGGGCATGTCCGTCGCGCGACCAGGTCTCGGCGCCGGCGCGCAGGCGACCCGAAAACTCCGGCGCGTCATTGTCGGCATGGCGGACCCAGTCGGGGTCGTCGTGCCGGCTCATCAGGCCGCGGCCGTATATCGGCACCAGCCGAGACAGGTCCTTGTGGACGCCCGGGCAATGCAGGCACTCGTTGAAGTTTTCCCAGAAGATCTTCCAGTTGCAGTTCATCACCTTGCGCAGGACATGGCCTGATACCAGCGTTTCCAGCGGCCAGTTGGCGAGGTCGCCGGATGCGGGATCGAAGGAGGTCCCGGCGGAGCCGGCCGCAGCCTGCTGAAGGTTCACAAAGACAAAGCCGCGCCACACCGACAGCGCCACCCGGTAGAGCGGATGATCTGCCTTGTCGAAACCATCTGGCAGCGATTTCGAGGGAACGCGCACGAGATCGCCGCGCAGCGAGTAGGACCAGGCGTGGTAGGGGCACGTGATGAGCCGCGCTTTCAGCCGGCCCTCGCTTTTCTGGCAAAGCTGCGAGCCGCGATGCCGGCAAGTGTTGTGGAAGGCGCGCAACTCGCCGGTCTCGTCCCGCAGAATGACGATTTCCTGCGTGCCGACGCGGAATGTCCGGAACGCCAGCGGCTGGGCGAGGTCGGCCTCGCGGCAGACGAGCAGCCAGCTTTTGTGCCAGATGGCGTCGAGATCGCGCTGGTAAGCCTCGCTATCCCAATAGGCCGACGACGGTAGCGTCGGTTCGGCCCGGCTCAGGCCGTTATAGGGGTCGCGCTCGCTCGGGCTGGGATGCATGGCTGGCTTCCTATGAAGCGTCAGCCGACACCCCGGCAAATCGTTTGTCAATCAGAGTGCCGCATTGCCGGTTGCAGGCGCGGCGCATAATCATGTCGTGGACACGGGACATTCGGAAATTGGGGGGATTCGGAAGTGGCCGCACGACAGATGTCGCTTACGCCGGAGCTGGTCGCGCGCTGCTGGCGCGAGATCAGGGACCCCGGGCCGGATCCGGACGCGATGCATCTCGATGAAGCCGACTATGACGCGCTGCTGGATGAATTGCAGGTCGAACTCCCGGACAGCGAACCGCTATGGCTGTTCGGCTATGGATCGCTGATCTGGAAACCGGAAATAGATTATGTCGAGGACCGCGTTGCGCTGGCGCGCGGCTGGCATCGGTCCTTTTGCATGAACATGACGCGCTGGCGCGGCACCAAGGACAGCCCCGGCCTGATGATGGCGCTGGACCGTGGCGGACAATGCAAGGGCGTCGCCTTTCGGCTGACCGGCAATAACCGGCGCGAGCAGTTGGGCCGGCTTTTCCGGCGCGAAGTCACGCTGAAGCCGACAAGCTACCGGCCGCGCATGCTCAAGCTTGCAAGCGAGGCCGGACCGCTCAGGGCATTGGCCTTCGTCATCAACCGCAACGGCCTGACCTATTCCGGACCGCTCGACGAGGGCAAGGTCGTCGAAAGGCTGGCAACGTCCTGCGGGCACTGGGGGTCGGGCGCCGACTATCTCTACAACACGGTGAAAAACCTTGAAGAGCGCGGCATTCACGATCGCCATCTGTGGCGGCTGCAGCGGCTGGTTGCCGAGCGGATCACCGCGTTGAACCCGTAACGCCGCATGGCGCATTCGCGCTGTTGGCCGGCGGAATTTGGTTTGCCGGATGCGACCGTTTCAGCCTATAGTCATGCATGTCGTCGGTTCCGTTAGGGACCAAGAGGGAATGCGGTGAGGGCTGACTTGTTGCCCAATGCCATGGCTGCCCCCGCAACTGTGTGCGGTAGTCCTCTCCAAGCCACTGGGGATTTTTTCTTCGGGAAGGTGGGGAAGGGCGCTGATCCGCGAGCCAGGAGACCTGCCGGCGACAGGGAACTGACTTCGATGCCCTCGGGTGGAGGGCGAAAGGACAAGATATGAATACCGCTTCCGTCTCCCTCGGCGCTTCCGTCTCCTCGCAGTCGCGCTTCATGCAGCTCGTGCTTAGCGCGTTTCTGGGCATTTTCGTCGTCGGCGTTGTCGGTTTCTCGCACATCGATGCGGTCCACAATGCGGCGCACGACTATCGCCATTCGATGGCGTTTCCCTGCCACTGACGAGGATCTGACATCATGAACCTGTTTCGCAACGTCGTGTTCATCGCGGCGATCGCAGGGCTCGTGGCCGGTGTCGCTCTCGCCTGCATGCAGGCCTACGCCACCGTGCCGCTGATCCTCAAGGCGGAGGTCTACGAAAAGGCTGGTGGCGGCCATGAGCATCAGCATGCCGCGGCGCCCGCCGCCAACGCTGCGGACCCCGATGCCATGAGCACCGCCGCGCCGGCGGAAAATGCGGTGAGCAGCGCAGCACCGGCTGAAGCAGCCGCGCCGGCGGAGGACGAAGGCTGGGCGCCGGCCGACGGCTTCGAGCGTTTCGCCTTCAGTGTCGTCGCCAATATCGTCACCGGCATCGGCTTCGCGCTGGTCCTGGTGGCGGTTTCCGAGTTCGCCGGCGGCATCGGCAGCTGGCGCCAGGGCGTGTTCTGGGGTCTGGCGGGCTTTGCCGTGTTCACGCTGGCGCCGGGACTCGGCCTGCCGCCGGAACTGCCGGCAATGCCCGCGGCCGATCTCATACAGCGCCAGATCTGGTGGTGGGCAACGGTGGTGGCAACCGCGATCGGCCTTGCCCTTATTACCTTCCGCACGTCGGCGCCCCTGACCGTGCTCGCCGTCCTCCTGATCGTCGCCCCGCATATTGTCGGCGCGCCGCAGCCTGACAGTTTCGTAACGCCGATCCCGGAGGGCCTGCATCATCAGTTCGTGGTGGCGGTGACGCTGACCAATCTGGTGTTCTGGCTGGTGCTCGGCGCAGTTGTCGGCATAGTGCACTCGCGCTTCACCGGCACCGCGACCAGCCTGCGCGACAGCTTTGCCTGATCGCAGTTTGACCTTCATCATCGGCGGTGCGCGCTCCGGCAAGAGCGCGCATGCCGAAACTTTGGCGACGGCGTTGCCGCCGCCATGGGCCTATATCGCCACCGCGCAAGCCTATGACGGCGAAATGCGCGAGCGCATCGCGCAACACCGCTCGCGCCGCGGCGAGGGATGGGCGACCATCGATGCTCCGCTTGATCTTGCAGGTGCGCTCGAGGCATTGCCGGATAACCAGCCGGTGCTTGTCGACTGCCTGACGCTTTGGCTGACCAATCATATGCTGGCCGATCATGATCTAGAGGGGGAGTGCCGACGGCTGGCCGATGTGCTTTCGCGGCCGCGCGGACCGTGGTTCGTGGTCTCCAACGAAGTCGGACAAGGCATTGTGCCCGACAATGCGCTGGCACGCCGGTTCCGCGATGCCGCCGGCCGGCTCAACCAGCAGATCGCGGTGGTAGCTGATATGGTGCTTCTGATGGTGGCGGGGCTGCCGCTCAAGGTGAAATAATGACTGACATCGACGCAAAAGACGAAGAGCGCCATCGCGCCAAGATGGCCAAGCGCAAGGCGGTGCAGGACGCCGAGGTCGCGGAAAAGACGGTCGAGAAGGGGCTGCTGATCGTCAACACCGGACCCGGCAAGGGCAAGACCACGGCTGCCTTCGGGCTGGCGCTGCGCATGCTCGGCTATGGCAAGCGCGTCGGAATCGTCCAGTTCATCAAGGGCAAATGGCACACCGGCGAGAAGGATGCCTTCGCGGCGTTTGGCGGCCGCGTCGTCTGGCACACGATGGGCGAGGGTTTCACTTGGGAGACGCAGGATCTGAAGCGCGACATTGCGGCGGCCGAAGCCGCCTGGGCCAAGGCGCTGGAGCTGATCGCCGATCCCTCGATCAGCCTCGTCGTGCTGGACGAACTGAACATCGCGCTACGCTACGACTATCTCGATCTCGACCGAGTGGTGGCGGCGCTGAAAGCGCGGCGCGAAGGTCTGCATGTCGTCGTCACCGGCCGCAACGCCAAGCCGGCGCTGGTCGAGGCGGCGGATCTGGTGACGGAGATGGGCGTGACCAAGCATCATTTTTCGGCCGGCGTGAAGGCACAGCAGGGGATTGAGTTCTGAGGGGCTATCCTCACCTTTTACCCTCCCCCTTGTGGGGAGGGTCGATCCGCGAAGCGGATCGGGGTGGGGGTCCTCGTNCTCGGCGCAGGCTTTCGCGGTATCGCCCGACAGCATTTCCACGCACATACCAGCGTTGCGCAGTTGATCGATCGCTGCCCTGGTGTCGAGGCGTAGCGCATCTTCGAAAACGAAGGACGCGACAATCATGCCGTTTTTCGTCAGCACTGTTCCGCCGTAGCCATGTTTGCCTTCGCCGCCGGTTCGCGCCTTCCAACCAGCCCATCCGCGTCGACCCAGCCGCCAGGTGATACCGGCGGCGGTGGCTTCGATCCCGAAACCCGGGTGCTCGGTCACCGCGTCGAATTTGTGCTGGCTGCTGCTGACGGCAAAGCCGGCAATGGCCTTTGAATATGGATGACGCGAATGCGCGGCCAGGTCGGCAGCGATTGCCAGCATGGCGGGATCGATCGACGACGTGTTGACGAGCCTGGGCTGGCCAAGCGTGAGCGTGCCGGTCTTGTCGAACACGGCTGTATCGATCGCTGCCAGGCGCTCCATGGCCGAGCCGTCCTTGACCATGATGCCATTCTCAAACAGGCGCCGCGCGGCGACCACCTGAACGATTGGGACGGCGAGGCCAAGCGCGCAGGGGCATGTGATGATGAGAACAGCGATGGCAATCGTCATCGCCCGATGCCAGTCGCCGGTCGCCGCCATCCAGCCCAGGAAGGTTGCCAAGGCGGTGAGATGAACCACGGGCGCGTAGAGTGCCGACACGCGGTCGGCGATACGGCGATATCGGGCGCGACCACCTTCGGCGGCCTCCATCAACCGAACCATTTCCGCCAGGAACGAATCCTTGGCGGCCGCTGTCGCCTCAATCGTCAGCGGACCGGTGAGGTTGAGGACCCCGGCCTGCACGGTGTCTTCCGGCGCCACGCTACTGGGCGTGCTCTCGCCGGAGACCAGGGAGCAGTCGACGTCCGATGTCCCGCGCGCGATCTTGCCATCGACGGGGATCCTTTCGCCGGCGGCGATCAGCAACATCATGCCCGGTTCGATCTCGCCCACCGGCAGATAGTCCCGAGCGCCATCGCCGCGCAGCACCATGGCACCGCGTGCGGCCAATTGTGACAGGCTCTTCACAGCGGTGCGGGCGCGTTCGCGCATCACGTGATCGAGCGTGCGGCCGATCAACAGGAAGAACAGCAGCGATACCGACGCGTCGAAATAGGCGTGGTCGCCATGGGTGATCGTCTCATAGAGGCTCATGNAGGAAGAACAGCAGCGATACCGACGCGTCGAAATAGGCGTGGTCGCCATGGGTGATCGTCTCATAGAGGCTCATGGCGTAGGCCAGCGACACGCCGACGGCGATCGGCACGTCCATGTTCATGCGGCCGTGGCGCAGCGCAGTCCAGGCCGACCGGAAGAAGATGCCGCCGGCAAAGGCGAGGGCGGGAATGGCGATGAGCGCCGAGACCCAGTGGAACAAATCGCGGGTGGCGCCTTCGGCGCCGGACCAGACCGATACCGAGAGCAGCATGATGTTGCCCGCCGCAAAGCCGGCAACGGCGACGGCGCGGATGAGCTCCGATAACGTCCTGTCCTTCGCATCGGTGTCGGCTTCGAACAGATGTGCCTGGTAGCCCAGGCGCCCGAGCACTGCGACCAATGGTGGAACCTCATCGCCGCGCCACTGGACCGAGACCCGCTTCGTTGAAAGGTTGACGCGGGCGGCCTGGACGTGATTGAGCTTTCCCAACGCCGTCTCTATGGTCTGGATGCAGGCGCCGCAGTGAACGGTCGGCACCGAAAGGTCGGTCTGATGAAGGTCGTCGCCAAGCGATCGGCTCGCCAGCCTGATTTCCTGGCTGGAGGGCAGGACCGAGGTGCCGCTGACAAGATCCAGCGCGACTTCCGCGCTCGGTGCACAGCAGCTCATTTTAGCGCTCCATTGGAAATCATGACCCTGCGCACGTCGCGATAAGGTCTTGCCAGGCCGGCATCGGCGTCTATTTCGATGATCCAGACACCATCCCTTGGCACGTGTGGTGCTGCAAACTCCTGGCCAGAGACCAGGGCGAGCGTGACGGACTCATCCTCTTTCTCGTAAGCCGGATGGCGAAACAGCACCTTCACGCCATGCAGGGAAACCGGTTTGCCCGCGGCGTCGATGATGCAATAGCGGACTTCGCCCCATGCGATGGTCAACTGGCCGGTCCAGCCAAGCGCTGCCTGCGCACGGCCTTCCTCGGCCTTCTTGTTGAATTGTTGGCTCGCCACATAGGTATTTTCGACGACAAGGCCGGTCCAGCTTGTGTTGGCAAGCGTCGCCATCGTCAGATTGACCGCGATGACCACGCCGAAAAAGGCAAGGATGGTGGCCAACATGTGCCTGCCGGTGAACTCGCGGGGGTTTCGCGTGGTGGCGTTCATCTGGCGATCTCCGGCGAGTTGAAGGTGGCGGTGTATTCGTTGGACTCGAAGCTGACCTTGTCTTCGACCCGGAATGTGAAGGTCTGCGCCTGGCCATGAATCTGGTCGGCGGGCAGGCGCACGAAAACCTTCAGCATCTTCAGCCGGTCGGGTTCGACCTGGACTGCAAAGGAGCGATCGGCGGGGAGATCGACGCCAACGATGCTCATCTCCGCGCCTGGCAAACCCCCGAGGGTGACGATAATCGTTCTCGGTTCGGGGATC